>JANOEC010000037.1:0-9237 GCA_031412995.1 Geobacteraceae bacterium
GAAAACATGGACTGCCCGACCGAAGAGGCACTGATCCGCAGCAAGCTTAAAGGGTTTCCCGGCGTAACGGGACTTGAATTCAACCTGTTGCAGAGAAACCTGCTTATTTCCCACACCCTGCCATCGCTGGATGTGGTGGTAATTGCCCTGAAAGCCATCGGCATGCAGGTTGGGGTGGTGGAGCAAGCGGATGAATTGCCCAAGGAAGAAAAGACCAATTGGTGGCCACTGATTGCTTCGGGAGTTGCTGCACTGGGCGCTGAAATTATCGAGATGCTGACCGTCGGTCATCATTGGCTGACGCTGCTCCTGGCGCTTGTCGCAATTCTGACCGGAGGACTGGAAACCTACAAAAAGGGGTGGATTGCGCTCCGCAACCGCAACCTGAACATGAATGCGCTCATGTCCATCGCGGTGACCGGTGCGTTGTGCATCGGTCAGTGGCCCGAGGCGGCCATGGTAATGTTCCTTTTCGCCCTGGCCGAGCTGATTGAGGTTAAGTCCCTCGACCGTGCCCGCAACGCAATCCGTGGCTTGATGGCCATGACCCCGGAAAACGCCACAGTAAAACTCTCTAACGGTTCATGGGGTGAGGTTCCAGCCACGAGTGTTGACCTGGACAGCATCGTCCGTGTCCGGCCGGGGTAGCGGATCGCTCTGGACGGCGAGGTGGTCGAAGATAATTCGACAGTTGATCAGGCGCCAATCACCGGTGAAAGCCTGCCGGTGAGGGCGGGAAAATTCCAGATTGTTGCATGCATTCGTCACCGCCCTTGAGCATGCAAAAGGGGAAACTCCATGAAGGTTCGTGACAGCGGCATGCCCGAAGAAGAGATGTGGACCGGATTTTTCGACCCGGCCAAGGTGCTGGCCATCTTCGGTCTCGACCGGGGAGTGCGGGATTTGGTTGAGTTTGGTTGCGGCTATGGAACATTTACGTTGGCCGCCGCCGGAATTGCTGCGGGAACCGTCCATGCCTTGGACATCGAGCCGGACATGGTGGAAGTCGTTAGACAAAAATGCGCTGAAGCCGGCATCGTCAATGTACAAGCCGCAGAGCGCGATTTTGTAGCCGAGGGAACCGGTCTGGCCGACAACTCCATGGACGCTGCCCTGCTCTTCAACATTCTTCATCACGAAGAACCGGTTGCCTTGATAAAAGAGGCCTGCCGTGTGCTCAAACCGAACGGAATGCTGGCTGTCATTCACTGGAACTACGACCCCACAACGCCGCGGGGTCCGGCAATGGAAATACGTCCCCGACCGGAACAGTGCATCGGGTGGGGAAGAGAAGCCGGATTTGGTTTCAACGATCAAAACCGCTTCGACCTGCCGCCTTACCACTATGGTTTGCTATTAAGGAAACCCTGAATTTGATAAGCCCATTGCCGCCCGAGAGACAGTCGGGAATTGTGATGACCAAGTCTGGTATTTCCACTGTGCCGATGGAGTACAAATGACTTTTCCAGCGGAGATTTTCGTTGACACGCATCACGATACAAATTAGTTTTATCGCTTGACGTCACATTGCCCAAAAGAAGGACTGGAGCAGGTTTGAATCAAAGATTCAGAAAAATGATTGCATTAACTCTGGTCGCGGTGCTGATTTGCCTTTCCATTAATACCGTCTTTTCTGTGGCCCATGAAATTGAAGAAGCAGGCCTTACCTCCCCGCACAAAATATCGATTGGCTTTTTGCATGTTGAAACCGCCGGCCATTGTCAGGCTTGCCCCTCTAACGACCATCCAAGTACTGAGCATGACCATTTCAGTTGCGACCACCACACCTACATGTCATTGGCTGCTCAAACCTGTTACCGCCATCCTGTACCGACCAGTTTCCTTCTTATCAACGTAGAGCCTTTTCAACTTATCCCCGAAGTCTATCTGGATAAATTCATTCCCCCACATATCCTCACCTGAAGGGCTGATACGCTACTCTTGCGTCCGCAATAGCGCTTTGTCTGCGTCATTGCTCGTAAAGTTGCGTCCAGCTGCCGGCTTCATTACTCAACATTCGTAATTGTGTCAGTTGCTTGGTTGCTATCCAGGATTGCAGCAACATCTCTGTATCCGTATCCCCTTTATTTATAACAAGGGGAGAAAGATGGGGGCTTTTGCTTGGCACGGTTGAGTCGAATGGATTTCAGTCCCGTCATACTTTATTGCAACAAGGAAGGAACATAGATGCAGACATTTCTAAGAAGGTTATCGATTGCCGTCATGCTGGCGGCAATTATTGGTGTTGCAACGTCGACACTCCGGGCGGCGGAGGATAAAGCCGTTACTCTGCAGGAAATCATGGCCATTGCCAGGGAGAGCAACGGTGATCTTCAGGCACTCCGCCAAGAGACAGGGATCGGCGAGGCTGGCAGAATCAAGGCCGGACTTTATCCCAATCCTGTTCTGGATCTGGAAGGTGCAACCGGAGCTCTTACCGGCAGTTCGTCGGAAAGCCGCGCCTCCATCGGCGTATCCCAGGAATTCCTGTTTGGCGGTAAGCGGGAGAAACGGCTGGCCGTAGCTGAAGCTGAACTGGCTAGGTTCGGCAACCGGATCAAGGATGCGGAACGTTTGCTGTTGCTGGAGGTGAAGACCGGATTCTACGACCTGCTGCTGGTGGAAGGCCGCCTTGAGCTGGCCCACAAGTCCCAGGAACTGAACAGCCAACTCCTGCAGATAACCAAAGAGCGGCTGGCTGCTGGTGATATTGCAGGACTGGACGTAAACCTGGCCGTAGTGGAATTCGCCCGTAGTACTGGCAGAAAGATCGAGGCAGAGCGCGAACTTGTGCCGGCGCGCCAGCGACTGCTGGCTCTTATGGGTTTGCCGGCCTTGACCGATCTGAAAATTGCCGGCTCTCAGGAGACGAAACCGTTAGTTGCTAATCCAGCGGAACTTAAGGTGCTGGCTCTGGGAAATCGCCCCGATCTACAAACCGTGGCGGCGGAAAAAAGCAAAGGAGAGGCAGGACTTGCCCTGGCTCAGGCTGATAAACTGCCCAACGTGACAGCGGGGATTGCCTTCAGCCGTGAAAGCTCATTGACCACAATTGGCGGTATGGATGATAGGTCCACCGACTATTTGATCGGCGTAAAACTTTCCATCCCCCTTTCGGTTTACGATCGGAATCAAGCTGCCCTTAAGGAAGCCCAGGTCAGAATAAGTAGCGCAGAGATCCGCCAGTCATTTACCCGGCAGAATATTGAACGGGAAGTGGAGGCTGCCTATGCGCGCCTCGCCACCGCAGAAAAAGCTGCAAACATTTATGCCAAGGAGATACTACCGCAACTCACCGAAAACCTGAAACTGGTCCAGGAAGCATATCGCCTGGGAGAAGTGGGGATTCTGGCGGTGATCGAGGAGCAGAAGAAATTTAGTGAAGTGAATGAAGGTTATCTCACCGCACTTAACAACCAGAACCTTGCGGCTGCCAAACTTGATGCTGCCGTGGGAATTGAACTGAAGAAAGATGATGGAGGAAATAAATGAGCATTTATAAAACTGCCCTGAAGCAGACGGGAATATTGCTGGCGATGCTTTTCATGTTGACCGGTTGCACGCAAAAGAAACAGGCGCCTGCCGCTTCTAGTGACAAGGCCGAACCGGTCAAAGTCACGGCCTATTCCGCCAAGAGCGAACTGTTTATGGAGTATGACCAGCCGGTGGTCGGAGAAAAGACCGGCTTTCTGATCCATCTGACCAGGCTGAGCGATTTTAAACCGGTCACGGAGGGTGGACTGAAACTCGTCTTCACTCCGGCGGCTGGCGAGCCGGAAACCTTCTCCCTGCCTGCTCCGACTCGGTCTGGAATCTACAAGATCGAGGCTACTCTGGGCAAAGCGGGCAAATATGCGCTGAAACTGATCACCGACGGCAAGGGTTTCGCCGATGAAATTACGGTGTCCGAGGTACAGGTCCTGAACAAGGGGGAGAAGCCGGCCGCAGGTCATGCCGGCGGTGGCGGCGCAATAGCGTATTTGAAGGAACAGCAGTGGGTCGTGGACTTCATGGTGGCCCAGCCGGTCAAGAAAGACCTGGGAAGCTTCATTGTCGCCACAGGGGAGCTGGTACCGATGTCGAATGCCGAGGCAACGGTAGCCGCACCGCTGGCCGGGATCATCTCGACGACCAGGCAACTGCCGTTCATCGGCAAGAAGGTGGCCAAAGGAGAAGTCGTTGCCCTGATCGATCCGCCGACCAGGCCGGACGGCGGGATCGGCCAGTTAGGAGCGGCGTATGCTGAAGCAAAAAACCGGGTTACGCTGGCGCAGAAGGAGTATGACCGGGCCAAACGTCTCCATGAAGCCAAAATCGCCCCACTGAAGCGGGTCGAGGAGGCGGAGTTGACTCTTTCGAGTGCGCGGGCGGCGCTCGAACCGCTGGAAAAAGCGCTGGGTAGTGTCCAGGGAGAAGGTGGCGGTCGGATTGCGGTGCGAGCAACCGTGAGCGGCACGGTAGTGGAAGTTACTGCCGGTGCCGGCAAAGGAGTGGAAGCTGGGCAGCCGATCCTAAGGATCGTCAATACCAGCACCCTCTGGCTCAAGGCCAATCTACCCGCGAATGAAATCGGCATTGCCGGCAAGTCGCTAAATGCAACTTTCACCGTTGCCGGCCTGACGGACACGTTCAAGCCTTCGCGCTTGGTATCGGTCGGCGACATGCTCGACCCCCAGACCAGAACTCTGCCGGTGTTGTTTGAAGTCCCCAATCAATCCGGGCGCCTCAAGGTCGGACTGTTCGCCAATGTCGCCATCAGGACCGGCTCGGTAGCCGGGGCACTGGCCCTGCCCAAGGACTCACTGATTGAAGACGAGGGGCGCTGGTTCGTCTTTATCCAGCCATCGGGAGAAGCGTTTGACCGGCGAGAGGTGAAGATCGGCATCGAGGATGGCGGCTTTGTTCAGATCACGAGCGGTCTCAAGGGTGATGAGCGGGTGGCAACTCGCGGTGCCTATTACGTCAAACAGGCTGAGTCGGCCGCCAAGGGTGGCGCTGATCAGGGCCACGGCCATTAAGGAGATATCATGCTTGATAAAGTAATCCGCCTGGCCCTGGAAAACCGGCTGATCGTCGTGGTGGCGTCACTGCTGGTTCTGCTGGTCGGGACCTATATAACTATGAAGATGCCGGTAGATGTCCTGCCGGATTTGACCGCCCCGACGGTCACCATCATTACCGAGGCGCATGGTATGGCCACGGAAGAGGTGGAGTCGGTCGTCACCTATCCCATTGAAAGCGCCGTCAACGGCTCCAGCGGTGTGCGCCGAGTCCGTTCCTACACGGTAGCCGGTCTCTCCACTGTCTGGGTCGAGTTCAGCTGGGGGACCGATATTTACAAGGCCCGCCAGGTGGTCAACGAAAAACTGCAATCTCTGGCCGGTGTGCTGCCGACTGATGCGGTTCCTCAACTGGCGCCGATCTCTTCCATCATGGGGGAGATCATGCATGTGGCGCTGATCAGCAACCAGCACAACACCATGGAACTGAAGGAGACTGCCGACTTTGTGGTGCGTAAGAGACTCCTGGCGATTCCGGGCGTCTCGCAGGTTTCCAATATTGGCGGTGATACCCGCCAGTATCAGGCGGTACTCGATCCGCAACGCCTGCAAGCCTTCGGCGTAACGGTGAATGAAGTCATTACCGCCCTCAAAGGGGCCAATGAGAATTTTGCCGCCGGGGTGATGAAGAAGACCGGCCAGGAATACTTGATCCGGGGCGTGGGCCGGGTGCGCTCCATCGCCGATCTTGAGCAGGTTGTGGTGGCGGTCAAGGGCGGGGTGCCGGTTCTGGTGCGGGATGTGGCGCAGGTTGTCATTGGGCCGGCCTTCAGATATGGCGATGCATCGGCCAACGGCAAGCCGGGGGTGGTAATTTCGATTCAGAAACACCCAACCGCAAACACTCTTGAACTGACCAAGCGCTTGGAAGTAAAGCTTGCGGAACTGCAGAAAAGTCTGCCGGTCGGCATGCAACTGGAGACCGATATCTTCCGGCAGTCCGACTTCATTGAGCGGGCCATCGACAACATCAAAAAAGTGCTGGCCGAAGGGTCGCTGCTGGTTATTGCCATCCTCTTTCTCTTCCTGGGCAATGTTCGAACTACTGTTATTTCCATTACCGCCATACCGCTTTCGCTGTTGTTCGCCATCTTTGCCCTCAAAATATTTGATATCTCCATCAACACCATGACCCTGGGGGGGATGGCCATTGCCATCGGGGTTATTGTTGACGACGCCATCATCGATGTTGAGAACGTCTTCCGCCGACTGCGGGAAAATCGTCTGAAACCGGAAAATCAGCAAACTCCGCCGCGCAAGGTAATCTTCGAGGCTTCAAAAGAGATTCGTGCGTCCATCGTCAATGCCACCCTGATTATTCTGATGGTCTTCATGCCGCTCTTTTTTCTTACTGGCGTTGAGGGACGATTGTTGCAGCCGCTTGGCATTTCCTACATGGTTTCCATCGGCGCATCGCTGATTGTCGCCCTGACCGTCACCCCGGCCCTCTGTTCATACCTGCTGCCACGGGCAAAGTGCCTGGAGCGTGAGGAAGATAGTTTCGTCGTCCGCTGGTTGCAACGGTTTTATCGCCCCATGCTCAACCTGGCGGTTACCCGGCCGAAACTGGTGATCGCCGGGTCGGTCGTGGCTTTTGCCCTGGCCATGATTCCATTCTCAATGATCGGGCGCTCCTTTCTGCCGGCCTTCAATGAAGGGGCACTGACGGTGGTTGTCGTCACCACGCCGGGAACCTCGCTGGAACAGTCGGCGGCTATTGCCCTTGAGGTGGAAAAGAAGTTGCTGGCGCACCCAAACGTCAAGAAGACGGCCCGCCGCACCGGGCGGGGTGATATGGATGAGCATGGCAAAGCGGCCAGCATGACGGAAATCGAAGCCAAGCTGGAGATGAAGGAGCGCAAGCTTGGCGAGGTAATGGCAGAACTGCGTAAGTCAATGGCTGGCATGCCGGCCACCATTACCTTTGGCCAGCCCATCGGCCACCGGATTGACCATATGCTTTCCGGCACCATGGCTAACATCGCCATCAAGGTCTACGGTCCGGAACTGTTCCGGCTGCGGAGCACGGCGGAGGAGATCAGGGGCGCCATCGCCGATGTCCCCGGCTTGGCTGATCTGTCGGTGGAACAACAGAAGGATATTCACCAGATACGGATCGTTCCCGACCGGGCACAAATGGCCCGTTACAACCTCACCATGTCAGGAGTGGCAGAGGCCATGGAGGCGGCCACCGCCGGTAAGGCCGTAACCCGGACTCTGGAAGGGGACCGTGGTTTCGATGTGGTGGTAAAGTTTCCCGATAGTTCTCGCAACAGTACCGGCAGCATCGAAAGTGTCCTGATCGATACCCCGACCGGGGTTAAAATCCCGCTTTCCGCCGTGGCGCGGGTTGTTTCCGCCAAGGGACCGAACACCATTACCCGGGAGAATGCCCAGCGCAAGATTGTTGTACAGGCAAACGTTACCGGCCGTGATCTACGCAGTGTTTTTGAAGATGTCCGCAGCCGCATCGAGCAGCGGGTCAAGCTCCCGGTGGGGTATTATCTGGAGTATGGCGGCCAGTTCGAGAGCGAGGCCGAAGCGACCAGAACCATCGGCCTGTTGAGCATCGTATCGCTGCTCTTCATCATCTTGATTCTCTATATTGAATTTCGTTCCTTCAAAGATGCTTTTCTGGTCATGGTCAACCTGCCGCTCGCCTTCATCGGCGGCATCCTCGCCGTTTATTTCACTTCCGGGATCATCAGCGTCGCTTCGCTGGTCGGTTTTATCACCCTGTTCGGCATCGCCACCCGAAATGGTATTCTGCTGATTTCCCACTACAAACACTTGATGGCACAGGAAGGGAAAAGCCTGCAGGAGGCGGTGCTGCAGGGTTCCATGGAGCGTCTCAGGCCGGTCATCATGACCGCCTTGGCTGCCGGGCTGGCGCTGGTGCCGTTTGCTTTTGCCTCTGACAAGCCGGGCAACGAGATCCTCTCGCCACTGGCCATCGTCATTTTGGGGGGGCTGCTATCCTCTACCCTGCTGAATATGCTGGTGTTGCCGTCGCTCTACTTGAAATTCGGTAAAGAGCCGCAGGAGTAATTTGTCAGTCCTGAGCAAGACTTAAAAAGGCTCTGTTGTAGTGGTTAAAAACTGCCGCATTAAAGAATTTCGGCTGATTGCCGATTCACTTGTATCGTATGATCAACCCCCCAACAGGTGCAAAACCAGACACCACAAACCGGATGCGTGAAGCTCACGCACTACCAGACCAGCAAATGGTAGAGGATCATAAAAATGAACCGATACTTTGTCGTGCTAGTAGCAGCATTGGTGGCAACCATGACCTCTTCAGCCTATGCCGATGAGAAAGTTACCGGCACCATCTATGCCGGGCCGAGCAACAAATATCTGTTCAGAGGACTGGACCTCAGTGATAATCAATGGGTGATGCAGGGAGGGGTCGATCTCAACTACAGAGGTTTTACGCTGAGTTACTGGAGTAATTTCCAGACCCGCAAGACAGCAAACTTGCCAAAGAACAACGTGACCGAAACCGACATCATTTTGAATTATTCAATAACACCGGTAGAAATTATGACCCTGAATCTGGGAAATTCCTATTATGGGGTTGACTCGGCTGTCGGTGCCGACACGAATGAACTGTACCTGAAGGCCACTGCCAATACTCTGTTGTCACCGACGGCCACCGTCTACTGGGATTGGGACGAAGCAACCGGCAAGGGTCTGTTTTACACGTTTGGGATCAGCCACAACCAAGAGATTGCGACGGAAATCAGTGGCTCTTTAAGCGCCCAGGTCGGTTATAATATGGAGAACCCTTCGGCCAGCGCAGGCTATACCGGGTTTCACAATTTCGAGCTTTGCGGCTGCATCGATTATTCGCCAATCGACAAGGTGAAGATTTCCCCTTCATACACCTTTTCAAATGCCTTAAGTGCAAGTGCCCGATCAAACGGACTGCACCGGGAAAGTCTTTTCGGCTTAAAGATGGCGTATAACTTCTGACCGTACCCCATTACATGTTTTGTTAACCTTGCGATCTGCCAGGAGGATCAATTTGATCCTCCTTTTTAGTTTGTGCGCCCGGCAGGGCGCGTGGCGCGTAAGCGCCATATGATCAACTATGGTGGTTGATCATTGACTTGGGGGTGCAAGTCCCCTACGGACCCTGATGGTGGGAACCGTTAGCCGAACGGCAAGGGTGTCC
>JANOEC010000038.1:0-6998 GCA_031412995.1 Geobacteraceae bacterium
GCACCGCCGTCGCTACCGCTTTGTCAACCATCTCTACCCGCACGTTGAAGCCGAAAGCCCGTACTTCTTCTTCCAGCGCGGCAGAATAGCGGGCCAAGCTAAAGTCCGGTGCCGGTGCCAAAAGTGAGAAAAGACATGCGAGGGGTCAGGCTTGACATCTAAATATCATCAAATATACTCCACTCCATGGCACGCAAACCACGAATCCATTTCCCCGGTGCAGTCTATCACGTCATCCTTCGCGGCAATGCCGGCCAACCGGTATTTCTCGACGATGCTGATCGTTACCGTTTTTACCTGCTCATGCAGGAGATGACCGTAAAGTTCGATTGCCGCATCCATGCTTTCTGCTGCATGACAAACCACATCCATATAGCGCTCCAGGTTGGGACTCTGCCCCTCTCGAGAATTATGCAAAACCTTACCCTGCGATACACAACCTGGATAAACAGAAAATATTTTCGCACCGGTCATGTCTTTCAAGGACGCTACAAAGCTTTATTGATTGATGCAGACAGCTATCTTCTTGAACTGGTGCGTTATATCCATCTAAACCCGGTGCGTGCGAAAATCGTAAACCTGCCGACCGATTATTTCTGGAGCGGACATCACGCCTATCTCGGGAAAGTATCCATTCCCTGGCTTACTATAGAATGGATACTCTCACAGTTTTATGATGAAATCTCTCAAGCAAGGGCTAGTTATAACGAATTTATACTGGCAGGAATGAATGAGTGCAGAAGGCCAGAATTCCACTCTGGATCACTTGAAGGGCGCATCCTTGGGAGTGACTGTTTTGTAGACGAAGTATTACAGAAAGCCGGCCAACATCAACATAAACCTCAATCGCTTGATAATCTGGTGTCAGCAATATGTCGGCATTTCAACCTGCCTATTGGTGAGCTTGCGGCACGCGGCAAGAGAAAGCCACATTCTGAGGCTCGTTCTGTAGCAGCACTTTTCATACGTGAGTCAGCGGATCATTCTTTGACCGAATTGGGCGTAATTCTAAACCGGGATATAGCGTCGTTAAGTCAGGCTGCGCGTAGACTTGAGGATAAAATGAATGTGGATCCTGAACTGGCTCGCACCATAAGCGAACTTAAGAATCGGCTAGTTAATCTTTAGAAGTTAAACCTGACCCCTAGTATCTCCTAGTATCTCTAGTATCTGACACCTAGTATTGCTAGCATTGACCTCCTCGCATTCTTTTAAATTAAGACCCATTGACAATATATGCACATTGTATGTATAGGTAATACATGGAAATCGTCTGGGATGAAAATAAAGCAAAAAGTAATCTGAAACGTCACGGCGTTCCATTTGCTTCTGCCGTTGCCGCCTTAAGCGATGATTTTGCCCTGACCATAGAAGATACAGACCACCTGGAGCAACGCTTTATTACCATAGGGATAGGGTTAGAATGCCAGCTGTTGGTTGTGGTGTACTGTTATCCCACAGAAACAACAATTCGCATTATCTCGGCCCGCAAAGCAGAACCGCACGAAAGGAGCGACTATGAAAGCTGATCCGGACATGAAAGCAGAATATGATTTCAGTAAAGGTAAACGTGGCGCCGTAATTCCAAACAATGGCAAAACCCGCATTACTACATACCTTGACAATGACGTGGTGGAATGGCTCAAGGCCCGTGGGGAAACAGAGAATAAAGGCTATCAGACCATACTCAATGACACCTTGCGTAAACTGATTACCGAACCGCCCCTTGCCGAAATTATACGTCAGGTCATTCGTGAGGAACTGAAAGCAGCTTAAGGTGGGGTCAGGGTCTTTTCCATATGTCTGCTTATTGGCGACTTACTATGAGTGTTTATGCCTTTTTATGGATATTTTACTCCACCCCATGCTCCTTCAACTTATACAACAGCGCCCGATGGCTGATCTCCAGCAGCCGAGCGGCGTGGGTCCGGTTGCCGATAGCTATGCGTCAGTGAACTGAATCCGTTCCGCTACATCTCGGAAAAAGTCACTGGACCAGATTGCAAGCTGCTGCTGATCCTTGATAAAAGGCGCCACATCACGGCGTGCCTGTACGACATCAAGCCGGTCGATTGTGTCATGTAGCATAACCATAAATTCAGACGGCGTAAGCTTTTGAGTATTGTTCCAGTGACCAGTCTGCCGCATCCGCTGCTCCAGGTGGGCAAGGTGTAGTTGCGGATGGTTGGCGGCATACCAGACGAGATCATACCAGTCGCGACCCTTGACCCGGTTTTGCCAGCGTCGACAGAGCAGTGCATGCATCTTACCGGCAAACAGGTCTGGAAGAGCATAGCAGCGGACCGCAAAAGGAATCGGCTGCAACAAATAGCGAGTATTAGTCGTAAATGCCGGTGGCGGATCGGTATCCACTTCGATCTTCACCTTCAGTACCTGGCCGGTCGGGACCTGGCGCAGATAGTCCTGTCCGGTTTCGATGACCAGCAGCTCATTGCGGGTATTCCCCTTGAGAAATGCCGACTGCACCGCCGTCGCTACCGCTTTGTCAACCATCTCTACCCGCACGTTGAAGCCGAAAGCCCGTACTTCTTCTTCCAGCGCGGCAGAATAGCGGGCCAAGCTAAAGTCCGGTGCCGGTGCCAAAAGTGAGAAATCCAGATCCTCGGAAAAACGGTCGAGGCCATAGAGAATCCGCAGGGCGGTGCCACCATAGAAAGCAGCGTGTTCAAAGAATTTAGCTCGCCAAAGTCCGAGCAGTACAATCTCCTGCATGATTTCGCGCAGTGCACGGAGCGAGTCGTCCACGCTCTTCACCTCGTAGCGCGCCAACATGCGGGCAACTGCCTCATGCATCGGCAGCTCCTGTGCCGTTGCGACGCAGCCGGCTTACCAGACGGGACAGCAGCTGAATCCGGCGGGATCGATAAAATCCCGCAATCTCGTCAAGCCTTACAGGATCAAGGGAGCGAATAACCGTTTCTTCAATGCGCAAGCTTTCCGCAAGAAAGGTCAGGATTTCCTGCTGGGTAGCCAAACTGGCTCCACGCTCAGCAACCAGGCGGTCGGCAAGAGCTTTTTCCGGGATGGCAATCAAAAAGGCTCGCCCGTCAGCGAGTTCAACTCGGTCCATGCCGTTGCTATAGGCTGCCATAGGTATCGTCCGGTACGAAAATGTACCAATGGGGGTAAGAAAAGTCCGCGTACGGCCACAGGTTACTGACGTCACCACTTCCGCCCGCTCCGGAATCAAACCATGATAATGCAGAGCATATTCAAGCGAGACATACGAAGGGCCATAAATGAGATTTGCCAGCAGTTCCCGGCAATAGGGCTGTTGCCGGCCCGATTCGCCAAGGACATAGAGCCCTTTTTTGACGCGAATAATTAATCCGTTGCGCAACAGGACGGAGATCCGTTGACGGGGGTACGCATACTCTCGCACAAGGTCCAGCAGTGTTTGGTAATCAAACTCTGGGTACGGTATCTGTTTTTGCAAAAGCGATTCCACCTTACAAATATCTCCATTGATAAACAGTAAATACCATATTTAATCATAGTATGTCTACATATTGGCTACTTACTATGTATATATATTAACATTATTTTCTGATGTCACTCCACCCCATACTCCTTCAGTTTATACAGCAACGCCCGATGGCTAATCTCCAACAGCCGAGCGGCGTGGGTGCGGTTGCCGCCGGTCTGCTCCAGTGCCCGTTTAATCAGAATCCGCTCCATCTGCTCCTGGGCCTGCTTGATGGAAATGGTGTCAGCCAGCCATGGTGTTGCCTCTACCTCCCTGGCCAGATTTCGTAACCGCTCAGGAAGACAGTCGACGCTGAAACGATCGCCGTCACAGAGCACCATCCCCCGCTCGATGCAGTTTTCCAGTTCCCGCACATTCCCCGGCCATTCAGCCGATACCAATAACCGCATAGCAGCAGGATCGCTCTGCGGTACCGGCTTATTGAAGCGTTCGGCATACTTGGCCAGAAAATGTTCCGTGAGTAGCGGGATATCCTCTGGCCGATCCCGCAGTGGCGGCAGGGCCAGAGCAAAAACATTGAGCCGGAAGAAGAGGTCTTCGCGGAAGTGCCCTTTGCGGACTTCATCTTCCAGGTCCTTGGACGTAGCCGAAATGACCCGCACATCCACCTTGCGGGAGCTGCTGCCGCCCACCCGGCGGATCTCCTCGTCCTGCAACACCCGCAGCAGCTTTACCTGCAGCGCCAGCGGCATCTCGCCAATTTCGTCGAGAAACAGGGTGCCGCCATCGGCCTGCTCGAAAAGCCCGGCTTTGTCGCTACTGGCATCGGTGAAGGCCCCCTTGACGTGACCGAACAGTTCACTTTCGAGCAGATTTTCCGGAATAGCCCCACAATTGACCGCCACGAAAGAGCGCGCCTTGCGAATACTGTTGTAGTGCAGCGCCCGGGCAATAAGTTCTTTGCCGGTGCCCGACTCTCCCTGAATCAATACCGTAGTCTTATAGTCGCAGACCTTGCTCACCAGGGCGAAGATCTCACGCATTTTACTGTTTTTGCTGACTATGTTGCCAAAGGCATATTCCCGGTCAATTTCCTGCCGCAGCCGCTGGTTTTCGCTTTTCAGCCGCTCCCGTTCTTCGGCCTTCTTCAGCACCAGCAAAATCTCATCCCCCTTGAACGGCTTGGAAATGAAATCGTAAGCGCCACGCTTCATGCACTCAATGGCCAGCTCGATGGTGCCATAGGCCGACATCATGATAATGGCTGCGCTAACCCCCATGGCCATGGCCTGGTCGAGAAATCCGGGACCATCCAGCCCCGGCATGCGAATATCACAAAGGATATATTCGAAGCTGTCGGACTGCAGGCGGGTCAACGCTTCCTGGCCATCAGCCGCTAAGACGATATCGTAGCCCTGGCGCTTTAACAGCGACTGCAGCATGTGGCGCATGTTCTCTTCATCGTCAACCACCAGTATGCGTGGTTTTCCTGTCGGCATCGTCATCAACTGCTCTCCTGTTGTCGGTCTACCGGTAACCAGACCATGAAACGGGTACCGGAGCCAGGGGTACTGGCCACGGTGATCCGGCCACCAAAGGAATCAACCAGTCGGGCGGTGATGGCCAGACCTAGCCCGGTCCCCTTGCCTGGCTCTTTGGTGGTAAAGAACGGATCAAAGATCCGGGGCAGCTGATGGTGCTGGATCCCCGAACCGGTATCCGCCACGGTGATCCGCACACAGGGGACCGCCGCTTCCGGCTCGACCGGAAAAGAATGGCTAAACGCACCGCCAAAATCCTCCCGCCGCCGCCCCATGGTTACCCCGTTTGCCGGGAGCGCCCAGGCTTCATTGGCGCTAAACTCGGCGCGCTCGGCGTTCAGTTGCAACTCGCCACCGTCCGGCATGGCGTCACGGGCATTCAATAACAGGTTGAGCAGCACCTGCAGTAGTTGATGCCGGTCAATATAGAGCAACGGCAGCTCATCGCCAACAGTAACGGAGGTTGTCAGCTGTTTCAAGGCACCCTGGCGCGTCAGCATGTCCAGCACATCAGCGAGAAACTCCGGCAGGTTGAGCAGTTCCTGTTCGGCCTCCGTTGGTCGGGCAAAGTCCAGCAGTTCGCGCACCAGTCGATCGATCCGACGCGCCTCCTGATCTATTCGCCGCAGACAGTCAGCGGTTTCATCGGGGTCAGCGGGCCCCTGCTGCATAATTTCCACATATCCCAGAACCGCCGCCAACGGCGTACCGATTTCATGGGCCATGCCGGCCGCCAGCACCCCGACCGAAGCCATTTTTTCGGAGCGGATCGTTTCTTCTCGAGCGGCCTGCAACTGCCGGTTCATCTGCTCCAGGGAAGCCACGTGCTGTTCACCTTCTTCCCGCTGCCGCCGCAAGGCACTTACCATGGAATTAAACGACTCGGCCAGGGCCGCTATCTCGGCACTGCCCGGCACATGGACGCCCTGGCTCAAGTCACCGGCAGCAACCCGTTCAGTGGCAGTCAACAGCTTTTGCACCGGCAAGACCACAATTCGTCTGGTCACAGCTGAGCCGATGACCAGCAGCAGAAAGAAATCCAGGATAAAATAGGCAATGAACAGGCTGCGCGACCGGTTGAGCCGCTCATAGTCATTGTCCAGAGAATAGGAAATCCGGAGCGCCCCTACTACGGATTCTGCATGCCTGATCGGCACGTAGCAGTGGAGCAACCGCCCGTTCTTGTCGAATTGCCGCCGTTCTTCGCCGCTCAGCAGCACCTGACGCAGTTGCTGATCCGCCGGGCCACCATTCAGCAACTGGCCACGACTGTCGATCACCGCCAGATTGAGCACCCCCCGACTTGTCGACAACTGGGGAGCAAGCCTGGCCATGGTGATTGCCACCGCTTCCGGGGTAAATGGCCGCGGTAACGCGGCACTGACCGTATCGGCCAGCAGCCGCCCTTCGGCGATTTTTTGCGCCTGCAGATCCTGTTCGGCGGTCTTGAATGAAATAAGGCTGAGCAGAATCCAGCTGAGCAGCAGCAGGCAGGCCAGGGTAGAGACAATAGCAAAGGTGAGATTGAAGCGGAAAGAGGTCATGGAATGCCCGAGGATCGGTTATTTTCCCAACCCCAGATACCAGAAGATGATCTGCTTGCCGTAAAATATATACAGGACGGCGCCAAAGGCAAGGAACGGCCCAAAAGGTATAGCCAGTTTGCTGTCCTTTTTCTGGGCCACCATCAGGGAAATTCCGATCACCGAGCCAACCAGCGAGGCGGCAAAGAGGATAAACGGCACGGCTCTCCAGCCGAGAAAGGCGCCCATCATCGCCAGCAGTTTGATGTCGCCCCCACCCATCCCCTCCTTCTTGGCCAGAAACTCGTAACCATAGGCCACCACCAGCAGTACGCCTCCGCCGGCCACAATGCCAATCAGGGAATTGGACCAGGAGTGCCACGGTAAAATGAATGAGCTGATAAAGCCGATGATGATGCCTGGCAGACTGATGACATCAGGAATGATCTGGTGCTCAAGGTCGATAAAGGTGATCACGACCAGGGC
>JANOEC010000039.1:0-19286 GCA_031412995.1 Geobacteraceae bacterium
CCGGCGGGTCAAGGATGATGACGTCGAATGTTTTCCCTTCCTGCTTTAAACTCCGTAACCGATCAAATACATCAACGGTTTCAAAACGGACGCGGTCTGCCAGTTGATTGACCTGGGCATGCTCTCCTGCCAGGTTGATGGCTGACAGTGAAATGTCGAGGCAGGTAACCTCTTTGGCGCCGTAGGCGGCGGCGTGGATCCCCCAACTGCCGCTGTAGCAGAAACAGTCGAGAACTGTTGCCCCTGCGCAGAGAGGGGCCAGCAACTGATGGTTCGCTTTCTGGTCAAGGAAGGCACCGGTTTTTTGCCCCGTTGGCAGGTCAGCAAAAAATGAGAGTCCATTCTCCTGGTACGGACAACGATCCGGCACGGTGCCATAGGCAACGCGCCGCTCTTCCTGCAGCCCTTCCAACAGGCGGACTGATGCATCATTTCTGAGCATGATCCCTTGTGGCGCAAACTGTTTGACCAGAATCTCCTGGAGCAATGGCCAGCGGAGATCCATCCCGGCGGTCAGCAGCTGTACCGATAGGTAATCACCGTATCGGTCAATGACCAGCCCGGGGAGAAAATCCCCTTCGCCGTGCACCAGGCGGTAGGTGGTCTGGCCGGGATATAACTGCTCCCGCAGCGCTTGCGCCGCAGCCAGTCGCTCCTGAAAAAGGTCCGCCTGATCCGGAGACCGCTCGGTTCGGCTCAGCAACCGTACTGCAATCAGAGAGTGCGGGTTGTAATAGCCGCAGCCCAGCAAGCGTCCGGACGCATCATTGACGCGGGCAGCGATGCCCGGCGTCCGGTCTCCGGCCAGTTTGTCGATCTCATTACTGAAAATCCAGGGGTGACCTGCCTTGACCCGGCGGTCACGACCTTTGGCCAGCATAATATCAAGCATGTTGTGCTCCTGAGAATAAAAAACCCCCTGCAAGAGGGGGTATCAGATAAACGTTTGGTGGGGGAATTTTACAGCAACAGCAGGCCGATTATTTTTTTTGCCAAGGGGTGCACGACCGTGTAGTGCACTTCCACACCATCGCGTTTGCCTTCGATAATCCCCTTGTTTTTCAACAGGGAAAGGTGTTGTGATACGGTGGCCTGTGGCAACCCCAGGCACTCCCAAATATGCTTGACATTGCACTCTTTGGTGCAGAGGCCGGCAACAATCTTCAGGCGAATCGGATGGCCGAGAACCTTGAGGATCTCTGATTCCTGGTCAAAATGACGGTTCTTGTCGAATTCCATAGCAACATCCCCTCTGCAGCAAAATCTGTCAGCCAGCTTTATAATAGCGATAAATGGCCGAAAAAACAGAATAAAGTTGCCGTATTGTATAGGTGGTATTGGTGCCGTTGTCAATAGGCGGAATTAGAGTTTTCCGAATATTTTGATGCTAAAGTGGCACGCTGTCAGGTGATTCGGCGCAGCAGGCGCTAATGCTGGTGCGGTCTGACGACACAAATCCTCCGCATAGGGGCATCGCGTATGGAAACGGCAACCTGATGGCGGATTGACCGGGGAGGGGAGATCCCCTTTTAACACGATTCGAGGCTGTCCGGCTGGACGATCAAGTTGGGGGACCGATGCCAGCAGCGCCTGGGTATAGGGGTGTCGGGTCTGCGTGAAGATGTCGGCACAAGGCCCGAATTCGACGATCTCGCCCAGGTACATGATCGCGACGGTGTCACAAAGGTGGCGGATGACCGACAGATCATGGGCAATGAGGACCAGGGCCAGGGCATAGCGCTGACGCAGTTCTTGCAGCAGGTTGATAATTTGCGCCTGGATGGACAGGTCAAGGGCTGAAACTGGCTCGTCAGCGATTAAAACCTGGGGATTGACGGCAAGTGCCCGGGCAATGCCGATCCGCTGCCGCTGGCCACCGGAAAACTCGTGGGGATAGCGTTGTGCGGCCTCAGCTGGCAGGCCAACCGCATCCAGCAAGCGCTGCACTTCTTGCGGGATGGCCGATCGGGTAACCAGTTTGTGGATCTGCAGCGGTTCAGCGATGATCTGACCGACCCGCTGTCGCGGATTCAGGGAAGAGTAGGGGTCCTGAAACACCATCTGCACGGCGCGTCGAAAAGCAAGCATTTCAGCTGGAGACATCCGGGCCAGCGATCTGCCGGCATACGCGATGGAGCCGGAGGTTGGTGGCAATAGGCCGGTAAGCATTTTGGCCAGCGTTGATTTGCCGCAACCGGACTCCCCGGCAATCCCGATGGCCGTTTGTGGCCAGACCTTTAGTGAAACCCCGCTGACAGCGGTGAGCGTTACTGGTTTGCCAAAGGCGCCCTCCGGCAGACTGAAGGTGCGAAACAGCTTGTCTGCAGTTAGAATCGGACTTGTCATCCGTGCTGCCAGCACCTGACCAGATGGCCCGGCGCTACCTCCGTTAGTTGGGGATCAGTATCACATGGGGTTCCACAGGTGTCACAACGATCCTTGAAGCGACAGCCCAGCCCCGCACCGGTGATACTGGTTACCATACCTTGCATGGTGGGCAAAGGTTTGCCCGGCGCGTTGCGCTGCGGCAATGAGGCCAGGAGCCCCCGGGTGTAAGGGTGGCCTGGGTTGGCCAAAACGGTTGCGGTCGGGCCGTATTCAACAATCTTGCCGCCATACATGACGGCGATCTGTCTGGTCCGTTCCGCCACTATACCCAGGTCGTGGGTGATGAGCAGTAGTGCCATCTGCCGCTCACGGGTGAGTTCATCGAGCAGCTCAAGGATTTGTGCCTGAATGGTTACATCAAGCGCGGTGGTCGGCTCGTCGGCCAGCAGTAAATCTGGCTGGCAGGCCAAAGCCATGGCGATCATGATCCTTTGCCGCATGCCGCCGGAGAGTTGGTGGGGATAGCTGCTGAGGCGGGTTGTTGCCGCCGGGATACCGACCTGTTCCAGCAGGCGCAGTGCTTCCTGGTTGGCATCCTTGGCGGTCATGCGACGGTGCAGGCGCAGCACCTCGCCCACCTGATCGCCAATGGTCAACACCGGGTTCAGTGAGGTCATTGGCTCCTGAAAAATCATGGCCAGGCGATTGCCACGCAATGAGCGGATCTTTTGGGGGGGGGCGCCGATCAGCTCTTCACCGGCAAAACGGATACTGCCACCAATGATCCGCCCCGGCGGCGGTATCAGTTGCATGATTGAAGCTGCTGTGGCTGTTTTGCCGCAACCTGATTCGCCGACCAGGGCCAGACTGCCCCCCTGCTCAAGAGAAAAGCTGACGTTGTCAACGGCCCGTACGACCTTGTTGGGTAAAAAATAGTGGGTGACGAGGTTGGTTACCTCGAGAATTGGGGCCATGGGCATGCTTCCCTGCAGGACTGATTGTGAAACATGACCGTTTATAGCACGTTTATCGGGAACTGACCAAGGGGGAAGTGAGCAGGGTCAGGCACTCGCGACTATTGCCTGTTCTTCACGATACTCTGCATGGGGTTGGATGACCTCACCACTGGTGACCATGGCAATGAAGTGGGGTATGAGTTGCGGATCAAATTGCGTCCCCGCATGTTCCTGCAGTTCGCGCAGTGCTGTGGCAACCGGCAGTGCCTTGCGGTAGGGGCGATCAGAAGTCATGGCATCAAATGAGTCGGCAATGGCCAATATCCGTGACTCCAGCAGCAGTTGATCAGCTGTAATATTGTTTGGGTAGCCTTTGCCGTCGAAGCGTTCATGGTGCTGCCCGATACAGATCTTCACATCCTGCAGAAACTCGATCGGATCAAGGATCCGCATGCCGATGATCGGATGCTGCTGCAGATCTTCGATATCCCGCGGCGTCAGGCGTCCTTCTTTGTGGAGCAGGGTCAGGTCGATGCCGATTTTACCGATGTCATGCAGAACCGCTGCCCGCTCCAGAATCTTCAACCGGTCAGGGGAGAGGTCCAGGTGCTTGGCCAGGCCGAGGCAGTAACGGGTTACCCGCTCGGAGTGGCCTTTGGTGTAGCTGTCACTCGCTTCGACTGCGGAAATGAGTGCCTGGATGGTGTTCAGATAGGTCTGTTGGAGCTCGTCGTAGAGTTTGGCATTCTTGATGGCAATACTGGCTTGGGAGGCAATGGTGGTGAGCAGTTCCATATCTTCGTTGGTGAAGCTCGCACTGTCCAGGCGATTAACCACGACCAGGGTCCCAATGATTTCCTCATTCACCGACAGCGGGGCACAGATCAAGGTTTTTCGCTCGAAACCAAGGGCACTGAACCGGGGGAATTGGGGGAATAGATTGATGTCGGCAATGAGCAGCGGTTTGCAGTTGTTGATTACCCAGTGAGAGACGCTGAATTGTGCCAGGGACATAATTTCCGACCCTTTTGGCATGGTCTGTCCCAACAGATTTTTTATACTCAGCGATGATTCGGCAGGGTTGTACAGTGCCAGATAGCCGATCTGGGCGTTGAGCGAGTCCATGGTATTCTTGACGATCAGGTCAAAGAGCCGATCCGGTTCCATGGTGGCATTGATGCCGAGGCCAACCTTGTAAAGGGTTGAGAGTTTGGCTACCGTCCGTTCAAGGGTGGTGTTCTTGTCTTCCAGCTCACCCGCCAGATCAGCAATTTTGTAGTTGGCCTCTTCGATATCCTCAATCCGCTCTTCCAAGGAAGAGTTCAGTGTTTCTATTTCCTGTAACTGGTCGGCAAGGCGGCTATTCATCTGCTGGATTTCAGAATGATGATTGAGCGTTTCCTGGACCCTGGCCAGTTGTCGTTCCTGGGTGATTGATGTGGTGAGGGTCTCATGCAGTTTATCGGTCATCAGATTGAATTGTTCAGATAAGTTAGCCATTTCATGACTGCTGGTCAGATGGGTTTTACAGTCAAAATTGCCGAGTTGCAGCTGCTGCATGGCTGCCATCAACTGTTTGAGCGGTCGGTCGACGAAGAAAATGATAAAGGCTGAGCAGGACAGGACCACCAGCAAGATCATGACAATGGTGGTGATGGCCAGGTTGGTGCGGAGTGACGAAAAATAGTTCAGGAGATAATTGAGCGAGAGGTCGACTTTCAGGGTGCCCAGCACCGACTTGGCCGCGTCATGGCAGCCATAACAGCTCGGGCCGTTGAAGATGTTGGCAAAGGCTGTAAATTCTCCGGTGCCACTGTTGTTCAATAACTGGAAATCCCTATTCTGCTGCATGAGATAGAGATTGCTGCTGCCACCGTCTTGATTGATCTCTCCCGGATCGGCAGAGTTCAGGACTTTGCCGAATTCGTCGATAATCCGGATTGATTTAATCGACTCCTGGGATTTAATGCGCGACAGAATGGAACTGACTTCATCGGAGCGCCCATGGCGCATGGAGTTGGCAATGCTGTTCTTGATTGTTTCCGTTAACAGCAGGGTATCGCGCTCAATGATGTTGGCGATGATTTGCTTTTGCAGCTTGAAATTGATCATGGCCGTCACGGTGATAATGACGACGACAATCAAGGTGATCAAGCCGAGGATTTTAACTTTTAATGAATGCATGTAATCTCGTTGGTTTCAAGTAGCCGTATGCCGGGCAATCTCAACTGAGCCCCGGTTATTTGGCGGTTAATAATTGCTAACAATTTGAAATCGTTAGCTAAATTCAACGTTTCCTGGCTGACCCTAACACAGTCGATATGCTACTGCAAGCCTTGATCTGCCGATACTTTTACTTATTGGCATCGGCGAATTATCTCCGGCAGCACGGAAGAATTTTGCGGATAATCAAGCAATTACTTTGCCAACTCACCTTGGGCATCCAGATCTTTAGAAAACATTGACTTTCCGACGACAAATGTGATTTTATCGCAAAGTTTCGGGCAAGGAATCTTTTGTGAAAACCCTTATATTTTTATTGATCGTGTCATTCACGACTGTTGGTTTGGCCGGATCAGCTCCGTTGCGCTATGACGAAGCCATTCGGGTGGCGGTAATAAAGGGGTTGGATTCGATCCGGATTGACGGTGACGGTATTCTGGCCATCGATGAAGCTGGTATGCCGCAGCGGATTGCATTCCCTATAGTGCTGAAGTCGAATGGGGCACAGGTCAGTGCCAATGGGCTCAGTTTCAAGTTGCTGAAAGTCACTGCGCCGGGAACCCTCAGAGTTAATGGCAAGGGGTATCGTGGGACCGTAGAAGTGACCGCTGCCAGCAAAGGACTGCTGGTGGTGAATGAGCTTCCCCTGGAAGATTATCTGATTGGCTTGATCAACTGCGAAATATCTTCGCAGTGGCCCATTGAGGCGGTAAAGGCCCAGGCGGTAATTGCCCGTTCGTATGCCCTGTTTCAGAAAGCAAATCGCCGTGGCCAGGTCTATCATCTGGAATCAACGGTACTCGACCAGGTGTATGATGGCTGTGATCTGGAAGACAGTCGGGCGGCCCGCGGGGTGCATGAGACTACCGGTGAAGTGCTGACGTATGCGGATGCGATAGTACAGGCATTTTATCATTCCAGTTGTGGTGGCCATACGGAAACCGCCGAAAATGTCTGGGGGCTTAATCTCCCGTATCTGAAAAGTGTCACCTGCAAGTACTGCCTCACTGCGCCGTCAGTCAGATGGGAACAGGTCATTTCCCTGAAAAAGCTGGAGGGCATTTTCAAGGTGAATGGTCTGACTGATGTGCGGGCCGTGGGGCGCTCGAGTCGTGGCCGGGTGCATAAACTTGAACTGGTTTCCAGTCGGGGAACCATCAAGATTACCGGGGCAAAATTTCGTCAATCTGTCGGCTATGGCGTAATCAGGAGCACCAACTTCTTCGTGCGGACCATTGGGGACGCCGTTGTCTTTAGTGGGATCGGTTCCGGCCATGGGGTCGGCCTCTGTCAATGGGGTGCCAAAGAGCGGGCCGGCGAAGGTTTTGATTATCGGGAGATCCTGAATTATTACTATCCAGGTACCCGGGTACAAAAGTGGGCCTCCTTATAAATGCAGCTGGCTGATTTCGATTTTGTGCTTCCTGAAGAGTTGATTGCCCAGACACCGGCAGTGCGGCGTGACGCTTCTCGACTGATGCTGGTTGATCGGCCAGCGTGCAAGATTGAGGTTGCCGAGTTTGGCCAGTTTGTCGACCAGTTGCAACGTGGTGATTTGCTGGTCCTGAACGATACCCGGGTCATTCCGGCGCGATTACATGGACAAAAGGAATCGGGCGGGCGGGTTGAGGTCTTCCTGGTGCGTCGCCAACCGGGCGGTCCCGAAATCTGGACCTGTCTGTTGCGGGCATCCAAGGCGCCGCAACCGGGAGTGCTGATCAATCTGGCAGAAGGGGTTGTTGCCGAGGTTATGGCGAGAGTCAGTGAGGATACCTGGCAGATCGTATTCCGTAATTGTCCGGACTTTACCGATTGGCTCAATCGCTCAGGAAATCTGCCGTTGCCGCCCTATATAAATCGGCAACCGCAAGCAGAGGACCGTGAGCGCTATCAGACCGTATTTGCGCGTTCGCCCGGCGCCGTTGCCGCTCCCACTGCCGGGCTCCATTTGACGCCGGAGATTTTGGCGGCCATACAAGAGCGCGGGATTGATATCGCCTATGTTACCTTGCATGTAGGACTGGGTACCTTTATGCCAATCAGGACCGAGAACCTTGCGGAACACCGGATGCATCGCGAGGAGTATCTGATCCCGGCTGAAACGGTTGCTGCCATTGAGCGCTGCCGGGAGCGCCAGGGGAGGGTGGTTGCCGTCGGGACAACTGTGGTCCGCACCCTTGAATACGCGGCCCGGGCGACCGGAGAAATTGCTGCAGGAGCGGGAGAAGCGGACATTTTCATCTGTCCGGGGTACCAGTTCAGGGTGGTGGATGCGTTGTTAACTAATTTTCACCTGCCCAAGTCAACCCTAATTATGTTAGTCTCTGCGTTTGCCGGCAAAGAACTGCTGTTTGCCGCCTATGAGCGAGCGATTGCCGAGCGGTTCAGATTCTTCAGTTATGGCGATGCGATGTTTATTCAGTAACCAGTGACAGGTGCGCATTGTCGATATTTAATTTTAAGCTGCTACAACAAGACGGGGCTGCCCGTCTCGGTTCTTTGACAACCCCGCACGGGACCATTGCGACACCAATTTTCATGCCGGTTGGCACGCAGGCAACGGTCAAGGCGATGACTCCGACCGAGTTGCAGGAGGTGGGTGCCCAGATTATTCTTGGCAATACCTATCATCTGTATCTGCGCCCCGGGCATGAGGCAATAGCACGACGTGGTGGTTTGCACCGGTTTATGGCCTGGAACGGTCCGATCCTGACCGATAGTGGTGGTTTTCAGGTCTTCAGCCTGGGTGAACTGCGCAAGATCACCGAAGAAGGGGTCCGATTTCAGTCCCATATTGATGGGTCACGGCATCTGATCACGCCGGAGATTTCCATTGCGGTACAGGAAGCCTTGGGCAGTGATATTGCCATGTGTTTTGACGAATGTCCGCCGGCGCGGGCTGATGTTGCCATTGTGCAGCAGGCCGTAACGCGGACTACCCGCTGGGCCAGGCGTTGCCAGGAGACACACCGTCGTGACGACCAGGCGCTGTTCGGTATTATCCAGGGTGGCACCTACCGCGAACTGCGCGAACAGAGCGCGGCGGAACTGGTGGCCATGGACTTCCCCGGCTATGCCGTGGGCGGGGTGTCAGTGGGTGAATCAAAAGAACTGACCTATGAGGTGTTGAGCTATTCAGCCCCGCTGTTGCCGACCCATAAGCCGCGCTATGTCATGGGAATCGGTACCCCGGAAGATCTGGTAGAAGCGGTAGCGTGCGGATATGACATGTTCGATTGTGTGATGCCGAGCCGCAATGCCCGCAACGGCATGCTCTTTACCTCTTTTGGTCGGGTGAATATCAAGCGGGCAGAGTATGCGGAAGATGACAGTCCGTTGGACCCTGATTGTGACTGCTACGTCTGCCGAATCTTTTCGCGGGCGTATTTGCGGCATCTGTTCCGGGCCGGGGAGATTCTGTCAGCGCGCTTGAATACGTACCACAATCTGTATTATTACCTTGACCTGATGCGTCAGGTCCGGGAAGCCATTGCGGAAAGCCGGTTTGCCGCTTTCCGGCAGGAATTTTACGCCAAGCGATCTGACGCGGGTATTCACGTTTAACCAGTATCGGTGTAGTCAAAATCAATATCATTTATCAGGAGGTCTTTCATGTTCGGAGTTGCATTTGCGATGGGGCAGGCACCAGGTGGGGCTGCTGCAGGCGGGGGGAGTCAGGCATTTATGCAGTTGATTCCGTTGGTCCTGATGTTCGGGATTTTTTACTTCCTGCTGATTCGTCCGCAGCAGAAAAAGGCCAAAGAGCATCGCGCCTTGCTGGAATCGATCAAAAAGGGTGATCAGGTAGTGACAGCCGGGGGGATTCATGGCAAGGTGACTGCCGTTGAAGAGACCGTGGTGAGCCTGGAAGTAGCAACCGGTGTCAATATTCGCGTCAGCAAGAATCATGTGGCGAGTGTGAACAAGTAGCCTTCATGCCAGCCCGCAAGCGGGCCGGGCTAATTAATCTCGCGATAGGTATTCACAATTCTATCGTTTTGAAAGGAGTACAACGGCATGTCCAAGGGAGTAACCTGGCGCGTACTACTCATAGCGCTGTTTCTGGTGATGTCGTGCATCTATCTGACGCCGACACTGGTCAGCACTCTCCCTTCCTGGTGGAAAGGGGTTTTCCCGACGGACAAGATCCATCTGGGTCTTGACCTGCAGGGTGGCAGTCATTTGGTCATGGAAGTAGATACCGAGAAGGCAGTGGAAGGGGCACTTGACCTCATTGCCACTGACCTTGAGGACACCTTGACGGCCCAGACTCTGCGCTATAAGCGGATTGCCCGGGTTGGTGCCGACAAGGTGCAGCTGACCCTGTATGATAAGGGGAGCGCCACCAATATTGAGGCGCAGATTAAAAAGAAGTATCCGGAACTGGAACTGTTGCCCCAGTTTGATGAGGGTGGCTTTGTCCAGATGCAGGTGCGGATGAATGAAAAGACCGCCAAGGATCGCAAGGATAAGTCGGTAGCCCAGGCACTGGAGACCATCCGCAACCGGATTGACCAGTTTGGCGTTTCCGAACCGATTATTGCCCGTGAGGGGATTAATCATATCGTGGTGCAGTTGCCCGGTATCAAGGACCCGAAGCGGGCCATTGACCTGATTGGTAAGACTGCTCGCTTGGAATTCAAGCTGGTCGACGAGACGATTAATGCTGCATCGGCGACACCGGGGACCATCCCGGAAGACGAAGAGATCCTGGTCGAAAAGCGGACTGACGCCACCACTGGTGCGGTCAGTGAGATTCCGCTGGTCGTCAAGAAAAAGGCGATGATCACCGGTGACCTGCTTACCGATGCCCAGGTACGAATCGACTCCCAATTCAATCAGCCGTATGTTGCCATTGAGTTTAACTCCACCGGCGCCCGGCTGTTCGATCAGGTGACGGCAGCCAATGTCGGCAAGCGGTTTGCCATTGTGCTTGATAATACAGTCTATTCGGCCCCGGTAATCCGGGAACGCATCTCCGGCGGCAGTGCGCAGATTTCCGGCTCCTTTACCGAGAAGGAGTCTGCTGACTTGGCCATCGTATTGCGCGCCGGTTCATTACCGGCACCGGTCAAAATTGTGCAGAACGTGACGGTTGGTCCATCCCTTGGTCAGGACTCCATCAACAAGGGTCTAATGGCGGGTGCCATCGGCGTAGTCCTGGTTGTGGTTTTCATGCTCATTTACTACAAACTGTCCGGCATGATTGCCAACTACGGCATGGTGCTGAACATCGTTTTTCTGATGGGAGCGCTGGCTGCCCTTGGTGCAACGCTTACCCTGCCAGGTATCGCGGCAATCGTCCTGCTGGTCGGGATGTCGGTTGACTCGAACGTCCTTATTTTTGAGCGGATTCGGGAAGAACTCCGTTTGGGCAAGTCGCCGCATGCGGCGGTCGATTCAGGCTATGACAAGGCATTTCTGACGGTTGTGGATTCGCACGTGACCACGCTGATCACCGCGGCGGTATTGTTCCAGTTCGGAACCGGTCCGGTCAAGGGATTTGCGGTGTCACTCTCGCTTGGTATCATCATCAACCTTTTCACATCGCTGCTGGCTACCAGGGTGGTGTATGATATCGTGCTCAGCCGCTTTCACGTGAAAAAGCTGAGCATTTAGGAGGAATCATGGAACTGATTGGCAAGACAAATATTGATTTCATCGGCATGCGCAAGATTTCCTTTATTATCTCCGGTATTGTTACCATCATCGGCCTGATTGGCGTTATCCAGATTGGTCGCGGTGCCGCCAACATGGGGATTGATTTCTCCGGCGGCACCTCGCTGCAGCTCAAATTCAGCCAGCCGATCAGCCTGGAGCTGGCCCGTGGCGCTTTGGCCAAGCACAATCTGAAGGAAGCGAGCCTGCAGGAAGTCAAGGGTGGCAACACCCTCCTGGTGAAGGTCGGTAAGACCACCCTGGCAATCGGTAAGGCCGCTGAAACCATTGAAAACGTGTTCCGCAAGGAATTTGCCAGCAACAGCTTTATCGTGGAAAGCTCCACCGAAATCGGTCCCGCTGTCGGCGACAAGCTGCGTAAGGATACCCTGATTGCCGTGGCGATTTCCCTCTGCGCGATCATTCTGTACATTGCCTGGCGCTTTGACTTCAAATTCGGGGTTGGGGCAACGTTATCCACCATGCACGATGTGTTCGCCATGATTGCCGTGTTCTATCTGATGAATAAGGAAATCAACCTGCTGTTCATTACGGCGGTGCTCACCATTGCCGGCTACTCCCTGACTGATACGGTGGTCGTCTTTGACCGGATTCGGGAAAACATGCACAAGGATCTGAAGGGTAGCATGTTTACCATTTTCAACCGGAGCATCAACGAGGTGCTTTCCCGGACCATCGTGACGTCGATTACGACGTTTCTGGCGGCCCTTGCCATGTTGTTATTCGGCGGCGAAGTCATCCATGACTTTGCCTTAGCTCTGGTCATTGGAATCGTGATAGCGACATATTCGTCAATCTTTGTCGCCAGCCCGATCGTTTCAATCTGGGAAGAAAAAGCACTACAGAAAGCCAATAATTAAGCATTTGTCAAGGGGGACAGCGCGTGAAAAATGAAAACCTCGTCATGATTGTCGTGGCCTTGATCGTGGGACTCCTCGGCGGATTCCTGGTCTTCAGCATTACTAACAAGCAAAAAGTTCAGGTAGCGTCCGGACCGGCCGTACCGATGGGATCTGGTTCGCCAACCGATTACCAGACCCGCATCAACGAGCTAGAAAAAATTGTGATGCAAAAGCCAACCGACCGCCAGGCCTGGGTGCAATTGGGTAATGATTACTTTGATACCGAGCAGCCCCAGAAATCAGTAACTGCTTACCAAAAGGCCCTTGATCTGGCCCCAACCGATCCGAGCAATGCCAACATCATTACTGACCAGGGGATCATGTTTCGCAAACTTGGGATGTTTGATCGGGCAATTGGCAATTTTGAAAAGGCGAGCCAGATTGATCCGAAGCATACCCAGTGTCTGTATAACCTTGGCATTGTCTATGCTTCAGATTTGAAGCAAGCGGACAAGGCGATCAAGGCCTGGAATGATTTTCTGAAACTTGACAGCAACAGCCCGCAGGCGCAGCAGGTCAAACAGATGCTTGAGCAGCTGAAGGCGGACCCGAAGGGATTTAAATAACCGTGAGTTCAAGCCCCGCTTAGGCGGGGCTTTTTCTTAGCATTGCATAGCTGATTTATTTGTTTTCGCAGCACATCGATGCTGATGTATAGCGAATCTCCAGAATTTCCTGTCCTGTTCCAGAGCCATCTGCTGTCATGATTTCCGATCGTAGTGCAATCAAATCTATGGAACCAATTACTGAAAAACGCTGGTTGTTTCGTAACCCTGATGCGGCGCTGGTAAACGCCTTAACCGCTGCGGGTTATACGTCGCTACAGGCAAAACTGCTGGTCCAACGTGGCGTTAGTGACAGCGCGGCGGCCACGCGATTCTTGTCCGGCAGCCTGGCGGATCTGCCCGATCCTTTTCTGCTCCTGGGCATGACCGCGGCAGTGGCGCGGCTGTTGACCGCCGTTGCCGAGCGTCAACTGATCAGCATCTACGGCGACTATGATGTGGACGGAGTGACGGCAACAACGCTGCTGGTCAGGTTCTTTCGGGCATTGAATGTACCGGTTGCGTATCATATTCCCCAACGGCTTGCCGATGGCTATGGTTTGTCCCCGGAAGGAATTACTGCGGTTGCGGCCACTGGCACCCGAGTGGTGATCAGTGTTGACTGCGGTATTACGGCGATTGCTGAGGCGGCACTCTGCCGCGATCTGGGACTGGATCTGATCGTTACCGACCACCATCTGCCCGGTTCGGAACTGCCCGACGCCCTGGCAATTATCAACCCGCAGCAACCCGGCTGCTCCTTTCCGGCCAAAGGTCTGGCCGGGGTTGGGCTGGCGTTTTATCTGGCCATTGCCCTGCGGAGCAGGTTGCGTGAAACCGGTTATTTTAGCGCTGTTCCTGAACCCAATCTGCGCGAATATCTGGATCTGGTGGCCTTGGGAACTATTGCCGACATGGTTCCTTTGCAGGGGGTGAATCGCCTCCTGGTCCACTTTGGTTTGCACGAACTATCGCGGTCGACCCAACCCGGGCTGGTGGCGCTGAAACAGGTGTCCGGCATCACTGGCGAGGTGAATTGCGGCATGGTCGGCTTTCGTCTGGGGCCACGAATCAATGCGGCCGGGCGGCTGGAAAATGCTGCCAGCGGGGTCGAACTGCTGTTAACCGACAGTCTGGAACTGGCCGCACAGCTGGCGCAACTGCTTGATGACAGCAATCGGGCGCGGCAGGATCTGGAGCAGGAAATCCTGGCGGATGCCCTGCGTAAAGTGCAGAGTCTGCCAGTTGATTCCGGTCGGCACGCCATTGTGCTGGCCTCGACAGACTGGCACCCGGGGGTGATCGGAATTGTCGCCTCCCGTCTGGTGGAGCTGTATCACCGGCCGACGATCCTGATTGCCCTGCAGGAAGGGCACGGGAAGGGTTCCGGCCGGAGCATTCCGGCGTTGCATTTAAAGGATGCATTGGCTGCCTGCGCTGAGCATCTGCTCAAATTTGGCGGTCATCGGCAGGCCGCCGGCCTGGCCGTCGGCGAGGAAAACCTGGCCGCGTTCATCGAGCGGTTTAGTGAGGTGACTGCCGGGCTGCTAGAGGATGATGATCTGATCCCGGAGCTGCGGATTGATGTGGAATTGACACCTGATGCACTAACGCTGGGGCGGGTTGAGGAGTTGCAGCGGCTGGCGCCATTTGGTATAGGCAATCCCGAGCCGCTGTTTCTGGTGCGTCAGGCCGCGGTGGCTGCGGTGCGGCCGCTTAATGGTGGTCATCTCCGCTTGACACTTCACTGGTCCGGTCAGTCGCTGGTTGCCCTCTGTTTTTCTCCTGGCACCCGCTCGATAGCCAGCGGTGATCAGCTTGATCTGGTCGGTGCCCTGCAGGTCAATACCTGGCAGGGGCGCAGTACCATTCAATTACGGGTGAAGGATTTTCGCCCCGCCGGACAGGAGATCGCGTAATGCAACGTGAAGAGCGTTTTTCCCGGGCGGACAGTCTGATCAAGCTTGGCTTCTGGGTGAATGCCGTGCTGATGATCATGAAGCTCAGCGCTGGGTATTACGGGAAATCCGAGGCGGTATTTGCTGACGGGGTGGAAAGTGCGGCGGATTTCGTGGCAATTTTGACCACCATGCTGGCGCTCAAGATCAGCCGCCAGCGGCACGATGAAAACCATCCCTACGGGCATGGCAAGGCGGAAAGCCTTTCGGCGATGCTGGTGGCTCTGGTGATTTTTGCCACGGGCGGCGGCATTCTCTATAAAGCAATCATCACGATGATTTCCGGTAAGTTACCGCAACCAGAGTTGATTGCGGTTGGGGCGGCGGTGGCGACGGTGATCATCAAGGAAACGCTCTACCGCTACACCAATCGGCACGGCCGCGAACTGGGCAGTCCGGCGGTAACGGCCATTGCCAAGGATCACCGCAAGGATGCGGTCACCTCCGTGGCGACGGTGGTGGGTGTTACCGGGGCCTTTCTTGGTTTCCCTCTGCTTGATCCTCTGGCAGCGGCCTTGACCTCGCTATTTATTTTCCATATTGGCTGGGAGACCTTTCATCATGCCGCCCATGACCTGATGGACGGTGTTGCGCCGCCGGAAATGCTGACGGAAATATCGGCATTGGCCGAAGCAGTGGATGGAGTCGAGCATGTGCATGAGATTCGTGGTCGTCGTTCCGGCCAGTACCTGATCATTGATCTCAAGCTGGAAATGGACCCGGACATGACGGTCAAACGTTCCCATGACATTGCCACCGCAGTAAAAAAGGCGGTCTTTGCCCATTCCCCGATGGTGGGAGATGTGATGATCCATATCAATCCCCATGATGACCCGGACCATGAGGATTTGATTCGGCTGTGAGTGACGCATCGTCTGCATACCGTCAGCTGCTCGAGCGGATCTATGCTCTCGGTCGCTTCGGCATGACGCCGGGACTGGAGCGGATTCAGCCCTTACTCCGTAATCTTGGCAACCCCCAGGATGCCTTTCAGGCTATTCACGTTGCCGGCACCAACGGCAAAGGGTCCACGGCCAGCTTTCTTGCCGCTATTCTGCAGGCAGCCGGGCAGCGGGTTGGTCTCTTTACGTCGCCCCATTTGACCCGATTTACTGAGCGGTTCCGTGTTGATGGCCTTGAAATCAGCGAAGGACAGTTAGCTCAGCTGGCAGAACGGGTGTTGGCAGCGGCCCCCCCGGCCACTACCTTTTTCGAGGTAGCCACCGCCCTGGGCTGCCTTCATTTTGCCGAGGCCGGGGTAGCGCTGGCTCTGCTTGAGGTGGGGCTGGGCGGGCGCTATGATGCCACCAACGGTGTGGATGGCTGCCTGGCGGTTATTACTCCCATTGCGCTGGATCATTGTCAGTATTTAGGCGACACGGTGGCGGCCATTGCGGCGGAAAAGGCCGGCATTGTACGACCCGGGCGGCCGGTGGTGTCAGCGCTTCAGGAACCGACTGCTGCCGCTGTCATCCGGGATCGGTGCCGCCAGGTTGGTGCTCCACTCAAAATTGCCGGTACGGATTTCTCCGCAACGTGGGCAGCGTCAGGGCTTACGTATCACGGCCTGACCGCTGAACTGTCCGGACTGCAACTGGGTATTGGCGGCTCCTATCAAGCGACCAACGCAGCCTGTGCTCTGGCTGCTGCCGAACTGCTGGTCGAGAGCGTCGGGGTGCCGATACCACCAGCGGCAATGGTAGCCGGGATTGCGGCTGCCCGCTGGCCCGGTAGGATGGAGCTGTTCCCCGGTCCACCCCGCTTGCTGCTCGACGGGGCCCATAACCCGGCTGGAGCTGCGGCCCTGGCGCATGAGCTGCGGCAGCTGCACTATCAGCGATTGTGGCTGGTATGCGGTGTCATGGGGGACAAAGATGCTGCCGGTATTCTAACGGTACTGCTGCCGCTGGTGACTGAGGTCGTCGCGGTTTCGCCAGCCATTGACCGGGCGCTGCCGGCAAAAGAATTGGCGGCGCAGATCGTGGCAGCCGGTACATCATGCCGGGTCGGCGGGACGGTGGCGGCTGGCCTGGCTCTGGCCGGAACACTTGCCGAAGCGGCTGATCTGGTGGTAGTCTGCGGTTCCCTCTTTGTGGTGGGCGAGGCGCGGGCATTGCTGACCGGCAGCCTTTACGAACCGATACGTGGATAACTACATTGAAACACAGAGCAACGGAGCAAAAGAGTAAAAATCAGAACGATTCAGGCGATGAACCAAAAAGACAGACAGTTAGCGGGTCATACCAAATCATTACCATATTGATTAGATTTCTCTGTTGCTCAGTTGCTCTGTGTTTCAAAGGGGTTTTGAATATTTAATGGTACCTCTACTGCCAAAAATTCTGTTGTTTGCCAGTCTGCTGGTCAGTTCCGGTAACGCTCACGCTGCCGACGAACCGGTGCACCTTACCGCTGACCGGATGAGTTATGACCAGACGCAGGATCTGCTGCAGGCCGAGGGTGACGTGCGGGCTGAATGGGGGGGGGCGACCCTGACGGCGCGGCGGATCGACTATTTCCGCCAGCAGAATCAGCTTGCCGCCAGCGGCGAGGTGCGGCTCAAACGCGACAGAGACTGGTTCACTGGCGACCGGGCGACGTTCGCGGTTGCAACGACCAAAGGGGTAATCGAGCAGCCCGCCGTATTCCTCAAACAGCCGAATCTTCACCTGTCCGGTAGCCGCCTGGAGCGTAGTTCTGCTATCGACTATGCGGTTACCGACGGCTACTTCACGACCTGTGACGGTGAGGAGCCGAGCTGGCGGATCAATGCTGCGGCGATTGATATTACCCTGGAGGAGTATGCCTCAGCGCGGCATGCCCTGTTTTACCTGGGCAAGGTGCCGATCTTCTATTTCCCGTACCTGATCCTGCCGATCAAGACCGAACGGCAATCCGGTCTGCTCATCCCCACCATCGGGAATTCGACGAAAAAAGGTTTTTCCTTTAGTCAGCCCTTTTACTGGGTCATGTCACCCAGTGCTGATGCCACCCTGACCCTGGATCTACAAACCCGCCGTGGCGTGGGGGGAGGGGTCGAACTGCGCTACCTCCGGCCGCAGCAGAGTAGTGGTCAGTTTGACGGCTACGCGCTCTATGACCAGAATCAGGGACGGACCCGGGGCAACGTGCACCTGTCTGCACGGGAAGAGCTGCCGGCCGGGATTACCCTGCGCAGCGATGCGACGCAAGTGACGGATCGGGAATATTTCCGTGACTTTACGGTAGAAAGCGGCGACTACAACCGGCTCTACCTGGATTCCTCCGCTGGTCTCGGCTGGCAGGGGGAGCGCGCACTGCTGGGCGTTGAGGCCCGTACCTGGCGCAATCTTGATCCGGACCGCACTGATGAACCGGTGCAGCGACTGCCTGCCGTTACGGGGCGCCTGATTACCTCCCCGATTGGTGCACTGCCGCTGGCGACCGGCATCAGCAGTTCCGCCGTCCGGTTTACCCGCAAGCTGGGGGGGCAGTGGACGCGGGCAGAGATGATCCCCGCGCTGCTATCAACCGTCTCATTGTTGCCCGGGGTCACCTTGGCAACCGGTGGCAGGTATCAGCTGCGCGGTTATCTGCCGGAGCAGGATTCATCAGGGAGCAACAGTCAGGGAGTGGGGATTGCCACGGCAGAAGCGGAGCTGTCTGCTCTGTTCGAGCGCTCTTTTGCCACGGACTTCCCCACGATGCAGACAGTCCGGCATCTGCTCCTGCCGAAAGCCGGTTTTCGCTATCTGCAGGAGCGCAACCAGGAACAGTTACCGTTTTACGATTGGGATGACCGGGTGCTGGGGCAACAGGCGGTGGTCTGGTCGCTGGCCAATCTGGTGCAAGGAGCCTTTCTCGGCAGCGGCGGCGTCCGGGAGTGGCGAGACCTGCTGGAGTTACGCATCAGCCAGGAACTGTTGCTGACCGGTGGGCGTCGTGATCTGCTGGCACCGGCTGATGCGGGTGACCAGGTGGGGGACGTTCGTCTGGAGCTCACCGCCATGCCGAGCAAAGAACTTTCCATCTGGCTGGACAGCCGCTATAATCCCAATCGCTCTTCACTGAGCAGTCTGGCGTTGGCTGCTGAATATCAGGATTTGCGGGACAACCGGGTGGGTCTCGGTTATTATTCCGCCCGGCACCAATACGAATATCTGGAGGGGAAGCTTACCACGGCCCTGTTCCGCCCCTTTCTCCTTGAATACCGGGGGCGTTATTCGGCGGAGCGACAAGGATTCCTCGAATCATTTTATAGCCTGGAGTATCGGCACCAGTGCTGGGGGATCGGGGTTTCCTACCGTGACCGCCCGGATAACCGGGAAGTGATGGTATCGTTTTCCCTGGGGAGCATCGGCTCCCTGGGTAAGCTGAAGATTTTTTAAATTCATGCGGAGGTAGCGTTCATTATGTCTTTCACCCCCACCAGTATCCTTGTCACCGGCGGCGCCGGGTTCATCGGTGCCAACTTCATCCTCAATTTCATGGCCGGCAATCCTGGCTGTCGGGTGGTCAATCTTGATCTGCTGACCTATGCGGGTAATCTGGAAAACCTGCGCAGCGTTGACAAGGACCCACGCTACCGCTTCGTCAAGGGTGATATTGGCGACGCCGCCCTGGTAGCCGGGCTGCTGGCGGAAGAACGGATCGATGCCGTGGTGCACTTTGCTGCCGAATCCCATGTGGACCGCTCCATCACCGGGCCGGAAATTT
>JANOEC010000040.1:0-64328 GCA_031412995.1 Geobacteraceae bacterium
CCCGGCGGGAGCGGATGCTCGACGTACCTCCAGTACGTCTGTGCTCCACTCCCTTGGGTGCCTTGACCTGACGCAAATATGACGTTCCAAGGTTAGCGACTTCACTAAAAGTCCATCTGCGTTGTTGCCTTCCGCAATAACAATAATTATCCCCTCCCCCTTGACGGGGTAGGGTCAGGGTGGGGGTGAAGGTGCCACATTCTCATCTGGTTGAAACTTCACCCACCCCCCGCCCCCTCCCGTCACCAAAAGTAGGTGCCTCTAGGCAAGGGAGGGGGAAGGATTCTTGGCTAATAATTAGTTGCTGTTCTACATATCGCGAAAAGGGGGTGGTTTCGGCCACCCCTTTTCTATTGCGGCGATAGCGGCAAGGCGGTATTGTCGACCCCATGCAGCGCTACTTTTCCGAACAGGCCATTGTTGATTTGCGGGCCGCCATAGCCGAAGCCCAGGGTAACGAGGTCTTTTTTGTTGGCCGGACCAACGAGCGGCAACTGGTCGTCAGTGTTGAACCCCTGGCCCGCGGCAACCGGGATGCGGTACCAGCCATCATTGGCGCGACGGTCTGTGGCGACGTCGTCATTCACAATCATCCCTCCGGGGATGTCACCCCCTCCCGTCCTGACCTGGAAATTGCCAGCATTGTCGGCAACCAGGGGGTCGGTTTCTACATTATCAACAACCCGGCGACCAACTGCTACCAGGTGGTCGCGCCCTTTGCCCATCGTTCCGTTGAGCGACTCAGTCTGGCCGATATCGAGTCGTTTTTCGCCCCGAGCGGCGTTTTAGCCCAGACTCTCAAAGGATTTGAGCACCGGGATGAACAGTTGCGCATGGCCTTTGCCGTTGCCGCGGCCTTCAATGATGACAAAATTGCCGTTATCGAAGCCGGCACCGGCACCGGCAAGTCGCTGGCGTATCTTTATCCGGCCATTCTCTGGGCCACCCGCAACCGGGAACGGGTCGTCATCTCCACCAACACCATCAACCTGCAGGAACAGCTGGTCAAAAAGGATCTCCCTTTTCTCCGCCACCACGCTGGTCTGGAATTCCGCTCCGCCCTGGTCAAGGGGCGGGGCAACTATCTCTGTCGCCGCAAGCTGGAAACCGTTCAGGCAGAGCCTACCCTGCTCAACCCTGATCGGGAGCAGGAATTGACCTCCATTATTGCCTGGTGCGCTCGCACCAACGAAGGGTGCAAAAGCGACCTCGGTTTTATGCCACATCATGAACTCTGGGAAGAAATCTGCTGCGAAGCGGATCAATGTGGCCGGGTAAAGTGCCCCCATTACAACACCTGCTTTTATTATATCGCCCGGCGCAGTGCTGCTGGCGCTGATCTGCTGATCGTTAACCACGCCATGTTGATGGCCGATCTGGCCGTCCGTCAGGAAGCGGGCGAAGCCAGCGCTGTGCTGCCGCCATTCTCCCGGCTGATTGTTGACGAAGGGCACCACCTTGAAGATGTGGCCACCAGTCACCTGGCCATGCGGATCGGCTATTCACTGCTGCAGAAGGTGTTAACCAAGCTCCAGCAACCCCGTCGCCTCGAACAGGGTCTGCTGCCCCTGCTGCTGGCCCAGCTCACCCGTGAACTCCCCCAGGATCAGGACCTGCTCTACCAGGAACTGGCCGCCCTCATCGAAGGGAGTTTGCTGCCAGGCGGACAGGATTTGACCAGCAGCGCCAATACTGACTTCGATGGTCTGGCCCTGGCCGCCACCAGCTATCTGCAGCTCAGCAAGGCCGGGGAAAAGACCTTGCGGGTCACCCCGGCCCTGTTTAATGCGCCGTTGTGGCGTGAAACCGGCGAGCGGTTGGGACGGCTGCGAGAACAGGTCGACGCCTATGCGCAGCAGCTGCAGCAGCTGCTTAAAACCTGCGACCGCCTGCCGGACATGGTCATGCAGAAGGTGAGCAGCGTCATCGTCGATATCCGTGGCATTCAAGGCCGACTTGGCCGACTGGCCGAGCAGTTGGGGTACTTTGTCGCGGCTGATGATGATGTCTGCCGCTGGTACGAACTGCGCCGTACCCGGCAAGGGGTACAGCTCAAACTCTGCTGCGCGCCGCTGGAAGTGTCCGGCATCCTGCACAAACTGATCATGGAGCGCTTCCCGACAGTAGTGATCACGTCAGCCACCCTGGCGGTGGGGGAAAAATTCGATTATCTGCGGCAACAGACCGGGATCACCAATTGCGAACTGGGCCGAGTCACTGAGCTGATGCTGCCATCACCCTTTGATTATGCACGCCAGGCATTCATCGGCCTGCCAACCGATCTGCCGGAACCGACCCAACGGGGCTATCGCGAAGCCATTGCCGCCAAGGTACTGGAAGCGGTCACCATTTCCCGGGGCCGCGCCTTTGTCCTCTTCACCTCCTACGAACTCCTCACGCATGTACATGCCGCGTTGCAAGGTCCAGCCTGGGAAGCAGGGCTCACCCTGCTGCGCCAGGGCGAATGCGACCGGCATCGGCTGTTGGCCCGTTTTCGCCAGGAAGAGCGGGCCGTGCTGCTCGGGACCGATTCATTCTGGGAGGGGGTGGATGTAAAGGGAAAGGCGCTGGAAATGGTGATCATTACCCGCCTCCCCTTCAAGGTGCCAACAGAACCGATTCAGGAAGCGCGCGCCGAGTATGTTACGGCCCAGGGTGGCGATCCGTTCAGGAAGTTGACCATGCCGCAGGCGGTCATCAAGTTCAAGCAGGGGGTGGGGCGTTTGATCCGCAGTCGCTGGGATCGGGGGGCAGTACTGGTGCTGGACAGCCGGATTATCGGCAAGAATTACGGCCGCTCATTTCTCAAGGCCCTGCCAGCCGGTACGCCACATGCAGAACCATGGTCAGCAGTGGCAGCCGGCCTTCGCGATTTTTTTGCTATTAATGGTGAGTAAACAGCGTGAACGTCTACGAACGCTCTTTAATCAATCGTTTGGCCGCAATGGTGAAGTATTGGCTGTAACTGAGGAATGTCAGCAAAAAGCTGAACAGCACCAGGCTGAGGAAAAATGTTTCCCGGGGCATCTTCCAGATGAAGGTACCAAAAAACAGAAATACCGCACTCTTGAGCACATCCGTAACTGCCCGGCGGGTCCGCAGGGTCTTCTGCTGTTCCGGGGTAATGCCGATCAGCGCCGAATCCGCTTCCCGGGTCGCTTCCCACTGGGCCCCGCGACTGAGGGGGTAAAACAGGGCCAACTGCATGCCCAGGGCAATCAGCACGCTGTGCATAAACCGTTGCGGTCGACCTTCCAAGGCCAACTGTTGCTGAAACTTGAATGCAGCAAAGACAAACAACAGCCCCAGAAAGACCTGGAGAACCGTATAGATGGTGATGGTTTTGCGCAACTTCTTGAAATCAAAGCTTCCAGCCATTATAACTCCCTGATAATCAAGGTTAAATTACATTCAACGATGCACACACCCTAGCAAATATAATGTTGTTTTACAATACGTAATATCAATGCTGGCAAAAAACCCTCCTGAACTGACCGTCACGACAACCAAGCCAAACCAGACGTCATGGCTTCAGTATCTTCTTACTCAACAAACTGCGCCACCAGCGCCGCATAATCCCGGGAGGTCAAACTTACCGGTATCATGGTGGCCAATGGTCGGGTGGCCCGGGGGTTTTCAAGCCAGCGTATAAGGGTTTTTCGGGTCCACTGCCCCCCCCGACCATAGGTGTGGGGATAAAACTCCCCCAGCAGCCCTGCCAGATTAGGGGCCACCCTACCCCGCCCCAACCCGCCATCCCGCTTGGTCATGGTCAGGTGGCAGCCACCACAATGACGGCTGAACGGGTCCTGCTGCCCCTTTTGCAGACCAACAAAGTGCACCAGCTCCGGGATCTCAGCCCGCCGAGGTTTCTTGGCAGCTTTTTCACCCATGGCCAGCAGGTAGGTGAGGAGGTCAGTGGTCTCCGGCCCAGCCAGGCGGAAATCCGGCATGTACCAGGCCGGAATGGCCAATGCCGAGCGCATACGTGTCACCGATTGCGCTGCCGCTGCCCAGTCCAGGTCGTTGGCCAAACCATTGCCGCGTCGATTCAACCGATGACACCGGCGGCAGGCTAGGGTCTCGGCCAGCTTTTCGCCACGCTCACGGGCTGGAGATTCTTCCAGCCTGTAGCTGGCCAGATTGCCAGGAATAAAATTGTAATGGGCAAGTTCTTTACGGGCGGCCCGGTCATCACCCCGATGGCAGCTGAGACAGGTCCCGTGGAGTTCATAATGCTTGGGATGACAGCGGAGGCAAAGTGATCTGGCTGCTGCGAGGGACGGTACCGACCCCAGTGCAAGGGAACAAGCAGTAGCAAAGCCCAATAGCCAAAGTCTCCTTTTTCCCTGCAGCAATTTCACCATGGCAGTACGAACGCCCAATTCTCACCGCGGAAGCAGATCGCCAGAATACTCAACACTAGCACCAGCAGTACCAGCAGCACGAAGATCAGGTTGCTGGTCAGCCGCTCCCGTGGCCACCAATTGACCCGCTCATTTTCCGGGCAGCGTCCGAGCCAGGGCAGCGCCAGTAGCCAGACCCCGGCCGCCAGCAGCGGATAAATCCAATACTTGGACCAGCTCACCACTTCTTGAATCCAGAGCAGGAACCAGCCAGCCTTCACCGGATTGGGGACCAGGGCCTGATTGGCCGGCTCTTGCAACGGCGCCGGAACGAGAACCGCCATTAGGACCAGAGCCAGCAGACCAAAGACTGCAGCCCAGCCAATAAGCCGAAAGAAACGTGGGGAACTATTGATGTAGTCGTCAGGTTTCATAGATAAGGGAGCACCCCCTTGGCCCGGCGGATGCGGTAGAAATGGAGAAAGGCGAGCCAGAACAGACTAAGCGGCACCACCATGATGTGCAGTACGTAAAAACGTTGCAGGGAAAGGGGCTGGCCGACTCCGTCCGGCACCAGCAAGAGCCGCAGCAGCTCACCGCCCGGCAAGATGGCCAGGAGTTCCATGCCGGTCTGGGTGGCCCAGAAGGCCAGTTGATCAAGCGGTAACAGATAACCGGTATAGGCGGCAAGAACTGTCAGGACGAGCAAAATGCAGCCGATGACCCAGTTCATCTGCCGTGGCGGCTGGTACGCACCGGTCAGTACCACCCGGATCATATGGAGCCCCACCAGAACCAGTAGGGCATGGGAGGCCATGCGGTGCAGGCTGCGCAGATACGCACCGCCATAGACATTGGCTTCGAGAAACAGGATGGAATTGTAGGCGCGTTCCACTGACGGTTGATAATAGAACATCAACAATAAGCCGGTCAGGGCCAGCACGATCAAACTGGTGAAGGCCAGGCCACCGAGGCAAAAGGTATAGGTCAGTCGCAGGTTGCGCTCCAGCACCACTCGGGGAAACAGATGTCTGATGAAATCCTTAGCCACGCCCCTCACCTTCCCCTGGATAGATTTCCAACAGCTCTCCCCGCTCCACCACCCGCAACAAAGGTAACGGATTCGGGGCCGGTCCGGCCAGCACTGCGCCGTGGCGGTCAAACCGGCTGCCATGGCACGGACAGACCAGCTCCGTTGGCGTGACCGTAACCGTGCAACCCAGATGGGTGCAGACCAGACTGAGCGCCGTCACCCGGTCGCCATCCCGCATCAGCGCCACCCGAGCTTCCCGGTAGACCAGGGCACCATGGGCCGGCAGGTCGGCCCGTGGCACGCTCAGGATACTGCGGCTGGCCGGCCGCCGGGGGAGCAGAAAGCGGCCCAGGGCAGCCAGTGCGGCCACCGCCCCTAGGGCGCCGAGGAAGGCGCGACGCGTTTGACGAAAGTCTGCCATTTCTCCACCACGCCCCGCTGGTAGGCGGGGGTCCTGCTGTTGAGTCGCTGCACCCGGTCAACAGGCAAAAATGCACCATTCATCATGGTCTGCCCCTGACGATCCCAAAAAGAATCGAGTGACATCCCACTTTTACGCAGATCATACAACCGGTCGCGCGCCGGTTCCAGCATGAAGCGACGCGGATTCAGATGGCATTCGTCGCAGAATACCGTGCCCCGCTGAATGGTATGGGGGAAAAAAGCCCGCCACTCGGCACCGAGCAGCTGATTTTCCACCCGTGGCCGATCCCGATAAAGCTCAGTATAATAGGCAATGAACTGTGGACGAATCGGGCTGACCAACCCCCGCTGGTTCAGGCCAAGTGGCGGCGCATCCTGCCGTTTCAAGTATGCGCTTTTCCGGTATTCCCCCCGGCGGATCGCCAGGTCAAAGTTGTCAATACTCGGACTTTCCCGGAAACGGAGCCAGAAGGTGCCGTATTCCTGGGGCGCCCAGGCGCTGTGACAGGCGTAACACTCCATTTTTTCCAGGTGGGCCGTGATGCGATGTTCAAGAATGGTTATTTTGGGCTGATGGCAATCCCGACACCCCTTGCCAGCCCGCTGCCCCGCCACCAGGCTGGCCATGCCATGACAACTGCCGCAGCTGAGGCCAGCACGAGCATGAACATCAGCGGCCATCAGCAACCCTTTCTGATCAAACCGCTCCGTGCCCCGCTGGTAGCGGTTGTTCTCTTCACGCGGGGCAATGCCGTGGTAGTCGCTGCCGACAAAATAGCCCGTGTGGCATTTCAGGCAGCGATCATCCGCCGGCTTTGCCAGGGTGTGGCCATCTTCGCCATGGCAGTTGAGGCAGCTGGTCACGTGGCATTCGTTGCAATTGGCGGCAAAGAAATTCTGATCTGCCCTGCCCCAGGTTCGGGCGACAAAGGCCTTTTCCCTGGCTCGGCTCCCCATGGCATGGCTAAACAGCCGCTCATAGCCTCGGTGACAGCCAGTGCACCCTTGGGCCCCATGCCGACTGGACGCCGGATCAATCAGGGTCTGACGGTCGTCACCGTGACAGGCACCGCAAGCCAGGCGGCCATGGAGGCCGCTCACGGTCAATCGATGACAGGCGCGGCAGTTTTCCGCCGCACTGGCTACCCCGAGGCTAACGGCCCAGCAGGCGAGTATGCAGAGAATCGTCAAGCGCACGATAATTCAGCGTCCTTTGGTAGATAGGGTCAGTTGCTCGGTCATGACAGACCAGGCAGCTGTTGACCGCCAGGGTTCGACGAATTTCGCCGCTGTTCAGGGGCCGGGAGTTTTCCCGGGTGATGGCGGCATGACCGCTCACCCGGCCATGGGTCATGGTCAGATAGCCGTCCAATGGTTTGCGCGGATTTTTCTCACAGAGCAGCGTCGGAGTCAATGAGCCTCCGCTGGCCACGTGCTGGCCAAAGCCGAGAAATTGCGGATTACCATGGCATTCCCGGCAGCCCACCGCCCGTACTCCGGTATTATGGGAATAGAAAGGCGCAAAGCGTAGCTGGCGTTTGCCGCGAAAGGTGAGCACCTTCTCGTTATCAACAATGATGCCGTCCTCATCGCGCACCGTCACAAAGGTCTGGCAACCCGGGGTTACCGGTGAGATGCGGCCACGCTGATTCAGCGCCAGAGGGAAGGGGTACAGAGTCCGGTAATCTTCGGTTTCACTGAAGGCGCCGGGGGTCTCCTTCCCCTTAACGAAGTCCATGCCCATTTTGGATCGATCATAAGCGGTGTGGCAACCATAACACTGCACCACGGTCCGGGAGTGACAGGCATAGCATTCCAGGCGACCATGACCAACAATGGTATGGGCCGGGGTGCCGGTAATCACCGGACTTTTGTGAATTTTACCGGTCCGTTTGGCCACCAGATAGATGACCCCGTCTTCCTGATAGACATTGCTGTATGGCCGCCCCTTGGCCGTCAGCACTGCCCGGTTGCCGGCCCGGAGTGGCCGACCATAGCGGGCTGATTCCCGCAGGGCCGGGTCATTCTCCCGCAGCAGCCTGACGGTTTTCGGCGGTGTCAGGCCACCATGGCAATCCTCACAGGCGATCTCGGTCTGCAGATACATGTTGCGGTAGCTATAACCGTCGCCCATCACATCGCGGGAGGTGTGACAGTCAATGCACTCCAGTCCCTTGGCAAAGTGAATATCCGGGGCGATATGCACCGCATTACGGGCGCCACTGATGGCGACCGGACCCAACTCCCCCTCCTTGGTCGGCACCAGCCCGTTGTTGCCGTCATACAACCCCATATAGGAGAGGGCAATGCGGCCGCTCCGGTTGTGGCAACGGCTGCAGACCGTGCTATCAGGCAGCGACTCCAGCCGATGGCTGGCCGCCGCCGGGTAGCGGCCATAAATTGTGTCATCCCGCCCTTGATAGGTGGCGGTGTCATTGAAAGGAAAGTGGCAGGCGGCACAGCCAGACGCGTGGGAGGCCCCATAGGCATCGGCGTTCTCGGTGCCCGTGTGACAGCGGGAGCAGTACTTGCGATAAAGCTCGCCCCCCAGACTGTCCAGCTCGCCGACCGGGGCCAGGGTCAAAGGCTTGCCGGTGCTGTCAAAAGTTTGGCCACCAGCTGGCGAGTAAGTCTGGCCAGGGATTTCTCCCCAGGTAAGCTGGATATTGCGGATCATCCCGGCGTTGGTGGCCATAAGCGAACTGGCAACCCGTTTGAGTTGATGCTGATGGCAGGTACCGCAGGTTTTGGCCCAATGCTCAGGCGCCGCCGGGTTACGGGGACCTAACATCGTGCGGTGGGCAACGGTTTTGTCTCGGCTCTGATCGTTGCCGCCATGACAATCCCGGCAACGGAGGTGACTGGCCGAGACATGTTCAATCCGGCCATGGCAAGACAAACAGCCGGCGTTTTCGCGGGGCGCAGTCGTGCAACCGGCCACCATGACGATATTGATCAAGCTTATTAGGGGAATGAGTAGGCGCATGCAATACATTCAACTATTGAAATATAGTGGGATAAAGGTTATTAACAGATACCCGCACGTTATGTCGGGGAATCTGGCGCGCATTTTGTATGAAGCATAAAGGGTTTGTGCGGGATGGCAATATATTTTGTCTACAGATAACCACCTGGCAACCGAAAAAGGAACATATCACGGTCTAGAGCAGGACAACCTGAAAAGGAGGGAATAACCATGGGTTTTCGCAGAACCGGGGAAACACTTGCTGGAGTTGCCATGGCGGCGCTGATGATTGCGCCCGCAGCATTGGCAGCCGAGCAAGCAGGGCCCGCAAAAGCGAAGGATGTCAAATCATGTGCTGTCTGCCACAAACCGGCAGACGGCCAGATGCGGGCATTTTTCGACAGCGTGGCGATGAAGTCGCAAAGCATCCAGCTTAAGCTGGATAGTTCAGCCGAGGTCGTCAAGTTCGACAAGAACAACCTCAAGATCATCAATGGCTCGGCGCCTGGCGACGTGGAAAAGTCGCTGCGCGGCATCAAGAAGGGGCACGAGGTGCGGGTTGCTTATGTCGAAGCGGCCAACGGCAGCAAAAGCATCGCGGAAATATCCATCAAGCCCGCAATGAAAGTGCCGGCGGAAAAGCAATTGAGCGTCGAAGCGATTGAAAAGCTGCTGAAGGGGAAAGAGAAATATACCCTGGTTGATGCCCGTCCACCGCTGAAGTTCCAGGAGGGGGCCATTCCAACTGCCATCAACATCCCGCTGCCGGCAATGCAGAAAAATCTCGACAAGCTGCCCAAGGATAAGGGTGAGCTGTTGGTATACTACTGCGCTGGCGTCACCTGAGCGCTCAGTCCTTCCTGCGCCCGTGAGGCGGAGAAACTCGGTTACACCAATGTAAAAATTTTCCATGATGGCATGCCGGAGTGGAACAAGCGGAACTTTACGATACTGAACGCCCAGGCACTCAAAGAAGCCTGGCTCGACAAAGAGCTCTCTTTTGTCCTGCTTGATGTCAGAAGCGAGAAAGAGGCCCAGCAAGGTTTCATCAAAGGAGCAGTTAACATCCCGGAGAAATCCCTCGACCAGGCACTTAAGTCATTTCCCGCTAAAGATCTGAAACCGCCGTTCGTCATTTATGATGCCAAGGGTGACGGCACCGCCGAGAAAGTGGCCCAGAAGATCGTTGCCGCCGGCTATCCCGGCCCGCGCGTGATGACCGGCGGGTTTGCCGCCTGGCAAACGGCCAAGTATGCGGTGGACGCTGGCAAGCCGGCAGTAAAGATTGCCTATGTGCCGAAACCAAAAGCCGGCAGCATTTCGATCAGTGACTTTGAGGGCTTTGCCAAGGAAGTTCCGGCAAATGTACTGGTGATTGACGTCCGTAACAAAGAAGAGCTTGAAGAGACCGGGATAATGAAGGGGGCCATCAACATTCCGGCCGATGAAGTTGCCGACCGGTTGGCTGAAATCCCCAAGGATAAAGACCTGGTCATGCACTGCTCCACCGGGGCCCGGGCAGAAATGGCCTACAATGTGCTGAAGGACAAAGGCTACAAGGTGCGCTTCCTTGACGCCACCATCGCTAACTACGAGGACGGCACCTTCAAGATTACGAAGTAGTCATCGATCCATAGGAGGCTGTCGGACTTAGAATAAATCTGCTGCAAATCCGTCTGAACGGTCCATATTTCGCCGCTTTCTTGGTCATAGAATAACTATTGACCGGCAAAATCGACAAAATCTGTCTTCGCCCAGCCGAATTTTCGCTCTGATTTCCTAAGTCCAACAGACTCCTAACACCCATAAAAATAGCCTCGGCATGATCCATGTCGAGGCTGCTTTTTGCAACTAAGCTGCTGTAGTTACAGCAGAATTTCGTCCACCCGTTTGCCATCCAGGGTTTCTTCCTCCTGCAGCGCCGTGGCCAGGGCGTCAAGCTTGGTACGGTGCAGATTGAGCAATTCATCAGCCCGGGCCTCGCCGCGCAGGATAATGGCCGCAATTTCCTGGTCGATCCGCCAGGCCATGGCTTCAGAAAAACTCTTCTCCTGCGCCAGTTTCCGCCCCAAAAACGGGTGTTCCTCGCCGCGGGTAAAGGTCATCGGTCCGACTTTGCTACTCATGCCCCACTGGCAGACCATCTTTTCCGCCAGGTCAGTGACCTGCTTCAAATCGCTCTGCGCCCCGGTGGATACTTCGCCAAATACCAGCCGTTCGGCAGCACGACCGCCCAGGTAGACGACAATCCGGTTTTCCAGATAGCTCTGGGGATAGTGATAGCGGTCGTCCTCCGGCAGTTGCTGGGTGACCCCCAGGGCCATACCGTGGGGGATGATAGTAACCTTATGGATCGGATCGGTACCGGGCAGGAGCTTCGCCACCAGGGTGTGTCCTGCCTCGTGGTAGGCAGTGACCCGCTTCTCGTTCGCGGAGATAAACATCTTCCGTTCGCCACCCATAAGCAGCTTGTCCTTGGCCTGTTCCAGATGGGCCATGGTCACCTGCTCTCCCTTTTCCCGTGAGGCCATGATCGCCGCCTCGTTCACCAGATTTTCCAGGTCAGCGCCGGTCATGCCGGGGGTGCCACGGGCAATAACCGCCAGATCAACATCGGCAGCCATTGCCACAGTGCGGACATGGACCTGGAGAATTTTTTCCCGATCCCGCCAATCCGGCCGTTCGATCACCACATGCCGATCAAAGCGCCCCGGACGAAGCAGAGCCGGATCAAGCACATCGGGGCGGTTGGTGGCAGCCAGGACAATCACCTCTTCATGCTGGTCAAATCCATCCATTTCGGACAGCAGCTGATTCAGGGTCTGCTCCCGTTCGTCATGACCACCGCCAAAACCAGTACCCCGACTCCGTCCCACCGCATCCAGTTCGTCAATGAAGATGATGCTGGGCGCCGCCTTCTTGGCATTGGCAAACAAATCCCGCACTCGGCTGGCTCCTACCCCGACAAACATTTCAATAAACTGGGACGCGGAAATTGAATAGAAATTTACCCCTGCTTCACCGGCAACGGCCCGCGCCAGCAGGGTCTTGCCGGTACCCGGTGGACCGACCAGCAAGACCCCTTTGGGTACCTTGCCGCCAATCCGCTGAAACTGCTTGGGATCACGCAGATAATCGACTATCTCCTGCAACTCCAGCTTGCTGTTTTCCATGCCGGCCACATCGGCAAAGGTGACATTAACTTTTTCCGCGGCGGTGTAGATCCGGGCACCGGACTTGGCAAAGCTCCCCATCATGCTCCCTGGCCCCTGAGCCTTGGCGTTACGGAACATGAACCACCAGACCCCGAGGATCAAAACCCAGGGGAGCAGGCTGAACAGGATGGCGATGAGTGCTGAAGTCTCAGTAGAAACGGCCGAGATTTCCACTTTTCGGGTGGCCAATTCTCCCAGCAACGGGGCATCGGCGACCGCCGGCAAGATCGAAGAGAATCTGCTCACCTCCCGTGGCACTGCCTTCCCCTGGATTGTGTCGACCACTTTTACCTTGGTCCGAAATTCACCCGTGACTGCCACGCCCTTAAAGGAAACTGTTTTCAGATTGTCCGCTGCCAACTCCGCACGAAAGCGACTGTAGCTGATCTCGGCCTGTTGCCCGACATCGCGATACAAATAGCCGTAGACCAGATTGAACAGGACCACGCACAACAACATGATAACCAGGGGGCGCCAAACTGATTGGCTCATATTATTCACCTTTCGGAGGAAATATCCTCATGAATCAGTGTATCGTGAACTGGGGAATTAACAATGATTCACCGGAATTAGCGCCTACCCTCCGGTGTCATCCTGTGGTATATGACAATGGTACGTTGCACAGCAGCGGCACTCTGCCATCACCGCAAAGGAATCACCAGTGAGACACCTGATTCTCGGCACTGCCGGCCATATCGACCATGGCAAGACTTCTCTGGTAAAAGCGCTGACCGGCATTGATACCGACCGGCTCAAGGAAGAAAAGGCCCGTGGCATCACCATCGAACTTGGCTTCGCCCACCTTGATCTGCCGGGGGAATTACAGTTCGGCATTATTGATGTCCCCGGCCACGAACGCTTTGTCCGAGCCATGGTGGCCGGGGTCGGCGGGATGGACCTGGTCATGCTGGTGATTGCCGCCGACGAAGGGATCATGCCCCAGACGCGGGAGCACCTGGAAATCTGCCAGCTTCTCGGGGTAAAGCGGGGGATGATTGCCATCACCAAGCATGACATGGTGGATCAGGACTGGCTCGGGTTGGTGATGGAAGAAGTGCGGGAGTACCTGGACGGCAGTTTTCTCAAAACGGCGCCCATCGTGCCGGTCTCGGCGCGGACTGGCTTTGGTATCGATACCCTGAAAGCTGAACTTTCCCGATTGGCGACCGAGGTCGAACCAAAGCGGAGCGACGGTCCGTTTCGTCTGCCGGTGGACCGGGTCTTTACCGTGGCGGGATTTGGTACAGTGGTAACCGGCACCCTCCTTTCCGGCCAGATGAAAGCCGGCGATGAAATTGAAATTCTCCCGTCTGGCCTGGTCAGCAAAGTCCGTGGCCTGCAAGCCCATGGCCGCAAAGCAGATCATGCCGAGGCCGGCCAGCGGTTGGCGGTCAACCTGCAAGGGGTGGAGCACAGTCAGGTGCTGCGTGGCGATGTGGTGGTGCCGACCGGGTGCTACCGTACAACCCGGGCGGTTGATGTCCGGCTGAACTACCTGGCGTCAGCTCCCCGCCCCCTGAAGCACCGGGCGACCCTGCGCCTGCATTCCGCTACCTACGAAGTGCCGGCCCAGGTTATCCTCTTCGATCGCAACACCCTGGAGCCGGGAGAATCCGCCCAGGCACAGCTCCGGCTGGCACGGCCGGTGCTGCTACTGCCCGGGGACCCCTTTGTGATCCGAACCTATTCCCCACAAGCCACTCTGGGTGGTGGCACCGTGCTCGACCCGGCACCGCCACGCCGGCGCCGCCGTTCAGCCGAGGCCATGGAGTTGCTGGATGCCATTGAAGCGGGCAACGACGGCAGCAGAATCAGCAGAATGGTGGCAGCCAGCATTCTCTCGGGCCTCTCCTGCACCGAACTGCTCAACCGGACCGGTCTATCGGCCAAACGGCTAGACAGTGTCCTTGCCCCACTGCTGAGTAGTAGCGAAATTCTGCAGATGGTGCGCGAACCACGGATTTTTCTCGGCAAACCTGCTTTCAGCGAATTGAAAGAAATTATTCTCCGCGAACTGCACGCCTTTCTTGCTGACCATCCCATGCAGGACGGCATTGGCAAGGAAGAGCTGAAAACCCGACTCCCCCGCCGCAGCGACCCGCGTTTCTTTACCCCGCTCCTCGCGACCCTGGAAAAAGACCAGGCCATCATCGTGGACCGGGATCTGGTAAAACTGCCGGGCCGCAAAGGTGAAGCCACCGCCGACCAGGCCGATCTGCAGCAAAAAATCGCCCAGGCCATACTGTCCGGCGGCGCCGAACCACCAACCATCAAAGAACTGTGCGACCTGACCCAGATAGCGGAGAAGATCGTCATTGATCACCTCAACTTTCTGACCCGGGGCGGAGAGGCCGTCAAGGTCAAGAGTGACGTCTTTTACGCCCCAGCCCCGCTGACAGCAATTCAGGAGCAGCTGACCGGCTGGCTGCAGGATAAAAAGGAAATCACCCCGAATGAGTTTCGTGAGTTGACCGGGCTTTCCCGCAAGTTCATGATTCCGTTACTGGAATACTTTGACGCGATCAAACTGACCATTCGGGTAGGGGATAAACGGATGCTGCGGCGTGGTTAAAATAATCGGCACAAGCGCCTTTTTGCTTTACTTCTATGCCGCCTTGTCGATAGGTAAACAATACCTGTAGTACGCTGCAACGGAGACATCATGGCCAAAAACCTGCGCATTGGCAGCTATGTCATCCGGCTACTGCTCTTCCTCGCCGTCATTGGTGCTCTGGCGGGTATTCTACTGCTGCAGTTCAGTGCTGGCGAAGAGCAGTCAAACCGTGGACTGACGGCGCTTTTTGCCCTCAATATGCTAGCCGCAATCGGGGTATTCGGCATGCTTACCTCCCGTAAGCTGCTGCCGCGCATCCAGGTGTTGGCTAATGCCATGGAGCGCAGCTCTGGCGGCGACCTTACCGCCAAGGTTAAGGCAACGGCCGGCGATGACCTTGACCTGGCGAACCAAAACTTTAATCTCCTGCTCGATACCCTTACTGCCATCATCCTGCGCGTCCGCGCCACCCTGGACGAGCTCCGCACCGTAGCTGCCGACCTCACGACCGTATCCGGCGACGAAGTTGGAATTGCCGAGCGGCAAGCTGCCGGGATTGCCAAAGCATCTGAAGCCATTCACGAAATCAACCGTTCGCTGCAGGACGTTTCCCGGGCCGTTATCGGGCTCGAGCGCTCCACCACCGAAAATGCGTCTTCCATTTCCCTCATGTCCACCAGCATTGATGAAATCATCGTCTATATGGATGCCCTGTCCAATGCCGTTGATAACGTCAGTTCCTCCATCTTGCAAATGGCCGCCACCGAAAAAGAGATCGGCGGCAACATCACCAGCCTGATGCATGAAACCACCCTGACCGCCCGGATGGTTACCAATATGGATAGCTCCATCAAGGAGATCGAGCAACGGGCGTTGGAAGCAGCGGACATTGCCACTGATGTGCGGGGTGATGCTGAAACCGGCCAACAGGCAGTATTCGAAACCATTGACGGAATCGGCTTGATCCGCCTTTCATCGCAACGAACCACCGAAGCGATCAACAGCCTGTCACTGCGCGCTGGGGATATCGGCTCGATTATTCTGGTTATCGACGAAATTGCCGAGCAGACCAAGCTGCTTTCGCTGAACGCCTCAATTATTGCCGCCCAAGCCGGCGAGCATGGCAAAGGGTTTGCCGTGGTGGCCAACGAAATCAAGGAACTTGCCCGACGGACCACCATTTCGACGCGAGAAATCGACAATATTATCAAAGGGGTGCAGGAAGATATCGGCCAGGCAGCGGAAGCGGTAACCCTGACAGATCAGCGGGTTATTGCTGGCGAGCAGCGTTCACAGAATGCCGGTGCAGCGCTGGGCGAGATTGTTACCGGCATGCAGCAGGTTACGGAAAAGGTCGTGGCTATTGCCGGCACCACCGAACGGCAGGCTATCAGCAGCGGGACGATGCGCGAATCCATGGAGCGACTGGCTGAAATGGCCATGCAATTGGGGATCGCTACCCGCGAGCAGGAGCAGGGGAGCAGTATGATCATGACTTCGGTTGCCCAGATGACGGAACTAACCGGACAGGTCTTGGCCGCGACCCGGAACCAGCATGAAACCGGTCAACAGGTCGTCAGATCGACCGGTCAGATTTTGGCTAAAATCGGCGATATTCGCCAGGCCAGTTCCATTCAGACCAGCGGCAGCAGCAAAATTGTCACGTCAGTCGACGAAATTAGCGCCACCAATAGTAATCAGCTTGAAGCAATAAAGGTGATGGACGCCTCCATCAGTCGGATTTCGACCCAGATCGAACTGCTGCAAAAGGAAATGGCCCGCTTTACCGTGGCCTCACCAGCTAAAAAGCGGTAATCCTCCCCCACAACCTCACCAGATGTATTCCTTGGCAATACCCCGTTTGTCATGGCCATGCAGGATGTGTAGAATGCGCAGTTTTTTTAGTTTTACCGGGGAAAGACTTCCAAGCGGTAAATATACAATCTTCTTCCCAAGGCGGGCGGCAAGTTGCCGGAACATGCTGCGCGGCGGCTTCGGTGCGGCATAGACAATGTGCACCTCCGGTGAGTAATCCAACGCCGCCAGCAGTAGCATTTCGTGCTTGCCTCGGGCAAAGGCATAGTCCGGGTCGTGCCAGACATCTGCCATGCGGCGGGGTGGATAGGAGAGGAGAAAGCCGCCATATTCACAGCGACAGATGCCTGGTCCGGCAATATTGTCTGCCGGCAGGGTCGCGTAGAAGGCCATGTCTGACTCCTGGTCATGCTCGCCGAGCCAGGTCATGCAATACGGGAACTTTTCACCACCGCGATCTTCATCAAAGATCATCACTACCCCCCCTACCCCACCCTTGACTCGTTGCATTTCCCGCACATATATTTTGTCAGTCGACAAATTCCGGATTGTTTCCCGCAGATCAATGCCATCCATCAGTGAGGCAGTGAACGGTTCGGTTCGGCACTGGTCTTCCGACAGCTGCTTGGCCCCCTTCTTCTTGAGAAAATCGCCATATGCTTCAATGGCCAGGTCCTCGGGCGGATAGGAACAGATGGCGTTTGAATCAAACCCGGCCAGCCATTCGCCTGGCTTCTTTTCCCCTTTGCGCTTGAGAAACTGCAGTGGCGACAGCCCCTTACCGCTTCGCGACGGCCGGGGGCGAAACCGCATTCGCACCGCACCACCCCAGACATCTTCCGGGGTCAGGCGCACGGTCGGTATTTCGGCTTCCGCTTCCTGCCAGGGGAGGAACGTGGCCAGGCGCCAGTAGGCGTAGGCGAAATTGTCGTCAACGCAGCCCCGGGCCGCGGCCAACTGCTGGAACAGATCAGGAAGCAGCCGGCCGGTCATGGCGGCGTAATTGCGGCAGTAGCGAAAAAAGGCCCGCTTTTGCCACAGATGCACTACATCGCCGGTTTCCTGGCGATAGTGGCGGGACGCTTCGAGAAAGAGGCGGTAGATGATCCGCTGCCGATCAGGCATTTCCGTGTCGCGACCGATCTGGCGGGCAATGCGCTGCACTGCCTGGTTGAGCAGAACCGCTTCCGGGACCTGCTGTTTTCTGCCGATAATCAGTTCAAAAGCATGATAGCGCTTACGCAGTGAGCCTCGGTCATCCCCCGGATCAGCCGGCAGCCCGTGACGCCTGGCATCATAAACCGCCTGCACGATCGGTGGCTCAGCCAGGATCTCCCGACAGGAGTCAGGGTGCAGATGCATCAGCCGCACCCCTGCGCGGCGGAACCTAGCCAATGGTGCCGGCTGAGGCGTGGCAAACTGCGACTGCACCCGCTCTAGATGCGCCAGACCACAGACAAACAGGATACGCTGGTACCGTTTGGCCAACTGCTGCAGCTGATAGGTCATCCCCTGTTCACGCCGGAGATCCTCCTGGACCGGCGGCACCGCTGCCAGGGTCGGGGCGCAGGTATGGTAATAGGTCTGCAACCCGAGGCGTTGTACCGCATAGGAATCAGGCAGGAGATCGGCATGGGCGGGATACTGTTCGACATCCAGATCCACCAGCTGCAGGGGAATATGCTGTTCAAGGGCCAGGCGGGCGGCTTCGACCAGGGGATCAGCCGGCTCTACCAGCAGATAGACCGTCTGGGCCGTCGCGCCAATTCCGGTATCGTAGCTGAGCACCGATACCAGCGGCAAACGGGCAATGGCCCGCCGAAACGGTTCTTCAATGGTGGCGGGGAGTTCGATAGCAATACAGTCGGGCTGCACCCGCAGCACCGCCTGTTGCACCAGATGAGCGAATTCCAGCCGGTAATGAAGCACCGGCAACGCGTAAATTGGACCAAATATTTCGATGTGTAGTCGGCTGGGCATGATAACTGGCGTCAGCGCAAATAACGCAAGCCTTCATCTCCTAACACCCGTTCAATGGCCAAAGGAATCAGGGGCAGCGGGTCTTTTCCCCCGGAGTGGGCCATCTTCAGAGCATAGCGGGCGATGTTGATGCCGTCACGCACCGAATAGAGCTCATCGGCAGCATGGGCTTTTTGCAGAAATTCAACTACGTAGCGAAGAATCCGCTCTGGCGCAAAGGGTAGGTTTTCCTTGAGGATCTGCAGCTCTTCGTCTGCTTCGGGAAAATCGATATAGATCTGCGGCTGCAGACGGGAGTGGATGTATTCGGGGATGTCAAAGGTCGAGGAATCTTCGTTCATGGTGACCACAATGCGGAAATTCTTATGGGCCTGGATACGCAGGCCGGTGACAATCGACTCCACATAGCGCCGGTCATCCATCAGCGGGGCCAGCGATGCCCAGGCCTTCTCACTCATCCGGTTCCCTTCGTCAAGAATCAGCACGCCACCCTTCAGCATTGCCGTCACCAGCGATGAACCGGCGTACTGAATTTTGCCATCTGGCCCGATCACCGGAGTGACGATCAGATCCTCAGGGCGGGTATCCATGGTCGCCTGGAACAGGTAGACCGGCCGGCCAAGATGGCGTGCCGCGGCATAGGCGAGGGTGGTTTTGCCGACCCCCGGCTTCCCCACCAGTCGGGGCGAGAACGGGAGATCGCGGTCGTCAATGACCAGCCAGGCGGCCAGTAACTGCTTGAGCAGTTCATCCTGGCCGACCCACTTCAGGGGGAGGTCAACCGGGTTGGCCAGGGTGAGGGCAATACCATCAAGGGTAATTTTTTCCATTGGTCACCTATCGATCAGGTACATCATCGCCAGTTTGGCGCGGTTTTCCAGACATTGGGGGCAGAGTTTGCCGCTATCGCGCCAGAACTCTGCGGAGAGCCATTCACCGGCTTCAGCAAATATCGAGGGAGAGATATTTTCATCATAATTGCTGCTGCAGATGGTGCAGGTCTTCACCGGCCCCCTGCCCCTTGACCCTTGCCCCTGCACTCCTTCACCAGGTCCGCCAGACAGTCAATAAACGCCGGGCTATCGTTCAACGACGGCGAGCGCGCCACCTTGCTGTAGCCCAGGTCATAGCAGAGCTTGCCATACTCGATATCAATCTCATGCAGGGTCTCGATATGATCCGAAACAAAGGAAAGCGGCACTATCAGCAGGTTCTTGCACCCCTCGGTCGCCAAGTGCTTGAGCATGTCGTCGGTTGCTGGCTCCAACCACTTGACCGGGCCGGCCCGGGACTGGAACGCCAGGTGGTAGGTTTCATACGGGAAGCGTTCCATCACCAGCCGCACCGTCTCCTCTATATGCCCAAGATACGGATCGCCATCGTCGATGAATGACTGCGGCAGCGAATGGGCAGAAAAAAGTATTTGCCGTTCCGCCAGGGGGTGGAGCAGTTCGATGCCGGCCTGGATCTTCTCCGCCAACGCCTCGATGTAGCGGGGGTGGTTATAGAAATGCTCCACGTAGCTGACGTGAAAATTGATTTTGCTCTCCGCCAGCAGCCGCTGCAGCTCATTGATGCTGGAACCGGTGGTGGCGCGGGAATAGTGGGGATAGAGGGTGAGGGCGATGATCTCCGTGATTCCCTCCCGCTTGATCGCCGCCAACGCCTCCAGGGTGGATGGACGCCAGTAGCGCATGGCGACAAAACAGCGATAGTCTGGGCCAAGTTGGGCCTCAAGCGCCCGACCTTGCGCTTCGGTCAGCTCCCGCAGGGGCGACTTACCGCCAATGGCGGCATAGTTCTGCTCCACGTGCGGCGCCCGCCGCTTGGCAATAATTCGGGCAATGAGTGGTTGCAGCAGCTTCGGACCGATTTTGATAATGTCCCGGTCGGAAAAAAGGTTGCGCAGGAATGGCTCAACGGCATCGAGGGAATCAGGGCCTCCCATCTGCAGGAGGAGGACAGCGGTTTTTGCGGACATGGCATTTACCTTAGGTTGTGGAATTATTCTGAGTATACCCGGATTGCGCCGTTCCGCCCAAAATGGCCAGCCGCTTCGCACTTTCCCCAGCAATTAACGCCAGCAGTCCAAGCCTCACTAGCGACGCTTTTTCGGTGATCTCTGTCAGTTTTGCAGCTTTTACCAGCAATTTATCCTCGATATCGAGAGTAATTCTCATCTCAAGCTTTTCTCCGTGCCTCTGTGTCTCCGTGGCAGATTTACTCTTATTTCACCAGATCCGACAAACAGAGCACCGTCCAGTAAGGCGACACCATCAGGATGGCGATGGAGATAATGTAGGACGGAATGTAGTACATCCCGCTGCGGAAGACCGTGCCGAGCGGGATGCCGGACATGCCAGAGACCACGTAGCAGCAGATGCCGATGGGCGGCATGATGGAGCCCATGGTGGTGACGATGGTAATCACCTGACCGAACCAGATCGGGTCGTAGCCTAGTTGTTGCACCAGGGGGTAGAAGATGGGCAGCGACACCAGCAGGAAGGCGAGGGCGTCCATGATGCAGCCGCCGATGATGTAACAGAGGAGGATGATCCACAACACCACCCAGCGGGGAAGCGCCAGGGTACTGATCCACTCGGCAGTCTCGGCCGGCAGCCGGGTAACGGTGAGGAACTTGGCAAAGATCAGTGCCCCGGCCACAATCATGAAGACCATGCAAGAGATGCGCAGGGTATCGACAAAGGCGCCGCCCAGTTTTTTCCAGGTGAGCTTGCGCCGCAAACCACAGATCACCAGGGCAAGGAAACAGGAAACTGCCGCCGCTTCGGTGGCGGTGACCACCCCGGTAAACAGGGCGAACATGATGATGCCGAACAGCACCAGGATATCGATCGCCTCAGGGAGCGCCTGGAACCGCTCTTTCCACGAGCTTTTCGGGCCGGCCGGCCCCCAGTCGGGATGGCGCCAGCAGATAACCACCACTGTCGCCAGGATCAAGGTCGTCAGGATAGCGCTGGGGATGATGTTGCCGAAGAAGAGCTTGCCGATGGATTGGCCGGTGTAGAGGCCGTAGACAACCAGAACGATACTCGGCGGAATCAGGACCCCCAGGGTGGCGCCGGCACAGACCGAGCCGGCGTTTAACAGCGGATGGTAGCCATACTCCTTCATGGCCGGGATGGCCACGGCGCTCATGGTGGCTGCAGTGGCGGTGTTGGAGCCGCTGATGGCCGAGAAAGCAGCAGAAGCCATAATGGTGGTCATGGCCAGACCACCGCGGCGGTGGCCGAACCACTTGTAGGTAGCGAAGTAGAGGCCGTTGTTATAGCCGGCATAGTGGACGATCTCACCAACAAAGATGAACAGCGGAATCACCGTTAAACCGTAGTTGGAAAAGGTACCCCAGAGTTCGCTGCCAATCATGGAGCAAGCCGCTTCGAAGGAAGTAGCGGCAGCAAAGCCGCAGAAGCCAACCAGCAGCATGACAAAGGCGGCGGGAATCCGCAGGAAAAAAAGCATCAGGAGCATGGCAATAATGCCGGTAACCCCCATCATTGAACCGGTCATGCTTGCTCCTCATCCTTCCGTAAAATCGCCCGGAACATCTGCAGCACCAGCACCAGGGTTAGTAGGGCAAAACCGGCGGCGGTGGCGTAGACGAACGGGTAGAACTTAAGTTGCAGGGTTTCGGACAGTTCGCCGCTTTCTCTGAGCTTGTCCCCCCAGGCATAGACCTGCCAGGCCGCAATGCCGAACAGCCCGGCGGCGAGGCAATCACTGATCGCATCCAGCAGCCGCTTCAGCAGCGGGGGGAAGCGGTCGGTGATGATGTCCACCATGATGTGGTCGCGGCGGCGCTGGGTATGGGCCAGTGCACCGGCCGTCACCAGTGCACCGAGAAAGGCGACAATCTCATAGGTGCCGGCGAACGGGACCCCAAACATCCGCATAGTGACATTGCCGGTGGCCAGCAAGACCAGCAGCAACAGGGCCGCGCCACCGACGATCATGCAGAAGCGGGAGAGGTAACTGATGATGAGTTCCATCCAAAGACCTTTCAACACAGAGCAACAGAGGACAAAGAGAAATCTATAAATCCTCACATGCAGAGAATCGCCACCCCGAAGGATTATTCTAATTTCTCTGTTGCTCCGTTGCTCTGTGTTTCAATATTTTACTTCTTCTTTTTGACTGTTTTGGCAGGCTTCTCATACTTTGCCTTCAACGCCTGCACATCAGCCACTATCTGCTTGCCGTTCAGCCCCTGGGCAGTGACCTTCTTGATGTACTCGTCGGTCATCGGCGCCAGCAGTTTGCCGACTTCCTTCTGCTCTGCGGCTGACAGGGTGAACTGCTGCAACTTGTGCTCCTTGGCCGACCAGGCCAGGGCATCGGTTACATGCTGATCAACATACTCGCCGGTCCAGATCGCCTGTTCGCGGGCCAGGTCGTCGATCACCTTCTTCACATCCGCCGGCAGGCTGTCCCACTTGCTCTTGTTCATCACCACCGCAAAGGAGACCACTGGCAGGTTGACGATCGTGGCATTCGGGGTGTAAGCGGCAAATTTAAAATCCTGGAGGATTTCCATGGAGGAGATCATCCCCTTGACGACGCCTTTCTGGATCGCCTCCGGGGTCTCGGACTGGGGCATGGCCACCGGTACGCCACCCAGGCGCTTCAACACGTCGGCCGATGTGCCGGCTACCCGCAGCTCGCTACCCTTCAGGTCCTTCAGGGATTTCACCGGGCTCTTGGTCATAATGTTGGTGGGGGGGCAGGTGAATAGGGTAACGATCTTGATCTTTTCAAATTCCTTCGGCTTGTACTTGTCCACCAGATCAAACAGCACCTGGCTGGCCACTTTGGCGGAGGTGAAGCCGTGGTAGAGGTCCACAGCCTCAGAGACCGGGAAGCGACCCGGCTGATAGCTCATGGCAAAGTTGCCGATGTCGGCAGTGCCGGCGGTAACCCCTTCCAGCATGTTCTTGGCCCCCAGCAGGGTGCCTCCGGGGAAGGTCTTGACCTTCACCTTGCCACCCGTCCGCTTCTCCATCTCCTTGGCCCAGCGTTCCATCTGCACGGACGGGAAGGTGACCGCCGGCGGGAAGTTGGCGTAGGTGAGGGTGATCTCAGCGCTGGCCGCGCCGACCAGGGCGACCAGCAGGGTGGAGAGGGCGAGGAACATAGTGCGTAGTTTCATTTTTTAAACTCCTTGGATTAAGGCAATTTTAAACACGGAGACACGAAGAAGAACTAAAACCAGATCAGAGTGGCGTTTCAATGTTGCTTGTCCTCTCCAACCTCAACAGCCAATCCCCTAGGAGCTTGTCGGACTTAGGAAATCTAAGCGAAAATTCGGCTGGACGAGGACAGATTTAGTCGATTTTGAAGGTCAATAGTTGTTCTATTGATCAAGAAATCGGTGAAATATGGTCCGTTCAGACGGATTTGCAGCAGATTCATTCTAAGTCCGACAGGCTCCTAGCTTCGATCAGTGCTCGTTCGCGTGCCAACTCTTTTTGCAGCTCTTCTTCGCTAGGCAGATAGAGCATGTATTTTGAGGCGAATATTTGTTTGCTCTCTTTCAACACCGAGTATTTTGCAATTGTTTCGTTTTTCTTGGCACAAAGGATCAATCCGATGGTTGGATTGTCTCCATCATTCAGATACTTATCATCAAACATGCGAACATAGCTGTCCATCTGCCCCACGTCCTGATGCGTCAACTCGCCTATTTTCAAGTCAATCAGCAGGTAGCACTTAAGGATGCAATTGTAAAAAACCAGATCAATATAAAAATAGTCCGCATCAAACTGCAGCCTTTTCTGACGGCCAACAAAAGCAAACCCCTTACCAAGTTCAAGGAGAAAAAACTGCAAATTTGAAATGATGGCCAGCTCAAGCTTGGTTTCGTGCAAAACATCTGCATCAGGCAATCCAAGAAAATCAAGGATATACGGGTTTTTCATCATATCGGAAGGTGTTTTCAGGATGCTTCCTTCACGACTTAACTCCATGACCCCGGCCTTGTCGTGGCTTTTCAGGAGTCTGGCAAACAAAAACGTATGAATCTGGCGTTCAAGATGCTTTACATCCCACCCTTCCTTTTCCGCCTCAATTTCATAAAACAGCCTTTCGTTCCGATGTTCCACATTCATCAAGGCTCGATAATGAGTCCAGCCAAGATTGGGCGAAAACCCCATGGGATTATCTGTATTCTCAACTGCCTGAGTCATATCATCCAAAACGCCACCTTGGGTGTGGCGTTTTTTACTGGTATCCGATTCGCCACCAGCAATGTGGCGAATTTCAGGATCACGATCAGCATACACAATGTAAAAGGTACGAAAATAGCGCAGGTTGGTCGTAGAAAATCCGCGACCATATTTTGGTGTTAATAGCACGGAAAGCTGTTCGAGAACCTGTTTCCCATACTCGGCCCGCGCCTCACCTCGCTGCAACTCCTGTACAATCTCGCGCCCTATCAACCAATAGGCAATCACCATGTTACTGTTGACCGCCCGCACGACGCTAGCCCTTGCCTGCTCCAGAATGGAGACAACGCGATCCATCAAAGCATCGCCATGTATATTTATGGATGCTTCCGATTTAGGCTTTCCTGTTTTAGAGGTTTGATCGATTTGGCGAACTGTTTTAGATTTACTTGTAGCCATGGCTACAGACCCCTTACGTTTTCAATGCCGTGCTGCTGAAAGTTCCTGTTTGGGAGAAATTACCCTGTAATTTTGCAAACCAGATCCCACGCTAATTCCTTGAGTATCGCCGGGGCAGTGGTGGATTTTCCGGCTCTATTCGGCCCAGCTATGTCAATGACGTGGGGTATGGAGTTTCACGTTTCATTAAATCCGGGAGATGTCCCTAGTTTTCCGGCCTACTCAACATTAAGTAACCTTATGTTGCTATTTTTCCTTATGGCGTGAAAGAAGCCAGATAATACTTGCATTTATTATCATAGATACGATGAGACCTACTTTCATGTTGATGTTAAAACGCACTAAATAAGCGACAATAATCGTCCAAGGAAGCGACAATATTAGAGAAATAGGAGCTATAGTCCATAAAAGGGGATTTGTATCACCTTCTACATTAAAAAAGGTCATTACTAGTGAAACAGGTATCGCTAAGAAGAGATAAACCCATAGAATGACTCTTGATGATCTTGATTTTTTCATATTAATCCCGACATTGAAGCCTGCAACCTGTTGATCCAGCACGGGGATTATTGTGACAGTTTACTTAATTGCTCCCGCACTACCAGTTTTCCCATACAGTTCCAGAAACAACGCTTTTGACCGGGCAAGTCCCTTCTCCGTCAGGACAACTGATTTGTTTTTGTTCTGCGGATCAAAAATATACCCTTTTTCGTAGAGCTGATGCATGACTTCGAAATCGTACCCCTTCCAGGCCCGGTCTCCATCATGCAGAGTCAGCTGCAGCAGGGCAAGAACACTGGCTTCTATTTTTTCCAGGTCACACTCCGCCTGATCCACGCCAGGCGTGTACTTTTCCCCTTCTTCATGCACCCGGCTCATCAGCGGATAACGCTCGGGATGCAGTACGCTCTCCACTTCAAGATCCACATCCAGTTCCGGCCAATAGAGGTGCTGTGGCGAAAGGAGTTCCACATGGGCCAGTTTTCCTATAGACGCCTGCTGAAACCAGGGGAACTGGGCAAAGGGGAGAAAGACCTCCTTCTCTTGCAACAGAAGCCAGAACCCATGAATTGAAACGTTGGTGACTTCAACCATTAAAGTGCCGTTGCCAGGCGCTGCGTATCTCATCTGCGTGCTCCTTGATGAGTTTCCGAACCAGATTCAGATCTGTGTCCGACAATCCATAATTTTGTGCCAGCTCTATCTGCGGTTCGAGCCAAAACTTCGCCTCTCCTGCCGTGGCATGCACATGGATATGCATCCGTGATTCCTCGCGAGAGAAAAAATAGAAGCGAAATCCTGCGGCGCGAAAAACGGTCGGACTCATTCAGTTTCTCTTTGCATCTTTTTAGCTCTGCAACTCCTCTGGCGCAGGTAGCGAGAATGATTTTCTCCCAAGTCACTGATGCCAGTATTCACTGTACCAATCAAGTAAGCAACTCTTTCGCAGGGAGAATCCTTTCGCGATTCTGGTTCGGAATCAACAATGTCTTTTCTCGCAATCTCAGAGCCTGTTTGTTTCCTGTTCATATCTGCAACCCACCAACTGCCATCACTCAAACCGCCGGTTATCAAACATCCGCCGGGTTTTTTTCTCCGAACGGGGCAGTTCGCCATACGGCAGCAATTCGACTTCGCAGGAAACCAGCAGCTTGTGCTTGATCAGGATGCTGATAGCCTTGGCCATCTGCGGATCATCGGACGACGGCGTTTCTTCGGCCCGCTCAATCCGGATGGTCATGTAATCCTTACCGTCGGGGCGATGGTCCAGCACCACCTGGAACTCGCTGCCCAGACCGTCGATGGTGGCGAGCAGTTCATCAATCTGGCCCGGATAGACGTTCACCCCACGGAAGATGACAACATCGTCGGAACGACCGAGGATCCGGTCATGGCGGGGGAGGGTGCAGCCGCAGGGACAGTCACCCGGCACCAGTCGAGTCAAGTCGCGGGTGCGGTAGCGGATCAGCGGCGACCCTTCCTTGCGTAAGGAGGTGATCACCATTTCACCCACCTCGCCCGGTGCCACCGGCAGCAGGGTTTCGGGGTCGATGATTTCGAGGATATAGTAGTCAGCCCAGTAATGGATAGCGCCGTTGGCCGCCGGGTGGCTGCAGCCCAGGCCGATGCCTGGACCGTACAGCTCGGTCAAGCCGGTGATGTCATGCACCGATTCGGCTCCCAGGGCATCGCGGATCTTGGCCAGCATGGTTTCACTGGAACGCTCGGCCCCGAGGATCACCTTGCGCACCGAGATCTGGTCACGCAAGCCACGCTTTTGGACCTCTTCCGCCAGCAGCAACCCCATGGACGCCGTACAGCAGACCACCGTCGTCTGCAGATCAACGAGAAAACCGGCCTGCATCTCCAGATTCCCCGGCCCCACCGGTATGGCCATTGCGCCGAAGCGCTCACAGCCGAGCTGAAACCCGGCACCGGCGGTCCAGAGACCATAACCGACACAGATCTGCACCCGGTCTTCGCGGGTCAGACCGGCCAGCTCATAACAGCGACCGAACATGCCCGCCCAGTCGTCAATGTCCTTTTGCGTGTAGCAGAGGATCTTCCGCTTGCCGGTGGTGCCGGTAGAGGAGTGGACCCGCACCAACTGCTCAAAGGGGGCAGCCCGCAAAGGGAACGGGTAGCCGGCCCGCAGATCATCGGCGGTGGTAAAGGGGAGCCGCTGCAAATCATCAAGTGCCCGGATCGCAGCTGGGGCGATCCCCGCAGCAGTCAGCCGTTCCTGGTAGAAGGGTGAATTGGCCACGGCATGGGCCACGGTCCATTGTAAACCTGCCAGCTGGTGAACCGCCAAACCCGCAGCATCTGATGCCGCGGGGGGAAAACGTTTCAGCATTTCCGTACTCCGAAGTTAAATTTACAAGTTATCCTGCACATCCTACCGCCAAGGCGGTCAAAGCTCCTTCCAGCAGTTTCGGTTTATTGGCCAGCTTAGCTCGGATCGTCGCCTCTACCTGTTCGCGACTGCAAAACAGTTGGCCCGGCTGGGCCAAGGCCAGCCCCAGCACAATCAGGTTTACTGCCTGAGGGTTGCCGAGCTCAAGGGACGCCGCATCGGCATCGACGGTCGCCACGACATGCTCAGTCTCGACAATCTGGATCGGCAGAGCATTGGCCACAATCCACCCCGCCGGCCGCAGGAAATGGCGATGCAAGGCAACCGTTTCGCCCTTGAGCGACAGCAGGCCATCGGCCTGGCCCGGCCGCACCAGCGGGCTGGAGAAGGTACCGATCTTCAGGTGGGAGATGACGATCCCTCCCCGCTGAGCCATGCCGTGAGTCTCCGAAGTCAGCACCGGCAGCCCTTGGCTAATGGCCACATCGGCGAGGAGCCGCGTAATAAAGAGAATCCCCTGACCACCGACGCCGGAGATAATGAGCTGTTGCGAGATCATGGCAGCACCTCCCCGATGCGGATCGCCCTGGTCGGACAAACCTCCAGACAGACGGCACAACCGCTGCAGATCATTAGATCCACCGTCACCTTTCGCGTTGCCGGATCAAAGAGCAGCGCCGGACATTCGAACTGTTTGCTGCAGAGCTGACAACCGGTGCAGGCCGCCGCATCGATTACTGTTTGTGACCGCTGCGGCTGCTTGATGCTGCGATCTACCAGGCAGGGGCTCTTGGCGATCACCACGGCCACCCCTTCGGTGCGGGCATAGGCCACCGCTTCCTTCATTACGGCGGTAAAGGCCGGCAGATCAAGGGGATCACCGCTGCAGCAAAACTGGACGCCACAGCCGCGCACCAGATCTTCGATGTTGACCGGCCGGCCAGCCGGCGTACCGTGGGCCGGTGTCGGCTGGTTACCGGTCATGGCGGTGGTGCGGTTATCAAGAACCGTCAGGACAAAGCGCGCCCCTTGGGTCACGGCATCAATCAGTGGCGGGATGCAGGCATGAAAGAAGGTGGAATCACCCACTGTGGCAACAATGTCCCGCTGTTGGCCGGTAATCCGGTGGGCTTGGTAAAAACCGGCGGCCTGGCCGACGGCGGCCCCCATGCAGAGTACGGTATCGACCGCCCCTAGATTGAGCCCCAGGGTGTAACAACCGATATCGGAGGGGTAGATCCCGTGCGGCGCAGCCTTCTTGATGGCATAGAAACTGGCCCGATGTGGACAGCCGGGGCAGAGGGTCGGTCGCCGCCCACCACCGGTGGGTCGCTGGGGTTGGGCCGGCAGTGCCAGCCCGGCATAGTCGGCAATGAGCCGCTCGACTAGTTCGGGGAGAAGTTCCCCGGCTGCAGGCACAAAACCGCTTTCTTTCCCCTTGACCTTATGGCGGTCCCGCAACTGCAGTTCGATGACCCCAACTGTTTCTTCGAGCACCAGGATCTCATCATAGTTCGTCAACAGATCGTCGATAAAAGCGGTATGCAGCGGAAAGGGCTGAATTACCTGATACAGGGGGAAGGTGCTCCCAAGGCCCAGCCCGGTCATGACTTCGGCCGCATGGGCAAAAGATACACCAGCAGCGACAATGGCTTTCCGCCCGGCAGCGTGGGGGTTGACCCGGCGAGGCGCCGTCGGTGCGTAGGCCGCGATTTTGACCAGCTTCTCATTCAGCTCCAGGTGCAATTTGTAGCGGAACACCGGGGTGGCCGCCCAGCGGGAGGGGTCTTTCTTAAACTCGGCAGTGCGGCCAAGGTGCTGGGTTTCTCCGGTGGCCACATCCTGACAGGCATGGCAGACCCGGGTGGTGGGGCGGATCATCACCGGAAGCCGGAAGGTCTCGGAGAGTGCAAATGCAATTCCAGCCAGCTCCTTGGCCTCTTCGGGCGAGCTCGGATCCAACACCGGCACCTTATAGAGCATGGCCATCAGCCGCGAATCCTGCTCGGTCTGGGAGGAGTGGGGGCCGGGATCGTCGGCACTCACCACCACGAAACCGCCAACGGTGCCGAGGTAGGCGGCGCTGGCTAACGGATCGGAGGCCACGTTCAGGCCCACCTGCTTCATAGCGGTCATCGCCCGCAAGCCGGTCTGGCTGGCGGCATAGGCAATCTCAAAGGCCACCTTTTCGTTTATCGCCCATTCCACATGCATCGGTAGATTTTCTGCCTGCTGGATTGCCTGTACTGCGGAAAGGATCTCGGAAGCAGGTGTGCCGGGATAGGAAGCGGCCACCACACAGCCATTTTCCACTAATCCCCGGGCTAACGCCTCGTTACCCTGCATCAACTGTTTTTTCGCCGCCGTCGCCATATCGCTCCAATAATATTCCAGTATAGTGCGCTGTTATAAAATGCACATTTTGTTGCCAAGGGGCTGTCCTGTCAACCGTTTTCCCAATCCCGCCAAAAGAAAAGGGGCACGCTTTACAGCATGCCCCCGCTTTAATCCTGTGAAAAATTACTAGTCGTCGTGCTTCTTATGCTTCTTCTTGTGCTTGTCGTGCTTGTTATGCCCCTTGTGCTTGCCCCGATCACCCTTTTCCTTGATGATCACCGTTTCCCGCTCAACCACTACCTGTGGCGGCGGTGGCGCTGGATTACCAACCCGTACCCGCACCCCTGGAACACTCACATCAACACTGGTGGCAGCAACTGCCAGATTTGCCGTTAATGCAACGACTGCGGCAACAATAACCATTTTCATGCTCAACCCCTTTCCTTCTTGCGTTTTCCGGTTAGACATAATGCCTAGTCCCTAGTCCCTCGGAATAGCCAGCATCCGATCCAGGGCCTGCTTGGCCGGGATACGGATCGCTTCAGGGACCGTTACCCGTGGTGACAGGGTGATCAGGGCATCACGGATATCTTCCAGCGAAGTCAATTTCATGTTTGGGCAGATCAGGGCTGGCGACGCCAGAATAAATGTCTTGGTCGGATTTTCCTGGCGCAGGCGATAGAGAATGCCGGCTTCGGTGCCGATCAGGAAGCGCCGGGCCGGGTTGGTGCGACAAAAGTCGTACATCCCGCTGGTGGAGCAGACATGGTCGGCCAGATCGACAACCGCCGGATTGCATTCAGGATGGCAAATAAAGAGGGCGTCAGGGTAGGACTGCTTCATTTCCATGACCACCGCGACGGTCAGCCGTTCGTGGGTTGGACAGTAACCGTCCCAGTAATGGAAGGTCTTCGTTGAATTCCGGGCCACGTAGCGACCGAGGTTGCGGTCAGGGACAAAGATGATTTCCTGGTCGGGCAATGAGGCCACGACTTTGCCGGCATTGGCCGAGGTGCAGCAGATATCGCTTACGGCCTTTACGGCCGCCGATGAATTTACATAGGTGACCACCGGTACCCCGGGGTGCTGCTCTTTCAAGGCGATCAAGTCGGCGGCGGTGACCATGTCGGCCATTGGACAGCCGGCATCAAGGCGGGGCAGCAGGACGGTTTTATCCGGGGCCAAAATCGCCGCAGATTCGGCCATGAAATGGACCCCGCAGAAGACGATGACCGCAGCAGTTGCCTTGGCCGCCTCCATGGAGAGAGCCAGGGAATCACCTGTGATGTCGGCAATTTCTTGAACTTCGTCGCGCATATAATTGTGCGTGAGCAGTATGGCGTCACTTTGGGAGAGCAGGGAGCGTATTTCCTGCTGCAGCTTTTCCATGGAACCTCCGCGGCAGTGGGCAGTGGGCGCATAGTAGACCAGCGGTGGTATGGTTGTCAAATCCTTTACCAGGTCTGGTTCCTTGACAGAATCTGGTCTCTTCTTTATGATGAGGCCTGAAAGTTACTTAATATATCCTGTCCTGTAGAAATGGATGGCAGAGGTTCCCCATGTTTGGTATCGGCATGCCCGAAATGATCGTAATCCTGGTGATCGCGTTAGTGGTCTTCGGTCCGCAGAAATTGCCGGAACTGGCGAAGTCGCTCGGCAAGGGATTGGCTGAATTTAAACGGGCTGCTGATGGTTTCAAGCAGAGTATTGATGAGGAAGCACAAGCCCCGGATGATAAGGAAAAGCTGGCCAAACAGGCTGCTGAAACAGAGCAGAAGGTAGCGGAAGCTGACCAGCATGTTGATGCGGCAAAAGCAACCAAAGTCGAACAGGAAACCAAGACGCCGGTTGGCTAGATGGTCGTGAGGGCAGGCAGGGGAAAATAAAGCGAAAGGGCGGGAAGATCTTCTTCCCGCCCTTCTTATTTCAGCAGCTTCAGTCGTTCCATGGCCTGTTTGGTCTCTTCGGTTTTCGGAAAGTCCTCTTTCAGTTTACCGTAGACGAAGCGGGCACTTTTGCTGTCGCCCAGATCGGCAAAGGCCATCCCTTGTTTGAGCATGGCGGCAGGAATTTTTTCCTTACCCGGATAATTTTTGATCACGTCCTGATAGGCAAGTATCGCCTGCTCGTAGTTCTTTTCGCTATAGTACGTTTCACCCAGCCAAAATTGGGCGTTGCCAGCCAGGTCATGTTTTGGATTCTGCTGCAGGAAGCGGGTCAGCATTTCGCGACTTTTTACCTGGTCATTGGCGCGATGGGTATCCAGGGCCTTCTGATACAGTGCTTCCGGTGTGAGCACGGTTTCCTTGGCCGCAGCGGTTCCTTTTGCCTGCAGCTCGCGAGCAGTTTTTTCCAGCAGGGAGATCCGCTCATCAAGTGAACTGTAGCGCCGCTCCATGTCATCTTTCATCAGGTTGATGTCATCAGCCGGTTTCTTGGCGGCCAGGGCTACATCATCTACCTTGCCGGCCAGGGTCTGCATATCACCCTTACTGGCGTCAATATTTGCTTGCAGATCAGCTGCCGTTTTCCGGAGTTGGGTAAAATCACCCCGCACCCCATCCAGTTCCTGCAACAGCCCTTTTTTCGCCTGTTCGGCGCTATCCTTAGCTGCAGACCGGATGCCGCCCAGGTCCTTTTCCATGGTCAGCAGCCGAGCCTTCAGTTCTTCCGTGTCACGCTGCACCAGGTCCAAATCGCCCCGACTGGCACAACTGACCAACAGGGTACAGAAGGCAGCTGCCGGTAGCCATAATTTATGTGAGCGCATGCAGTCTCTCCTTCTTGCGCAGTTATTCGTCCTGCGGTAACCATAGTAAAAAAGGAGCCCACGGAGGCCCCTTTTTTTACTGTGTGCATGATGTATTACTGGGAAATGCTGAATTCAACCCGACGGTTTTTTGCCCAGGCTGCTTCATCGTGGCCCTGCTCTGCCGGGCGCTCTTTGCCGTAACTGACCGTGGTCAGGCGGTCAGCAGTGACGCCAAGAGTGATCAGGTAGTTATAGGCAGACTTCGCCCGTTTCTCACCCAGAGCCAGGTTGTACTCGTCTGAGCCCCGCTCGTCGCAATGCCCCTGTACGGTGTATTTTGCTGAAGATTTCTTGATGATCTGTTCGGCATTTTTATACAGCGTATCCCGTGACGGCTCACTCAAAGCATAGGAGTCAAAATTGAAATAAATTATCTCCAACGCCGATTTAACCTCACTCGCTGTTTGAACTGGCTCCTTCATGGAAACCGCTTCGCCCTGCACCGGTTGTGGCCGGGCGGACTCTTCCCGGACTGTTGGCGCGGTGGTTGTGGCCGGTTTTGGCGTCGGAGCGGGCACCGGCGCCGGGGCGGGTGCTGTTGTTACCGGTTGATCCGGCTTGACCATATCGTTCTTGGCGCAACCACCGGTCACCAGCAGGGCACCACACAGCACCACCATTCCATACATCGCCTTACGCATCGCTTTTCTCCTTAGTTAAATTCCATGGCCAAAACGACCGTTCATCAGTAGATCGGAGTAAATTATACATATCTCATGGGCATTGACAATCGTTATTGCGTCCGGGGAAAAAATAATCACTTGGAGTCTGTCTAAGTCAGACAGCCTCCTATGGTGACCAGGCTGGGTGGGTATTGTTGCTGGTACTGCGCATAACTTCTGTCTGGCTCTGGCCATCAGCACGCATCACATATATGGCGGCCTTGCCGCTGCGGGTGGAACTGAAGGTGATAAAACGCCCATCAGGGGACCAGCGCGGGTGCTCGTTGCTGCCGGTAAAGGTGAGCTGGATGTCGCCGGTACCGTCCGGGTTGATGGCAAAGATTTGAAACCCTTCGCCGGTCTGCCGACAATAGACAATGCGGTCACCATTCGGCGACCAGCGGGGGCTGACATTATAGTTGCCGTTGGTGGTCAGGCGGCGGACCTCAAGGCCCTCTTTATTCATGATGAACAGTTGTGGTTTTCCCAAACGATCAGAAACGAAAGCCAGCTGGCGGTTGTCCGGTGCCCAGGTCGGTGAAATATCAATGGCTGGTGATGATGTCAGCTTGGCGGTTTGCTTGCCGTCGCGATTGAGCAGATAAAGTTCGGCATTGCCGCTGGTACTCATGGAGAGGGCGATGGCGTTGCCGTCCGGCGACCAGGCGCCGCCAATGTTGGTGCTCCGATTGGTCGTGAGGCGGGTTTCAACCCCGGTGGCAATATCCCGACGGTAAAGATCAGGAGTGCCTTTCTGGTATGACGTATAGATCAGTTCCCGACCGTTGGGAGAAAAGTCCGGCGTGAGATTGATGGCGCGATTCTTGGTCAGCCGCTGGACATTGCGGCCGTCATAATCCATCAGGTAGATTTCCTTATTACCGGTCGCAGTGGAAACAAAGGCGATTTTCCCGGTGAAAGGTCCCTTTTTGCCGGTAACTACCCGCAGGACTTCATCACTGATGCTGTGTGCCATCCATCGCAGATCGCGGGTGTTGCCGGTGAACCGTTTGACTGCCATCTCCCGTTGCTTCACTACGTCAAAGAGGCGACATTCGACCACCAGTGATGTGCCGGAAACCGAATAGCCTGCCTTGAGTAACAGGTCGGCCCCAGCGGACTGCCAGGGAGCAAATGAAAACTCGCCGCTACGAACACCCGTGCCGGTGTCGGCAGGGGGGGCGGGCATTACGGTGAACGGTCCGGCCAGGGTCAGGTCAAAGGCGAACACGTCAGCCAGTTCCTGGGCCGTTGCTGCGTGGGAGGTACCAGTCAGGGGGACCGGACGGGCCACGGCGAGGCGCACGGTCTGGTTGCCGGGGGCCGTTACTTCCAGATATTGGGCATTTGCCGCTGTTGCCAGTACCAGGACAATGAGACAGATAGGTATGAGATATCGTAGTCGCGACATAGAGAGCCTTCTGATCGGCGAAATTATTTCCCGACCCCTTGTGGCCGGAAGACAAAGCCATGTTCAAAGGATGCACCGTTCGGCGGTGGTACCAGTAGCCGGGCCGCCTTTGATATTGCCCGGAGGGCAGCGTCTTCAAACAGCTTGTCGCCGCTGCTCCGTTCGATCCGGCTGGCAACTATCCGGCCCTTGCCGTCGATTACCAGTCTGACGGCAACCTCCGGGTCTTTGCTTTGGTAGGTGATGGTTGTTTTAAAGGCATCGGTGAGCCGGGTGTGAAGATAGCTGGTATAGTCGCTGCCGCTTTCGTTGCCGCTGCTGTCTGGCATGCCGACCTGCCCTTTGGTAGCCTTGCTCCGCAATTGTTCGATGGCGTTGGCTTCGTGCCGGGCTTCAGCTTTGCGCTCCAAATCGGCCATGCGGCGGGAAAATGCCTCAGAGTCCTGGTTCGGTGCGGGTAGTGGTGCGGGCTTGCTCGCTGATTTCGAAGTTGGCACCGCCATGCTGTCACGGGCTACCGGCGGCGATGGTACCGTAGCGGCCTGCGGCGCGGCACTCGGTTCGCCGGCCTGTGGCGCAGCAACTGGCAGATTCAGCAAGTCGACTTCGTAGATAATCTGAGCGGTAGCCATAGGCCCCGTCAGCAGGGAAAGGCGTGAAGCGATCAGCAGCAGGAGGATGTGCAGAAGCAGTGAGCCGGAGAACACGCCACCCAATCCCGATTCATTCCGGGCAGAAACTTTGATCATTGTTTTGCAGCGGGCTCCGTTACCATGCCCAGTTTCTCCACGCCAGCGCCCTTGATTTCGGCCATGGCCTTGACCACCAGCCCATAGGGGACATCCTGGTCGGCCTTCAGAAAGACTTCCTTCTTACTCCGCGAGGCAATCAGCTCCACCAACCGGGGTTTCAGGTCGCTCACCGGGATTTCATTCTTGTCGATGAAGGTCCGGCCGCTTTTGTCAATCGAGACGACAATGGCCTGCTCCTGGGCGGTGAGGGCCTTGGTAGCCGCCTTGGGCAGGTTGACCTGCACCCCTTGCTGCATCATCGGCGCCGTAACCATGAAAATGATCAGGAGCACCAACATGACGTCAACAAAAGGAGTTACGTTAATCTGGGACATTGGGCCGCTACGGTCCCGGCTATTATTGCTGAATTCCATGGCGGCCTCCTACTTGGGTAACACGGTGCGCTGAATGATATTGAGCAATTCGGTGGAAAAATTGTCCATCTCGGCAATCAGCACCTTGATCTTGTTTTGAATGTGATTGTAGCCCATGACTGCCGGGATGGCCGCCACCAGACCGATAGCCGTAGCGATCAGCGCCTCGGCAATGCCGGGGGCGACAACGGCCAGCGAAGCAACCCCGGTTTCGCCGATCCCCTTGAAGGCGTTCATGATCCCCCAGACCGTGCCGAACAGGCCGATAAACGGGGCGGTGGCGCCGGTGGTGGCGAGAAAGGTGGTGTACTTTTCCAGGCGGGTAATCTCCGAGGTGGTAGCGCGGCGCAGGGCACGGGCGACGTTTTCAATCCCCCCCAGGTCGGTACTGACTTCGCCCGGTGCGGTCTTTTCCTCCGTGCCACCCATAACCTTTTTTAATTCGCTATAAGCTTCGTTAAACAGGGTTACCAGCGGCGAATTGGCAAAGCGGTCCAGTTGGCCATTAATCAACTCGAAGCGCTTGGTCTTCCAGAAAAAGTCGAGAAAGCGGCCAGATTCGCTATTGGCCTTATGGACCTGTAGTATTTTGTAAAAAATGATGGCCCAGGAAACCACCGAAAAGTAGAGCAGAATGAACAGGACGATCTTGACGACCAGGCCGGTACCGACAAAAAGAGACACGATTACTACCTCCTGACAAAACGATTATGGTGCATATCTATGCTCATGGAGCAATGAAGTCAATACAGTTCCGGTTTACGATCCGTAAAACAGGGGATTTGCGTCCGCCATTCAGCCATGGCGGTAAAGTCGAGGTCAGCGGCAAACTCGCCCGGTGCATAGCCACCTTCGGCCAGGACTTCCCCTTTTGGATTGACAATCAGGCTCATGCCGAAGAAGTCCAGCTTACCGACCAGGCCGCAGCAGTTGGCAGCGACCAGATAGCATTGGTTCTCAATGGCTCGGGCTCGCAGCAGGGTGCGCCAGTGCTCATCGCGTGGTTTGGGCCACTCCCCAGGCACTACCAGGATTTCGGCCCCTTCCAGGGCGAGACGTCGTGCCAGTTCCGGGAAGCGGAGGTCGTAACAGATGAAGACCCCCAGCTTACCGACACTGGTGTCCGCCACCAGCCAGCGGTCGCCGGCGTCAAAGGAGCGGTCTTCCTGCATCAGGGAGAAGAGGTGCATTTTGCGATACGTGCCCCGTAGCTCGCCCCGGTCCAGGACATACGCGGTGTTGTAGACCTTGCCGTCATGGGGTTCGGGCAGGCTGCCGACAATCACCATGCCATGCCGGCGGGACAGGGTTGCCAGTTCAGCCACCAGTTCAGCCGTCCGGCTGGCCAGCTCATTCAACTCTTTATAGGCAAAGCCGGTGGCCCACATCTCCGGCAGCACCGCCAGTTGTACCCCCTGGTCGGCGAGCCGCTGCAGGGCGTGGCGCGCCTGGTTCAGGTTGCTATCGATATCGCCGAGGGCGATGGTAAACTGTACCGCTGCTGCCTTCACCATCCGTGACATGTTCTGCCTCCTGGCCGGAAAATCTGGCGCCAGTTTACGGGATTATGCGCCTGGATTCAAGTCTGCATGGTGGCTATCACCGTCAAGGTCTGCTATAGCAGGCAGCAGCGCGATGAAATAGAAGGGAAACACCATGACCGCACCGCCCCTGCCACAGACAATCAAAGCCTATCTACAGCGGCGAGCGGCTGGTCCGTGGCAGCTTGCCACCCCACCGCAAGCAGTCTATGCCGGCGCTGTCGTTATCCCAGCCCTGGCCGAAGGCAGCAACCTGCCGGCCATGCTGCAGTCGCTGGCAAACAATCCGCCCGAATCGCTGGAGCGCTTTCTGCTGCTGGTGGTGGTAAATCAGCGGGCCGACGCCAGCGCGGCCGAGAGTGCGGATAATCAGGCAGTCCTGGCTGCCTTGCCAGGATGGCGACAGCAGTTTGGTCTGCCGCAGCTGGCCTGGGTGGATGCCGCCACGCCGGGGCAGGAACTGCCGGCCAAGCAGGGGGTGGGGCTGGCGCGGAAAATCGGCCTGGATCTGGCGTTGGCGCACTTGGATTATGCCGGTGTTGATCCGCTGCTGATCTGTCTTGATGCCGATACGATCGTGCAGCCCGACTACCTGCCGGCCATTGTCAGCCACTTCGCGACGACCACCAGCGGCGGGGCCAGTATCCCCTATTGCCATCAACCGGCGGCTGATCTGGCCGGCCAGACGGTCATCGATCGCTACGAACTGTTTCTGCGGGCCTATGTGTTGGGGCTGGAGTTGGCCGGGTCCCCCTATGCCTTTCATACGGTGGGGAGTGCCATGGCCTGTCGCGCCTCGGCCTATGTGGCGGCTGGCGGCATGAACAAGCGGCTGGCAGGTGAAGACTTCTACTTCCTGCAGCAGATCCACAAGGTCTCCGGCGTCGCCCCGCTGACCGGCACCGTGGTGCACCCGTCCCCCCGGGCCTCGCAGCGAGTCCCCTTCGGCACCGGTCGGGCGGTGGGGGATATGCTGGCCGATGGTGAGGCACAGTTCATGTTCTATCAACCGGAACTGTTCGGGCTGATGGGGGAGTGGCTAGGGCTGATAAATGAGCAGGCAGAACTGGCCGGCAAAGACCTGCTGGCCGCAGCGGGCCACGTTTCCCCGCACCTGCAGGGTTTTCTCGTCCAGGCCGATTTTGCATCAGCCTGGGACAACCTCAAGTGCCACAACCCGACAAAAGGACGGCTGCTGACTGCCTTCCACGGCTGGTTCGACGCCTTCCGCACCATGCGGCTGATGCACCACCTGACCGATGCTGCCTATCCTCGCATCCAGCCAGAAGCTGCAGTGGCTCCGCTGTTGGCCCAAGCCGGGCAGCTGAGTGGCCCAACAATCAGTGAGCAGTTGGCGCTGCTGCGCCAATTGCAGTGCGCAGTTAATCGTGTTTAATTACGAGGATAGACTATGATTAAAATAGGTGAACTAAAAAGGAATTGCACTGTTTGCAATGGAAATCAGAATTGACGTGTTCGTTTTTCATGGTATGGATCAAACCTCCCTTTCGGGCATGGAACTCGACTGCTTGGTGGTGATTTATCTTGGCACTCGACGTTATTCCTGGCCGAAGGAGTAGAAGTGCTACCGCTGGTAGAACTTACTTGTATCTGTTGTGATGGATAAATGTTCCAATTACGAGTTGACAGGAGCAAGGCCCACGCCGACCGGGCAAGAAGGCTGCCCGGACGAGTCAACGGCGCAGCCGTTACTTCCGTCATTCATCTTCTTTTTGTAGCGGGTTCAGGATTCCAGGGTACATCGAAAGCACTAGAAATAATTACAGGATCGTAAAGTCTACGCGGCCTTACTATGAGCCTTGAGTAATGACAATGCATCAGGATCATGATCCAGCAAGAGGAGAGCGTTACTGACTGCGCGGCTCGGTAATAAATCGCCGCTCTCGTATTTTTGGAAAGCTCTAGGACCACCGCCGATCAATAGTCCTGCTGCTTCCTGCGTGAGATGAAGTTTCTTACGGATACGACGAATTCCCTCTGGTTCAAGTAGTCCTTCACTTCTTGCCTTGAGGAGATTCAACATTCGGTCAGAAATTTTCATGTCTTCGCCGGTGTGGATGCTCTCGTCTGATTGGTCACAATACCAGCCAGGCATATCGAAAGTTATGCTCTTCCCTTTGTAGGTAAGAGTAAAGGGACGCACGCCACGATGCATTGGCGTTCCGGTTTCCGGACAGACAGGATTAGTCATTGTCTTTCTCCTTGAATGACAACAGTAAAAACTCGGTTACGACATCTGCGGTAAATTTTGCATAAAGCACGCCTACCGGAGACGGAACGTGATATACGTCCTGCCATAACCGGGGATCGGCATAAGACGTCATCGATTTATAAAAATGGCCACGCTGCATTGTCTGAATTGTTGCCACAATATCGATGCGCCCATAACCAAGTGTTGTAGCACTGCGAAGCGCCGTGCCAGTGACCGCAAGCCGTTCGACGCTCGCAAAGGTTGCCTTAAACGCATCAAGATCGTAAGTGGGTTTTCGTTTTTCGACCATGGAAATTATATACACCTTTATGGTGTAATTCTCAAGATGAATGTCCAGCTAAGTGCAGCATCGGCCAAGCCGGTTTGCTCTCAGCCGTTAGCGAAAAGTGACCATGCCTCTTGCCCTCTATCTCCATATCCCCTTTTGCCAGAGCAAGTGCAGTTATTGCGATTTCCCGTCAGTGGATGCCTTTCCCTGTACGCTGGATGCCTATGTGGTGGCGCTGGTGCGGGAAATGGAGCTGCGGTCAGCAACCCTGCCGGCACCGATCACCGCCACGACCCTCTATCTCGGCGGCGGCACGCCGTCGTTGCTGGCACCGGAACAGGTGGGACGACTGCTGGTGGCTGCGCAGCAGCTCTATGGATTAGTGGCGGATGCCGAGGTGACGCTGGAGGTGAATCCGGGGACAGTGACCCGGGAGAAGCTGGCCGGCTACTGGGCGGCCGGGGTGAATCGGCTCTCCATTGGCGTGCAGTCGCTGGAGAACCAGGTGCTGCAGCAGCTTGGCCGCATCCATACGGCGGATGAGGCGCGGCAGGCGGTGATCCTGGCGCGGCAGGCGGGGTTTGCCAATATCGGCATTGACCTGATCCATGGCCTGCCGGGGCAGACCCTGCAGCAGTGGCAGGCGACGCTGCAGCAGGCAATCGTCCTGGCCCCGGAGCATATCTCGGCTTATGGCCTGACCGTGGAGGAGGGGACGCCGTTTGCAACTCTAGCAGCGCGGGGTGAGCTGACCCTGCCGGAAGAGGAGATTGCCGCCCGGATGGTGGAGGTGACCGGCGAAACCCTGGCCGAGGCCGGCTATGAGCAGTACGAGATTGCTAATTTTGCCCGGCCGGGCTATCGCTCGCAGCATAATCAGGTCTATTGGCAGCGGACGAGTTATCTCGGCTTTGGTCCTGGCGCCCATTCTTTCCGGGCTGAGCCGGCCTGGGGAGTCCGGTGGCGCTGTCCGACCGATATCCGGGCCTATCTGGCGGCCATTGCCGCTGACCAGCTACCAGAGGCGGATCGTCAGGAGCTGGACCGGGATGATGCGGCCAGCGAGACCATGTTCCTGGGGCTGAGGCGGCTGGCCGGGGTGAACGAGGCGGCCTTTGTCGCCCAATTCGGCGTTGATATTGCGGCGGTATTCCCGGCCGCAAACCGCCTGTTAGCGCTCGGCATGCTGGAGCGGGTAGACGGCTGCCTCCGCCTGAGCAAAAGGGCGCTGCCCATTGCTAATCAGGTGTTTGCTGCTTTCGTCTGAACCGGTTTCTAGATGGAAAAAACCGGGCAAAATCCCTTGACAAACCCTTGTTCCGTCATTACTTTAGGACTGCTTAGCACTCAGCCAAATTGAGTGCTAATTTTTTTCTCAGGACGTGCAGGAGGCATGGTCGTGGACGAGTTGACCGGACGTGGCAAACAGATCCTCGAAGCACTTATCGAGGAGTACATCACCACCGCTGAGCCGGTGGGGAGCCGGACTATTACCCGGCGCCAGATTGTTTCCCTGTCCCCGGCAACGGTCCGTAACGTGATGTCCGATCTGGAAGAGCTCGGTTTTCTGGCGTCGCCTCACACCTCGGCCGGCCGGATTCCGACGGACAAGGCCTACCGGTTTTATGTCGATTCGCTGCTGGAGGCCCAACGCCAGGCCGTTGACGAGGCAGACCTGCAGCAGCGCTTTACCCTGCAGTCCCGCGATCTGGGGACCGCACTGCAGGAGGCGAGCCGGCTGTTGTCGTCGCTCTCCCAGTATGTCGGGGTGGTGGTAGCCCCGAGCATGGCCGCCAATGTGTTTCGGCAGATTGAGTTTGTTCGTTTGGGTGGCCGCCGGTTGCTGGTGATCCTGGTGGCGGCAAGCGGCGCGGTGCAGAACCGGCTGGTGGAGCTGGAGCAGGATATCCCGCCGGAAGACCTGATCCGGATGGCCAATTATTTGAATGAGCAGTTGCACGGCTTGACCATTGCCCAGGTCAAGCGGCGACTGATGGAAGAGATGGCCAGCGACAAGGCCAGCTATGACGAACTGCTGGCCCAGGCTATTGCGGTATCGCAGCAGGCTCTGGCTGATGAGGGCGCGCAGATTTTCATCGAGGGGCAGGCCAACATCATGGAGCAACCCGAGTTTGCCGATATCGGTCGCATGCGGGAGATGTTCCGGGCCTTTGAGGAAAAGAGTCAGCTGGTGGGACTGTTGGACCGCTGCCTGCAGGCAAGTGGGGTGCAGATCTTTATTGGTGCCGAGTCGCACCTGAACCAGATGGCCGGCATGAGCGTCATCACCGCACCCTACCGGACCGGCAAGGATACCTTCGGTGTCCTCGGGGTGATCGGCCCAACCCGGATGGGGTATGCCAAGGTCATTCCGATAGTTGACTATACCGCGCGGCTGATCAGTAAAATGCTGGAGAGCAGTGATTAATTAGCGACCCACGATTGTTCCCTGAGCGGAGTCGAAGGGAACTTACTCAGAAGGCTTCGGCAGCATGAACTGCCGGATCAAGTAAGAAGGAGAACACGCAGTGAAGAGCGATAAAAAAACGGCCCACCCGGCCGAGCACCCCAAAGAAACCGAAGTGAATGTTGCCGATATGTTAGCCGCCGCCGCAGACCTGCCGCCGGCTGTTGACCGTCTACAGGAGCTGGAAACGGCGCTGGCAACAAAAGAAGCAGAGGCTGCCGGCAATTGGGATAAATTTGTCCGTGAGCGGGCCGATCTGGAGAATTACCGGAAACGGGTCCAGCGCGAAAAGGAAGAACTGATCAAGTACGGGCACGAATCTCTGATTCTGGAAATCCTGCCGGCGGTGGATAATCTGGAGCGGGCGTTGGAGCATGCCGACGTGACCGATCCGGTCATCATCGGGGTCAAGATGACCCTGGATATGCTGGCGTCTTCCTTGAAGAAGTTCAATGTCGAGTCGCTTGCCTGTGAAAAAGGCACGGTGTTCGATCCGGCCCTGCATCAGGCGATGCAGCAGGTGGAGGGGAGCGATCAGCCGGCCAATAGCATTGTTGACGTCTTTCAGAAGGGATACATGCTGGGAGAGCGGTTGCTCAGGCCGGCCATGGTCACGGTCGCCAAATAGGACTAACCCCTCCCCCGCCTCCCCTTAACTAAGTGGAGGGGCTTACTTCCCCCTCTTAAGCTAAGAGGGGGGTAGGGGGAGTTACGGGACGAATATTTTTTCTCACCGCCACTTGTTTTTTGCCGGCGGCATACCTATCTTGCAAGCGAAGCATATAATACGGAAGGAGAATCACCCATGAGTAAAGTTATCGGAATCGACCTCGGAACCACCAACTCCTGCGTTGCCATTATGGAGGGGGGGGAGCCGATTGTCATAGCCAACTCCGAAGGAACCCGCACCACCCCGTCCATGGTCGCCTTTGCCGAAAACGGCGAGCGTCCGGTCGGTCAGCAGGCCAAGCGCCAGGCAGTTACCAACCCGGAAAATACCCTCTTCGCCATCAAGCGGCTGATCGGTCGCAAGTTCGATACCGAGGCGGTGCGGAAAGATATTGCCATCTCGCCGTTCAAGATCGTCAAGGCTGACAATGGCGATGCCTGGGTTGAAGTGCGGGGAAAGAAGTTCTCCCCACCGGAAATTTCGGCCATCGTGCTGCAGAAGATGAAGAAAACCGCCGAGGACTATCTGGGCCACGAAGTGACCGATGCTGTCGTTACGGTACCGGCGTACTTCGACGACTCCCAGCGCCAGGCCACCAAGGATGCGGGTAAGATCGCTGGCCTGAACGTCCTGCGGATCATCAACGAGCCGACTGCTGCCGCTCTGGCCTACGGCATGGACAAGAAGAAGGACGAAAAGATCGCCGTGTTTGACCTGGGTGGCGGTACTTTTGATATTTCCATCCTCGAACTGGGGGATGGCGTTTTTGAAGTGAAGTCGACCAACGGCGATACTTTCTTGGGCGGCGAAGACTTTGACCAAGTGATCATTGACTGGATCGCTGATGAATTCAAGAAGGACCAGGGCATCGATCTGCGGGGCGACAAAATGGCGCTGCAGCGGCTGAAGGAAGCGGCTGAGAAGGCCAAATGCGAGCTCTCCGGTACCATGGAGACTGACATCAACCTGCCATTCATCACGGCTGATGCGACCGGCCCGAAGCACATGAACCTGAAGCTCACCCGCGCCAAGCTGGAGGCGCTCTGCGAGTCGTTGCTGAACAATCTGGAAGGCCCCTGCCGCATGGCGATCAAGGATGCCGGACTTTCCACCGCTGAAATTGATGAAGTCATTCTGGTTGGTGGGATGACCCGGATGCCGGCGGTACAGAAGCGGGTCGAGCAGATCTTTGGCAAGGTACCGAACAAAGGGGTGAACCCGGACGAAGTTGTGGCCATCGGCGCTTCTATCCAGGGCGGCGTGCTCAAAGGGGACGTGAAGGACGTGTTGCTCCTCGACGTCACCCCGCTGTCCCTGGGGATTGAGACCCTGGGCAGCGTCATGACCAAGCTGATTGAGAAGAACACCACCATCCCGTGCCGGAAATCGCAGGTCTTTTCGACGGCCGCTGACAACCAACCGGCAGTGACCATTCATGTGCTGCAAGGCGAGCGGGAGATGGCCGGCGACAACAAGACCCTCGGCAATTTCGAGCTGACCGGCATTCCGTCGGCGCCGCGCGGCGTACCGCAGGTTGAGGTTACTTTCGACATCGACGCCAACGGTATTGTCCATGTCTCAGCCAAGGACCTTGGTACCGGTAAAGAACAATCGATCCGCATCACCGCCTCTTCCGGTCTGTCCAAGGATGAGATTGAAAAAATGGTGCGCGATGCTGAGGCCCATGCGGGCGAGGACAAGAAGAAGCGGGAGCTGATCGAGGCCAAGAACCAGGCCGACAGCCTGATCTATCAGACCGAGAAGTCGCTGACTGAATTCGGCGATAAAATCAGTGCCGATGAGAAAGGCAAAATCGAATCGGGCATTGCAGGTCTGAAAAAAGCACTGGAAAGCAACGATGCCGAAATCATCAAGAAGGCTTCCGACGAATTGATGCAGGCATCCCACAAGTTGGCCGAGGCAGTCTATGCCAAGACCCAGGGTGCCGGGGCCGACGGGGCTGCCGATGCAGGCGCGGCCGGCGGCGGCGAGACGAAGAAGGATGAGAAGGTTGTGGATGCCGACTTTGAGGAAGTAAAAGACAAATAACACCGGCTCGGGCTGAGGGCTCGGGGTTAGGTGAAAACCGGTAAAGGCGAAAGGCGTGCGCACAAACGTACTCTTTCGCCTTTTGCTGTACTTTTCGCCCTGAACCCTGAACCCTGAGCCCTCAGCCCAGAAGGATGCTATTTTGGCTGAAAAACGCGACTATTACGAGATCCTCGAAGTGCACAAAAACGCTGCCGAGGCTGAGATCAAGAAGGCCTTTCGCAAGTTGGCCACGCAGTACCATCCGGACCGCAACCCAGGGGATCATGCAGCGGAAGAAAAGTTCAAGGAACTTGCCGAGGCCTACGAAGTGCTGTCCGACGCGGAAAAGCGGGCGCAGTATGATCAGTTCGGTCACGCGGGCGTCTCGGGCGCCGGTTTCTCGTCCGGCGGGTTCGGTGGCTTTGGTGGCGGTTCGCCATTCGGGGACATCTTCGGGGACATCTTCGGCGAGATATTCGGCGGCGGCGGTGGTGGCGGGCGGCAGCGGGGCCGGGGCCGGCGCGGTGACGACCTGCAGTATAACCTGGAGATCAGCTTCGAAGAGGCAGCGTTTGGCTGCGAAAAGCAGATCGAAGTGCCGTATGCCAAGCGATGCGAAACCTGTAGCGGCAGTGGCGCCAAGCCAGGCACCGATGCCAAGACCTGTCCGACCTGTCGTGGTGCCGGCCAGGTTCGTTTTCAGCAGGGTTTTTTCAGCGTCAGCCGTGCCTGTAGCCACTGCAATGGTGAAGGCAAGGTCGTTGAAAGCCCCTGCAGCGATTGTCGGGGCACTGGCAGTCTTCGGGCCAGTAAGACCTTGTCGGTGAAGGTGCCGGCCGGGGTAGAGACTGGCATCCGCCTGAAGATGATGGGCGAAGGTGGCCAGGGGACCAAAGGTGGTGGTAACGGCGATCTGTATGTGGCCCTTAGTGTCAAGGAACACTTGCTGTTTCAGCGGGAAGGGAATGATGTCATCTGTGAAATCCCTATCAGCTTTGTTCAGGCTGCCCTGGGCGCTGAGATCGATGTGCCGACGTTGGAGGGGAAAGTCAACATGAAGATCCCCGATGGTACCCAATCGGGCCGGGTCTTTCGCTTGAAGGCCAAAGGCATTGCCCAGTTGCAGGGGTATGGCCGCGGCGATCAGCTGGTAGTGATCAAGGTTGAGACCCCTACCAATCTGAACAAGCGGCAGCGGGAGCTGTTGGAAGAGTTCGCCTGCGAAAGTGGCGAGGACTGTCATCCGCAGCGCAAGGGCTTTTTCGACAAGGTCATGGGGATTTTCAGCTAAGGGACTCGGAACATGCTGATATACCGTTATTAAACGTAGGGGCAAAGCAAACGTCTAACCTGCTTTGCCCTCGTTGCCATGGAGATCAAAGGCGGGCGAAGCAGATGAAACTTGCTTAGCCCCTACACGTTATAAAAGGTAATTTGGTAAATTCAGAGACCCTAACAGGTGAGGTTTGCGTTGTTAATTGTCACACAAATACCAATAGCCATCCGCCGCAGCATTTTTGTGCTGTTGGCTGGGTGGCTGTTGTTTTTGTCGGGCCCGGTTGAGGCGCGAGAAGTACAGGCGAAAACCCAGCTCCTCCGCAATAGCGAATTCGTTGATACCCTGTTGGATAAAATTGACCGAGCCAAAGCCAGCATTGTCATGACCTACTTCATCTTCAAGACTACTGAAAAACGGGGTAATTTGCCGGCCAAAGTGGTGGATGCCCTGCTCGACGCCTCGCGTCGTGGGGTGAAAGTTAGTCTATTGCTGGAGCAGTCTGATGATGAACGGGATTCCCTCAACCGTGACAACCACCTGACCGCCAAGCAGTTGCGCCGTGGCGGGGTCAAGGTGCTGTTTGATGATCCCCGCCGTACCACCCATGTGAAAAGCACGGTGATTGACGAGCGCTACATCTTCATTGGCAGCCACAATCTCACCCACAGCGCCCTTTCCCGTAATAACGAACTCTCAGTGCTGATCGATTCGCCGGAACTGGCCAAAGAAACGGCCGTCTATCTTTTGGGGTTGTAACCCCTGGTAAACTCGCTCTGCTGCGATACACTTCAGGCAGGAGGTAGCGCATCATGAAAATCTTCATCACCGGCGCCACCGGTTTTGTCGGTAGTCACCTGCGCCGGGAACTGCTGGCGCAGGGACATTCGCTGCGGATATTGGTGCACGGCCGGGCCGGGGCGTTGGCTGCCGGCGAAGAGGCTGTGCCGGGGGATGTCCGTGATCTGAGCACGTTTCGTGATATAGCCAGCGGCTGTGATGCGGTCATCAATCTGGTGGGGATTATTCGCGAGTTTCCGGCCAGAGGGGTGACGTTCCAGGCGTTGCACGTTGAAGCGACGCGCAATGCCTTGGCTGCGGCGCAGCAGGCCGGGGTCAGGCGGTATCTGCAGATGTCGGCCAATGGTACCAGGCCGCAGGCGGTGGCTGGCTATCATCAGACCAAATGGGCGGCCGAGGAGTTGGTGCGTGGCTCAGGGCTGGACTGGACCATTTTCCGGCCTTCGCTGATTTTTGGTCCAGAAGATGCGTTTGTTAACATGCTGGCTGGTTACATTCGGAATTTTCCAGCGGTCCCGGTTATTGGTGACGGCGCCTATCTGATGCAGCCGATCAGCGCTGACGATGTGGCGCGCTGCTTTGCCCTGGCGCTGGTAAAGCCGGAGACGATCGGCCAGGTCTATGCCCTGTGTGGCCCTGATCGGTTAAGCTATGTTGAACTACTGGACACAATCGGTCGGGCCGTGGGGAAGAATCACGTACTGAAGGTGCCGCAGCCGTTAGGGTTAATGAAGCTGCTGGTGCCATTCATGCAAAATTTTGACGCCTTTCCCCTCACCATGGATCAGTTGACCATGCTGGTCGAAGGGAATATTTGTGACGGCAACTGGCAACAGACCTTTGGCTTTGTGCCACAAGGGTTTGCGACCGGGATTCAACAATACCTGACAAAATAAAGGAGGGAAATCTGCATGCAAGAACGTACCGGAATCATCACCTTCAAAGGCAATCCATTTACCCTGCTCGGACCGGAAATCAAGGTTGGCGCAGCAGCCCCGGACTTCCGGGTAGTTGACGGCACCCTGGCCCCGGTAACCCTGGCGAGCTATGCCGGCAAGGTCAAGATCATCAGCGCGGTACCGTCGCTGGACACCCCGGTCTGCGATACGGAGACTCGCCGCTTCAACCAGGAGGCAGCTGCTCTGCCTGAGCAGGTTGTTTTGCTCACCATCAGCCTGGACCTGCCGTTTGCCCAGAAGCGCTGGTGTGGCGCCGCCGGTATTGATCGGGTGCAGCTGTTGTCCGATTACCAGGATCGCTCATTTGCTGAGGCTTACGGCGTACTGATCAAGGAGTTGAAACTGCTGACCCGGGCTATTTACATCATTGATGCCGACAACGTGGTCCGCTATGTGCAGATTGTGCCGGAAGTGACCAGTGAGCCGGACTATGCTGCGGTTATTGCGGCGGCAAAGGCGTTAGTCTGATTAATTGTGGCAGATGACTGATTGTGTGTGGGGGCCGGTAAACACTGGTCCCCACTTTTGTTACAGCAGCCCTTGTCCGGTCAGGCTGACAAAGGTGCCGTCACCGATGATAACATGATCAAGGACGCGGATACCGAGCAGGTCGCCGGCCTCTTTAAGACGCCGCGTAATCTCCCGATCTTCGCGGCTGGGAGTTGGGTCGCCACTGGGATGATTATGGACCAGAATGATTGCCGCAGCAGAATCGCGGACGGCTTGGACAAAGACTTCACGGGGATGGACGATGCTTTGGGTGAGGGACCCTTCGGAAATAAGGACTTCGCGCAGGATACGGTTTTTGCTGTCCAATAGCAGGATGTGGAACTGCTCTTTGCGCAGACCGCGCAAACGGTGAGCGTAATGCTGAAAAATCTGTTCGGGGGCGGTGAAGCGGTCCTGACCAAAGCGGAGTTGACTACCGGCCAGGCGGCGACCAAGTTCGAAGGCCGCCTGAATCGTGGCTGCTTTAGCGGGTCCGATGCCTTTGTTGGTGCAGATTTCGGTCAGTGAGGCCTGGGCCAGTTCGTCAAGGGTGCCGTGACAACGCAGTAGATCGCGACCCAGGTCAAGGGCAGTATGGGCACTGGTGGCATCGCCGGTCCGCAGGACGATTGCCAGCAATTCGGCGTCGGAAAGGGCCGCGACGCCACACAGCTGCAGCTTTTCCCGGGGGCGTTCGTCTTCTGGCCAGCTTTTGATTCCGCCTGGCATGATGTTACCGCACCAGGTAAAGCCAGGCGAGCAGTCCACTGCCGGCCAGCAGTCGATACCAGACAAACGGATAGAGTGACGACCGCTGCACAAAGCGGAGGAGGAAGGCCACGCTCAGGTAGCCAAAAACTGCTGAAACTATCACCCCGATCAGCATCGGTTGGATGTCGGCTGGGCTTATGCCGGTCTTCAGCAGCTTCCCGACCTTCAGAATGCCGGCACCGGCAACAATCGGTAACGAGAGCAGAAAAGAATAACGGGCGGCGGCTTCACGTTGAAAACCCAAGAATAGGGCGGCAGTAATGGTGATACCGGAACGGGACACTCCGGGAATAAGGGCCAGGGCCTGGGCCAGGCCGATGATCAGGGCGCTGGTCAGGGTGATCCGGTCGAGCCGCAAGCGTTTGGCGCCGATGGTGTCAGCCAGCGCCAGAATCAGGCCGAAGGCCATCAGAAACAGGGCGATGAGCAGCGGACTGGTGCGGAAATAGTCTTCAATGGGATTTTCCAGCAGTTTGCCGGCCACGGCCGCCGGAATAGTGCCAATGATGATCAGGAACGGCAGCTGGTGGGCAGGCGGCGCGAAGTTTCTGGTGGCCAGGGCGCTGAAAAAATTAATCACGAGTTCCATGATGTCGCGCCAGAAATAGAGCAACAAGGCGATCAGCGTGCCAAGATGCAGGGCGACGTCGAAGGTGATGCCTGATTCCGGCCAGCCGAGCAGTTTGGGAATAAGCAGGAGATGGGCGGAGCTGCTGATGGGCAGCACCTCGGTTAATCCCTGCACAGCGCCGAGGATTGCGGCATGAAAATTGTTCATGGGAGCTCTCTTTCCACGTAGGGTGGGCGTTAGAAACTTAGTGCAAGGCCGGCGTAAATGCAAGTTTGAAAACGTTTAGCCTAATGATTTTGGAAATCACCAAAGTCGTGCTATATAGTTACAACTTTGCAACATTAAGATAATTCACCGGTAATTGGAGGCATTATGTTCGGGTTGATTCCGAAGGAAGAAAAGTTTTTCCAGATGTTTCAGGATATGAGCAAAATAATTATCGAGGGGGCTGAACTCCTCAAGGATATGATGGATAATTTTGAGAATCCGGTTGCCAGTCAGCGGGCAATCAAGGATGTGGAGCACAAGGGCGACGCCCAGACCCACGATATTATCAGAAAGCTGAACAAAAGTTTTGTCACTCCCTTTGATCGCGAAGATATCTATGCCCTTGCATCAGCTCTGGATGACATCCTCGACCTGATTGATGCTTCATCCCAGCGGTTCGTCATGTACAACGTGGATCGGCCAACGCCGGCAGCCAAGGAACTGGCCTTCATCATCCTCAAATCATGCAAGACCATTGACCGGGCAGTGCGGCGGCTTGGCGGCAAGGACGATGACATCATTGAATGCTGCGTGGAAGTAAACGCCCTGGAGAACGAGGCGGATCGGGTTTGTCGCGAGGCGATCAGTAGGCTGTTCGATGAGGAGAAGGATCCGATTAATCTGATTAAATGGAAAGAGATCTACGAGACTCTGGAACGGGCTACGGACAAGTGTGAAGATGCGGCCAATATTCTGGAAAGTGTGGTGGTGAAAAATGCCTGATGTCACGCTGGTCTTGCTGGTGCTGGTGATCGCAGCGGCACTGATCTTCGATTACGTCAACGGGTTCCACGACACCGCTAATGCCATTGCCACCTGCGTGTCGACCCGGGCGTTGTCGATCAAAGCGGCAATTATCATGGCGGCGGTCCTCAATTTCGCTGGTGCCCTGGTTTCCACCAAAGTGGCGTCAACCATCGGTAAGGGAATCGTCGACAAGGATAATATCACGCAACTGGTGGTCCTGGCCGGGGTAACTGGCGCGATCATCTGGGATCTTATCACCTGGTATTATGGCCTGCCATCATCCTCGTCCCACGCCATTATCGGGGGCCTTATGGGGGCGGTCATTGCGCATAATGGCATGGCCGCACTACACTGGGTGGGGCTCAAGAAGATCATCCTGTCACTGGTTATCTCGCCGGTTATTGGTACTTTTCTGGGTTTTCTGTTCATGCTCGGCATGCTCTGGATGTTTCGCAAAGAAGCTCCGCGCGGGCTCAATAACAGCTTTCGTAAGTTGCAGGTACTGTCGGCGGCGTTCATGGCTTTTTCCCATGGGACGGCGGACGCGCAGAAATCCATGGGGGTCATCACCATGGCTCTGTTAAGCTATGGTGTGATCGATACCTTTACGGTACCGCTCTGGGTAAAGATTGCCTGCGCCATTGCCATGGCCCTGGGTACAGCAGCCGGTGGCTGGCGCATTATCAAGACCATCGGCAAGGATTTCGTCAAGCTTCAGCCAGTACATGGCTTTTGTGTTGAGACTGCTTCGGCCGGGGTTATCCTGGGGGCGTCCATGGTCGGGATGCCGGTTTCCACCACCCATGTCATTACTTCATCAATCTTAGGGGTTGGTCTTTCCAAACGGTTGACGGCCGTCAACTGGACCGTTGCCCAGCGGATTCTGGTCGCCTGGGTCCTCACCATCCCGGCCTCGGCTGCAGTTGCCGGGGCAACCTATCTCCTGCTGGTGCCGATCTTTGGCAAATAACCAAAGTACTTTCAGTTGAGTCATGCAAAAGCCCACTCAGTAGAGTGGGCTTTTACATTTCAGAGCACCTCATTTTCTATTCGCTATTCCAGCTCTTCCCCAACCTCTTCCATTTCCCGGGTCAGTTCGGCCAGTCCTGCATCCTTACGCCGGAAACGGATCACTACCCAGTAGCAGATGGCGTAGCTGGCCAGTGCGGCGGCAAAACCGAGCAGGGAAGAGCCGAGCAAGATCGGTTCGCCATGCTGTTTCAGCAGCGTCACCATAAAATCCCAGTCCAGCTTGCTCAGGGTCAGCGGCGTCGGCGGGCGATTCAGCATGAATGTGCCAAGTTGGTAGCTGCCAACCAGGACCGGCACCACGGTGATCGGGGTATTTACCCAGGCACCGGTAATAGTTGTGAGTTTGTTAAGGCGGAAAATGATAGCAGCAACAATGGCCAGCGGGGTATGCAGGCCGAAGAACGGGGTGAAGCTGATAAAGACGCCAACGGCAAAACCGGCGGCAATATGCCCCGGGTGGGCATCAATCGCCAGGATCTGCTTGCACCGCTTTTTCCAGACTTCTTTGTTGATCATGGTTGATCCATCGGGTTCCTACTGAAAACTTTTACGGCGGAACAGGCCGGTTTTAACGGACATGATGCGGTCGAGAAAGAGCAGACCGTCCAGGTGGTCCAGCTCATGCTGGATGGCTACCGCTTCAAATCCGGTAGCCGTAACTTCCTGAACGGTGCCGCTGGCATCCGAATAGCGGACCGTAATGGTGGTGGCTCGCTCCACGTCACCGGTATAGTCAGGCACACTCATACACCCTTCGCGCATAATGGTGGCGCCATCACGGCTAATGATTTCAGGGTTGGCCATGATCAGCAGGCCGTGGTGGTTGTCGCGCCCCAGCTTGCTTTTGGAGACGTCAATGACGCAGAGTCTCAGCAGAGCACCGATCTGCGGTGCTGCCACCCCGACCGAACCGGGGCCGGCATGCATGGTGTCCAGCAGGTCCTGTACCAGACCGCTGATTTCTTCATCAAAACGGATTACCGGGTGACAGAGCTTTTTTAACAGCGGGTGCGGATAGAGCAGAATCTTTTGTACGGCCATGGCGGTTAGAACGCAACTGGGGTAATCGGGCGAACGCCAATTTCCACTTGCAACTCCTTCTTCAGATTGTTCAGCAGCGCCTCCAGATCTTCAATGGCCAATCCTGCCGGCAGGATCGCCTCCAGCATCAGCACATAGACCGGTTCCTCTTTAGTGCCGATCAGCCGGGTATTCAGGTCGGTGATGTTCACTCGCCGGTCGGCCAGGGCGCGGGTTACCCGGTAGACGATGCCAGGCTGATCTGAGCCATAGACCGAGACCAGGCAGAGTTCCCCGTCATCCTGGATCGGACAGACCTCCTCTTCGCTCAGGCTACGGATATGGATCTGCAGGCCGGTCCGCTCATGTAGCTGTTTGAACTCGTCGGTCAGTTTGACCTTGGTAAACGGTTTTTCGTGGGAAACCACCAGGATCATGGCAAAGTCCCCACCCAGCATGGTGCAGCTGGAGTCCTCAATGTTGCAGCCGAGCCGAAACAGCACCTCAGACACATCCGCGACAATACCGGGCCGGTCCTTGCTAATGATGGTGACGGCAAAGTGCACCAGGTTATCCTTGCGACATTCGCTCATAGAATATTCCTCCAAAGTTGCCAATGGTTGTAACGTGCAGTGCCCAAGAAGTCAACTACGCCGCCCACGCTGACATAGCAGTTGTTTTTAATACGAGAACCAAAAGGCCCAATCGTGATTTTTTTGCTATCTCTGAAATTTTGGCAAAGGGCCACTCACTCATCCCCACCCCCCTGCAGCACCACATACGCCCGCTCAATCTCCCGGCGAAATGCCTCCGGTATCCGCGCCCAATCGACCAGATCCACCCGGATGGGAAGGTTACTTTCCACCAGGGCTTCTTTCAAATCAGACAGGTCGGGCAGAGTTTCATCCAGTGCAACCGGATTGCGCACCACCAGATCCAGGTCGCTGGCTTCATGGCAATCACCGTTGACACGACTACCGTAAGCCCAAACTTCCGCGTGTGGCAGATGGCGGCGCAACATGATTTGCACCATCTTCCGGTAGCGCAAAGGGAGGTCGAGAGCTGTTGCCTCAAACGTTGACATTGTCGTTTTTCTCGCCGAACTGCTCGCGCAGCAGGGCTTCCAACCGGGAAACATCGGCAATGAAACCGGGAAGCAGTGCCAGCGTCTCCTTGGCGAAACCCTCACCATAGTCGTGGGCCGTGCTGTTACGGTTGTCGCGGTAGGCAAACCAGCGCTCAACCTCTTCCAGCGTCATCAGTCCGTGGGTGGCGGCGAGACGGATGATATCCTTGATCGGTGTGGCATCCAGCTTCTTTGCCCCGTGACCGAAGTCCCTGAGGACTTTCTTCAGCAGCTTGAACGCGGTCTCCTGGGTCAGCTCGTATCCTTTGACGATGGCGTTGCGAAAAACTTCCTGGTCGATGCTCTCCGGCTCAGCCCTTTCAAAGAGAGTGAGAGACGATTGCATGGTCTTGATGCATCGTCTGAGGTGATCGGTATTCAAGATCATTGTTCCTCCTCCAGGTTAAAACCTAACCCGACAAGATTGGTTTTGATTTGATTCTCCAGTTTGGCGCTCTGCGCAAACTGCCGTATTAACTGCGCTGTCAACCGCGCCATCTTCTCGGCTGCGGTCCAGAGCTTCTTTTCGATCGTTGAGAAACGGTTGTTCTTGGAGATTCATGGTTTACCATCATGAAAGGTCAGTAAAAACAAAAACGCCCGGCATGGTATTGCCGGGCGTAAAAAAGAGTTACAGCTTGTTGATAAATACTTCCCTCGGCCGGCTCGTCCCGTCCGAAGGGCCGACGATCCCTTCCTGCTCCATCCGTTCAATGATCCTGGCGGCGCGGTTATAGCCGATCCGTAGCCGGCGCTGCACCATGGAGATGGAGGCCTGCTTGGCTTCGGCCACCAGCGCCACGGCCGCATCGTATTGCGGATCCTCTTCTTCATCGGCTGCTGCGCCGCTCTTGGGGTCGCTTTCCTTCATCTCCAGGATTCGTTTATCGTATACCGGTTTCCCCTGCTTCTTGAGGAAATCCACGACGCGCTGGACCTCGGCGTCAGAGACAAAGGCGCCGTGGGCCCGCTGCATTTTCGAGGTGCCAGGCGGCAGAAAGAGCATATCCCCCATGCCGAGCAGCGCCTCGGCGCCGTTGCCATCGAGAATGGTGCGGGAATCAATTTTTGACGAGACCTGGAACGAGATCCGCGCCGGGAAGTTGGCCTTGATCAGGCCGGTAATGACATCCACCGACGGCCGCTGGGTGGCGAGAATCAGGTGGATGCCGGCGGCCCGGGCCATCTGGGCCAGGCGGGCGATGGATTCCTCAATCTCGCGGCCGGCGACCATCATCAGGTCAGCCAATTCATCGACAATAACCACGATGTAGGGGAGGTGGCCATGATCCAGGTCGTCATCTTTGGCCAGGAACTGTTGCATTGCCGCTTCCTCTTCGGCCAGCAGTTCGTCCTCTTCTTCCGGTGGTTCGTGCGCTGGTGGTGGGGCGTTGAGCGCCGCCTGTTCCTCCTGAATTAACAGTTTGTTATAGGAGTCGATGTTGCGGACCCCTTTGTCGGACAATAGTCGATAGCGTCGGCCCATCTCCTCAACCGCCCAGCGCAAGGCGAGTGCTGCCTTTTTGGGGTTGGTTACCACCGGTAGCAGCAGATGGGGGATGCCCTCGTAGATGGAGAGTTCCAGCATCTTGGGGTCGACCATGATCATCCGCACATCATTGGGGGTGGCGGTATAGAGCAGCGAGAGGATCATGGTGTTGATGGAGACTGATTTGCCGGCACCGGTGGCGCCGGCCACCAGCAGGTGGGGCATTTTGGCCAAGTCGGTGACCAGCGGATCACCGGCAATATCCTTGCCCAGGGCCAGCGGCAGTTTCTGCTTCCCTTTGTGGAACGCGTCGCTGGTGAAAATCTCCCGTAGCGAGACCATTTCCCGTTCCCGATTCGGCAGTTCGACCCCAACCACGCCTTTACCGGGGATCGGCGCGACAATCCGCACGGCCAACGCCTGCAGCGCCATGGAAAGATCGTCAGCCAGGCCGGCAATCCGGCTTACTTTAACGCCGGGGCCGGGGGCAAATTCGTACATGGTGACCACCGGTCCCGGGGCAATTTCGGTTACTTCGCCGGCAATGCCGAAATCTTGAAGCTTTTTCTCCAGCAGCCTGGCGTTCATGGTCAGCACGTTTTTATCCACCTTGCGCTGGGTGGTGGGGGGCGGCTCCAGCAGGGACAAGGGGGGCGTTTGATAGGTGCCGTCGGCCCGGAGAAAGTCGAAGGCCTCCTGAACCGGTTTGACCTTCTCTTCGTCCTTTTTCCGCTCTTTTTTCAGCAGCGCCATGGGCGACGGCGGCGCTGGTGGGCTGATTTTGATCTGCGGTGTTGCAGTCGGGGTGGCCTTCCCTTTGCCCTGATTGGCCAGTTCCTTGTTGAGTGCCCGTTTCTGCAGGTAGTTGTGCCAGCGATCGCGGAACGAACCGAGCCACCAGCCGGCGAACAGGATAAAGGAAAAGCGGGACAAAATCATGATACTTGCGGCCAGTAGCGACAGCAGGAGCAGTATGGCGCCGAAACCACCAAAGCTGGCCTTGAGGAACTGGGCCAATTTAAAACCGACACCGCCACCGGTCGGCACTTTCTGGCCAAAGATAGATGCAAATTCGGTGAAAAAAGCGAACAGGGCCGACAGGGTGACCAGCAGTACGGCATAGGCCGCAAATTTATACCCCCGCCAGCGGATCTCTTTGAAGCGGAGCAGCAGGTAGGTCAAAAAAAGCAGGGTGCACGGGATGAGATAGGCCGCCAGGCCGAACAGTTGCAGCTGCAGGTCGGCCAGTTGTGCCCCGAAACGGCCCCCCAGATTACGCACTACCCCTTCGGAGGAGTAGCTGTTGAAGGACAGGTCGCCGGTGTTGAAGGTAACCAGCGTTACCAGAATAAAGACCCCGGCGGCACCGAGCAGAATCCCCTTGATCTCTTTGGCGATCTTTTCTTTTTTTTGTTCTGGTGTCTGGTTCATAGGGCTCGGGGCTCGGGGCTCGGGGCTCGGGGCTCGGGGCGTAAGAAACACCCCGCGCATTATGCCCGTGCTTGCTGGCTACATTTCCAAAATAAGCGGCAAAATAACCGGACGGCGTTCGATAGTCTTTTTGAAAAAACGGCGCAGCACCTGGCGGACCTCCTGTTTCACCTCATCACGGTTGCCGATCACCTCGGCACTCAGCTGGGCCAGCATGTCGGTAACTACCTGGCGGGCAGCTTCGAGATACTCCTGACTTTCATCTTCAAAGACGAAACCACGGGACACGATGTCCGGGCCATAAATGATCTGGCCGTTATACTGGGTGATGCCGATGATCACTACCACCATGCCGTCTTCGGACAGATGTTTGCGGTCTTTGAGCACGATTGCGCCCACATCGCCAATGCCCTTGCCGTCAACAAAGACCCGACCTGATTCGACCTTGCCGATGATGCAGGCTTCCTGCTGGTTGACGGCCACTACATCGCCGTTTTCTGCCAGCAGGCAGCGTTCCTTGGGGATGCCGACCCGCTCGGCCAGGCGACCGTGACGGACCAGATGACGATATTCGCCATGCACCGGCAGGAAGAAGCGAGGCTTCACCAGGTTCAGCAGTAGTTTCAGCTCTTCCTGGCTGGCGTGACCGGAGACATGTACTTCGGACACCTGTTCGTGGTAAACCTCGGCGCCACGCCGGTAGAGGTGATTGATCAGGTCGGTAATGGTTTTTTCATTCCCCGGAATAAAACGGGAGGAGAGAATGACCGAGTCGCCGGCCTCCAGCTTGATCTGCTTGTGGTCATCCATGGCGATCCGGGTCAGGGAGCTCATGGGCTCTCCCTGGGAACCGGTGCTGATGATGCAGACTTCGGCCGGATTCAGCTTGGGCAGTTCACGCAGGTCGATCAGGATATCGGGTGGCAGCTGGAGGTAGCCGAGCTCGCGGGCAATCTGCACGTTGGCCACCATGGAGCGGCCGTTCAGCAGTACTTTGCGACCAGATGCGGCTGCCGCTTCTACCACTTGCTGGACCCGGTGAATGTTGCTGGAAAAGCAGGCTACGATGATCCGGCCGGGGCATTTGGGGAAAATGTCGTGGAACGCTTCGCCAACGGTCCGTTCCGAGATGGTGTACCCTTCCCGTTTGACGTTGGTGGAGTCGGACATGAACAGCAGCACCCCTTCCTCGCCATAACGGGCAAAGGTGGCCAAGTCGGTCAGTTCGCCATCCACCGGGGTCTGATCAAGCTTGAAATCGCCGGTGTGGACGACCGTGCCAACCGGGGTGCGGATCGCCAGGCCACAACCGTCAACAATGGAATGGGTCACGCGGATGAATTCAACGGTAAAACAGCCGACAGTAACGCTCTCGCGCGGCTTGACGATATTGAACTCGGTAGTCGCTGCCAGGTCGAATTCCTTCAGTTTCTGGCGGACAAAGCCCAAGGTCAGGGCGGTGCCGTACAAGGGCACCGGCAGTTCCGGCAGCACATAGGGAAGGGCGCCGATATGGTCTTCATGGCCATGGGTGAGAAAGATGCCGCGCACCTGGTCGGCCCGCTCTTTCAAATAGGTAATGTCAGGAATGACCAGGTCGATGCCGAGCATGGATGGCTCGGGGAACATCAGACCGCAGTCGATGATGATGATGTCGTCAGCGTATTCGATGGCCATCAGGTTTAACCCGATTTCGCCCAAACCGCCGAGAGGGATAATGCGCAGGCCAATGCTATCGCTGGGAAGGTTTTCCATGGTGTCCAAGTCTACCAGATTTCTGGTTATGGTTTAATTTGGGCTGCTGCCGCCTGTTTTAGTTGCTGTTCAAGGGGGACAATTTTTTCATTACAGCGTGTGATCCAGGCCTGACCCGGCAGGAAAAAGCTGCGGGCGGCAAAGAACGAGCTGCGCAGGGCGCGATAAGCGATCAGTGCGCGCTCGGTGTCCCGTGCCGTTTCCAGTGCCAGCCCGAGATTCCAGAGCGCCTGGGCAGAACGCTCCACCAGCGGGCTGCCCGGGGTATACATATGGATGGCCGCCTCATAGCCGGCAATGGCGGCAATCGGATTTTTCGTGGCTTCAGCTGCCTGGCCACGGGTGTATTGCACCCACTGGCGGTATTGGGTGGCGCCGGCCATGAGGATGATCGCCATGACGGCAGTAATCAGAATGGTACGAATGGTTGGTGAAAATATAGTGTTCACGACAAAACCTCTAGGTCACGAAAAATTTTGGCACGATGAGCAGCACCGCCCCAATCAGGAGGGTGATGATGCCGGCGAGAACAGCGCAGGCGGCCAGAATGCCCCGCCATCCGGTGGATTTTTGGGCCAGGGGGAACCCGGCGGCAGTTGCTGCCAGGCCAATAACTATCAGTGCAATGGCGATCAGCATGGTGTCTCCAGCAGGGCTGAGATGGCGGAGTGCACCCGGTCTTGCAGCTCCGCAGGTTTAATGGTGCTGGCGTCGATCGGTTTGCCGAAACGAACAGAGACCGTGCCGGGGTAGAGGCGAATCTGACGCGGGGGATTGATGGCCAGACTTCCGGTAATGGCGATCGGCACCACCGGCACGCCGGCTTTGGCGGCCAGGATGAAACCGCCCCGCTTAAACGGCAATAGCTGGCCATCGGTGGTGCGGGTCCCTTCCGGAAAAATCATGACGCTGCGCCCGCCCCGGATCAGTTCGGCGGCAGCATCAAGGCTTTTGAGGGCCTTGCGGCCATCGCTACGGTCAACCGGGATATACCCACCGCGGGTCATGGAGTGGCCGAAGATCGGGATCTTGAACAGTTCCTCTTTGGCCAGCCAGGCAAATGAACGAGGTATGGCCCGGTATAAGGTCAGGATATCGAAATTACCCTGGTGATTACTCATAAATATCACCGCACCGTCAGCCGGGACGTTTTCGCTGTCGCTCACCTGGTAATTCACGCCAGCGACCGTCATGCCACCCCAGGCCCAGAAACAGGCGTGCCGGTGCATCCAGCGACCTGTCCGATCAACCAGGGTGGCGCAAATGGCACTTAATGCCACCAGTCCGGTGTAGGGGATAAAAAATGCCAAAAAAAGATAGGCACGAATCATTGGCGCTCACTGACAGTAATTTACAAAAACGCCTTAATTTACTGGTTTTCCGGGGGGGAGTCAAATTGATTGTGGGGCGGCGGTCCCCGTTTTTGACCTTGGTCAAAGACGGGGAGGCAGTGAATCAACTATGTTCAGCAAGGAGGGACAAACAAATGTTGCGGATAGTGATCGGTTTTATGTTGGTAATGGGTCTGTCCAGCCCCGTACTGGCCATGTTTGCGTGTAATGAGTGCCACAGTAAGAATCCGGCCATGGTGCGGATGCACCAGGCGCTCAAGGGGCAGGCCTGTTTTGGTTGCCATAAGCCAGGTGAGCGGCTGATGGGCAAGCAGGCGGCAAAGGATCCGGCAAGTCTCCTGCAACGGCGGGTGACGGATCAATTATGCATCCGCTGCCATCAGAAATAGCGGGGCCATTTTACGTTCGGCCATAACCGGGTATACTACCGGCAGTACTTTATCGACGGAGGCACCCATGGCCCGTACCGGCATGACCATCGCTAGTAAATTCAACCTGATTCTGATCCTGTTTTTCCTGGTTCTGCTGGCGACCAATGCGTTTGATGATTATCAGCGTCAGCAGGAGTTGGCGATCAAGGGGGCGGTAGATCACGCGCGCATCCTGGCCCGCCAGATCATTGAAACCCGCAATTATCTGTCCAATGTGGTCAAGGGCGAGCCGGAGCAAAACGAGGGATTGATCCCGCAGGTGGCGGCGACGCAGGTCGCCAAGACCCTGTCGGCCGGGAGCAAATTTCTGGTGCGCCAGGTCTCGCTGCGCTTCCGCAACCCGGACAATCGGCCTGATGCCTATGAACAGCGGTTGCTGGAACGGCTGGCGCCGGCAGATGCCAAAGAACGCTACGAAGTGGTGGCCGGCAAAGATGAGCGGGTGTTTCGTTACCTGTTGCCGATGATTGCGGAAAAGTCCTGCCTGGAATGCCACGGCACCTATGACGCGGCACCTGCTTTTGTCAAAAGGCGCTTCCCTGCGGGACATCCTTCCTACAATTACCGCGAAGGGGAGATCATTGGCGCGGTTTCCATTGCCATTCCCATGTCCGAACTCTACCAGACCATCGGGATCAATCTGCAGAAGGATCTGCTCCTGGCCGGGGTGAGTTTTTTCGTCATGTTGCTGGTCCTGGGGTGGCTGACCCGGCGGGTGGTTATCGGCCCGATTCGCCAGCTCTGCGCCACGATCGCGCGGGTCACGGTTACCGGCAGCTTCAGTGAGCGGTTGCCGGAGCGAAAAGGGGATGAAGTCGGGCAGGTGTTTGCCGCGTTCAATGACCTGATGGCCGAATTGGAAGGAAAGACCGCGCAAAGTCAGGAATCGGCGGAACGCTATCGTAATTTGATTGAGATGTCCCAATCGGCCATCATGACCTTTATGGCCGATGGCAGGATCATCAGTGTCAATCAACGTGCCGAAACCCTTTTTGGTCTCACGCAACTGGAGCTGCTCGGCGAATCGATCTTTACCTTTTTCATCGATGGCGCAGCTCTCCAGGCTGGTCTTGCGGCCTATGAGCAGACCGGTACTGGCGGCGGGGTTGGCGAAACATCACGTCATCAGGTCCGGGTCCGCGACGGAATTTGCGCTTATCTGGAGATTTCTTTGGCCGCTTTAGTAACCGAAGGGCGAACACTATACACCATGATTTTACGAGAACGTTGAACCCTGCGGTCAACCGGAAGCGGTTAGGCGCGTTCAGCAAGCAGGAGGAGAGATCAGATGCGAAATATATTACGAGCCGTTCTTGTTGTACTGTGCCTGTTGATGCCGGCTGTAGCCTCTGCTGCGGTGGCCGGATTTGCCCGTATCAGTATGGTGCAGGGCGAGGTGCAGGTCAGGGCCGATGAGGATGATGAGTGGCTGCCTGCCGGGGTCAACTCGCCGCTTGAAGAGGGAGACAGTGTCTGGGCTCCGGCCGGGAGTCGCGTGGAAATCCAGTTTCGCAATGGAACTATCCTCCGGCTTGAAGGCCGGACCATTGTCGATCTGGTGGATATGGAAATTGATCAGCAGCGGGTACACGTCACCAGTGGCCGGCTGTATGTCAAAACCGGTTACCGGGCTGACGACCTGCAGGTTGACTGGGGGGGGGCGTCGGTATTGGTTGAGCGAAAGTCCCGGTTAAAAGTGGATCTGCTGGCCAATGGAGACGAAGAGGTGGCAATCATCAAGGGAGCTGCATCAGTTGAAAGTGCTGGCGAGCGGACCCGGGTGCGCGCCGGTGAAATCATCACCCTGCATGATTATCGGGGTACGGACATCGCACCATTGCGACCGGTTGATGAATGGGAACGGTGGAATGCCAAGCGGGACAAACAGCTTGCCGCCCGGAAACGTACCGACAACTATCTGCCGGAAGAGTTGGTTGTGTATGAAGACGAGCTGGCGAAAAACGGCGATTGGGTCGTGGTTGAGGAATACGGGTATGTCTGGCGTCCCCGCGTCAGCGTCAGCGCTGACTGGGCACCCTATCGCGAAGGTCGCTGGGTCTGGCGGGGTGGGGACTATGTCTGGATTACCAGCGAACCGTGGGGCTGGGCGCCGTACCATTATGGCCGCTGGGCTTCGCTGCCGGGGCGTGGGTGGTGCTGGGTGCCGCCTGCCCGGGGCGATGTTTTCTGGGGACCGGGGTATGTGGGCTGGGTGAGCACTGGCAGTCAGGTGGGGTGGGTGCCGCTGGCTCCCCGCGAAACCTACTATGGTCATGGGCATTATGGCCGGCATAGTGTGAATATTCCCCGTGGTGATGTCCGGACAGTAAATGTCACTTATCGTAATGTGACCATTAACAATTCTGTCACGGTTGTTAACCGGGACGGTTTCATCCGCGGGACCGGCAGGCACGAGGCAGCGCGGAATAACGTGTTCCGTAATACTACCCAGTTCGTTTCTCGCCCGGAAGCTCGTCCCACTGCCCGGGAGGCGCGGATGCCGATCGTTAAGCCGATCGTCTCGCGGCATCAGGCACCGCAGGTGCAACGACCGCCCGCCCGTGAACTGCGTGAGCGTTACCCGCTGTTACGTCAGGAGCGACAACAAGTAAAGGATTCCGCACCTCCGCGTCGCGAAGGTCGGCCGGTTGCGCCAGCTTTGACCAATCACCAAGACCAGCGCGGGGCAGCAGTTACTTCCCCCGCGCCAGCGGTAGTGCCGCCACCGGCACAGCCGCGGCGTGGCGGTGGTGAATCTCGCCAGGAACGGCCGCCAACGGTGATCCCGCAGGAAGCGCAGACGTCGCAATCGGCCCAGCCGAAAGTTGCGCCAGCAGTCCCGCGAACCGAAACGCGAATGCAGGAGCCTAAGCCAGTTGAAACACGAGTCAAGCCAGCGGTCGAGTCCGTAAAGGAAGAAGTGAAGCCGCAAAATGTCGGGCGTGGCCGTGAACGGAGCAGCGAGGGCCGCCGTTCGTGGCGGGTTGAGACGAAAGAAAAGGAACCGAGCGCCGCTAAGGGCAAGGAAGAGCGGAAGCAGGAGTCAAGGCAGGTGCGGCAACCTGAAAAGCAAGAATCCAAGCAAGCAGCGCCAGCAGAAGCAAAGGAACCCAAGCCGGAACGCGCTTCGGAAAGGCGGCGGCGGGATTGATGATTGCAGGCGGACAGGGAGATTAAGTCTCTGTTGTCACGCAACTGAGCCAATATTGTATAAAAAGCGGGGCTGGCAAAAATGCCAGCCCCGCTTTTTAGTTTGTGCGCCCGGCAGGGCGCGTGGCGCGTAAGCGCCATATGATCAACTATGGTGGTTGATCATTGACTTGGGGGTGCAAGTCCCCTACGGACCCTGATGGTGGGAACCGTTAGCCGAACGGCAAGGGTGTCC
>JANOEC010000041.1:0-121109 GCA_031412995.1 Geobacteraceae bacterium
CCCAGATGCCAGAAGCTGTCAATCTGGGGAACCATCTACATCTATTGCATACGGATTGGCAATATTTTTTCGGCTTGATTTCCAATTTTCATGAGAGTAATATCCATTAAACTCATAAACAAAATAGCAGCATCAGATACACGACAATACTAAACTATCCGCAAGGGTAGGACGGAAAGCCTAAGGGTCTCATTGAGACAGCCGGGTCGCCGAAATATCGCTCAAACGATACGAAGCCCCGGCTTTTTTGTGTGTTCAATCCGAAACAGGAGGTGCCCCATCACGATTCAGTTGTAGCGCCTGGGAAGGCGCACATACCACCCGGCAATAGGTGCCGGAACTGGTATGAATCAGAAGTGGTAGACGATAATACTAAACCATCCGCGAGGGTGGGGCGGAAAGCCTATAGGGTCTCATTGAGACAGCCAGGATGCCGAAATATCACGTGATTTCGGTGACCCGGCTTTTTTTGTGCCCAATTTCAGGACCCACCGAAATCTGCAAACGTGAACAAACTGTGAGCACCCCCTGATGGGCCAGAGGAGTGATCGCATCCATACTGACCGGCTGCAGGACTTATTGGCTACAGTCGACTGGTAGAGGAGGACAGATGAATACCATTACTACGCAGAACAAGTACCGCAAAGCCAACTCCCTCGAGTGTAATGAAACTACCGTACTACAACTCATCAAAAAACCGGTTATGGCCATCACAACCCTGATGTTGCTGACTATTTCTCTCATGCTTACCGGCTGCGGCGGGGGATCAGACGGAGTTTCATCTCAGGTGGTAAGCGGCACTGCCGCTGTCGGCGCGGCATTGTCCGGACAGGTTAATCTCAAGGATTCATCCAGACCGCCGCAACAAAAATCAACGGTCATCGGCAGTGATGGTTCCTTTGCGATTGATGTCACCGGCATGAAAGCACCCTATGTGTTGCAGGCAAAAGGCACTGCCGAAGGTACCGGGTACAGCTTACACTCGTTTGCCGAAGGAACGGGGACTGCCAATATCAATCCGCTCAGCAATGTGATTGTTGCCAGTGCTGCAGGCGATGATGATCCGGATGATGTGTATGAAAATGCGGATTCCGACAAAAATCATCGGATAAGCACTAACCTCGCCAAAACAATCTCGATTTTGCTGGCCAAGCTGGAGCCGCTGCTCAAACAGTACAGCGCAGACCAGACCAACCCGATCACGTCCCGGTACATTGTCAATCATCTTGACCTGGATGACATGTTCGACAATGTGAAAATCACTGTTACGAACGGAACGCTGTCAATCATCAACAAGAGAACGAGCGCAGTTATCTTCTCCGGTAAAGTCAGCGACATTGCCAACGGCATCTTTGATGGCGGGGCATTGCCGCCAACCACCAATGCTCCTGCGGCCCCGACCGGCTTGACTGCCGTTGGCGGTAACGGTCAAACAACCCTTTCCTGGACCTCCGTCAGCAATGCAACCTCATACAACCTCTACTATGCGACCACTACTGGCGTAACCAAAACCAACAGCACCAAGCTCACCTCGGTCACCAGCCCCATGGTGCAGACCGGAATGACCGCTGGAACCACCTATTTCTACGTGGTGACGGCAGTCAACAGTAGCGGTGAAAGCGCCACTTCGGCCCAAGTCTCGGCAACCACCGCGACAACTCCGCCGCCGCCGACACTTCCAGCCACACCAACCGGCGCCATTGCCACCGGCGGCACCAACCAGGTAACCCTCTCCTGGGCCGCAGTCAGCTCAGCAACTTCGTATAACCTCTACTTTGCAACCACTAGTGGGGTAACAAAAACCAGCGGCACCAAGATTGCCAACGTTACCAGCCCGGCGGTCCATGCCAGCCGCGCCGCTGGCACCACCTATTACTACATCATTACGGCAGTGAATGGTGCGGGTGAAAGTGCCGCTTCCGTCCAGATTGCCGCAACCACTCTGCCCACCGTACCGAGTCCGACGGTACCAGCTGCGCCGGTCGGGGTCACTGCCACCGGCGGCACAAACCAGGCCACCATTTCCTGGCCGGCGATTGCTGGCGCAACGTCATACAATCTCTACTGGTCAACAACCAGCGGGGTAACCAAAACCAACGGCACTAAAGTAGCCGGAGTAACGAGCCCCTACGTAAAAACCGGGCTCGCCGCCGGCACCGCCCATTACTTCATCGTCACGGCAGTAAATAACGTTGGCGAAAGCACTGCTTCCACCCAGGCCACGGCAACGACAGCCGCGCCAGCGCCCACGGTCCCAGCAGTTCCGACCGGCGTAACCGCAACTGGAGGAGCCAATCAAGTAACGATCACCTGGCCGGCAGTTTCCGGCGCCACTACGTATAACATCTACTGGGCAACTACCCCCGGCGTAACCACTGCCAGCACGAAAATCACTTCTGCCACCAGCCCCTACGTGCAAACCGGTCTTGCCACTGCCACCACCTACTACTACATCGTTACGGCGGTTAATGCTGCCGGCCAGAGTAGTGCATCAGCCCAGGTTTCGGCAGCTACCACTGCACCCGTTGTGACTATTCCGACTGCGCCAACCGGCATCACCGCCACTGGCGGCGCTAATCAGGTAAACATTTCCTGGCCGGCGGTTGCCGGTGCCACTGCGTACAACATCTATTACGCCACCACCTCCGGCGTGACTAAAACCAGCGGCGCTAAAATCGTCAATGCATCGCGTCCCTACGTCCAGACCGGTCTTGTCGCTGGCACCACTTACTTCTACATCGTCACGGCCGTGAACAGCGCTGGTGAAAGTGCCGCTTCGGCACAGGCCAGCGCAGCAACAAACGCCCCGCCGGTGCAACAGTGTGGCGGCTGCCATGCTATTCCACCAGCGGTCGGTGCCCATGCAAGACACTCATTCACCTCCTGCGCCACCTGCCATGGCACCGGCTACAGCAGCACAACGGTCAATACGGCAACGCACGCCAATGGCGTCAACAACGTAACCACCAGTATCTGGAATGCAACCTCGCGATCATGTGCAGCCTCCTGTCACGGCAGCAGATCGTGGTAGCTGGGTTGATCAAAACAGAACGCCGCGTCTCGTAACAGCGACCCGGGCAACGCAACAGCAGATGCCATGACTTATTCGTGGCAAAACACCAAAAGGGGCTCCGATTTCGGGGCCCCTTTTGTCTGATCAGGAGTAACCAGCCATTTACATCGGCCTGATCTCTGGTACAAATTGCTGAGAATATATCCAAGAATCATGAGGAGGGATCAGATGTCCACCAAAGAAAATCTCGCCGAAGCCTTTGCCGGAGAAAGCCAGGCCAACCGTAAATATCTCGCCTTTGCCAAACAGGCCGAAGTTGACGGCCTGCCCCAGGTCGCAAAACTGTTCCGGGCCGCGGCCCATGCCGAGACGATCCATGCCCATGCTCATCTGCGGGCTCTGGGGGGGATTAAGAAAACAGCGGAAAACCTGCAGGAATCCATTGAAGGAGAAGGTTTCGAATTCCAAAAAATGTATCCGCCGTTTCTGGCAGCAGCCCAGCAGGAAGGGGACAAAATGGCGGAAGTATCATTTCGCAATGCCCTGGCCGTGGAGGAAATTCATCATGATCTGTACAGCCAAGCCCTGGCCGCCGTCAAAGCCGGCGGTGACCTGTCCAGCCGGCCAGTCTATGTCTGTGAGATTTGCGGCAACACCGTCTATGATGCCGCCCCGGACAAGTGCCCGGTCTGCCAGGTGCCGAAGGAACGCTTTACGCTGATCAGCTGAGCCATGTCCCCGTTCTGGCAGCATGCCCCACCAATACCTGGGGTACGCTGCACGGATGGCCGCTGCATTCTGGCCCGAGCTACCCGGCGGCAACCTGACGGATCATCCGGCAGAGTGCCGCTGCCGCCGGTGACAGACTGCTGCCCCGGCGCTTGGCCAGGGTGAAGGCCCGCTCGATGACCAGGCCGGCCACCGGGATCTCCCGCAAGGTGCCTGCCGCCAATTCGTTCCGCACTGCCACTTCCGACAGAAATGCCACCCCGCAGCCAGCCAGCACCGCCTGTTTGACCGCTTCGCTGCTGCCCAGCACCACCCTGGCCTGCAGAGCACCAAGGTCACTACCCGCCGCCAGCAGGGCGCCACGCACCACCGACTCGGTACCGGATCCAGCCTCCCGCATGACCAGCGGTTCACCCGCCAGGTCAGCCAGAGTTATCTCGTACCAGCGGTGGGCTGTCGGGGCCACCAGGATGATCCGGTCATGGCCGATGGCCTCCCAGTCAAGCCGTTTATCCCTGACCGGACTCCCCAGCAGAGCCACTTCGACCAGACCGGTTGCCAGCTGCTCCAGCGCCGTCGCACTGTCGCCCATGGCCACAGTTACCGTCACTGTCGGGTGTTCCTGGCGCAGCAGGGCCACCGCCGCCGGCAGCAGGTAGGTGCCCGGAATGGTACTGGCCGCCAGTGAAAGGGTCACCTCCTCGGCCCGACAGAATTGGCGCATGGCCTGTTCGGTTCCCTGCAGGGCGATAAGTACCCGCCGGGCATGGTCCAGCAGCAGTTTGCCCGCTTCCGTCGGCACCGCCCCCCGCCCGGTCCGCTCCAGAATCCGTACCCCGCAGAGGCTCTCCAGGGCCGCAATATGCTGACTGGCGGTGGATTGCGTGAGCGAAGCCCGCTCCGCCCCCTTGGAAAAACTGCCGGTTTCGGTAATGGCAACAAAGACTTCCAGCTGTTTGACATTCATCTGCACACCCTGTCCAATTGAAGCATTGTCGCTATTCCCGGATTTCCTGTCCTGGGCTGACAAATGAGATACCCTGGCCACCAGTGGCGCCGATCATGACACATTCGATGATAGGCGCGTTGATCAACTTCTCAGCCTGCCAGCGGACAATGAAGTTTGCCCCGAATCCACCCCGCGTGTCTTTCTCTTCCAGGTAGACATGTGTGGTGGCCAGCGGGCCGAGCAGCAGCGGCTTGTCCAGATGCCGCCTGACCAGGCGACCGTCATTATCGAAATACTCGATGGCCGTCACCCGAAGCGTCGCCGTCAGATCAACATTTCTGATGGCAAGCATAGTGGCCAGTTGCAGCGGGTTTTTTCGCGGGCCGCTAAATACGTTCGAATAGACCGGGACATATACGGTCTGCCCCTTGGACTCGCGCACTTCATTCGCCGCCGACCAGCCGTCAGCCGGATCAGCACTTATGCTCACAAATAAGAGTAAAAAAACGGTCAACCGGTTCCACTGGGTCATGGCAAACTCCTTCCGGTGCGGTATTCTATACAGCAAGTACAAGTCGCATACCATACGTACCCTCGCATCGCAAGGGCCCTGTGTAATCATGCCCCGAATGGAATAGTGCATGGAAGTACTGCTCGACCTTGAAATACTGTTCGGCCTGGCCATTCTGACCGTTCTCCTGGTCCGCCGGCTGCAACTCCCCACCATCATCGGCCTGCTGGGCGCCGGCATCCTGGCCGGCCCCCATGCCCTTGCCCTGGTCAAAAGCACCCATCAAGTGGAGCAGTTGGCAGAAATTGGCGTTGTGCTGCTCCTGTTTACCATCGGTATTGAATTTTCCCTGACCGAGCTGATGCGGATCCGCAAGATGGTTTTTCTCGGCGGCGGTCTGCAGGTAACGCTGACCATCGCAGTCATTGCGGTCCTGGCCACCGTCTTCGCCATCCCCATTAAGCAGGCGCTCTTCTTCGGCTTCCTGGTGGCTCTTTCCAGCACCGCCATCATCATGAAACTGCTGATGGATGCCGGAGAAATGGACACCCCCCACGGCAAGACAACCCTGGGCATTCTGATCTTCCAGGATCTCTGTGTCGTCCCGCTCATGCTGCTCATCCCTATCCTTGGCGGCAACACGCAAAGGATCGGCGACATTGCCCTGGTAGCCGGCAAGGCGTTGGCAGTGGTGGTGGCGGCCCACTACGGCGCCCGCTTCCTGATTCCCTGGCTGCTGCGCCACGTGGTCAGGGCCCGCAGTCGCGAACTGTTCATCCTGACGGTGATCTTCATCGGCTTCGGCACCGCCTGGCTGACCGCCGCAGCCGGGCTGTCCCTGGCTCTGGGTGCGTTCATCGCCGGCCTGGCAATCTCCGAATCGGAATACAGTCATCAGGTGCTCGGGGACATCATCCCCTTCCGCGATGCCTTCATGAGCCTCTTTTTTCTCTCCATCGGCATGCTGCTTGATCCTGATGTGCTGTTACAATCACCCCTGCTGCTGGGTGGCATCGTCCTGACCATCATCCTGGTCAAATTCCTGCTCTGCGCCGGTGCCGCCCGCACCATCGGCATTCCGCTCCGTATTGCGGTCGTTGCCGGTTTGGCCTTGGCCCAGATCGGTGAATTTTCTTTTGTCCTTGCCCAAAGCGGCATGGCGCATGGCCTCATGTCCCAAGGGCAGTATCAGCTCTTCCTGGCCGCGTCCATTGCCACCATGGCACTGACCCCCTTCTGCCTTAAACTGGCCGACCCTGCTGCCATGCTGACCATCAAGTACCTCCCCGGCTGGCTGGTTCGGGGCAACCAATCCCTGGTAGGGCGCGAAACCAAACTCCGCCTGAACGACCATGTGCTGATTGCCGGTTACGGTCTCAATGGGCGAAACCTGGCCAAGGTACTCAAGCACCTGGCGATCCCGCACCTGATCATCGACACCAACCCTTTTACCATCAGCAGTGAACGGAAGCGGGGCGAACGGATCATCTTTGGCGATGCCTCCCAGCCGGAAGTGCTGGAGCATGCCCGCATCGCTCAGGCGAAGGTCATTGTCATTGCCATTTCCGACGCTGCCGCCAGCCGCAGAATTGCGGCCCAGGCCCGCCAGATGCACCCGACAATTCACATTATTGCCCGCACCCGTTATCTGGTCGAGGTTGAACCGCTCTATAAACTGGGGGTTAACGAGGTTATTCCGGAAGAGTTTGAAACTTCGGTAGAGATTCTGGCCCGGGTCCTGCGGACCTTTCTGGTCCCGCAGGATGAGATCGAGCAGCATATTGCCGATGTGCGCCGCGACGGCTACGGCATGCTGCGCACCATGAGTCGCCGCCACAGCCATGCAGTGGGGATCAGCGGCTACCTGGCCGGAGCGGAGATCGCCACCTTTCGGGTGCAACAGGGTTCAACGCTGGAAGAGCAATGTCTGCGCGAGGGGACCATCAGGAACCTCTCGGGGGCAACGGTCCTGGTGATCAAGCGGGGCGACGAGATCATCCCCAATCCCGACCCAATCTGGGAACTGCAACGGGAGGACGTCGTGCTGCTGCTGGGGACTCCGGCTCAATTGGTCGCGGCAGGGAAACTGTTTGTGCCACTGGCGATCTGATCCCGGCAGGAAACATTCGGGCGCTCAGACGCAACCGAAATCGCTTACAGCTACGCAACACTACTCAGTTTTTCCTGACAATGCCAATCATTCTCCCGACGAGTAAACCACCTAGGGCCGCAACCAGGCTCAACATGGCCCCCATTTTGGCGGCACCACTGATAACCGGATCGCTGAAGGCCTCGCCGGCAACAAACAGGGCCACAGTGAACCCGGTGCCGGCAATCAGGCCGGCCACCAGCAGGTCGCGACAATTCATGCCATGGGGAAGGCCGAAGCCACATCTGCTGGCGAGCCAGCCAAAACAAAATATCCCCGTTGTTTTACCGATAATCAGAGCGGCCAGCACCAGCCAGGTAACTGTCCCCATACTCGAAAATTGCACCCCGGCATTGGCCAGACCGAACATGAACAGACCGAAATCGACAATAACCTTCCATTCGTGTTCAAACCTGGCGAGCGAGGAACGGTCGCGCGGATCTTCTTCAAAGAACCTTTTGTGTTCCTCTGGTGCATGGGGCAGAAACGGAATAATAAACACCAGAGCCAATGCCGGATGCAGATGAGCTTGGTGCAGGCCGGTCCAGCTCATAACGCCGCCGATCATGAGGTACGGCCAATAACTTTGCTGCCTGCTCCGCCGTAACCAGTAGGCAACAACCATCCCGAGAACGGTCAACAGCAGCCATACCGGTTCGGTCGGCATCTGCGGATCGGGGTAAAATATGGCGATGATCGTCAGGCCAATGGCATCATCGACTACGGCCAGGAGCAGCAGATAAGATACGGCAGGATGGGCTGCACCGAAAACTATTCTGGCGGCCAGCCATGCCAGGGCAATGTCCGTTGCCGTGCCAATTCCCCAGCCATTAAAAAATTCCGGGGCACCGAGCAGCGCATTCAATGCAAAATAGACCGCAACCGGGCCAACTACGCCGCCCAATGTGCCAAAGAGGGGATTAACCGCCTTGGTGACCGGGTTCAAGTCGCCACCGGGCAGAAAACTTTGGGTTATTTCAACGGCCGCAATGCCGAAAAACAGCACCATGAACAGCTCATTGGCAACGAAGTGAAAGGACAGCCCGCCGAGAAACGTGGTGTTGTTGAAGTCGCGATACCCGGCAGGATCGAGGTTCGCCCAGATAATTGCGACTACGACCCCTGCTAGTAACGGCACGGAAAATTCGCGAAGCAGGTTTAGGCGATGTTTCATGGTCGAATCTCCTGATGTGCCCCGGGAAAGGACGGTCGTCGGCTCATTCCTTTGTATCGCAACCGTAACCGTTGTCCAAGCGCCTTTTTCATCCTTTATTCCAATTCGCATTCAAGCGGCACCTTTGTTGGCGTCGTCAGCAGTTGCTGGCGGAAAACGGCCACTGCTTGCTGGCTGATTTTCGCCACCAATGCACATATCCCGATCAGCCCGATCAAGCAAATCAGAGAGTTACAGTAAGGTTACAGGCGGCACAGCCATTGCAAAACAGTATTTTGTTCTGACCATTTCACCCGCCGCTACCCTCTCACATACTAACAAAAGGAGACCAATCATGAAGCATGTTATTGCCGCTACCGCTGCTGCCGTCTGCCTCGGCCTCACCGGCCTGGCAACCGCCGCCCCAGTAAAAATCGGTTTCATAAATTCAATCACCGGCCCCGAAGCCCCAATCGGTGAGAACCTGACCAATGGCGTCACCCTGGCCATCGAGGAACTGAAGAAAAAGGGTATCGAAGTGCAGCTGATGAAAGAGGATGACACCGGCAAGCCGCAGATCTCCATGAGCGCCATGGAAAAACTGGCGGGCCAGGGAGTTGCCGGCGTGGTCGGTCCATACACTTCTGCCTGTGCCAATGCCGTGGCCAAGCTGGCGGAGAAGTACAAGGTGCCGCTGCTGGTGCCGGCTGCCGCCAAAGAGGAAATCACTCGCCAGAACCTGAAATATGTCTATCGCCTGAACGCGCCGGCTGACCAGTACGCCTCCTCGCTCATCGACGCGGCACTGGCCATGGGTAAGCCGAAGAGCGTTGCCTTCATCTACGAGAACACTGATTTCGGCACTTCCACGGTCAAGTCCGCCAAGGAGTATGTTGCCAAGAAGGGGATCAAAGTAGTCGCCGACGAATCCTACTCCAAGGGTTCCCCGGACTACCGCTCCACTCTGAGCAAGATCAAGAGCCAGAATCCCGACCTGGTCTTCATGGTCTCCTATGTTGCCGATGCTATCCTCCTGATGCGCCAGTCCCGTGAAATCGGGCTCCAGCCCCAGGCATTCCTCGGCGGCGGTGCCGGCTTCACCACCACACAATTTGCTAAAGAAACAGCCATCTCCAACAATGTCTTCTCCACCACCCAGTGGACCGACGACGTCAGCTGGCCCGGTGCCAAGGACTTTTTCAACCGCTACAAGAGCAAGTTCGGCAAGGAGCCAACCTACCACGCCGCCTGCGCCTACCAGGCAATGTTGATCATGGGCGAAACCGCCAACGCCAGCGGTGGCGATCGTGAAAAAACCAAAGCCGGGCTGAAGAGCGGCTCCTGGAAAGGCATCATGGGTGACACCAAGTTCGAGGACTTTGACGGATTCACCAACCAGAACAAGCACCAGATGCTGGTCCTGCAGATTCAGAACGGCCAATTCGAAACCGTGTTCCCGCTCAATTTCGCCTCCAAGAAGCCGGTGTTCCCGTTCCCGAAGTGGAAATAGCACAGCAGGGTTAAGGGGCATGGGGCATGGGGAAAACAGGTATCCGTTTTTCTTGACCCCTGACCCCTGCCCCTTGCCCCTGACTTTGGAGTTTTTATGACCGTTTTCCTGCAGTCACTGATCAGCGGTATCCTTATCGGCGGCGTCTATGCCCTGATCGGCATCGGCCTGACCATCATTTTCGGCGTCATGCGGGTGATCAACTTCGCCCACGGTGACATCATGATGATCGGTATGTACCTGACCTACAGCCTGTTCACCCTGGCCGGTATCGATCCCTTCGTCTCCATTGTCATCACTATCCCGCTGATGTTTCTCTTCGGCGCGTTCCTGCAGAAGACCTTCATCAACCGGATGCAGGGAGCACTGCCCCAGAACCAGATCCTGCTGACCATCGGCCTGGGTCTGATCATGAGCAACACCATGATGCTGGCCTTTACCTCCGACTACAAAATTCTTTCAACCGACTATTCGTCCAGCAGCTTCATTATTGCCGGCATCTCCATCTCGACGCCGCTGGCCATTTCGTTCCTGATTACGGCGGCCATCACCGCCATGCTGTACTGGTTTCTGCTGAAAACTGACACGGGCCAGGCCATCAGGGCCACGGCCCAGGACCGGGAGGCAGCCCAGCTCATGGGGATCAATGTGAAATGGATGTCGATCCTCGCCTTCGGCATGGGCTCAGCGCTGGCCGGCACCGCCGGGGCGCTCATTTCCCCCACCTACTATATCTTCCCGCAAATCGGCAGCACCTTTACCCTGAAAGCCTTTGTCATCACCGTGCTAGGCGGGATGGGAAGCATCGTCGGCGCCACCATCGGCGGGATAATCATCGGAGTCGCCGAATCCATCAGTGCCGTGTACATCTCTTCCGGGTGGAAGGACGTCGTCGTTTTTGTCCTCTTCCTTCTCGTTCTCCTCTTCAAGCCTGCGGGCTTGATGGGCAAGTCCAGAATGTAGGGGGACGATACCAATGAAACCTGTTTTTTCACTCATCCGCAGCTCTGCCGGCGCTTCACCGGTTACCATCATTCTCGGGCTGGCAGTCCTGGCAGCCCTCTTTCTCTTTCCCAACTTTGTGCAGAGCCCCTACGCCCTGCACATCATGATCCTGATTTTCCTCTCCGTGATCATGGGCGAGGCCTGGAACGTGATCGGCGGCTACACCGGTCAGTACTCGGTAGGCCACGCCGCCTACTTCGGCGCCGGCGCCTACACCACCATGATCCTGCTGCAATACAAGCAGATTCTCCCCTGGTACGGGGCACTGGCCGGTATCGGCGTCGCCCTGGTGGTCTCGCTGATCATCGGCTCCATCTGCTTCCGCCTGCGCGGACCGTATTTCGTCCTGGCCTCCATTGCCGTCGCTGAAATCATGCGGCTCTGCGCCATGAACCTCAAGGGTCTCACCAACGGCGCCGAGGGGATTCTGATTACCGAGATTCCGGCACTCAAGATCGGCGAAACGGTCATCACCGACTTTTCGACCAAGGTACCGTTCTATTACATCGGCCTGGTCATCGCCATCGTCACCATCCTGGTCACCTGGCTGATGCAGAACTCCAAGCTCGGTTACTATTTCCAGGCCATCCGCGAAGATCAGGACGCCGCCCATTCCCTGGGCATCAGCCTGTCACTCTTCAAGAGCAGCGCCCTGGCCATTTCAGCGGTATTCACGTCCCTGGCCGGCAGCTTCTACGCCATCTACATCGGCTTCATCGATCCGCCGACGGTGCTGGCGCTGGACATTTCCGTGCAGATCGTCCTCATCTGCATTATCGGCGGCATCGGCACCATCTGGGGGACCGGTGGTCGGGGCGCTGGTGCTGGTGCCACTGTCCGAGGCGTTGCGCAGCAACCTGATTGCCCAGGGGATTTTCAAGCTGGGGCTTGCCTCCGAAGAGTCGGGCGTCGGCATTTTCCTCAAAGAACATCTATCCCACGCCCATGCGCTCATTTACGGCATTCTGGTCGTGGTTGTCATCCTCTTCATGCCGGACGGGGTCCTTGGCTGGGCCAAAAAGCTGGCAGCGAAAAAAGGAAAGGGGTAGACCATGACACCGATCCTGGAAATCAAGCATGTCAGCAAGTTCTTCGGCGGCCTGGCCGCCAATTCCGATGTCTCCTTCGCCATGGAGGAGGGACTGATCATGGGGCTCATCGGCCCCAACGGCGCCGGTAAAACCACGCTGTTCAACTGTATCACCGGCTACTACCCGCCGTCGAAGGGTGACGTACTGTTCAAGGGACAGACACTGAACGGCCTCGAACCTGACCGGGTCTGCAAAATGGGCATGGTCCGGACCTGGCAGAAGGTGCGCCCGCTCACCAAGCTGTCGGTGGTGGACAACGTCATGGTGGGGGCGCTCTGCCGCACCAACTCCCTCAAGGTGGCCCGGGAACTGGCCTTGGAGCAACTGAAAGTTGTCCGTCTGGATCACAAGGCCAACTTCATTGCCGGCGGTCTCCCCATTGGTGAACGGAAAAAACTTGAAGTTGCCCGGGCATTGGCAACTAAGCCGCAACTGCTGCTGCTGGACGAGGTTATGGGCGGTCTCAACCCGGCAGAGAGCGACGAAATCATCCAGCTGATTCTGGACATCAAGCACGCCGGAGTCATCACCCAGATGGTTATTGAACACGACATGAAGGCCATCATGCGTATTTCCGACCGGATCGTGGTGCTGAATTCAGGCGAAAAACTCGCCGAGGGGACGCCGGCGGAAATTGTCAGCAATCCGGAAGTAGTCAGGGCCTATTTGGGGGATTTCAATGCTTAATATTGACAAACTGAATTTCAGCTACGGTGACATGCAGGTCATCTGGGATCTGGATCTGGCCGTGAATGCCGGTGAAATCGTCACGGTTGTCGGTGCCAACGGTGCCGGCAAATCAACCACGCTCAGAAACATCTCCCGACTGGTAAAATGGCAGTCCGGATCAATCACTTTTAACGGTACTGACCTGGCAAAATTAGAGCCCCACGAAGTGGTGGAAATGGGAATCGTGCAGGTGCCGGAAGGGCGGAAGATCTTTCCGGAAATGACGGTGACCGAGAACCTCCGCATGGGCTCCTTCATCAAGAGCGCCCGCCCGACAAGGGACGCGAACATCGACAAGGTTTTCGCCCTGTTCCCCCGCCTCAAGGAGCGGGAAAAGCAGCTGGGGGGCACCATGTCCGGCGGCGAACAGCAGATGCTGGCCATTGCCCGCGGGCTCATGACCAACCCCAAACTGATCCTGCTGGACGAGCCTTCCCTCGGCCTGGCACCGCTCATGGTCAAGTTTATCTTCGACATCATCCAGGAGATAAATAAGCAGGGGGTTACGGTCATGCTGGTGGAGCAGAACGTCTACCAGTCGCTGCGCATCGCCCACCGGGCCTATGTGCTGGAAACTGGCCGAGTCGTCATGACCGGCACCGGCGAGGAACTGCTGAATGACGATCACGTGAAGAAGGCATTTCTCGGCATGTGAGCAGCGGTGATAATGATCCACTCGTCACCGCACACCAAAGCTTGCTGCCGTTCGCACGTGGCACAGGCAGAATTCCACCATCAATGGTAACGGAATTCTGCCATTTCACATTCTCTCCCCCGCAGCACTCACCCAAGATTTGTCAGAACAGCCCGTCAACTCAAATACCTGCCCGGCACATTAATTGCTTTAAATAATAATTTTTATTAATTATAATGACTATCCCAAGATAACGGCAGGTTAGACCGTCACCTAGCGCGTAATGACTGGAAAACCTCATTAAAGTTTTTGTGTATTTTGTCGACAACTAACAACATCACCTTGCGTTGCCGCACTTTTGTGTATCGGAGCATTCAATGAACAGATGGCTGGCCGGATCAGGCCTGACACTGCTATTTCTTGCGACATCCGCCGCCGCCTATGAGCTGGAAACCAGTGGCACAACGCTCATCCGCTACTCAAAGCAGAGTGTCCCGGGCTTTGCCGCCCAGCAACTGCTCCCTGCCACCCAGCTGGTCGACGTCAGCATGAGCAGATTAGGCGACGGCAACCTGTCCTTTCAGCTCTCGGGCTGGGGCCGGATCGACATGGCTGACCAGAGCGATGTGAGCGGCAGTGCTGCCGCCAGCCTGACCAATGCCTTTTTTGCCTATACCTTTCCCCGGGCCAATGCCGAGGTGAAGGTCGGGCGTTTTTTTGTCTTTGCCGGTGGAACTGCCGAGCAACTTGACGGGATCAGCGCCCGCAGCGACTTGCTGGAACGGTATGAAGGGCTGGCCCTGCACCTGTACACCGGCCGACCGGTGAACCTTGCCCGCACGGTCGACAACAAGGGTAATTTTCTGGCCGGCGGGCGTCTGAGCTACCGTTTCTCGCCGCTTCTGGAACTTGGCGCAACCATGGTCCATGAGCAGGGGGCCACCAGTTACCGCACCGACTCCCCCCAGAGCCTGCCCCAACCGGCCACTGACGCCCGCCAACAGCTCGGCGGCGACCTTTGGTTTTCGCCCGGTCAACTGCTGACCGTCGAAGGGCGCGCCTACTACAACCCGGTCAGTAAAGGGATGGCTGAACAGAGCTGCCGCCTGACCCTGCGCCCCCTGAACCGGCTGAGCATCATCGCCACCTATGATCAGCGCAGCTTCAGCAACTACTTTGCCACCGCCAGCAACCCGTCCCTGTTCAAGCCCCTTGCCAGCCAGGAGTTGACCAGCACCGGGGCCAGCGCTGCCTACATCCTGAATGACCAGGCCGAAATTACTGCTGACCTGCGACAATTCAAGCGGAGCACCATTGGCACCGGCACGCGGGGAGGAGGCGAACTGCGGCTCACCCTGCACAAAGCCCTGGTCCGGAGCGGTCTCGGTTACCACCGCCTCGGCGCCCCGGACGGGGTCAACTCGTACCATGAACTGCGCAGCTACCTGGCCTATGACCCCGGATCCTACCAGATCAGCATTGATGCCATCGGCCACCAGTATGATTATCCGGTCTACCTGAACAGCAGTCGCCTGGCCCATGAGGTGACCATGTCAGCCGGCTATCGGCTCAAGCCAAACCTGCTCCTTTCGGCTGACCTGACCACCAGCCGTTCCCCGCAGGCGGGCGATGAAATCAAAGGGCTGCTCCGCCTCGACTTTTCCCAGACAACGCTAAAACCCGGAGTTGGGCTATGAACTGCAGACAGATCATGATCTATCTATTTGTGGCAGGTGGGCTGTTGCTGCTGGCGGCCTGCAGCCTCATTTCGCCGGCAGCCAGCGGAGTCCGCCACCATAATGAGCCGTTGCCGGCCGGGCGACCGATCTGCAGCAGCTGTCATGACGACGGAACCCAGTTGCATGCCGCGCTGAAACCCTATGGCGAAATCGATCATTCCACCGCCTTTATCGCTGACCATCGGCTGGCCGCAACCAGGGACGAGCAGACCTGCGCCGGTTGCCATAGCACCTCGTTCTGCAACGATTGCCATGCCAACCGGATCGAGTTCAAACCGGGCACCCGCTACGGCAACCGACCGGACCGGGAGCTGATTCACCGTGGCGATTATCTGACCCGGCACCGCATCGACGGCAAGGTCGACCCGACCAGTTGCTATAGCTGTCACGGTCGGGCCAACAATGAAAAGTGTCTGACCTGTCACCGGTAAGCAGTACAATCCGCCAGATCTGGAGACGTAATGATAAACGTGTCAACCATTGCCAGATTTCTTGCCGCCGGTCTCTTTGCCGCCGTGCTCGGCGGCTGTGGCAGCAATAGCAACAGTGCACCGCAGCTCAATGGCTCCGGCAAACACCCGGCAGCCTGGTACGTCGACCATCGTCAGGCGTATTCGCGGGCATACCTGGCCAACGGTGCCCTGGAGTGCCGTGATTGCCACGGCAGCGACCTGTCCGGCGGCATCAGCAAAGTCAGCTGCATGGTCGGCATGATCGGCTTCCCAGACGGAGCCTGTCACGCCAATGGACACCCGCCTAGACCGGTCGCCCACCTCCTCCCCTACCTGGCCGCTCCGGCCCACGGCCCCGTTGCCAAGGCTGACCTGATTGCCTGCCAGGCCTGTCACGGCACCAACGGCGGCAGTGGCAGTAATCCCCGCTTTAACGGCACCATCGGCTTCCTGACCAGCGGCTGCGAAGACTGCCACAAAACCGGCACCGCCCATCCGCCGGTGGATCCGGCTAAACTGTCCGGTTACGACCGCCACTGGAATAGCCACGCCACCGCCGGCAACCAGGCCGCTGCCTGCGCCCTGTGCCATGGGATCGACTTCAATGGCGGCAGCGGCCCGGCCTGCCGCAGCTGCCACCTGAATCTGGCCAATGGAACCCTGCCATCAGCAAGCAGCTGTCTCTCCTGCCATGGCACACCACCGCTAACCGGCGCCCATGGTGCCCACAGCGCACTGCCCGGCCTGGCGGTCCTGTGCAGCGCCTGCCATGGTGGGGCCGGCAGCGGCACTGCCCGCCATGGCTACCGCGGCTTCAATAACGTCACCACCGCCTTTCCGGCCGCATATGCCGCCCGCACCGGCGGCCCGGTCCGGCTGAACAGTAACGGCACCTGTGCCGGAGTCAGCTGTCACGGCGGCGTCATCACCCCGCCCTGGAGCGGTGGCAGCATTGCCGAAGGCACCCAGTGCGCCGCCTGCCATACGGCAAAAAGCGTGGCGGATCAGGCCAACAGCTTCTTTTCCGGTCAGCACACCCTGCACGTCAGTCAAAAGGGGATTCCATGCATCGACTGCCACGATATGACCGTCACCAGCAACAACAACAGTCACTTCAGCAATCTGGCCACCCCGATCTTCGAACTGGCGCCGCGGCTGACCATCAGGGTCCCGGTCAACTACAGTGGCAACAGTTGCACCCCGGGCCAATTACCACCCAGCGGCAGCTTCAGCGTGGGCACCTGCCACGGTACGGAATCATGGTAAGCGTTTACGGAGGCAGCAGCCAATGATCACTCGATTGACAGCCCTCACCGGCATGGTTGCCCTGACAATGGCGGTGGTTTTTGGCCCGGTTACCGGCCGGGCAGCGACAGCCCTCACTCCAGCCGTTGCCAACCAACCGTCGATTACCACAAAAGTCAGCCTGCCGGTTAAACTGGCCCTGGACCAGTTCGCCAATATTTACCTGACCGACCCGCGCGCCGGCGGCATCAACAAATTTGACCGAACCGGTAAATGGATCGCGACCTTTCCGGTTACCACGCCCCAGGCCCTGGCCGTGGCCACGAATCTGGACCTGATTGTCAGCCAAAAGCAACAGGTATCGGTCTACAGCAACAACGGCGACTTCAAACATGCGCTCCAACACCCCGGCGGTGCCTTCAAATATGCCAATGGGGTGGCAATTCACCCGGTCACCGGCTACATCTATGTGGCCGACAGCCTGGACGACTGCGTGCTGGTCTTCAATGAAGCCGGTCAACCGGTGGCCACCGGGACAGCAAGCAGCGGCAAGCCGGCCAACAGCTTTGGCAGCAGCGGTAACGGTGCCGGGCAATTCGCCATGCCGACCGGCCTGGCCTTTGAACGGAGCTCCGGCCAGCTGGCGATTGTCGACACCCTGAACGGCCGGATTCAGTTCTACGACCCCAACAGCTGGACCCAACAGAAATCCATTGGCAGCATCGGCTCCGGCCCCCTGACCTTCAGCTTTCCGGAAGGGGTGGCCTTTGAATATGCCAAGGACGCCACCCAGACCCTCAGCCGGATGTATGTGGTCGATGCCTACCAGAGCCGCATCCAGGTGATTGATCCGACCGGCTCAGGCACCTACCTCGGCACGGTCGGCGGCTACGGCCGCGGCGCCGGCAAACTGATCACCCCCTCGGACGTCGCCTTTGACCCGACCTATAATCGCCTGATCGTGCCCAACGGTCTCGGCAACCTGGCAGCCTTTGCCTTAAACGGCAGCCCAGTACCGCCAGCAACCAACCCAACTCCACCGCTGCTCACCCTGGTGCCAGCCACCGACGTGGCCACCAACCTGGCAAGCATCTCCTTTTCCGGCACCGTAGACAGTGAAGCGGTCGTACTGATCAGCACCGACACCGGCGCCATTGCCGGCAGCGTGAATTATGCGCCTACGGCCATGGCCGGCATCACTGCCTGGCAAGCCACCATCAGCGGCCTCGCCGCCGGCAGCAACCGCTGTACGGTCCGGGCGGTTAACAGCGCCACCAATCCGACGGTCATGATCCGCAATGTGAATTATCTGGCTGCTGCTGCCGTAGCCCTGACCCTCGACCCGGTCAAGGCCCTCAGCAACAGCAGTGCAGTCACCCTGTCCGGCACCATGGAGAACAGCGCCACCGTAACGGTGAACGGCGCCGCCGCCACCCTGAATGGTACGGGCTGGAGCTTTGCCGCCAGCCTCGTCAGCGGCTTCAACCAGTTCACGGTTGTCGCCGACAAAGCCGGTCGCACCAGCTCGACCATTGCCACGGCAATCAATATGATTCCGACTGCCCCGCCGCTGCGGCTTGCCCTACCGGCCACTGGCAGCAGGGTAACCAGCCAGCTCCTGACCCTGCGGGGCGCGGTGGCCACGGACGAGAATTTTGACCGGGCAACCATTGTCCTGAACAACGGTGCCCCGCAGGACATGACCATCACCAACGGCACCTTTGCCCAGCCGTTGCTGCTGGCTGTTGGCGCCAACACCATTCTGGTCACCATTAGCGACAAAGCCGGCAACGTTCGCAGCGACAGCCGCACCATCACCTACGACCCGGGGCAGCAACCGGTAACCATGACCGCCACGCCATTGAGCGACGGTGCGATCACCGATGCAACGACCATCAATCTGACCGGCACGGCACCTGGCGCCGTGAACATCCTGCTCACCTCCGGCAGCAATGACAACCCGGTGTCGGTGACAATCCCGGTCACGAACGGTGCCTGGGCCGCCAGCACCATCAGCCTTGAGCCTGGTCTCAACAGCCTGACCGCCCAGGGGCTGGCGGCCAACGGCTCACCAACCGCGGTCGCCAGCCTGGCGGTTACCCAGGTCTCCCCTGCCATGCCGACCGTTGCCATCACCACTCCGGCAATCGACCTGCCCACCAAACGGGCAACCATGAGCGTCAGCGGCAGTGCCGGGGCCGCCACAGTCACTGCCACCCTCAACGGCCAAACCATCCCGGTAAGTTTTGCCCCTGGCACCCCCGGCACCTTCACCCTGAACCTGTCCTTTACCAGCGACGGGCAATATCTGCTGGCGATCACCGCCACCGATGCCTTTGGCAACAGCGTCACCACCTACCGGCAACTCCGCTACAAACGATCCGCGCCGACGGCATTCACGGTGGCAGCATTTACCGGCCAACCGCTGACCCTGGCCGGCACCGCCGAACCGGGGACCATCATCCACGCCAGACAACCGGGCGGCCCGGACCTGATCCCGCCACTGGTGGTCGGCACCGCCGGCACCTGGAACATCAGCGTGCCGTTTGGCTACGACCCGGCGCGGATCAACCTGTACGGCGCTGACAGCGCCGGCAACAGCACCCGTAACGGTGACCTGAACAACGATGGCCGGATCGACATCATCGATGCCCTGAAACTGATGCGACGCTCGGTGGGGCTTGAACCGGTGACCTTCGATGATCTGCTCTGGGCGGATATCTGTCCCTACCGTAACTGGAGTTCCTGGCCGGATGGCCAATTGAACGGTGCGGATGTTGTGGTGCTACTCGAAACAATACTAGGACTGCATTGAGTCAGTGCTGTCCGGTTTGGTAATTGCTTTTAGCCTCCCCTCCCTTGACGGGAGGGGATTGAGGGGTGGGTGAAGTAGACCACGGAGTAGAATATGGCAAACTACCCCACCCCCTAACCCCCTCCCGCAAGGGGCGGGGGGACTTTTCAAGCAAATGCAAAAACCTATACGGGCTCAGCTGGCATTAAGCCTGAGACCAAAATAAGGAAGAACGTGCCATGAAACTTTACATTATCTGCTTGATTGCTACTTACTCCACTGCACTGGCCGGTTGCGGCGGATCCGGGCCATCGGCCCCACCCAGCGGCAAGACCGCTCTGCTGTTCGGGGTCAACGGCACCTTCAGCAATTTGAGCAGCGCCAAAGTCATCGACCTGAAGGCTACGCTGCCGGTGGGATTTGCTCCAATCCTCGCCGCCAACTCTACTCGTGAACTGGAAATCGGTGTAAACGGGTTATACGGGCTTCGCCCGGCCATCATCATGTTTGGTCGCTATTCAGCAACCACCCGGCAAATCCTTTTTGAAGTGTACGTCCCCGCTGATTCTTCAGAGAGCCTTACGGGAAATTTCGCCCGGCTCGCTTACACCGCGAACGGCACACCGTCTTTTGCCAACATCTCCAGCATCATGCAGGTTTACGGGCCGGGCGGCAGTGACCTCACTCATCGAGGCACGAAAACAGTTACCCCGACAACCTATTAGGCCATGAACCGGGCACAGGGCAGGAACATATGATCCGTCTGTACGCACAATTAATCCTGATCACTATTGCCACCGTCTGCATCCTCGGCATCGCCTCGGGTGGCGACGCGGCCCAGGTTAATCTGCCGGCACCGCACAATACCTTTACCTGTGGCCGCTGCCATGGCGATCACCCGGACCTGGGCACCAGCGGCTTCAGCAACGCCTGCCTGACCTGCCACCGGCCCGGGGTGCCACGGGGTGAGCAAAAGCCGTTCAGCGCGGCTGACGCAGCTAATCGTTTCCACCGCCTCAGCAGTGCAGCAAACCTGCGCCGCATCTCCCACAGCTGGGAAGGGAGTGCTACCCTGGCTGCCGCCGGTGCCGAAGCGCCACAAAGCCCGGAACTGCGGGCAAGCCAGCTGGCCGGCAGTCTGGCCTGTTCGGCCTGTCATTCGGTGCATACGGCAAAAGGGACCCCACTGCTCCGTCTGACCAACGACCGTGACCAGCTCTGCCTTGACTGCCACCGCTCCCGTTTTACCAGCGACCATACCCACGGCTCCCACCCGGTCAATGTCCGGTACTCCAGCGCCGATGCAGCCCCGAAACGGAATCCGGCGGCCTTTTATCTGCCGCCGCGCAATGCCAACCCGGCCAACAGCTCAGCCGCGCCGAAACTAACCAACGACACCCTGCTCTGCTCCACCTGCCACCGGGTCCACTACGCCGACTCCAGCAGCGCCACCTTTGATAATGCCACCAGCTATCTGCACCTGGTCGTCGGTGACGGCAATCTGCTCCGAAGCGACCTGCGGGGCGCAACCGCCGCCAGCATCAACATCTGCAGCAGCTGCCACCGCAAACCGAATCACGATGCCAAGGGGCAAAACATCCAGTGTGCCGACTGCCATGGTGGCCACGTTAGCAACGATCCGGCTGCCGTCAGCAGCGCCGAGCAGAAGGCTAACGTCTTTCTGGTTCGTCGCTACATGAACATTTCCACCCCTGCTGGGGCAGTCAGGAACAAGCGGGTCTTTTTCCAGCAGACCGGATTATGGCAAAGAGCCTATAAATCCGTTGATGGCCGTGGCGTTTGCCAAGCCTGTCACCTGGTGCCGACCGGTGGAGGTTTTCCGGCCGAACATGAGCTGGCTAGTGCCCCGGCAGCTATCTGTAACCCCTGCCACCCCCATGATGCCGCCAGCGGAGCGTTCACCCCGGCCGGCGGCAGTTGCGCCGCCTGTCACGGCTATCCGCCAACCAGCTCCGGCCATGGTGGCCCAAACAGTGCGGCCGCCGGCTACCCTCATAACGAGGAGCTATCGGCCCACCAGACCCATGCGGGCGGCGGCACCGACTACCGCTATAGCTGCGCCGTCTGCCATCGCGGCAACGAACACCTGCGGGGCAGTTATCAGGATCTGTACCGCGATACCACCGCCAGCAGTGCGACCCTGTTCGGCGCCGCACCGGCCTATGACGGCATCAGCTTCACCTGCAGCGGCGTCTACTGCCACAGCGACGGGGCCCCGCGTAACAGCGCGCTGACACCGGTCCTCAACACCAGAACCACCCCGGCCTGGGTAAACGGCAGCGGCACAATTACCGGCTGCAGCGACTGCCACGCCGCCCAGCCCGCCACTAATGCCCACAGCCGTCATATCAGTGCCGGCCTGGCCTGCGTACTCTGCCACCGGGACACAGTAACCAGCGCCGGCACCATCGGCAACAGCGACCGCCATGTCAACGGCATCAAGGAGATCGCCTTTGCCTCCTCCCTGGGCACGACCTTCTGGAACGAAGGCACGGCCGGGTGCAGCGTCCTGGCCTGCCACGGGGACGGCCGGGGAGGGTCGCCCAACCAGGCACCCTTCTGGAACAGCACCCTGCCGGCCGACTGCACCGGTTGTCATGGCGGCAATGCCACCTCCGGCTCGCCACTGGCCACCGGTCTGCATGCCAGCCATATCAACCAGGCGGCGATCATTGGTGTCAATTACCGCTGTGCCGTCTGCCACGGCGCCACGGTCAGCAGCGGCAGCGACCGGACCATTGCCACCCCTGCCAACCATCTGAATGGCGCTGCCAATATCCTGTTTGCCGGTGGCACCTATTCCCCGGCCACCAGGAGCTGCGCCGCCACTGCCTGTCACGGAGCTGGCAAACCAACCGCCCCCCAGCCGGCCGCGCCGACCTGGTCCGCGGCTAGCCTTGGCTGCAACGGCTGTCACGGCACCGGCACCAACACCGGCGCCCCTGATTACGCCAATGCCGGGCCGGCGCAACCTCTGGCCAACAGTCACCCCAAGCATGTGAGTTCCCCGGCCGACTGCGGCATTTGCCACCGCGGCACCACCACCAGCGGCACCACCATCGTCGCCGGTTCGCTCAGCCATACCAACAGCGTCATCGACGTGAACTTTACCAGCCGGGCCGGCGCTGGCGCCGTCTGGAACCCGGGGGCCAAATCCTGCGCCACCATCTGCCACGGCACGTCGACCCCGATCTGGGGCAGCACCCTGCCAACCGACTGCACCGGCTGTCACGGCGGCTCCATGCAGTCCAGCGCCCCGATCACCACCGGCAAGCACCGGGCCCATATCGCCAATTATTCCACCCTCGGTCGGGGGAACAGCTACCCCTGCCAGAGTTGTCATGCCCGGACCGTCGATTCACCGACCTCCATCAGTAACCGCAACAACCATGGCAATGGCTTCGTGGACTATTCGGGCATGCGGGCCGGGCGACTGGCCAGCGGCATCTGCAGCAACGTCGCCTGCCACAGCACCGGCATGCAGCAGAACCAGTTCTGGAACATGACCGCCGCCACCTGGGGCTCGGCCCGCACGCTGAGCTGCACCGGCTGCCATGGCGGAACGCAGCTTCCCAATGGCAGCTTCGCCGCCTACACCAGCATTGCCGGCGAACCCGCATATCCCAACGGCGGACCGGGAACAGCAACCGCCAACAGCCACCGGGCCCACGTCCCCGGCGCCGGCATGACTAATTCCACCGGCTGCACCGCCTGTCACCGCACCACGGTGGATGCGGGTATTGCCAACAAGTTCAGGAACTACTCTGCCCAGCACCTGGACGGCCTGCGGAGCGTCAGCTTTGCTGCCAGCCTGCAGGGGCGCTACAGTTCCACGACACAACAATGTCTGAATCTCTACTGCCACTCCAACGCCGTGCCGTTTGACAACAGCACAACGGTTTATGCGGCCGTCCGCTGGGGCGACACTCCCCGCACCTGCACCTCCTGCCACGACGGTAACGGCACCACCAGCCGCCTCAGCGGCCGGCACACCAAACATACCGGCGGGTCCTATGCCTTCACCTGCTCCCGCTGCCACTTCGGCACCGTAAACGATGACGGCACCCTGAAGGACAAGACGCTGCACGCCAATACGGCCAAGAACATCTCCTTCCGCGAAGGGGGCAGCTACAACGCCGCCACCAAGGGGTGCAGCAGCGCCTACTGCCACAGCGACGGCCGTGGTGGGGCACCTGCTGTTGCCGTCACCTGGCGTGATGTTACCCCCATGACCTGCTACTCCTGCCACAAGGGGACCCCGGACGACAGCAGCGCTGCCAACTGCACCACCATGCTCGGCAACTGGAGCACCGCCCGCAATAACTGTACCCCGGACCTCACCATGAACTCCAATGGGCATCACCGCCTGGTCGGCCCGCAATGGGTCAGGAAATACCCGTGCTACTATTGCCATAACAACACCGTGAATCCTGACAACTCCATCAAATCCACCACCACCCATGTCAACGCTGCCAAAGATATTGCCATGCCCACCCTTTGGGCCATTGCCGGCCGACCGGCGCCAAGCTATGACGCGACCAGCAAGGTCTGTAATAATGTTTATTGCCACAGCGACGGCACGTCCGACCCGGACAAGGTGCGCCCCTTTGCCTGGACTGAACCGAAAACCCACTGCAACAGCTGCCATGGCCACCCGACCGGCTCCTGCAAAACCTGCCACTATGCCCATATCGACAGTACCGGCAAGGTTTGGACCAATATGAGCACCTGGGAAAAGGGCGAAGAGTGGCGCGGCGCCATGCCGATGTTCCCCAACTCGGGAGCCGGCACGGCGCGGGCCAACTCCCATGTCCGCCACTCCCAGACTAATTTCACCTGTGACAACTGCCATGCCGTAACCGTGCGGAACGGAATCTGCACCGACTGCCATCAAAGCGGTATTCCGACGGGCAGCATGGGAGAGGTGGCCCATATTGATCCCGCCTACCATGTGAACAAGGCCCGTGATGTGGCTTTCAAGGATGGCGGCAGTTATAACCCGATCAGCAAATCCTGCAGCAACACCAAATGCCACAACAGCGGTACTGCCCCAGTCTGGGGCGGCTCGGTCAAAAGTGCGGTTACCTGCCTCGCCTGCCATGGCACCTCAGGGGTCGACCAGGATGATTACAATGCCTTTAACGGCACCCAGGCCCGCATCAGCCTGGCTGAATGGGTAACCAAAGGACATGGCCGTTACTCCACCAGCGGCAGTGGCCGTTATCCGGGCTCCAACAATCCGGCAGCCAATTTCCCGGGCAACCCCTGCTGGTATTGCCATGACAACAATGTGCTGCACCAGGACCCGAACAATCCGTTCCGACTGAAGATGCACCACCAATATGACCGCCGCTTTGAAAAGGAGTGTGTCTACTGCCATATGGAACGGACCGATGCCGAGTGTCTTGGTTGCCATGTGGGCCAGACCGGCACCCTGGCCCCGCAGGCCACCCCCGGCGGGATCGTGTTCAAGAAGGCCGATGGCTCCACGGAGACCAGATTTGCCGGCCATGGGCATACGGTCACCTGCACGACGGCTGGCAGCTGCCACGATTCCGATTCAGGCACCTTCCTCAGCGGCAGTCACAAAGGTCACAATGTCAATGCCGGCACATGGACGGCCGCCCAGAAACTAGACGTCAAGAACCAGTACATGATGATGGGGGTCTGCCTGCAATGCCATGACGACGACAGCGGCGGCCAATGCTCCAGCTGTCACGTGGACCAGGCCAATCCCCTGAAATACGCCCTCGGCTACGATCCGGGCACCGGCCGCATCAAGCCGAAACAGGCCCGGGCCTCGGCCGGCCATTTTGGCCACAAGCACTACCAGGGCTTTTTGACCAGCGGCGGCTGGACCAAGGTCTATTCTGCCACCCGGTCGCCGATCCTCGGCACCTATTCGACGTTCCAGGGGGTCTGGAAAGGGGGGAAATTCTGCTGGGATTGCCATGATCCCCATGGCGACAGCAACATCTTCATGGTGCAAAAACGGGTGGCGACCACCACTGATGGCATCTTTGGCCAACCCAGAACCTATGCTGAAGTCAACTTCAGCGACAAAGCAACCGGCTACAGCTATGCCCGCAAGGTTGCCCCGTTCAATGGCATCTGCAATGTCTGCCATTCCCCCAGCAGCAAGCACTTCACCAGCAATTCCGGCGACGGCCACAACATGAGCCGGCCCTGCACCGGCTGCCATGAACACCGCTTTGCCGACAGCCATGCCAACAAACAGTCCTGCAGCACCGCCGGCTGCCATATCAATGCCAAGCCGGTGCCGAAGCATACCGCCTTTGGCCTGCCCCGCGACTGTACCAAGTGCCATCTGGGCACCATTGGCACGCGCATGGACATCATCGGCCAGATGAAGTCCAACTCCCACCACGTCCAGCGGGCCAGTGGCGAAATCAAAAATACCGACTGCTACCAATGTCACTGGGAAGCCTCGTCAAATGGCCTGATCAATCTCGCCTACCACACCGGCTATGACTACCGCAACTACTCGACCGTGGCTAATGACGTGGTGGATCTGGTGATTTACGGACCGGGCACCAGGCCGGATACGTATCGTGATATTTCCACCGCCACCGGTCGGGCAACCGTGGCCCGATTCCGGGCCAACAACATGGGCACCCCGCTGGAGCGCGCAGCAGTCACCACTATTTCCACGCACTGCGTTTCCTGCCACAGCGACCAGAACAACGAACTGCTGCCGTTTGACGACTGCAAAACCCCGCGCCAGTATGCCTGGGACGGCCTCTCCATCACCGCCCGCTACAGCCAGACCGGCACCACCAGTTGGGGCAAATATCCGGGCACGGCCAATGCGGCCAAAAAGAACTTTACCAAGGCCTTTTCGGCCCACGGCAATGCCGTGGCCAATCAGGGTGGCTGGGATCCGACCTCTGGCCTGGACGGTGATCTGACTGGCAAGAACCAGCGCACCGGCAGCAAGAACGTCCAGTGTTTCGACTGTCACAACTCCCACGGCTCAAAAGTGGTGGGGGTCACCTCCAGCTATGTCACCTACAACGGCACCAACAATGGGGCCAACCTGAAGGAGACCAAGAAGGAGATCGGCGGTTACGCATTCGACTATAAAGCGGCAGCCAACCCGACCGGGGCCAACCCCTATGCCGCCGGGGCCGGCCAATGTTTCGACTGCCACAACGCGGCAACGGTCGGCACCATCGTGTTGGCCGGGAAAACCCCCTGGGGTTATTTTTCCACCTACAGCAGCAGCGCACCGGTCATGGGGTATCGGGATTCCCTCCGTTTCGGCAACGAAGGCGTCAAGGGTTTCATTACCAGGAACAACGGCAACGGTTGGCTCGACAGCCGGAAAACAATCCTCGGCGGCCACATGAAGGCATCAGAGCCGCCCGGCTCGCTGGCCAACCTGGCCAAGGATACCGGCAACACCACCGGCGGCTCAGCCACCAGCCTGATCGACAGCAGCAAGAGCTGGACCAGTAACAGGTGGCGCAATCTTTATGTCCTGCTGACCTCCGGGGCCAACAGCGGCCAGTTGAGCAAGATCACCGGCAACACCGCCACCACCCTGGACCTGGAAGGGTTCCCGGTGGCGGTTGCTGCCGGCGTCAGCTACAAGATCGTCCCCTACTCAGCCCCGGTGAACGGACTCTGCACCCCATGTCACGATCCCCATGGAGTCAGCCCGACCCTGGGAAGCGCCAATCAGCAGTATGCGGTACCGCTACTCAAGGGGACCTGGATGACGTCACCGTACAAGGAGGATCTGCCACCCGAAGACCCTACCACCACGACAAAGAGGAGAAAACCCTATGGTCAGGCGGATCCGGGAAGTGGCAATTACAACTCCTGGGGTGATGGGGCGTATCACCAAAACCACCCGAGCCCGTCACAGCCAACAACCAATCTCAATATTGATCGCAACACCTTCAGTGGTGCCAACAGGATCTCGGAAAGCGACAACCAGTTTGCGGGGCTTTGCCTTAACTGCCATCAACAAGCAATGCTCACCGACAACACCAAGAGAAACGACGGGGCCGCCGGGTTTAAGACCATTGACCGGGTCCATGAAACGGTAAAGGGGTGGGGAGTCAACAGCGAACACTCATTTTCTTGCTCCAAGTGCCATCAGCCCCACAATTCGGGATTGCCGCGATTAATGCAGACCAACTGCCTGGACTCTAAACACCGCGGCAACAGAGTCAGCGGCGGCGTGCCCTGGGCCGCCGACAAACAAACAAGCTCGAGTGCCCATAGTCCGGGTTTAGAACATCGCGGTTTCCCGATCGGCAACATGGTTGGCAATACGCAGGAAGCAACCACGGCCTGCCATGTCAGCCGCTTTGCCCCGACGTATAACCCATCTACCCCGCCAGCTCAGTGGCCGGCAGGTAATAACTGGAACAACGTGACGCCATGGTAGGAATGAATCAGATGACAGCAATTGGCAAAGAACCGATGACCACACATCCACCCGAACTGCAGGTGGCCACTCCTGCCCCGCCGTGTCGCCCATTTGCCTGGGCGCCACTGCTGGCAATGATCCTGCTGTTCATCTGCCCGGCCGGCGTTTTTGCCAAGGGTGGTGAGGAGATCGCCCCCTTCCCATCCAGCGCTGCCCTGACTGGTCGACAGGAAGCCAAGGCCATGACCGTGGACAGTGCCGGTAACGTGATCGTGGTCGGCGCCACCAATAACGGCGGGGTGAACAACGATTATCATTTGGCCAAGTTCAAGGCCGATGGCAGCGGTCTGGCCTGGCAGACCGTCAGCTATGACCGGGTCGGCGGCGATGACACCGCCACGGCAGTGGTGGTGGATGGCAATGGCGACATTCTGGTCACCGGCTACAGCTGGAACGGCGCCAATTATGACCTTCAGACAATCAAATACGCCGGCGGCAGCGGCGCCCTGATCTGGCAGCAGACCTATGCCGGCGCCGCCGGCGGCAGTGACTACGCGACGGCTATTGCCGTGGATACCGACAACAACGTCTATGTTGCCGGCTATGCGTTCAATAGCGCCGGCAACGACGACTTCCTGATTATCAAGCATGCTGCCAGCAATGGCGCACCACTCTGGACAAAAATCCACGATGACCCGATTTACCAGAATAATGACCGGGTCACTGCCATTGCAGTCGGCAGCGACGGCATGGCGGTCACCGGCTACTCCGCCAAGAACGGCGCGGACTTCGACATCCTGACCCACAAATACAGCCTTAGCGGGACCCTCATCCGGGAATGGCGCAAATCATCCGCCGGCAGCGGCGATGACCGCGGGGTGGCGGTCAAGCTCGATGCGGCCGGCAACCCGATCGTTACCGGCACCCTGACTAACAGCACCCACACCGACATCTATACCGCCAAGTGCAGCCTGGCCGCTGACAATGCGACCAGCTGGGAAAAGATCTACGACGGCGGCTTCGATGACAAGCCTGCCGCGCTGGCCGTCACTGCCGCCGGTGATGTCTATGTCACCGGCGACACCTTTACCCTGAACGGCCACGAGGATTTTTACACTGTCCGCTATCAGGGGAGCAGCGGCAGCAAAGTCTGGGACAGCATCTACCACAGCGGCAGCGAGAATGATGACATTCCGGTCGGCATCGTCGTCAGCGAAAAACCAGTTGGCGACAACGGCGTTTTTGTGGTCGGCTACTCGACCACCGCGGTGAATGACAACATCACTACCCTCAAGTATCTGCAATCGCCACCAACCAGCCAAGGAGTGCTCCTCTGGCAGAGCAGCCATAACGGACCGGCCAACAAGAACGATCGGCCGGTCGGCATCGGCCTGGCATCAGTGGCTGTTGCCAGTGATCCGCTGGTGGGTGGCTGGTCGGACACGGTTGCCACCTCCCTCGACTTTCTGGCCCTGCGCTATGATTATGGCCCGCTCAACGCCCCGAACGGATTGGTCGCCACGGCCACCGCCAATACCGCCATTGAGCTTAACTGGCAAGACACCGCCACCAATGAGGACGGTTTCAAGATCGAACGTAAACTGGGCGCCAACGGCACCTTCAGCCAGATCGGCACCACTGCGGAAAACATCACCACGTACGCTGACAGCGGCCTGACACCAAACAGCTACTATTACTACCGGGTCCGGGCCAACAACAGCGCCAACGGCGATTCAACGGCCAGTAACGAAGCCCATGCCCTGACCAAGGTGGTCAGTTATGACGCCCCGGCCTGGAGCTACATCTATAATGGGCCGGACAACCGGGAGGACCGGGCCACCGGGATCACGGTCGATGCCGACGGCCATCCGGTGGTAACCGGCTATAGTGAACTGGCTGAGGAAGGGGTAGCCGGTACCTATTCCTTCGATTATCTGACCAAGAAGCTGGATCGCGGCGATAAGGGCATCAAATGGCAGGCCCGCTATGACAGTGGTGGCGATGCGGACATGGCGGCCGGGGTGGCCCTGGACAACAGCGGCAATGCCATCGTCACCGGCACCGCCTACCTGATGAATGGCGGCATTAAGAGCGATGACCTGTACACCCGAAAGGTGGCGACCGCCGGCCTGAACAATCCGGCTGCCGTGCCCGCCCTGGTCTGGGAACATCAGTATGGCACCAACAGCGGCATTGACCTGGCCACTGCGGTCAAGGTAGTGCGTAACGGCAGCAATCAGAGTGTCGTCATCGGCCATGGCATGAACGGGGCCAACAACTACGACATGTTCCTGATCAAGTACAATGCCAGCGGTACCACCGCCTGGCCCCCGGCAGTCTATAACAGCGGCCGGGACGATCTCCCCACCGACGTTGCCTTTGACGCTGCCGGCAACATCTTTTTGGCCGGTTACAGTAAGAATGTTAGCGGTGATGTCTGGTACGTTGCCAAATATGACGGGGCGACCGGTAGTCGGCTCTGGGACAAGAGCTATGCCGGCCAGGGTATTGGCGACAATCAGCCACGATCCGCTGCCGTGGATGCCGCCGGCAATCTGTATGTCACCGGATTCGGCACTAACAGCGCCGGAGACGAGGAGATGGTCACCATCAAGTATACCGGGACCACGGGCGCGCCCATCTGGCAAGTAGTCCATAATGGGATGACCACAACACCCGGCGGCGATGACCGGGGGATAAGCATTGCCATTGATCCGATCGACGGGGCAATCGTCGTTGGCGGCACCAGCTATCGCACCGTCACGGACAGCGACTTTCACCTGCGCCGCTACAACGCCGCCGATGGCACCATCATCTGGGAACGAAACTTTGACCGGCCGGTCAGCTACGATTATGTCAGTGCCATGGCGGTTGATTCCTCCGGTTACATCTATGTTACCGGCACCACCCGCAGTGGCCCGGACACTGATTTCTCCTATGATGCCACCGCTGACATCATGGCCCTGATCTATGATTTCGAGGGGACCTTCCTCGGGGCGACAACCTATAACGGCAATGGCCGAGAAAAAGCGGCAACAGCCATTAGCGCCAACTATCAGGGCGAATCCTTTATTGCCGGATTCAGCCGCAATGCCAGCAATCCCGACTACCTGGTGCTCAAACTGACCAATCCCTATCTCCTGGTACCGGCTCCGTTGGCAGTATCCTCGCCGGCAGATGCCAGCAAACTGGTCCTGACCTGGCAGGAAAACACCCCCGGCACCAATTTCAAGATTGAACGGACCTTCGGCCCGGTACTGCCGACCAGCGTCTGGACCCAGGTGACCACCCCCGCCTCCGGCACCACCAGCTATACCAACTCCGGACTGACGGCCGGCACCAATTACTGTTACCGGATTTCCGCCTATACCGGCAGCCTCGTCTCCCGCCCCGTTGAAAACTGCGCCACCACGACTCTGGCCCCCACGACCCTGGCGGCACCAACGGTTGCCTCCACCAGCCAGATTTCTCTCTCCTGGAATCTGGTGGCCAACAGCACCGGCTATAAACTGGAACGTAAAATCGCTGCCGGGTCATGGAGCGACCTGGGAACGGTAGGGGACACCATCTACACGTACAGCGATTCCGGCCTGACCCCTGGCACCACCTATTCATACCGAGTCAGCAGCAACAGCAGTGCCGGCTATTCTTTGCCGAGCAACGAACAGAGCGCCATCACCAGGCCGGTGGCCCCTTCACTGGCCGCACCGGCCAGCATCAGCAATGCCCAGATGACCCTGGGGTGGAATACTGTCACTGGCGCTGCCAGCTATACCCTGCAGGCCAAGCCTGGCAGCGGCAGCTATGCCGATGTCGGCAGTTGCATCGCCATCGTCGGTACAAGTTGCGCCGCAACCGGCCTGACGCCGAACACCACTTATACCTTCCGGGTCAAGGCAACCAACAGCAGCGGCGATTCAACCTGGAGCAATGAGACCAGTGCTGCCGCGATCCTGGCGGTGCCGACTTGGGCCAGCAACACCCCATCCAACGTCACCGACACGAGCATGACCCTGACCTGGGTCAATCCGCCGGTCAGCGGCTCAGGCACCGTAACCTATACCCTGCAATTCAGTTTGGCCAGCGGCTCCTATGCCGATGAAACAACTGCATCCGCCTGCGCCGGAACAACCGCCCTTACCTGTAATCTTTCGGGACTCGTTACCAATACCCCGTACTTCTTCCGGATCAAGGCCAGCAATGCCGCAGGCAACTCCGTCTGGAGCAGTGAAACCAGCAGACGCATGATGCTTGCCACCCCGACTTTGATCAGCGCCAATCGCGTGTCGACAACGCAGATCGATTTGAATTGGTCCGCCGTAACCGGAGCCCAACGCTATGGCATAGAGCGATCAGATTGCACCGTTAGTGATACCGGCCCGGCCGGCTGTGACGGCACCAACAATTACGGCCAGTGGAATCAAATCAGGTTCGACGTGGTCGGCACAAACTATTCCGTAACCGGGCTGGTTGCCGGCAATAACTACCGATTCAGGGTCTTTGCCGACTCGGTTACTCCCAGCAACGGTTCCGACTTTAGTACTTCGCTTCACGCCTGGACGAACCTCCCGGCCCCGCCAAACCTGGCCATCAGTCCAGCCAGTAGCACCGCCCTGATTCTTTCCTGGGACCAGAAGCCGGGAGAAACCAGCTACACCATCGAAACCGGCCCCACCGCCACCGGCGCCTGGACTGAGATTGTTGCGGCTCAGCCGATGAACAGCGTCAGCTACACCCACAGCAGTCTGACCACTGGCACGGCATACTGTTACCGGATAAAGGCCGTCAGCACCGTTACCGCTCCACCGCCGGCGATCTACAGCACCGCGGTCTGCAAAACCACACCTCCAGTGGAACCAACCCTGAACCCCCTGACCGTTGCGTCCGCCTCCCAGATTAACCTTGCCTGGAGCACGGTGGCCAGCGCCACCGACTACGAAGTTGAGCGTTGTCCGACATCAGATCACCAGGACCCGGTCAACCATCCCTTCGATGACCTTGACCTTAGTACCTGCACCTACCTGACACCGCTGGTAGCTGCCGGCACCACCACCCTGAACAACAGCGGCCTGACCGCCGGCGCCACCTATCGCTACCGGGTGCGGGCCAAATACACGCCAACCGACTACACCGCCTGGAGTAACGCCCTTTGGGCAACGACCACCCCGCCGGCACCGACCCTCTCCGCTCCGGCCGCTGGCACCGCGACCACCAGCCAGCTCACCCCCAGCTGGAGCAATGTTACCGGCGACAACGGTTACAAGCTGTACTGGAAAGCCGGCTCCTGCACCGATGACAGCTGGATCGGCCCCTTGGCCCAGGCGATCAATACCACCTCCTATAACCATTCCGGCCTGACCGCCGGCACCTGGTATTGCTACAAAGTCAGCGCCATTGGCCCGTCCGGCACCCCTGACTCCACCTTCAGCGGTATTGTCAGCCAGACCACCAAAACGGTGGCACCTACCCTGAATGCACTAAGCAGCATCACTGCCAACTCCATCTCCTTAAGCTGGAACACTGTCACCGGCAATACCGGGTACCAGATCGACCGGAGCCCGGACAATGCCACCTGGTCCAATAACGTCGCCACCGTCGCCACCGGGGCAACAACCTACAGCGACAGCGGGCGGACCCCTGGCACCCGCTATTACTACCGGGTTAGTGCCAATTCCGGCAGCGGCCTGTCAGCAGTCAGCAACGCGCAATCTGCCACCACCATTCCGGCTGCCACCACCACCACCGCCACCGTGGTTTCAGCAACCGAAATCGCCCTGGCCTGGCCGGTGACCATCGGGACCACGAACTACAAGGTGTCACGGAAAACAGGCACCGGCAGCTATGGGGAGATTACCAATCAGGCCGTTGCCTATACCCAGAAATACTGCAACCAGGACTACCCGACCGTTGCCTGCCCCGCGTTATCGGCCATAACCGCCACCTACACCGATACGGGCCGCAGCGGCAACACCACCTACTGCTATCAGGTCCGCACCGCCAATGGCAGTGGCGACTCAGCCCCCAGCAGCGAGGAGTGCGTCACCACCCCGGCCGAGGTAGCGACACAGACCGTGACCGCAACAGCGCTGAACAGCTTCAGAATCCGCATCGACTGGTCGCCGCTCGTCTGTGGCTCCTGCGCCGCAATTACCGGCTATCAACTGGAACGGCTGGTCAGGGAAGGGGTCTGGCGCCAGATTACCACCACCAACGGCTCAACCTTCAGTTACTCCGACGCCTTAGCCATTGATCCAGGACGGCGCCTCCGCTACCGGGTCAGGGCCATCAGCGGCAGTGACATCTCCGCCTACAGCGAAACATCAGTGGTCCCGCCCGCCTACACCGCTGGGGCAACGAACTGCCCCCCTTAGAAATAATAATGGCGCCGGGGAACATTCCCGGCGCCACCATCTCACATCTCACTGCCTTATAGCGTTGTTCGGTTTGGTCATTGCTTACGTCGCATAGCGACAGAATGCTGGTAGCCGGGGCATTCATGCCCCGGTAACATGACACCATTTTCCTGCGTCACGTACGTGACAGGATGGATCTTTCATATTCTAAACCGGAGGATAAATCCCCCGGCTACAGGCATTCTGCCCTTACAGGGCGATTTAACCGTTATGCAAATACCAAACAGGAAAACACTGACTGCCTTACCGCCTTACTGCACCGAATATTTCATATTCGTATCAGTGCAGGAAAAGGTGATCTCCCGCGAGGTCATCCGCACCACTGAACCGTCGGCCAGGTTGATCCGCTTGGCAAAAAGAATCAGCTTGTCCGAGGTGAGAATATAGGTGCCGACGACACACTCTTTAGGCGGAAACTGATCCCGCACAATCTTTTCGGCATCCCGGGTCAGCGCCACCAATCCTTTTTCCGTCAATTTAAAATACTTGGCCAGTTCCACTTGCTGGATTTTGCGACAACAGACCCGGGATAGACCGCTGCGCATCGCTTCGCCCAGCAGAATGCCGGACTGCTTCGGCTCCAGGGTGGAGAGATCGACAAAATCGGTCACCAGCAGGTCATCACCCGCCTGTTCGCCGCAGACTGCTGCTTCGACCGGTTTGGCCGGAGTCAACTGCGGCTGGCAATTGGTGCAGAGCTCTTTCGCCAGTCCATCGAAGATCCCCTTCAGGTCCAGCATCCGTACCTGCCACTCCAGACCGACCGTGCATTTCTCCGTCGCCTTGGTCGGCACAGTCCGCACCGTTGACGACGACGTGGTGCCGCAACCGGCCAAAAGTCCCCCGGCCATTGCAATAAAGAGTAATCGCTTCATTATTTGTCTCCGATGATCCTGACCATTGCTCGCTGCTCATAGTTGTACAGTAGATTTTCCATAAACCGGTTGACCGGCAGATGAATCTGCCCCGAGCTGATAATGGTCCCCGTTTCCAGGTCAATGACCCGGGCATTAACAATGATGCTGCTGCCGTTGACGGCATAGGTACCGGTGACCACGCCGTTCACCTTGTAGGAATCGCGGATCTTCTTGATGTCGCGGCTCAGGATGAATTCACCGGCATCGCTGACAATGATATCCTTGGTCAAGCGGATGTCATAGAGCTGCCACCGGCGTACCTGCAGTTCATGACCCAGGTTTTCCGACAGGAGCCGGCCAAGATTGGTGCTATCGTTCAGCTTGTCCAGGCGGGAGAAGGTGGTGACAATATAGGCGCTATCCACTGACTTGCGGTCCATATTCCGCTCCAGCTGTTCGGCCAGAAAAATCACCATGGCATTGAACTGACCAACCGCTGACGTACTCTCCAGCACCGGAATCGGATCAACCGTGACATACCGCTTCGCTGCTGCCGCAGTGGCCAGCTCCGCGCTACAGACCGGCTGAACAGAGCCAATCAGCAGCATGGTGCCCGCGATTATCAGCCTCATTGGATCCTCCCTGATTCAATCAGATCGCCAGCCCGCATACGCCGTGGCGGATCAACTGGTTCGGCCTGAACCTCCGCGACAACGGACCGGTAGGAAACCGGATAATCAGCACAGGTCTTGTCCCAACTGACATCATAGGTCGCTTGGGCCAAGCAGGTGCCAACCGGTCGGCACGCGCTGCTGTTCCTGACACAGGGGTCACAGTCAGGCCTGGCCCGAGGGACGCAGCCAGCAATCAGCAATGCGCCAGACACCACTAAAACCAAGCGGCAAATAGTCATCTGCTTCTCCTTCCGATTCCGACTCATTAAGTTAACGCCCCAAGCGGGTCGTTACAAACAGGCGGATCGACTCGCGCACCGTCTCGGGCACATCGATAAACTCGATACCGACACCGGTCGGCAGATGCGGCTTGCTGCAGCCGCCATTGCCATGATCGTTGCTCCACGCCACCCTTCCCCGGGCCATGATCGGCTTGGTTTCCGCACCGGGCAACGCGAAACTGAGCGCCACAATCGACTCGGCCGGAATCCGGTTCTCCGTGGCCATATAGAGACCGCCGGCACTCATGTCGATACTCTTGCCCACCCCGGGCATGCCATCTTTCAAATAGCTGATCGGGACTTCGCAGGCAGAACGGGGCTCCCGGCGGTCAACTTGCGGCAGAAAATACCGTCCCTTGGCCAGAAATTCGCGCCGATCCAGCGGCTTGGTAATAAAATCGTCACAGCCGGCCGCCCGACAGAGCGATTCATCTTCAATCCGTCCGGCACTGGTCACCATGACTACGGGAATATGCTGCAACTGCGGATCAGCTTTGATCTGCCGGCAACAGGCGGCGCCATCCATCCGCGGCATGTGCAGGTCAAGAATAACCAGATGCGGCATCTCTTGCCGGATCACGGCCAGGGCGTCTTCGCCGTTGGCAGCAGTCAAGATACGTACCGGGGTGTAGCGAAGAAAACTCTTTTGCAGTTCGACGATCAGTTTTACATCATCAACCAGCAATATTTTGGCCTCGTCCATCACTGCCTCCCATCAAAGACCACAACCACCAGTTTGTTTCTGATCTCTGGTCTGCTAGAGTTGTATCGGTCAATACCAGAAATAAATTTAGGACTTTTCGTTAATTAATCATGAGCATGCCACCCGAGCTTACCATAATTGTGCCCACACTCAATGAGGGCGCAACACTTCCGTTCTTACTCGGCGATCTTGCTGCCCAGCAGTCGGTGCAATTTACCCTGATCATCAGCGACGGCGGCTCCGTTGATGGTACCATCCTCGCTGCGACAGATGCCCCATTTCCCACCCGGATTATCGAGGGGTCGGCCGGCCGACCGGGCCAGATTGACCGCGCTGCGGCCCTGGTTGACAGCCACTGGCTGCTGCTGCTCCATGCCGACTCGCGGCTGCCCGAACGCCAGGCGCTCCGCTCGGCCCTTGATCTCATTACTGCGACAGCACGCGAACATGGGGATAATGCCGTTGCCGGTCGCTTCCGCCTCTGTTTCGCCAATGACGGCAATCTGACTGACCAGCAACGTAACCGGCTCGAGCAAAAGGCCCGGCTGAACCGGCCCGGCTGCATCCATGGTGACCAGGGCCTGCTGCTGGCGACCAATCGCTATCGGGCAGGGACTCCTCTTTCCACGGCAGCGCCGATGCTGGCGGAAACCATGCTGGCTGACCAGCTGTTGGCCACGGGCAGCATGCTGCTCTTTCCCCACGACATTGTCACTTCGGCCCGGCGCTTCACCGCCGAAGGACTGGCCGCCCGGCAAATCCTCAATGCGTTAATTATGAACGCTGCCGCGATCGGTTGGCCGACATTCATTACTGCCCCGCTCCCCCTGTACCAGACCTCAGCGGAAAGCACCGGGCCGCTGCGACTGGCGGAGATCCTGGAGCAGATTCACCAGCTGTTGCGGCAGGAAACGACAGCCGAGCGACGGCGCATCTGGCGAGCAACCGGCGTTTATGTGGCTGCCAATGCCTGGCAACTGGCCTTCCGGTTAGATCTACTCAGCACAAGATCGACCACAAAACCACCAACGACGATGCTCGACTGGTACGATCGCTGGCTATCCCCCCTGATCAACAGTCCGCCCGGACAGTACCTCGCCCAATGGCTGGCCTGGTGCTGGTTCCACCTGGCCCGGCACGCAAAAAAAGAGAGGGAAGCGTTAGCTCCCCCCTCATGAATCCGTACGATAAACCTACAAAAAGCATTTGAAACACGGAGCAACTGCCAGAAGTAGGTGCCTCCAGGCAAGCAACAGAGTAAAAACAAAGAAGATTCTTATCGGAAATGCCTTTTGAGACTCACCTTGTAGGTGAATACTGTTTCTATTGTATCGTCTTGATTTCTCTGTTGCTCCGTTGCTCTGTGTTATTCGAACTGCCGCTTCCAGGAGAAATCGTCCGTTACTTGACGGCCTTCATCTCCTTGCCACAACCGCACTTGCCCGGTTTCTGACTGATGGTGCCGCAGCTGCACCCGTCGCCACAGCCGCAGGCATACTTGGCAGTGGTGACAAACGACTCTTCTTTACCGTTGACCTTGGCAAACAGCTTGTCACCTTCAACCCGTTCCACCGTGCTCTTGACCAGTTTTTTGCTGCAGCTGCAGTTGCCTTCTTTGCGGGCCAGAGTGTAACAGTCACAGCCAGCGCCACAGCCGCACACATAGACCGTTTCGCCCTTCTTGAATACCGGCAGCTCCTTATCGGCAAACGCCACACACGCCATGGCCAGAACAGCCACCACCATCAGAAAATTCAAGATACGTTTCATTTTCTATCCTCCTTTTGTTAACTGCCCGAATGGGTGAACTTTACCAAACTACTCACTCATGTCCACTGGTTTTTCCGCAACAGCTACCGCCCCAGCTTCGCCCGCCGGCTTTTTGCGCCGCCGGCGGCGTTTTTTCTTGGCTGCCTCATCACCCTCGGGAGCAGCAGCACCAGCAGGAGCAGGAGCCGCCGCCACCGGTGCCGGCTTGGCTACCAGCGGTTTTTTATCAGCACTGCTCCGGCCACGAACCGGTTTCCGTTCGCCATCACGCTTTGGTCTGGCGGCAGCGGCAACTTTGGGTTTCGGCTTCACCCGTACATAGTCACGGACAAACAGCTCATCGTCAGCCCAGATCACCGGGATCTTCATCCGGATATACTCGATCACCGGCTCCACATGAAAGGCGCCGTCCTCGTCGGCGAGGGTAATCGCCTTGCCGTCAGCTCCGGCCCGGGCGGTGCGGCCGATGCGATGGACGTAATCCTCCGGGTCCTGCGGCACATCATAGTTGATTACGTGGGACACCCCATCAATATGCAGACCACGGGAAGCCACATCCGTGGCAATCAGAATCGGCAGGCGACCCGCCTTAAAATCCTCGAGGATCTTCAGCCGCTTGCGTTGTTCCACATCACCCGACAGCACCCGGCTGGGAAATTCATTGGCGTTCAACCGGTCAAAGAGGAATTCCGCCTCCCGCTTGGTGTTGACGAAGATCATGGTGCGCGCCATCCCCTCCTTGCGCAACAGCCCCAGCAACAGCCCGAACTTCTCCTTCCGCCCCACATGGTACATCACCTGGCCGATCCGTTCGGCAGTCAGCTGATTGGGGGTGACGGCCACCTTTTCCGGCAGATTCATGAACTCGTAGGCCAGTTCCATAACCCGCTGATTGAGAGTAGCGGAAAACATCAGGTTCTGCCGCTGGTCGTAGGACGGCAGCCGCCGCAGAATAAAACGGAGATCGGCAATAAACCCCATGTCAAACATCCGGTCCGCCTCATCAATGACCAGCATTTCGATGTGACTCAAGGAGTAGACCTTCTGCTTGAGGTAATCGATCAGCCGCCCCGGCGTGCCGATGATCACGTCTGCCCCATCCTTCAGGGCATTCTTCTGCAGCATGTAATCGACGCCACCGTAAATGGCCTGGATCGAGAAACCGCAATGGGCACCAAGCAGCTGGGCATCCGCCTCGATCTGCACTACCAGTTCCCGGGTGGGTGCCAAAATGAGCGCCCGGGGGCTGCGAATGTCGCCCCGTCGTTCCCGGCCGAGCAGGCGGGTAAAAAGCGCCACGAGAAAAGCCGCGGTTTTGCCCGTGCCGGTCTGGGCCTGACCCGCCACATCCTTACCGGTCAGCGCAATCGGCAGGGTCTGTTCCTGAATCGGGGTGCATAAGCTGAACCCGGCATCGTCAATCCCCTGTCGGACCTGATCAGGGAGTTCTAAATCGGAAAAATACATCGTGTAACCTGCTTTCTGTTGTTGCCTCGTTTATCTGGCAATCAGCCACTTGGCCATATTTACCGCAAACGTGCTGTTATTTTCGTCCATGAAACGGTTCTGGAAAAGCGCATCGTCCCCCAGGACCAGGTAACGGCCTTTGCCCAGCCGGCCAATGACCGCCACCCCGAATTGCCCAACCGCGTCACCTTTGGAGAGATTTTTATCACCGTCAAGATCCAGCCAGGCCCGATGGGAGGTTTTGGCAACTACTTGACTGATCGGTGCCGAATTGGTCAAGGCCCAGGCCCCGTAGAAGCCGACCCCGAGCACCCCGTTGAACAGCGCGGGTGCCGTCAGGTCAACCGCCTGGAAATTCAGCGATTCACCGGCAATGACATTTTCCTGATCATGCAGGACATAATTGGTAAAATCCACCTCCAGCTTTTCCAGTAGCGGGGCCAGCGGCTGGGGGATGTGCAGCATCAGGGCCAGATTGCCGCCGCGCTCGATAAAGCGGACGACTGCGGCCAGCTCTGCCGGCTCCAGCGGTTGAAAAGCACCGGAGATAATCAAACCGGTGACCGACGCCAGTGCCTTATCGCTGAGCGGCTCGTGGCTGCCCACAATGGTCGCGCCGCTCCCTTTGATAATGCCGGCCAGTGAACTGAGCTGGAGACTTCCTTTATCCTCGATCAGAAATTTCTGCTGGTGCCCCTGATCGAAAAGTACGACCGGCTTGGGCTGAGTTGCAACCGGTTCAGCGGCGGTGGCCAGTAGCGGCAGCGCCAGACTGACCAGCAAACAGATCAAGTTGTTCTTTGTGGTGCGGAACTGTTGCATCGGCATGCTCCTCCATAAGCGTCTCCTGGCCAGGAAGAGCAGCCAGAAGGTTGAGAAATTCGTCTTCGCTCAGCACCGACACTCCGAGTGCCTGCGCTTTTTCCAGTTTACTACCGACATCCGCACCCGCCACCAGATAACTGGTTTTTTTCGATACGGAACCGGCGGCGTGGCCCCCTTCCGCCTCCACCATGGCCTGGGCCTCGGGGCGACTGAAGCGCGTCAACGTACCGGTAAAGACAAAGGTGGCGCCGGTAAAACGGCCACCAACCCGCTTGGCCGTCACCGCCGGACAAACACCTGCGGCCTTGAGCTTGGCCAGCACCTGCAGGTTACGCTGGTCAGCGAAAAATACGCGGATACTCCGGGCCACTTCCGGGCCGATGTCGCGCACCGTCAGCAGCTCCGCTTCCCGGGCAATCGCCAGGGCTTCAATACTGCCAAAGGCCAGGGACAGAGACTTGGCAGTCTGCTCGCCAACATGGCGGACACCCAAGCCAAAGATGAAGCGCGCCAGATCCCGTTCCTTGCTGGCACTGATGGCGGTCAACAGGTTAGCCGCCAGCTTATCCCCCATCCGCTCAAACTGCATGAAATCATCTCGGGTGAGGGTGTAAAGATCCGCCAGATCCCGCACCAACCCCAGCCGCAACAACTGGTCAACAAACTTATCCCCCAGGCCGTCAATATCCATGGCCGACCGGGAAGCAAAATGAATCAACGACTCCCGCACTTGGGCCGGGCAGGAAAAATTGGGACAGCGGACCGCCACCTCTTCAGCCAACCTGACCGTCGGGGTGCCGCATTCGGGGCACTGCGCTGGAGCGGCCACTACTTGTTCAGCCCCCGTGCGCCGTTCAGTCAGCACCGCCACCACCGCCGGGATCACATCACCGGCCCGTTCAATGGTCACGTGGTCGCCGACCCGGATATCCTTCCGCGCCACCTCTTCCCAGTTGTGCAGCGTGGCCCGGCTCACGACCACCCCCGCCACCTCCACCGGCTGCAGATTGGCCGTCGGGGTCACCACCCCGGTCCGCCCGACCTGGGGCACAATAGCGGTCACGGTCGTGATCGCCTGACGCGGCGGAAACTTCCAGGCAATGGCCCAACGGGGCGCCCGACTCTTGGCCCCCAACTCCCGCTGCAGGGCAAATGCGTCCACCTTCACCACCAGCCCGTCAATTTCATAGGGTAGGCTGTCGCGCTGGCTCCCCAGTTCCCGGAAAAAGTCCAGCACGGCAGCAATACCGGTGACCGTCCGGGCGACTAGATTGATCGGCAACCCCCACCTGGCGGCCTGCTGCAAAAATTCACTCTGACTGGCAAACTCCCGCCCGTCGCAGGTGCCAATGCCGTAGACCACCAGGGCCAAGGGCCGTTGGGCGGTAATGCGTGAATCCAACTGGCGCAGCGCCCCGGCCGCCGCGTTGCGCGGGTTGGCAAAGGCCGGCTCACCGGCCTCATCACGAGCGGCATTGAGGCGCTGAAAATCTGCCAGCGGCAGATAGACTTCGCCCCGCACTTCCACGAGCGGCAACGGATGATCCATGGCCAGGCGCAGCGGAATCTTGCGAATGGTCCGCAGATTCCGGGTCACTTCTTCGCCGGTCATGCCATCACCCCGCGTACTGCCGACCGTCAACACCCCGTCTTCATAGATCAGTTCCACTGCCAGGCCATCCATCTTCGGTTCGCAGGCATAGACCAGGTCCGTCTCAGTCGACAGACCCAGTTCCTTCTTCAGCCGCTGATCAAAGGCGAGCATATCGTCTTCACTGACCGCGTTTTCCAGCGACAGCATCGGCAAGCGATGCTTGACCGGGGAGAAACGCGCCACCGGTCGCCCACCAACCCGCTGACTGGGAGAGGTTGGGGACAACAACTCCGGATACTGTTCCTCAAGTCGGCTCAGCTCACGAAACAGCTGATCATACGCCGCATCCGCAATAACCGGGGCATCCTGTTCATAATACAAGCGATTATGCAGCTCGATTTCGGCACAGAGCCAAGAGTGGCGCGCCCTTGCGTCTTCAGGGGCAGATAGTGGGGAGTGGTGATCCATGGCACGGTTATATCACACCCGACAGGGCAAGGCAAACCGTGGTCGCAGCAAAGGTATAAGAGGTTGGGAAGATCTACGTGCAGCGGCAATCCACGCGGCGAGGGATTCTCGGCAGTACTCGAATATAGCGCTAAAGTTTGTACTGCTTCATCTCATCCTGCATTTTGTCAACTTCACTACTGATGACGACCAGCCGGTCAGTGGCTCCCGTAATTGCGGAGACCGTTTGCGCGCCAATCTCCACGACTTCGCGTAACGATGCGCAGATCGCCCCGTTTACCTGCTGCCCCTCATGAACCGCATTGGCTATTTCGCTGGTACGCCCCGTTGCCACCTCAACGTTTTTCAGCATATCCCTCATGGAGGCAACTTGCTGATCCGTTGAACTCCGCACATGCTCCATGGCGTCCCGCAACTCGCCGATGGTTGCAGCCACGGCCCGAATGTTCGCCTCCTCTGTGCTCGACGACTGGCTGACCGCAATACTGACTTCGCGCAGCTTGTCCAGGGCATCAACCACCTGTTGGAGCCTCTCCTGCTGCAGGCCGGTCGCTTCTTTAATAAACACGACGGTTTCCTGGGAACTCCTGGACGCGGAAAGAATTTCCTGCAGGGCCAGCCCGGCGTGGGTAACCACCCGGCTCCCTTCCTGGACAATGGTGGTCGCTTCCACGGTTTCGCGCACGGCATCGGCAATATCGTGGTGAATAGTGCCCAGAATGCTGGAAATCTCGGTGGTGGAATGGGCAGTCTTGTCCGACAGCAGCTGCATTTCGTTGGCGACCACGGCAAAACCCAGTCCATGCTCGCCGGCCTGGGCCGCAATGATCGAGGCATTCAGCGACAGCAGTTTTGTTTTGTTGGTTATCTCTGATATGACCGTAATGATTTTGGCAATATCCTTGGAGCCAGCGCCCAGTTTGCCGATGGTCTGCCTTAACGAATCAGACAGGGTATGAATCTTGGCCATACTTTCCTGAGTATCGGCAACCGCACCAATCCCCTTATCCGTCACCACCTGGGTGGTATGCTCGCTCAATCGGGCAGATTCGGCCACAATTCGTTCAATTTCGTCGTAGGAGTAACGAATCTCTGCGGCCGAACCGACCGCATGATCCACGGCTTCCGAGGCCAGACCGGCGTGGCTGGCCATATTTTTTGCACTGCGGTCCAGCACCTGCAGCGTGCCATAGGCATCATTCATCCCCTCATGCAGGGTATCAATCCGGGCGGCTATTCCCTGGGATAGCGACAGATTTTCGGCCAGGGTTGCGGCATTGCCCCGTGAAAATTCCAGTAGCCGGCGGGCATTGAGCGAAATCTGGGTCTGGCTGCCCGTCGCTGCGGAAACCGCCCGGGTAATCTCTTCGGTGGCATCGTGCTGGTGCGACAACGCTGATTTGGTGGCCGCAAAGGCTTCGCTGAGGTCCGAAGTGGTATCCGCAACGCGCTTCGATAAGGCCGCAATGCGGGAGACCGACTCAGCCTGCCGCTGTCCAAGGATATCGACACCGGCGGCAATAACCCCCAGCTCATCATTTACCGGGTCGTTGATTCTGACTGACAGATCACCTGCAGTCAATTTGCCGATGACCTGTTCAATGGTGGCGATCCGGCGGGCAACCCGTGAGCGAAAATAGACAAAGATAAAAATCGCAATCAGCAAAAGAATCCCGGTCTGTATCCCGGCCTTAATCATCAACCGATTGACGAGTAACTGCTCAATCCGCGACGTGGTAAAAAATATTTCCAACTCACCAATTGTTTTACCACCTTGGGCAACAGGAACGTTGACTTTGTTGATGTGAACAGCACCCGTCTTTTTCTGTTCAACAACAATGAGCCCCGTATCATCAAAGAGCAACAACCCGACAAAGTCCGGATCTTTCAGCATTTCATCGGCCAGAAGCCCGAGATAGGTAACGTCAAACTCAGTTAAACCCTTGATCGCTGCGTTCTCAATCAGTCGGGAAACCACCGTGACCTTCTGGTTCAGCCCGTCGCGCAGAGAGAACTTTTCCTGATAGTAGGCCCAGGCAAACAGCACCCCCTGACAAACCAGCAGAACCAGGATTACCCTGATTATAAATGCTTTGGATAAGGATTTACGCATCTGTCGCTATCTCTCCAGCCAAAATAACCTTACTCCAACGGGTCTACTCATCCCGTTTTCAACTTATCGTACCGCGACGCTACTTTCTTTAGGGCCGGCACGAAAAAAGGTGGGCGCAACAGAGAACAGTCGCGCCCACCTCAAATCCTACCGAGCAGCATCCCCTTACCGTTTGCGGAAATACGTCAGAAACTGCTCGCAGGTAAGTTCCTTTTTTGAGACCAGATGCTCGACCTCGCGACTCATGGCCAAGCGCTCACCTTCCTTCATCCCCTCCTTCAGCAGTACAAACATCGGGATATTGTGGGTCTGGGGATAGTGGCGAAAATGGTTCAGAAATTCGAAAGCCCCCATGTCGGGGAGCATGAGGGCCGAAAAACAGATGAACTGGTGACCGGTCAGGGCCAGGGCAACCCCTTCGTGGCCACTGTAGGCATTGACCGGTTCAAAGCCAATCTGCTCCAGTGTTTTGGTCAACGCTTCTTCGCCTCGACGGGTAACCACCAGGGCCTGCAGATGGTAATCGTCCACGTCCCGGGTTAACCCAAAGACCGCCAGACGTTCAGCCAGGTGCTCCACATCCAGCGGCAGGGTAAAAAAACCGCCAACCGGGAAGACTCCGCCAACCTTACCCTTGGCACTGAGATAAACCGGCAGGATCGGAATCGCACGGGTTTCGGGGTTTGCCTTTAACTCAAGGAGAATGCCCCAGCCATCTTTCGCGTGGGGGGATACATCCAGCACAATTCCCAGCGGTCGCTGAGTTTCAAGCTCTGCAACCTGGGCGGTGCGAGCCCAGTAACCGGCCTCCGCCAGATAACTGCAGACCAGCGCGGCCCGCTCCTTCTGGTCACCGAGTCCCAAAACCCACAGTTCACGCTCTTTGGGCGCCTTTGCCATGCGAAACCCCTCTCAGTCAGTACGTTGACTTACTCATAGCACATTTTCCCCCCGCCGCAAGCCAATTCTGGCCACTTGCACGGCCGGAAGGTCTGTGATAGCGTGCGCTCAGTAGATCACGACAGGAGGCAAACCATGAAAAGCACCGTCTACTTCACCGACATGCGGACCAGTCAGCAGGAAAACCTCTTTGCCAAGATCGGCAAACTCATGCAGCAGTGCGGCTTGAGCGACCGGATCGCCGAGGGAGACCTGGCTGCGGTTAAGGTGCACTTTGGCGAGCGGGGCAACCATACCTTCATCCGCCCGATTTTTCTGCGACGGGTAGTTGATGAAATCAAGGCCTGCGGCGGCAAACCGTTTCTGACCGATTCCTCCACCCTCTATCCGGGCCAAAGAAAAGAAGCGGTTTCCGCCCTTGCCTGCGCCATTGAAAACGGCTTTGCCTACGCAACGGTCGGCGCGCCGCTGATCATGTGCGACGGCCTGCGTGGCCATACCGCCATTGATGTGGAAATCGACGGAAAACTGTTTTCCAGCGTCAGTATCGCGGCTGAAATCATCGAGGCCGATGCCCTGGTGGCGGTCAGTCACTTTAAGTGCCACGAACTGACCGGCTTTGGCGGGGCGCTGAAAAACCTCGGCATGGGCTGTTCCAGCCGCACCGGCAAGATGCAGCAGCACTCAACCGTCGCCCCCAAAGTGGCGTCTAAATTTTGCACCGGCTGCCGTATCTGCCTGAAATCCTGCGCCCATGACGCCATTGTCATTCTGGACGGTAAGGCAGTGATCAACCCGGAAGAATGCGTCGGCTGTAGTCGCTGCATTTCGGCCTGTCCGACCACGGCCATCAATATCCAGTGGAACGAAGCCGCCGCGCTGGTGATGAAAAAAATGGCCGAATACGCCGCCGGCGCCCTGCATGGTAAGGACGGCAAGACCCTGTTCCTCAACTTTATCACCCAGGTATCGCCGGCCTGCGATTGCTACGGTCATGCCGATGCCCCGATCGTCAACGACATCGGCATCTGCGCCTCAACCGACCCGGTGGCGCTGGATCAAGCCTGCGCCGATCTGGTCAATGCCGCACCAGGAAATGCCAATACCGCCCTGGCCTCCGGCCATGAGCCAGGAGGAGACAAGTTCCGTGGCGTGCACCCGGACATCGACTGGGAAATTCAGTTGGAACATGCGGAAAAGATGGGAATTGGCAGCCGGCAGTACGAACTGGTCCGGGTGTGATTGCCTTAACTATCAGGCACTTGCATTAGCATGTCGATTATGGTCTAATCACTGCGGTGCAAACGGATGCGTACATAGGACTTGGCTCCAACATGGGGGACCGGGAACTGAACCTGCTGCTGGCGGTGGCGGAAGTTGGCAAGCTGCCCCAGTCAAAGGTGACGGCCCTGTCCCGTTTTTACGAGACCGAACCAGTAGGACCGGTGACTCAGGACAATTTTTTCAATGCGGTCCTGCGGCTGACCACCTCCCTGGCGGCGTCCGATCTGCTCGCCGCCCTGCAGTCAATCGAAACCAGCCGATTCAAGCGGACCAGGGACATTGCCTGGGGACCGCGGCGGATGGATCTAGACCTGCTGCTGTATGGCGACATCATCTGTACCGATGCAGCACTGACCCTGCCCCATCCCCGTCTGCATGAGCGGCGCTTTGTCCTGCAACCGCTGGCGGACATTGCGCCAAACTTGCGGCACCCAGCCCTGCAACGAACCATCACCGAATTACTGACGGCCCTGCCCGCAACTGAGCGGGTCACCCCGGTAAAGGAGAGTTAATCCATGCGCCTGTTGCAACTCCTGACCTGGGCGGTCCTGATTTATTTCGGTTACAAATTTATCCTGGGCTTCATCAACAGGCAAAAGAGTGCCCCCGCAACATCACCATCAGCTAAAGGTGAAGAAACCCGACGTGATCCGGTCTGCGGCACCTATGTCAGCGAATCCGATGCCATCATTGGCCGCAACGATGGCGAGCGCCTCTTTTTCTGTTCCATGGCCTGCCTGGAAAAACATAAAGAACAACTCGCGCGGCAGCATGCCGCCAATATCGAACACTAAAGCGGCTGCAGCCGCACCCGGAGGCATTATGAAATTTTTTATCGACACCGCCGACGTCCAGGAAATCCGTGACGCCCATGAACTCGGGCTTGTGGACGGCGTCACCACCAATCCGTCACTGATCGCCAAGTCGGGCCGTAAATTCAAGGATGTGATCAAGGAGATCACCGCCATTGTCGATGGCCCCATCTCCGCTGAAGTCATCAGCCTGGACGCACCCGGCATGATCAAGGAAGCGAAGGAACTGGTCAAGATCCACAAGAATATCGTCGTCAAGGTGCCCATGACCCCGGAAGGACTGAAGGCCACCAAGGAGTTGACCAAACACAAAATCAAGACTAACGTCACCCTGGTTTTCAGCGCCAATCAGGCACTGTTGGCCGCCAAGGCCGGCGCTACCTACGTCTCCCCGTTCGTCGGCCGCCTGGATGACATTTCCCAGGACGGCATGGACCTGATCGAGCAGATCCGGACCATATTCGACAATTACGGCTATACTGCGGAAATTATCGTCGCCAGCATCCGCAACCCGGTACATGTGCTGCAATCAGCTCTGATCGGTGCCGACGTGGCCACTATTCCCTATTCGGTCATGCTGCAGCTGGCCAAACACCCGTTGACCGATGCCGGCATCACAAAGTTTCTGGAAGATTGGGAGAAGGTGCCGAAAGAATAGAGTTTATTTTCATTTCGCAGACAGAGCAAAGCCCCGGAGCAGAAATGCTCCGGGGCTTTATTTTGAGTAGTTCAGTTCCCTTCGACTCCGCTCAGGGAACATACGTACGCTGAGCGGAGTCGAAGCGCGCTTATTTCAGTCAATCACAACTGACCAGCCGCCGCCTTTTTCTTGTGTCGCCAAACATACACCGCGATCAATACACCGCTGAAGATCACCACCCCGATCACTGCCTGGTGGGAATAGCGCATGATCAGCGCCTGTTCCTGGCCGATAAAATAACCGATCCAGGCGAGGATGGTGCACCAGATCCCGGCGCCCACCAACGTATAGAGAGAAAACCGGAAATGATTCATGCCGGCCAGACCTGCCGGAATGGAGATCAGGTGGCGTATCACCGGCAACAGGCGGCCGATGAAGGTGGAGATTTCGCCATGGCGGAGAAAAAAGCGCTCAACTTTGGCAAATTTTTCCTCGGTGATCCAGACATATTTGCCATACTTGATCACCAGCGGGCGACCAAGCCAGTGGGCAGTGAAGTAATTGGCATAGGCTCCCACCAGACTGCCGACGGTCCCCATCAGAATGGCGACCCAGATATTCATCTGCCCCTGGTGGGCCAGGTAGCCGGCCGGCGGCATCACCAGTTCACTTGGCACCGGAATGATGGAACTCTCCATGGCCATCAGCAGAAAAATCCCCGGATAGCCCATAGTACCGATGGTGGTCAGCAACCAGTTGATCATTTCATGCATGAATGTAGACTCCTTGCTTTGCGCTTTGAAAAAACGTGTCTTTATACTATGCTTTGCCCATTCACGCCACTGTAAACGTTTCTTGCGGAGAACAGTTCACTGATGCCCTTTCTTGAGCAGCTGCACCACGAAATCCTGATCGGCGATGGCGCCATCGGCACTATGCTCTATGCCAAGGGCATCCCGCTGGATGCCAACTTTGAGCATTTAAACCTGGTTCAGCCGGAGCTGGTGCGGGAACTGCACCGCGACTACGTAGCAGCCGGCGCTCAGGTGATCGAAACCAACACCTTTGGCGCCAACGCCCTGAAACTGGGGGCCATCGGCATCGGCCACAAAGTGGCCGCAATCAACCGTCGCGGTGCCGAACTGGCCCGCGATGCTGCCGGGGTTGCGGCCTATGTCGCCGGTTCGGTCGGGCCGCTCCCCCGTCTGCGGGGCGACGAGCGAGAGCTCTCCCCCGAGTCCATTGCCACTATCTTTCGTGAACAGTTACGCGGCCTGGTGGATGGCGGTGTCGATCTGTTCATCCTCGAAACCTTTTCCGATTTGGACCACCTGCAAATTGCCGTAACCGTCGCCCGGGAGTTTAACCTGCCAATAGTGGCCAGCATGGCCTATCTGGAAGGTGGTCGCACCGCCAGCGGCGCGGATGTGGCAACGGCGGTCCGCGTGCTGACGGCAGCGGGCGCTGACCTCTTGGGAGTGAACTGCGGCGCCGGCCCCCTGGAAGTGATCCGGACGCTGGAACAGTTGGCCGACCTGACTGATCTGCCCCTATCAGCCTATGCCAACAGCGGATTCCCCGAATATGTTGACGGTCGCTCCGTCTACCTGACCACCCCGGAGTACTTTGCCGAACGGTCGGTCGAAATGGCAGCGGCTGGCGCGCACCTGATCGGCGGCTGCTGCGGCACCACGCCAGCGCATATCCGGCAGCTGCATAGCCGCCTCCATTCCCTGACCCCGACAGCGCGTAAGGCCCGGACAGCAGCGACCCCAGCACCAGCAAACCGCCTGCCGTCAACCCGCCAGGCCGGCTTTCTGGCAGATTGGGGCAAATGTCCGGTCGTCACCGTGGAGCTGGACCCACCAAAGGGTCTGGATGTGAGCCGGGTGCTGGCTGGCAGCCGCGCTCTGCGGGATGCGGGAGCATTGGCCATCAACCTGGCAGAAAACCCCCTGGCCCGGGTCCGGATGGGGAACATTGCCCTGGCCCACCGCATCCAGCAGGAACTGGGCATTGATGTCATCGTCCATATCACTTGCCGCGACCGTAACCTGCTCGGCCTGCAGTCGGAACTGATGGGGGCCAGCCTGCTGGGCATCCGCCACATTCTGGCGGTCACCGGCGATCGGCCCGCCTCGGTGATCAAGCCGACGCTTCGTCGGTCTTTGACCTCAACTCCTTTGGTCTGCTGGCACTGGCTGATGGCCTGAACCATGGCGTCAACGCCCTCGGCAACTCGATTGGCACCGGCACCGGCTTCACCCTGGGCTGCGCGTTCAACCCGAATTCAGCCAAAATGGCGGTGCAGGTTGAGCGGCTGCAGAAAAAGATCGCCGCCGGCGCCCAATTCGTCCAGACCCAGCCGCTGTACGACCTGGAACGGCTGCACGAAATGCTGGCCCTGACCCGAGATCTGGCCATTCCGATCCTTCCCGGCATCCTGCCACTGGTCAGTGAGCGAAATTGCGAATATCTGCACAACGAAGTACCGGGTATTGTTATTCCGGAGCCGATCCGCCAGCGGATGCGCGGCAAGGAGAAGGAGGCAGGCATTGCCGAGGGGATGGCCATTGCCCGTGAATTCATCGCCGCCAGCCGCAGTCTCGTGAACGGTTACTACCTGATCCCGCCCTTTGGCAAGTATGAGCTGGCCGTGGCCTTAACCCAATTTATCCTGAAGGGAACACCCTGATGATCACCCCGCTCCGCCGCACCGCTTTCGCCATTCTCACCTGTTTGTTGCTTGCTGGTTGCGCCACTAAACCGGCGGTCATGAATTGCGAACTGCTGTCCCAGGAAACCAAGGAATTCGGCAAATTGCTCCGCTGGCGGGAAAGTAACGAGGCGCTAAAACGGGTAAAGTCTGCGCCGGACGGGCAGCGAACTGCTTGGGATGAATCGTTGAAACCGCTTGAAATTGTCGATTGTTCGGTCAAGGAACTGGTCTGCAAACCAGATAATGATCAGGCGCAAAGTGTTTTCAGTCTCAGCTATCTTCGCGCCGGCTCAGCCGTGCTGCGCAACGCTGAACTACCCATCGAATGGCAATACCAGCAATCAGGCAGCTGGCAGATCATTTCGTTGCCACCAAAACTCCCCTGAACGCTGACGAAAAAAGGCCCTGACTTTCCGTGAAAGCCAGGGCCCGGATACCTATTCGCGAGGGAAAGTCAGCTCTGCACTTCGCCAAAAAAACGGTAGGTGTTTTTTCCGGCGCCCTTGGCCTGATACATGGCCGTATCCGCCTTTTTCACCAGAATGTCCACGTTATCCCCATCCTCTGGAAACACGACAATCCCGATGCTGACACCAACGTGACAGATCTTGCCTGACACCGCAAATGGCGCGGCCGCCGCCGCGATGATCTTCTTCGCCACAATGGTCGGGTCGTGCCGGTCATTCACTTTGGAAAGCAGCACGATAAACTCATCGCCACCCAGACGGGCGACACTGTCGGCCTTGCGCAGACAGCGTTCCAATCGGGTTCCCATCTCCTTGAGCAGATGGTCACCGCCGTCATGCCCCATGTCGTCGTTGATCTTCTTGAACCCGTCCAGATCGAGATAGAGCAGGGCAAACCGCTCTTTGTAGCGCCGGGCATGTTCCATGAGGCACGCCAACCGGTCGAAGAAAAACGCCCGGTTCGGCAGGCCGGTCAACAGGTCATGGTGAGCCATCTGCTCCAGACGCTCCTTGGCCAGCTTACGCTCGGTAATATCCCGGAAAATAATCTGCGCGGCTCGTCGGCCATCGTGGAGAAACGGAATCCCCGACACCTCCACGGCCACATCCCCACCATGGAAACGGGAGAAGGTATGCTCCATCCAGGGCACCTGGACCCCGCTTTCCTGCAGCAGGCTCACCTGTGACAGAAAAACCGACCGACTCGACTGCTGCACCAACTCCGCCATCGGTCGCTGCTGCAGATCCTTCAGCGATCCCGTGCCGAAAATAGCCAGACCAGCCGGATTGATGAACACAACCTGACTTGATTCAATTATGGCAATACCGTCAGGCGAAAGCTCTACCAACTTCCGGTAGCGCTCCTCCCGTTCGGTGAGGGCATCATACATAATGGCCCGATCACGAATCAGCATACTTTTGGCCAGCACCTGTTCCACGACGACCGGCAGCAGCTCCAGAAACCCCATATTGACATCTTTGACGATATAGTCCGAGGCACCGGACTTGAGGGCGTCAACGGCGACTTTTTCATTGCCGTTTCCGGTTAGCATGATGATCGGCGGACTGGCCGGATTCCCCTCCAGCACCTTGATCACATCGATGCCACCATAGACCGGCATGGAATAATCGACGAACAGGACATCAATGTCTCCCTGTTCGACCCGGGCCAATCCTTCGGCACCATTAGTCGCAATTTCTACTTTATAGCCATGCCGCTCCAGGGTTTTTTGCACCAACCTGGCAATCGCGGCATCATCTTCCATATACAGGATCGTCAACACCTTGTCCTCAGTCACTGCTTACTCCTTTCCATCTACACCAACGTAATGCCGTTCCTCGGGGACCTTGATGATCGACAGAAAAAGCCCGAGGCTTTGAATCGCGGTTGAAAACTTGTCATACTCAACCGGCTTCGTCACATACACATTACAGCCCAGCTCATAACAGCGGGAAATTTCTGCCGGATTATCGGTCGTCGTCAACACGACCACCGGAATGGATCGCGTTTGCTGGTCAGCCTTTAATCGTGCCAACACCTGATACCCATCAACCACGGGCATGTTGAGATCAAGCAGAATCAAAACCGGGTCCCGCCGCAATGATCCGGTACAGGTGCCAGTGGCAAACAGGTAATCCAAGGCCTGTTGGCCGTCCGACAAGTGCACCAGCGGATTATTAACACCAGCCCGCTTCAGATTTTTCTGAATCAGCAATGCATGCCCGGGGTCATCTTCGACCAAAACAATAGTGACCAGGTCATCAGTTAGCATGCAATCTCCTATGGGAATCTACGTCGGTGCTTCAGATGACACAACACGACATGGCAGGGTGACAAAAAATGTCGTCCCGGAACCGAGAGACGATTCGCACCAGATATTCCCCTCCAGCCGTTTGACCAAGGTCCGCACGTACGCCAGCCCCATCCCTTCACCAGGGACATCCTGCCGGCCAGCGCGGCGAAAGATATCGAATATTCTATCCAGGTCCTGGTGTGCAATTCCCCTGCCATTATCGACGAATGAAAAGGTCACCCCCCCATCGCCGATAGCAGCATCCACCCTTACCAGACCTGGCCGCGCTGGTTCAAGATATTTCACGGCATTATCGAGCAAATTAGCAAAGATCTGCTCCATCGCCACGCGGTCAGCAACGACAACCGGCATGGCACTTACTTCAACAGTTGTTTGTCGCTCGCCCAGCTGATGACCGATGGTGTCAAGCAGGTGCCGGATCAATTCTCCCGTATCCACCTTCTCCGGATGCATCTCACGCTGGCCATAGCGGGAGAGCTTTAACAGTCCGGCAATCAGCCCTTCCATACGGGTAACCGATGAGCTGATAAACGTCAGCGCCTGATCGCTCTCCGGCCCAAATACCTGGTGCAGCCATTCCTTACCCTGATCTGACAAGGTCTCCAGAGCGCAGCGTTGTGGCATTTCATGCAGCAGTTCCTGCAATTCGCCGGCAAATCCTTTGATGTTCACCAGGGGTGCCCGCAGGTCATGGGACACAATATAGGCAAAATTGCGCAGCTCGTCGTTGTTCAGCTGCAACTCTTCTGCATACCGCTTGAGTTTGCTCTCGGCCTCTTTAATCTGGGTGATGTCGAGTGCCACACAGACATATCCGCGGAGCGAACTGTCCGGATTCCAGAGCACCGAACAGGAAAACGCCACCGGAATGGCAATACCGGACTTGTTGAGAAATTCAGCTTCCACATTCCAGAGGATGCCCCGCTCTGCCACCTCAGCCAAAGGTGGGTCAATCATGATGGTGGCAATGGGCAGTCCAATCAGTTCGCTTTCAAAACCGAGCATGGCGTGAGTCGCCGCATTGACGACAATAATGCTGCCTGCAGCATCCAGAACCACCAGAGCATCGGCCATCGAGTTAATAATTTCAAAGAGAAAGTCCCTGCCATCAACTACGTCCTGGCGGCTGTGCCGCAAATCCGCAGCCATCCGGTTCAGGGCATCCGCTAAATCACTGAGTTCATCATTCCCCGAGACAGTCAGCCTTCCCGGTTCCTCCTCATGGGCGAAACGGCTTGCGCCCAGGCGCAGCTGCTCAATTCTGCCAATAATCGCCCTGGCTACAACCGACCCAATGCCAATTGCCAACAACAGCACGATGGAGGCGAGCAACAGAATCCACTGCCTGGCTTGATCAACGCGCTGTTCCAATGCGGACTGTTTGGCCGCAACAAGTCGCTGCTCGGTATCAACTGCTCGTTGCAGCAACTGGAAAAATGCAACTTCTTCATCTTCGTAGCGCTCGCGCAGAAGATCAATCCCTTCCAGAGAGCTCTGTCCAGCGGCCACTACGAGGACATCGCCGGAGGCAATGAGCGCTTCACCGCGAGATACGAGATTCTTCATTGCTTGTGCATCCGTAGTCTGATGGGAAGAGACCCGCTGCAGTCGGGCCGCTGCCTCCCGCAGGTGCACCACTGAATCGTGCCGCTGATCAGCTTCCTGCTTTAATAACAGCTTATTCACGCCGCCGAGCTGCCGGTTCCGCTGGAGAAGCGCGCTATATTCGATGGTTGAGGAAACCATGCGGGAGGCGGCAAAACGGGTATCATGCAACGCCTGCTGGTGGGGCATATCCTCACTGGAAAGCTGCATGAGCACGCGATCAATTGACGAAAGACCGTTACCGGCAACCACCCCAAGTATGGCAACCAGCAACGCGATTACCAGATTACTGATCAGCAGTTTACTGCGAATTTTCATACGGTTTCGCCAACAGTCGCCAATCCGGCGAAACGGTAACAGCCCCCACCTGCCCGCCTGGCGCTGTTCATGGCACCATCAGCGGCACGCAGCAGAGTGGACGTATTCAGGCCATGCTCAGGGAACAGGCTGATGCCGATACTGCAGGTAATGTTGACCTGGAAGGATGGGCGATTGATCTGCCCACAGACCTGGCTGAGGATCTTATCAGCTACCACTTGCACATCGTTGCGGTTGTTCAGCTTTGCCAACACCACCATGAATTCGTCACTGCCCAACCTGGCAACCACATCGATCTGCCGTAGACACCCGCGTAAACGGCCAGCCACTTCCTGCAGCACCTGATCACCGGTTTCATGGCCATGGGCGTCGTTAATGGCGACAAAACCGTCCAGGTCAATAAACAGCAAGGCCCCGACATACTTGTAGCGGAGCGACATCCCCAACAGTTGCTGGAATTTTTCAAAAAAAAGAGCCCGGTTGGCCAAATCAGTCAATGAATCAAAGGTGGCCAGATGTTCCAACTGCTCCTGGTACTGTTTCTTTTCGGTGATGTCACGAAAGATCACTTCCACAGCATCCGGCCCCTGGCAGGCAAAACGTTGCGCCAACAGCTCAACGGACACTTGCTCACCAGTTTTCCGCCGGCAATTGATCTCCCGCCAATGGCCCCGGTTGGGAGAAGAAAGCACATTTTCGATCTCAGCAACCCCATCTGCATCGAAAAACTCCGCGAAATCACGCTGGCTCAGCTCGCGTTGGTCGGAGTAGCCCAGGATTCTGCACCCGGCCGGATTCATCAAGGATATCAGCTTCTTTACCACAACCGCTACCCCATCAGGGATCAGTTCCACCAGTTGCCGGTAGCGTTCCTCACTTGCCCGAACCTCGTTAAAGAGTGTATCCCGCTCCAGTTCCAGCCGCCGCCGGATCAACACCCGATCAATAACCGCCGGCAGCAGATCGAGAAATACCAGATCCACATCCTTGACCAGGTAATCTGCGGCACCGTGGTTAAACGCTTCAACCGCCACCCGTTCATTGCCATGCCCGGTCAACATAATAATCGGTGGCGCCAGGGGATTACTGACCGTCCTGCTGACCACATCGATGCCGGTCATATCGGGCATATCATAGTCGACGATCACCAGGTCGTACTGAGCGGTAGCTAGTGCTTCCAGGCCACTGGCCCCGTCGGTTACGTTCGTCACCTGAAAGCCAAGTCGCTGCAATGACCGATCGATCAGACAGTGCAATGCCGGATCGTCATCAATGGTCAAGATATGTAATGGTTGTTCTGCTTCCATTTATCATTCCTCTGACGCGGTCTAATTTCTTCAGCAACAACTCATCACAATATCCATGCGCTGAGTCTCAAAACTGCGCCCAGAATTTAATTCATGAATGATAGTCCAATCCGCTTGCATTTCAAGCAGAAACCTCGGCAAAGCGTGTTTTCAGCCGAAACAGGACCAGAGCAGATAAAAATAAGCAGACAAAAACTCCTTGACAGGAACCGCCCTGCTCAGCCAATATCTGAACCCATGATCACTAACTCCTTTACCACTTCTGCCTTTTTCTTTTGGTACGGCTTTTATTTTCGGCCGTCTGCCCTGGGCAAGGTGTAGGTAAGGAAGCAGCAAACCAACCACCAACAGCCGAGGCAGACAGAAATGTCCCCCTCGGCTTTTTTATTTGTGCACCATGACGAGCCGGGGGACCAGTCCTCCGGCTCTTTTGTATTCAACCATCAAAGGAGGAAACAGAGATGATCATCGTCATGAAGGCAGGGGCAGCAAAAAAAGATCGGGACGACGTGCTGAAGCGGATCAAGGAATTGGGCTATCAACCGCACGTTATTCATGGCACCACCCGGGACGTTATTGGCGCCATCGGCGACGAACGGGGCAAAATAGTGCTCCAGGCCCTGGAATCGATGCATGGCGTCGAAAGTGTCGTGCCGATCCTGCAGCCCTACAAGCTGGCCTCCAAGGAAGTGAAAAGGGAATCCAGCATTATTGCCATTTCCGAAACCGTCAGCATCGGCGGCCCGGAAATCATTGTCATGGCCGGCCCTTGTTCAGTGGAGAGTGAAGCGCAGATCCTCGCGTCAGCCCACGCAGTCAAGGCGGCCGGGGCCCAGATGCTGCGGGGCGGTGCCTTCAAGCCCCGCACCTCACCCTATTCGTTCCAGGGGCTGGAGGAGGAAGGGCTGAAACTGCTGGCCAAGGCGCGGGCTGAAACCGGCCTGCCGTTCGTTACCGAAGTTATTAATCCGGAAACCGCCGACCTGGTGGCGGAATACGCCGACGTACTGCAGATCGGCGCCCGCAACTCGCAGAACTTCGCCCTGCTGAAGAAGGTCGGGCAGTTGCAGCGACCGGTACTGCTCAAGCGAGGGATGGCCATGACCATTCAGGAATTCCTGATGAGTGCCGAATACATAATGAGCGAAGGGAATCAAGCGGTCATTCTCTGCGAGCGGGGCATCCGCACCTTCGAAACCGCCACCCGCAACACCCTGGACCTCTCTGCTATTCCGGTGCTGAAGAGCAAGACCCACCTGCCGGTTGTCATTGATCCGTCCCACGGCACCGGCAATTACCATTACGTCGCGCCCATGACCCTGGCGGCAGTTGCGGGTGGTGCTGACGGCCTGATCATCGAAGTGCATCCCGACCCGGAGCACGCCTCCAGCGACGGCCCCCAGTCCCTCAAACCGGCCAAGTTCGCGGCCCTGATGGAGCAGGTGCGGCGGGTAGCAGCCGCCGTGGATCGGGCAGTGTAGCGAAATTTACTATTGATCATAGTACCGAGGAACACTTAATCTTTCGCCGCAACCCCTCTAAATCTCCCCTTGACAGGCGAGACTTCAAGACCTCCCCCCCTGTCAAGGGGGGAATGAGGGGGGTTGGTTTTGATGTTACAGTGCAGTAGGTTGGATCAGGAGCTTCATCAATAATCCTGTAATTCCTCCTTGACTTGGCGGATTTTCGCGGCTATGCAACCGTACGACGCCTAGTTATGGGCCAGATACAACTTTCAACTGATCTTCAGCAGAAGATGAACCAAGGAATGCAACCATGGCCTCTACTGCGGCATTGACCGTTTTGCCTCGCCCTTCGGCTATACCCTGAAACGGGTGGCAGGTGGTGGTGATGCCCCGGAACGGCCGGTTGATCTGGAGGAAAGCCTGGTCTACCTGCTGGGGCTGGAGGTGTCGCGCATGGTCCGCGAACCGCACGGAGTAGTGGTGACCGGACGCGACCGACGGCAGCAGACGGTGGCGGTGTTCTTTCGCGACTGTCGAACCCACCCTCACCCTAACCCTCTCCCTGAGGGCGAGGGGACATGTAATGCGCAAGGGGCGAGAGATTGCTCTGTGGACTGGCTGCAGACCAAGCTGGCAGAATACCCCGCCGATAGGGTGCTGACCAATGACCCGGCCAGCCTGACCTTTGAGGGTTGCGACCGCTTCGAGGCGATTGAGACGGTCTTTGCCGGGCAGTTCGGGAGGGTGTAGCCACTGAAGGCGATAACCCCTCCTGTCCTCCCCTTAACTTAAGGGGAGGGACGCAAGGATGAAGCTTGGGTGGTGGTTTTACTCCCCCTCTTAAGTTAAGAGGGGGTTGGGGTTTAGTTATGATTGGCGGGAGATGTTAGATGGCGTCTAAAATGAAAAACGCACAACCGGACAAGTTGAAAAAGACGAAGGTAGCTGCTATTTCGTCCAATTTGCTCCTTGAACAGCCGCTTTTGACCGATCTGCGCGAGCTGATTCTCTCTGCTCGTCAGCAGGTCGCGCAGACTGTCAATGCCGGGCTGACCATGCTTTATTGGCAGGTTGGGGACCGCATCCGGCGGGATACGTTAAAGGAAAAGCGGGCGGCGTATGGGGCGGAGATTGTGCAATCACTGTCGGCACAATTGGAGATGGAATTCGGACGTGGCTTTGGTCGCCGAAATCTTTTCCGAATGATTCGTTTTGCCGAGGTTTTCCCTGACCAGTCAATTGTGTCGGCACTGCTGACACAATTGGGGTGGACACATTTTATCTCCATCATTTCGATTGATGATCCGTTAAAGCGAAATTTTTACGCTGAAATGTGCCGGATGGAGCGCTGGAGTACGCGCACACTTGATCAGAATATACAATCCATGCTGTTCGAGCGTATGGCTCTATCCCGTAAGCCGGAGAAGTTGATAGAGATCGAATTAAAAGAACTCCGTGACGAAGACAAATTAACGCCTGATCTTGTATTCCGCGATCCCTACTTCCTCGATTTTCTTGGCCTTAAAGACTCCTATGCTGAAAAGGATCTTGAAGCCGCCATACTGCTGGAAATGGAATCGTTCATTCTGGAGCTGGGGGTGGGATTCGCCTTTATGGAGCGGCAGAAGCGAATCACCGTGGATGGTATTGACCATTATCTTGATCTCCTCTTTTACCACCGGAATTTGGGGCGACTTGTTGCTATTGAGCTGAAGATAGGTGAGTTCAAAGCGGCGCATAAAGGACAGCTGGAACTGTATCTGGGCTGGCTGAACCGGTACGAACGAAAGCCGGGGGAGGAGTCTCCTATCGGCCTGATTCTATGTGCAGGGAAACGGCACGAGACCGTTGAACTGCTGGATCTCGAACGAAGCGGCATTCAGGTTTCGTCATACTGGACGGAAGCCCTGCCAAAAGCCGAAATGGAGCGCAAGCTGCATGAAGCGGTTATTCTGGCCCGGGCGCGGCTGGAAGGGCGGACGGAATGAGCAAGACAAAACAATCCGGTCATTCCCGCTTAAAGTCAGCTCTGGTGCTGCGTGACGCCCTGGCTTTTGAGCTGGGGATTGATCTGCCAAAAGCGATGCGACAATTGGGCAGAAGTCGGAAGAAAGTGTCTGGAAGCGGAAGTAAGGGACTCTGAAAAAACCAATTTAACGGCATTAGCTTGCCATGGGCTAATAATCCGCTAAGGTTGAGCCAATATCTTGATGGAGGTTGGCAAATGAAACGAATGTTAATGTTTGTATTACTTGGGCTATTGCTGCTGACGGCGGGGTCGGTGGCCGCAGCAAGGGATGATGCGGCGGCTCAGGATGAAGTAAAGCTGGGCTTTGAACAGATTTTGAATTTCTGGCGCGACGACCGGTTTGAGGAGCTGTATGCCCGAACCTACGGCGGCAAGATGACCCGGGAAGCCTTTGTGAAACGCTTTGCCGACTCGTCGCTCAAGCCGACCTGCTGCTGGGACAAACTGCAGGGGGTGAACGTCACGGTCCAGACCGCTTCGAAGGCGACGTTGCACGGCACCGTCGGCCTGGAAACGGCAGTTGGGGGCGAGACCAAAACCAAGTCATTCAAACTGAGCAAGGAAGGTGGCGTCTGGCGGGTCAGCCAGAGCGAATTGGTCGCGTTGGCCGGGGCCCCACATAAGAAAAAGAAGGGATCTGTCCTGAAGAAGACCCCGTGACCACGATCTATGGTTGAACAACTGGCAGCGCCAAAAAGAATATACTCCCCCCGGCCGGGTTTGCCTCCACCCAGACCCGGCCGTCATGACTTTTGACGATTTCCTGCACCAGGGCCAGGCCAAGTCCTGTCCCCCCCACCTGGCGGCGATCCGTATTGTCGATGCGGTAAAATTTTTCGAATATTTTCTCCCGCATTTCCGCCGGAATCCCTAGCCCGTGATCCTTGACCCAGATCCGCACCTGCTGATCGAGCCTGTCGGCACCAATGACGATCGGGGAGTTCACCGGCGAGTATTTGCAGGCATTGGAGAGCAGGTTGTTCAGTAGCTGGTGCAACTTGAGCTCATCCCCCCGGATTAAGGGGAGATTTCCCTGGCATTCCAGGGTAAACGGATGCTCTTTGCCGCCGGAGAACAGGGCAATGGTATCATCGAGCAGGTTGCAGACGTTTACCGGCCCAAAGTGATAGGAATCACTCCCCTTAGCCTTGTGCTTCTGCAGATCCAGGAAATTATTGATCAGATTGTGGAGCCGCTCCGTCTCTTTGTGGATGGTAGCCAGGGCATCATTCAATTGCTCCGGTGAGACTTCGTTTTCCAGCAGGAACTCGGTAAAACCGAGCATGGCAGTCAGTGGCGTCCGCATTTCGTGACTCACCGCCGAGAGCATTTCGTCTTTCAGCCGCTCCATTTCTTTGCGCTCGGTGATATCCACCGCGATCCCCATCCGCACCAACCGCTCATCAGGCCACTCAATGGCCCGGTCGATACACTGGTACCAGCGGCTGGTGGTCCGGTTCTGAAATTCCCAGACATAGGGGTCAGTCGGCTGGTCACCCACCACCAGATCCGCCCCCCGCCGCACGGCACTGGCCTCCTGCTGTACCGGCTGCAACGCTTCGTAATATTTACTCCCGACCCAGTCCCCCCCCATCATCAAGGCACCATGGCGATTGAGAAAGATCAGTTCGTCGGTACCCAGGTCGGCCACATAGACCAGCACGTTCAGTGAGTCGAAGATGGTACTGATCTGGGAAAACTGGGATTTGAGTGCCCGCTCCGCTTCCCGGCGTTTGTGCCGTTCGTCGGCCTCGCGGATCTCCCGCTCAATAGCCGGCATCAACCGTTTCAGGCTCCCCTTCATCAGGTAATCGTGGGCGCCGGCCTTCATGGCGGCGACTGCTGTTTCTTCGCCGATCATTCCGGAAACGATGATAAAGGGGCGATCAATGCCCGATTGCTGGGCCAGTTGCAGGGCATCCGGCGCGGTGAACTGGGGGAGGTTATAATCTGAGATAATGACGTCCCAATCTTCCTGCAGAGCTGATTTCACCTCGGCAAGCTGATCGACCCGCCGATGAATAACGTTCAGACCACTCCGCTGCAGTTCATGCAGCAGAATCATGGCATCGTCTTCCGAGTCTTCAATCAGCAGCAGGCGGAGCTCTTTACCCATGTCAATGACCACCTTATTCCGGCGTTACTAACAACTTCAAATGCCCAGACAATCGTGATTCAGTTATTTTTCAGTGTAGCATGCCGCATCTTTGGCGCAACTTGGCTGTTCTACTTGACCCGGCAGCAAATCACCGTTAGCTTAACATCATGCGCCAATTAATCAGCAAACCTGAACTGCTCGCTCCAGTCGGCTCCCTGGAGGCATTTTTCGCCGCCATGGACAAAGGGGCCGATGCGGTCTACGCGGGCTTACGAGAATTTTCCGCCCGCGCCAAGGCCAAAAACTTCACCCTCAGCCAACTGGAACGGATGCTGGCCTATGCCCATCAGCGGGGCCGCAAAATTTACGTGACCCTCAACACCCTGGTGAAAGAGGTCGAACTGCCGCACCTGGTAGAAACCCTGGCCGCCCTGGAGCGGATGGGCACCGACGGGGTGATTGTACAGGATCTGGCCGTGGCGCGACTGGCCCGCAACCACTTCCCCGGCCTGCCGGTGCACGCCTCAACGCAAATGACCATCCATAACACCCCCGGGGTGCAACAGTTGGCAGATTTGGGTTTCGAGCGGGTCGTCCTCGCCCGGGAGCTGCACCTGGACGAGATCCGTGACATCGTTGCCGCCAGCCCGGTGGAAATCGAGTGTTTCATCCATGGCGCCCTCTGTTTCTCCATCTCCGGCCAATGCTATTTCTCCTCCTTCCTCGGCGGCCACAGCGGCAACCGTGGGCGCTGCGCCCAACCGTGTCGCCGCCTCTACCGGCACCGGAACAAGGAAGGCTATTACTTCTCCACCAACGATTTTTCCGCCATCGACCTGGTGCCCGATCTGGTAAAAGCGGGCATTGCTTCGCTCAAGATCGAGGGGCGGATGAAGTCGGCCGAGTATGTGGCCTGCGTGGTGGAAGCATACCGCACCGTGCTGGATGCGGCACCGGCTGACTATCCGGCAACCGTAGCCAGCGCCAAGGAGCTGCTCAAACGCTCGTTCGGTCGGGTCCCCACCAAGGGTTTTCTTGTTTCCCACACCCCGACCGATATTGCCACCCCGTCGTTAAAAGGGGCAACCGGCCGGTTCCTCGGCACGGTCACGGCGGTGCGGGGTGCGATGCTGGCCTTTACCACCCGCGACAAGGTGCATCTGGGGGATCGGCTGCGGATTCAGCCCAAAACAGACATGGCGGGCAAGGCCTTTACCGTGAAGGAGCTGTTTCTCGGCCAGAAACCGGTCAAGGTGGCGGGCGAAGGGAAGCAGGTGACCGCCGTCGCCCCCTTTACCTGCCAGGTAGGGGATACGGTCTTCAAGGTCTCGTCCGAGACTGCCTTCACTATGAGTGATAACGCCTGTCAGAGACGGTTGGAAGGGATGCGGCCCAAACTTCCCTGCGACCTGGAGCTGACCCTGACTGCGGGCCTGCTGCGGATCGCGGCCCGGGTCAGTGGCGAGTCCTATACGGCGGAAATTCCCCTGGGTGACCTGGAGCCATCCCGTACCAACGATATGCTGCCGGTGCTGCACGTCCAATTCGGCAAGTGCGGGGACACCCCGTTTGAGCTCCGTACCCTGACCGCCCCGGACTTTCCGCCGGTCCTCATTCCCGCCGGCCAGTTCAAAGATATTCGCCGCGCCTTTTACGCCGACCTGGCCGCAGAGTTGTTGCCCCGACTGACCGAGCGGCGGGCAAGCGCCGTGAAGCAAGCCATGGCCGCACTGGTAAAACCGCTACCCGCCGCGTTGCCCCGCACGGTTGAGCTGACCCTGCGCCTGGATAGTCTGCGGGACTGGCCGCTGCTGAATCAGGAAGGGATCCACGCGGTCAGCTTTGCCGTCTCCCGGGCCAACCTGCACCAACTGGGACAATTTAGCCGCAAACTGCAGGGGCGGGCGGGTCAGGTCTGGTGGCGCCTGCCGTTCATGATCTTCAATGCCGACCTATCCTGGTATCGTCAGGCTCTGGCCGAGATCAAAGCCGCTGGCTTCACCCAGTTCGTCGTTGCCAACCTGGGGCATCTGCCGCTGATCCGCGAGATTGGTGGCGAATTCATCACCGATTACCGGCTCTTCTCGCTCAACAGTCAGGCTCTGCTCAGCTGGCAGGAGCTGGGGGCGCAGGCCGCCACCCTGTATATTGAGGATGACGCCGACAACCTGCAGCGCCTGTTCCGGGCCAACGTGACTATCCCGCGACGACTGCTGGCCTATACGAGTATTCCGCTGATCACCTCCAAGATTCAGATCAAAGAGGTCAAAAGCGATGCGCCGGTCAGCTCTGACCGGGGAGATCAGTATCAGGTAGTGGAAAAGGACGGGCTGACAACCGTCACCTCGACCCGCCGCTTTTCCCTGACCGGAGAAAAAAGCCGCTTACTGGCCATGGGGTGCAACCGGTTCGAACTGGATCTGACCGCAGCCCGGCATGAGGAATGGCCACGTCTGCTGGCCGCATTCCAATCCGGCGCGGAACTGCCCGGCACCACGACCTTTAATTTCTCGTCCGAGCTGGTGTAAGACAATGGGGCCTCTTGCAAGAGTCCAAAAAGTCCCCTCCCCCCTGGCGGGGGAGGGTTAGGGTGGGGGGGAGGTCACCATGAAATCAGCACGTCGCAGCTTCACCCACCCCCCAACCCCGTCAAGGGAGGGGGAGTTTATTCCTTAGACTTTTGCAAGAGCCTCAATTAGCTAACCATTGCGGATGGCGCAACATATGGCATGATTTGTAATGATTTCGGCATTTCACCTGAAACTGCCGTGGAGGGAACCGTCATGGAGATCAAAATCCCCGAAGTCGGCGAATCGGTCCGGGAAGCGCTGGTGGCCAAGTGGCACCTGGCCAGCGGCGAACTGGCCACCAAGGATCAGCCGATCTGCGAACTGGAGACCGACAAGATTACCCTGGAACTGAACGCCGAGGTTACCGGCGTCCTAACCATCACCGTCCTGGCCGGCCAGACCGTGCCGATCGGCACGGTCATCGGCAGCATCGCGGAGGCAGCAACAGCAGCCATCCTCCGGCCAGCGACAACAACAGCCCAACCAGGGACACCACCCCCGGCGGCGCCCAGCCAGGCCTCACTTTTTGCAGCAGACCCCGCACCCCCGTCCCCCGCAAAGCCGCCAATGCCACCGACTCAGGGATTGCCGCACTCGGCATCGCCTGCCTCCCGCAAACTGGCGCGAGAACGGGGCATCGACCTGGCCGGCATTACCGGCAGCGGCCCCAGCGGCCAGGTGCTGATGCACGATTTGGAAAAAGCTGGGATCAGGGACCAGGACCGAGGAGCGAGGAACGAATTAGAATCAACAGCCGTTGCCGCAGTGGCGGTTCATTCGGAAGAAACCGTGACCTATGCAGCCTCACCCCCACCGGTCCCCGAACCTCGAACCTCTAACCCCGAACCTGCAGGACGTGAGTCCAGAGTCCCACTCTCACCAATTCGCAAACGGATTGCTGAACGGTTGCTGCAGGCCCGGCAACAGACCGCCATGCTCACCACCTTCAACGAGGCCGACCTCACCCAGATCAAGGCGCTGCGGGCAAAATACCGCGAACCGATCCGCATAAAATACGGCGTTGATCTGGGCTACATGGGCTTTTTCGTCAAGGCTTGTGTGCTGGCGCTGCAAGAGTTTCCGGCGGTCAATGCCTCCATCGACGGCAGCGACATCGTCTATCATCACTACTGCGACATCGGCATTGCCATTGGCGCGGAAAAGGGGCTGGTGGTGCCGGTGCTGCGGGGGGCGGAACAGCTGCGGATCGTCGAGATCGAGCGGCAGATCGCCGACTACGTGACCCGGATCAAAGAGAACAAGCTGGCCATCGCCGACCTGGCCGGCGGCACGTTTACCATCACCAATGGCGGGGTCTACGGCTCCATGCTCAGCACCCCGATCCTCAACCCGCCCCAGAGCGGCGTACTCGGCATGCACGCCATCCAGGACCGGCCCGTGGCCCGAGACGGCCAGGTCGTGATCCGGCCGATGATGTACCTGGCCCTTTCCTACGATCACCGGTTGATTGACGGCCGTGAAGCGGTCCAGTTCCTTAAGCGGGTAAAAGATGCCATTGAAGCGCCAAATGAACTGTTAGCGGAGGAACCATAGTGGCTGATCAGGTCTACGATCTTATTGTTATCGGTGCCGGTCCCGGCGGCTATGTGGCGGCCATTCGCGCCGCTCAGCTCGGTTTCAGTGTTGCCGTGGTGGAAAAACGGGCCACCCTGGGCGGGGTTTGTCTTAATGAAGGGTGCATCCCGAGCAAGGCGCTGCTGGATTCGTCGGAATATTTTGCCCTGGCGCGGGACGATTTTGCCCGCCATGGCATCATGATCGACCCACCCCTGCTGGATCTGGAACAGATGCTGAAGCGGAAAGATGATGTGGTGAAACGACTCACCGACGGCGTGGCCTACCTGTTCAAGAAGCACCGCATCGTGCATATCCCTGGCGTGGCCAAACTGGGCGGCGCCCGCAGCGATGGACTGCAGACCGTGCCGGTGACCATGCCCGATTCCCCGGCCATCCCCAGGGTGCTGCTGGGGAAGAAGGTCCTGCTGGCTACCGGCAGCCAAGCAATGGAACTGCCAGGCATCCCATTTGATGGTCAGCTGGTGGTCAGCGCTCGGGAAGCGCTCGCTTTTGACCAGGTGCCGGAACAGCTGCTGGTGGTCGGTGCCGGCTATGTCGGCCTGGAGCTCGGCTCGGTCTGGCGCCGTCTCGGCAGTCAGGTCACCGTGGTTGAAGCCATGACCAAACCGCTGCCCGCCACCGATGGCCAGGTGACCGACGTCATCATCAAGGCGCTGAAAAAACAGGGGCTGACCTTTATGCTTGAAGCGACCGTCACCCGGATCGCCCCCGAAAACGGCCGGGCCGTGGTCACGATCAGCAGTGCGGAAGCAGTGCGCGAACTGATTTTTGACAAGGTGCTGGTGGCCACCGGCCGCCAACCGCTAACCGCCGGGCTGGGGCTCCCCCAAATCGGGGTCACCCAGGACGACCGGGGCCGAATCGTGGTCGACGCGAATTATCAAACGACTGTCACGGGGATCTACGCCTTAGGCGACCTGATCCCCGGCCCAATGCTGGCGCACAAGGCGATGGAGGAAGGGGTCGCCTTTGCCGAACGGCTAGCCGGCCAGGCCGCCGAAGTGGATTATGCCTACATCCCCGGGGTTGTCTACACCTGGCCGGAAGCGGCCGGAGTCGGCAAGACCGAAGAGCAGCTACGGGAAGCGAGCACCCCCTACTCCGTTGGCCGGAGCAACTTCCTCGGCAATGGCCGGGCCCGTTGCCTGGGGGAAACCGAAGGGTTTGTCAAGGTGCTGGCCCATGCCCAGACTGGGCGGCTGCTGGGGGTCCATATCGTCGGGGCCCGGGCGTCTGAACTGATTGGCGAGGCGGTCACGGCCATGAGTTTCGGCGGTACGGCCGCTGATCTCGGGCTGACCATCCATGCCCATCCGACCCTGAGTGAAGCAATCAAGGAAGCGGCACTGGACGTGAACAAGCAGGCCATCCATGGCTGAAAGTGCTGACATGACAAACAATCCCGAGCTGTTTAAAACGATTGTCGACAGCCTGCACGAAGGGGTCTATTTCGTTAACCTGGACCGGCAGATTACCTACTGGAACAAAGGGGCAGAGCGGATCACCGGTTATAGCGCCGAGGACGTGGTGGGCCATTCCTGCGCCGACAACATCCTGGTGCATATCGATGAAACCGGCAAGTGCCTCTGCATTGCCTGCTGCCCCCTGGTAGAGACCATGATGCAGGGGTGTAACCACAAGGTGGACCAGGTCTACCTGCACCACAAGGGCGGCCACCGGGTGCCGGTAGCAGTCAGTGTTTCACTGATCCGCAACCAGGAAGGCGTCCCCATTGGGGCTGTGGAGGTCTTCACCGAAAAGACCAGTCTGGATTACAACCAGCGGCTGATCGAAGACCTGAAACGGGAGGCGCTGATCGATCAATTGACCGGTCTCCCCAACCGACGCTACCTGGAGCTGAACCTGACCGGCAGCCTGGCCGAATTTGACCGGCACCAGGTCGGTTTCGGGCTGATATTTATCGATGTCGACCATTTCAAACAATTCAACGACACCTATGGCCACGATGTGGGCGACAAGATCCTTAAGCTGGTCTGCACCACCATGGGAAACTGCATGCGGGCCTATGACATGATCGGGCGTAGGGGAGGAGAGGAATTCGTCGCTATCATCCGTTTTGTTGACAGTGAGCAGTTTCATGCCGTGGCGGAAAAATTGCGGACTATGGTTGAACATTCATTTCTCACCCACCTGGGTGAGCGACTGCATGTCACCATTACCCTGGGGGCTACACATGTAAAGCCAGGAGATACGATCGAATCTTTAGTGAAACGAGCGGACCAGTTGATGTATCAGGGGAAGCAGGAGGGACGCAACCGGGTGGTCTTCGGCTGACGGCGCCGAAAGGTCCATCTGGTTCGTTGCGATACGTCACGGGACGCTCAACGTACCTGCAGTACGCCTCGCGCCCCATTCCTTTCGCGCCTGCCAACTGGAGCCTTTGGCAGCGTCGTTGATCGGACATGAAACAGAAAAGGAGTCAACCATGGCTAAAAATCTCGCAACCAAAATACTCGCCGCCCACCTGACGGCGGGCGAACTTATACCGGGGGAGGAGATCTCCCTCAAGATCGATCACTGCCTGCTGCAGGACGCCACCGGCACCATGGCGATGCTGGAATTCATGGCCATGGGGATTGAGCGCGTCAAGGTGGAGTTGGCCGCCCAGTACATTGACCACAACCTGCTGCAGACCGACAACAAGAACGCCGATGACCATGCCTTTTTGATCTCCGCCGGTGAGCATTACGGCGTCCATGTCAGTAAACCGGGCAACGGTGTGTCGCACCAAATCCACCTGGAGCGCTTCGGCGTACCGGGCAAGACCCTGCTGGGGGCAGATTCCCACTCCACCTCTGCTGCCGGACTGGGGATGATCGCCATCGGTGCCGGTGGTCTGGATGTGGCGCTGGCCATGGCCGGCCACCCGTTCCACCTCCCCTGCCCAAAGATCTGGGGGGTGAAGCTGACCGGACAGCTGCCACCCTGGGTCTCGGCCAAGGATGTGATTCTCGAAATGCTCCGCCGCCACACGGTCAAAGGGGGCGTGGGCAAGATCATCGAATATTATGGCCCCGGCGTCGCTACGCTCTCGGCCACTGACCGGGCAATCATCGGCAACATGGGGGCCGAACTGGGCGCCACCACCAGCCTGTTCCCCTCCGACCACCGGACCAAAGAATTTCTCGCGGCCCAAGGCCGGGAAGCATCATGGGTGGAGCTGGCCGCTGATGCCGATTGCAGTTACGACGAATACGAAGAGATCGACCTCGCCACAGTGGAACCGCTCATCGCCTGCCCCTCATCGCCGGACAAGGTGGTGCGGGTGGCGGATATTGCCGGGCTTAAGGTGGATCAGGTGCTGGTAGGGAGTTCGGCCAACTCGGCCTTCCGCGACCTGATGACCGTCTGCCGCATCTTGGACGGCCGGCGGGTGGCGCCGCACCTCTCCTTCCACATCAACCCAGGCAGCCGTCAGTGCCTGGAGAACGTGGCTGATCAAGGCGGGATCATGATGCTCCTTCTGGCCGGGGCGCAGATCCACCAGCCCGGCTGCCTCGGCTGCATCGGCATGGGCCAGGCGCCCGGCACCAATCAGGTCTCACTGCGTACCTTTCCGCGTAACTTCCCCGGCCGTAGCGGCACCAAGGAAGACCGGGTCTACCTCTGCTCGCCGGAAACTGCGGCCGCAGCCGGCCTGTTCGGCGTGGTCACTGACCCGCGGGAGTTGGGCAAACTGCTGGAATGGCCCAACGTGCAGAACCCGACGAAATACGTGCTGGACGACTCCAGTATCATCTACCCCCAGCCACCGGAGCAGGCTGCTGCCGTGGAGATCGTCACCGGTCCCAATATCGTGCCCTTCCCCGACTTTGCCGAACTGCCGGAGGATCTGAGCGCCGAGGTAATCCTCAAGGTGGGGGACAACATCTCCACCGACACCATCATGCCGGCCGGCAACAAGGTGTTGCCACTCCGCAGCAACATCCCGGCCATCAGCCAGTTCGTCTTCGAGCAGGTCGACCCACTGTTTCACCAGCGGGCACAGAAGGCGGGCAACGGCGCGATCATCGCCGGCGAGAACTACGGCCAGGGCTCCAGCCGGGAGCACGCCGCGCTGGCCCCCCGCTACCTCGGCATCCGGGTCAAAATCGCCAAGAGTTTCGCCCGCATCCACAAGGCCAACCTGATCAACTTCGGCATCGTACCGCTGGTTTTCAAGGACCCGGCCGATTACGACCTGCTGCAACCGGGCGAGCGGCTGCTGATCCCCCACCTACGGACGATGATCGTGCGCGGGGCAGTGGTAATTCCGGTAGAAGTGGGGGAGCGGACCATCCTGACCATCCTGGACATCTCCGACCGCCAGCGCCGCGAACTGCTGGCCGGCGGCACCCTCAACTACGTCCGCACCGCCGGCAACTGGGAAGATGATCCGCATGGCTGCCTCTAGTTGTTAATGTGCAACGACTAAATGTTCCATATGGGGGGATGAATAAACAGGAATAAACAGGGACATCTCACTTTTAGCTCTTGCGAAAACCGGGGATGCCCCTATACATCAGGGAGATGAACAGGGTGTTACTCTAGCGAAAGCACTAATCGCTTACCAAGAGCCGCCGCCATTTTATCCAGTTGACGGAGGGATGGCCAATGCTTCGGGTCCTCTAAGCGGGATACCGCAGGCCATGAGGTGCCGAGAGTTCGTGCAAGGTCGGAGAACTTTTTCTCTCCTCGGTTTAACTTTATAAGCAGCGCCGCCTGGATATTGACATCCGGCGCAACCATATGCACGTTAGCCCCTGATTCGGCATGAGGAAGAGGGATATTCTCGTTATCTTCCATCCGTGATGTAAGAGTTAGATCCAGCACCTCTATAGCGTTGTAATTGGCTTCTTCAAGGGTGTCCCCTTCACTGATGGCTTCAGGGAAGTCAGGGAAGGTAATGGCGTATCCGCCTTCGTCGGCAGGATCAAAGATGGCCGGATATTCGATTTTCATTTTAGTTTTACCCCCGTTTGCTTCTCTATGGACAGCAAGGTCTTGATTTTAACGTCTTGTGTGCCATGCACCGGCACCGTGACCTTCACGCCATCTTTTATCATCTGGTGATGGCTGCCGTTGATGGACTTGATTTCCCAGCCAAGTGTTTTGAGCTTTTTGATGATTTCTTTGCCGTTCATTTTTATATTGATATATCATTTTAGGTAATAGCGCAAAGTTTTATTGCGTGAATTAAAAAACGGTATGATGACAAAAGGCACACCTTGAGGTATCGTGAATTATGAAACCATTCCGCTGGAACCACGAAAAAAACGTAGCATTGAAGAGCGAACGAGACATCTCATTCGAACAAATTGCACTTGCCATCGAGGGAAATGGACTGCTGGATACCATCAGTCACCCAAATCTTGCAAGGTATTCAAATCAATCTGTATTTGTTGTGGCGTTCGAAGGCTATGTTTATCTGGTGCCATTTGTGGAAGAAGCTGAATTCTATTTTTTAAAGACGGTGATCCCGAGTCGGAAGGCGACGAGGGATTACCTGCAGAGGAGTTGACAATATGAAGAAAATCAAACTTGATGATTATGAAAAAGAGATACTCGATGCTTACGAAAAGGGGGAGATAAAATCAATTATTACCTCTGAATCTGACCTTGAGAAATACCGCTTAGCAGCGCGTGAAACCTTTATCAAAGATCGGCGTGTTAACATCAGGCTCTCTACCCCAGACCTGCTGGACATTCAGGAAAGAGCAGTTGAAGAGGGAATCCCATATCAGACACTGATTGCAAGTGTCTTGCATAAGTATGTCAGTGGACGCCTAATTGAGACACCTTCTCGCCTAACCACGCGCTCGACCGGTCGCGCTAAAAAGTTGCGCGCTGGTTAGTTTCCAACTATGAGGTAGCCAGATTATGAGTCCAACCCGTAAGTTCATTCCGGACGAAGCAACAGGAACAGATACTGCTGCCCGTTCTGATCTAGGAGGCTTGCTGTCATCTGGACCGGCACAGACGAGCCGTCGTGGCACCGCAGCTGCAGTTCACAGCACTGCCGCTGCCGCTCCTGATAAGCCGCCGCGCAACACCGTTCAAATACGCTCACGGATTCAGTCAGTAGCTCGCGGAACAGTACCCCCTGCAATTGCTCGGGAGCATGTGACAGCAACCGGGCCAACGCCCCGTTCACCTGGACAATACGACTGGTAGCCGCATCCAGAATAGCAACCGGCAAGGTCGACTGGTCAAGGGCCACGGCAAACAGGCAGTCCCGCTCATTCTGCGGCAATGAGGCAGCGTATTTTCCCATCCCCCAGTTTATGGCAACCAACCCGAGCAGCGAAATCAACACACACCAGACCAGAAAATAGCGGACCGTTTTGATGCCCTGCATGTAGACATGCCGTTCCATGGTTGCATGCACCAATGCTCCTGGCTGCTGGTAAATGTCCGGGAGCAGTGCATATCCATGGGCAATGCTATCGCTGGGGCGGACCAACTGGTAGGGCTTGGCCAGAGAGAGTGGCGACTTGCCCGTGAATGGCGGGGCCGTGAGCATTGATCGTTCGACCCGCGTTATTGTGAATGGAACCCTTGACAGATTGCCCAGACGGGCGATTTCAGCTGCATTGAGGAATCGGCCCATGATCAGCGAACCAGCAGTTGGGCCATTACCGTTACTCGTAAGAATTGGCCGGGCGACAATCATTAGTGGGGTGGCCAATGACAGAATCCCTTGTTTCGCACTGCCGGCAGATAGCAACTGAATCAGGGGGCTGTCTGCAGCCAGGTGTGGAAGCAAATCAGGAGGAAATGGCTGGGGTTGCGATCGCTTATTACTGACTGTCTTGGCCAAAACAATTTCGCCATTGGGCCGGACAAAGGCTATCAGGTCGATCTTGAGCTGCGAGAGCGAGCTATCGGTCATGTTAGAGGCGACAAACTCAGCATTACCGTCCTGCATGAAGCGATACGTATCATCCCAGGTCGCATAGTCTCCGGCCCAGGCGTTAAGGGCATCAAGTTCATTGTTAATGGCGCTGGCAATGCGCTTCAGGTGGTCGAGGCTGTCTTCTTTCTCAAGGGCGCGGAAACTCTTAAGCACAATGGTGTTCGCACTGAACAGCAATATCATCAGAATGACCAGCATGCCGATGAAGCTGACCATCAAGGTTTCATTTTTTCGTTTCATATTCGCTAACCGATCTTTTCAGCGGATTTGCACCTGCAAGGTGGGTTGTGTAGCAGCGAGCATACTGGATAGCTGCGGCAGATGGCAACTATTCTGCAACATTGAACGTACGGTGAATGATTGAAATCTGCAGCTACAGGTCTCGATTATTCTTCCACTCGGTTCCTTGTAAGGCCTACTCACCAGTGTTATGCTATCAAAATCATTGCCAAGCCGCCTGGAGGAAACCGTGACGACCACCGACAAACTGAAACTCCCCCTTGCTAAACTCCGCTGGGAATGCGACGAGAGCATTTTCGACTTCAAGACCACCAAGGATCTGCCGGAACTGGCCGGTTCCATTGGCCAGGAGCGGGCGCTCAAGTCGATCGATTTTGCCCTGGGCATGGATGCGGACGGTTTTAACCTCTATCTGGCGGGCGAGACCGGCACTGGCCGGACCTCCACCATCAAGAACCTGCTCAAGCTGCGCGCCAAGGAAGAACCGGCGCCGCTGGACTGGTGCTATGTCTACAACTTCGGCGACGAGGACAACCCGATCTGCCTGTCGCTCTCGGCCGGTCTGGGGAGTGAACTTGATGCCGACATGAAGGAGCTGCTGGACGGGGTCAAGATCGATATCCCCAAGGCGCTGGACAGCAAGGATTATGAATCGAACCGCTCGTCCATTGTCAGCGAATATCAGGACAAAAGCGGCGAACTGTTTGCGGCGCTGGAAAAGGACGCTGAAGCCAAGGGCTTTTCGCTGCAGCGGACCGTGTCCGGACTGGTAATGGTGCCGCAGAAGGAAGACCGCAACTACACCCAGGAGGAGTACGAGGCCCTGTCCGATGCGGATAAAGAGGCGATGGAACAGACCGGCACCGAACTGACGGAAACCCTCAATGACATACTACGTCAGGTGCGAGAGACGGAAAAAGGGGCCAAAGAGACCCTGGGACAACTGGACCGTGATCTGGGGATGTCGGCCATCGGTCGCCACATCGAACCGCTGAAGGAAAAGTACAGCGACAACCCCAAGGTGCTGCAGTATCTGGCTGCGGTGCAGGAGGACATGCTGCTCAATCTGGAGGACTTCAAACCCCAGCAGCCCCAGCAGTCCCCTATCCCGGGGCTGAAGCTGCCACGCCAGGAGCCTTCGTTCGACCGCTACCAGGTGAATGTCTTTGTCGACAACAAGGGGGTCGAGGGGGCGCCGATCATCTTTGAGGCCAACCCGACCTATACCAATCTGTTCGGCCGGATCGAGCACATCATGCAGATGAGCGGGGTGGCCACCACCAACTTTACCCTGATCAAGCCGGGCGCCCTGCAAAAGGCCAATGGCGGCTATCTGGTGATCGATGCCCGCGAAGTGCTGATCAACCCCTTTGCCTGGGACGCCCTGAAACGCTGCATCCGGAGTGGCGAGATCCGCATCGAGGATGCCATGGAGCAGTTCCGCTTCATGACCATCGTCTCCATCAAGCCGGAACCGATCCCGCTGCAGGCCAAGATCATCATGATCGGCTCGCCCTGGCTCTATTACATGCTCTACCACATGGAGCCGGACTACCGGAAATTCTTCCGGGTCAAGGCCGATTTTGACAGCACCATCGCCCGCACCCCGGACAGCATCCGCGATTACGCTCTGTTTGTGGCCACCCACTGCCGCAATGAAAAGCTGCTCCCCTTTGACCGGAGCGGCGTTGCCGGCCTGGTGGAGTACTCGGCCCGCATCGTCGAGGATCAGGCCAAGCTGTCGTCCCAGTTCATGGAGGTGGCGGACCTGATCCGCGAGGCCAGTTACTGGGCCAAGAAGGAGAAAAAGCGGATTGTCAACCGGGTCATGGTCAAACGGGCGATTCAAGAAAAGGTCTACCGCAGCAACCGGGTCGAGGAGCGGCTGCAGGAGATGTTCGATAATGGCACCATCCTCAACGAGGTCACTGGCGCCGTGGTGGGGCAGATCAACGGCCTGGCGGTGATGACCGTGGCTGACTACATGTTTGGCCGGCCCTCGCGGGTGACGGCCCGGGTCTGGCTCGGCCGGGCCGGCATGGTGAACATCGAACGGGAGGTGAAACTCTCCGGCCCAATCCACGACAAGGGGGTGCTGATCCTCACCGGCTATCTGGGGGGGAAATTCGCCCATGACAAGCCACTCTCCTTTTCCGCCTCCATCTGTTTCGAGCAGAACTACGACGGCGTGGAAGGGGACAGTGCCTCATCCACCGAACTCTACGCCCTGCTGTCGACCCTGGCAGATCTGCCAATCAAGCAGGGGATCGCGGTCACCGGCAGCGTTAACCAACTCGGCATGGTGCAGCCGATTGGCGGGGTAAATGAAAAGATCGAGGGGTTCTTTGCCGTCTGCAAGGCCAAGGGGCTCAACGGTCAGCAGGGGGTCATGATCCCTAAGACCAACGAACGGCACCTGATGTTGAACGACGAAGTCGTGGCCGCGGTAAAGAAGGGCAAATTCCAGATCTGGAGCGTGGCAACCATCGACCAGGGGATCGAACTGCTCACCGGCATCCCGGCCGGCGAGCGGCAAAAGGATGGCAGCTATCCCCAGGGGACCGTTTTCCAGCGGGTTGACAGCCGGCTGCGGGAAATGCTGCAGCAGATGAAGGGGCATGACGAACGGGAACCGGCAAAGCCGGGCAAGCCCAAGAAGCAGAAATAGCGGTGGCCCGCCGCGTTTCTCTTGACAGCACCTCCATAGCCGTTATTGTGAGCCCTATGCTACGACTTCGCAACTTACTCACGCTGATCAGCCTGCTCTGCCTGCTCAGTTGCACCCGCACCGACTCTGCCCCAGCACCTGCCGGCAAACTACCGGTGGTCGCAACCATTTTTCCGGTCTATGATTTTGTCCGGAGTATCGGTGGCGATCGGGTCGCCGTTACCCTGCTGCTGCCGCCAGGCGTCGAGGCCCACCATTTTGAGCCAAAGCCCGCCGATATGGCGCGGGTGGCCCAGGCCAAACTGTTCGTCTTTACCAATCCGGCCATGGAACCCTGGGCCACCAAGCTGTTGAGCAGCGTTGGTGGCACGGTAACGGCGGTAAACGCCTCCACCGGCCTGCAGCTGCTGGCGGCGGACAATGGCCATGCTGGCCACCACGACGACCATGCCCAGCAGGGCAGCGACCCCCACGTCTGGCTTGATCTGCACCGTGCCCAACAGATGGTAACCACCATTGAACAGGCCTTGGCAACCGCCGACCCTGGCGGCGCCGCCGGCTACCGGACCAATGCGGCGGCCTACCGCAAAAAGCTGTCGGAACTGGATGGCCGCTATCGTGCCGGCCTGGCCACCTGTGGTTCCCGCACTCTGGTCGTGGGTGGCCACGCTGCTTTCAGTTACCTGGCAAAACGTTACGGTCTCACTACCAAATCAGCCATGGGCGTCGCGGCCAATGCCGAGCCAACCCCCCAGGACCTCATTGCCCTGATCAAAGAGCTCAAACAGTTGCCCCAGCCGACCCTGTTTGCGGAAGAAATGATCGCGCCACGGCTGGCCGATACCCTGGCCCGGGAGGCTGGCGCCACGGTGCGGCGGCTGCATGCCACCCATACCATTAGTAAAGAGGACCTGGCCAGGGGCGTGACCTTTCTGGAGCTGATGGAAAAAAACCTCACTGAACTCCGGGGGGGACTCGCATGTCAGTGACGCTGGTGGAAGCCCGTGGTGTCGCGGTGCATTTCCAGAAAGCTACTGCCCTGGAGGGGGTGACCTGCGCGGTGCGGGCCGGTGACTATCTGGGCATTGTCGGCCCGAACGGCTCAGGCAAAAGCACCCTGGTGCGGGTCATGCTGGGGCTCACCACGCCGGCAGCCGGTGAAATCGCCCTGTTTGGTAAACCACAGGTCGATTTTACCGACTGGCACCGCATTGGCTATTTGCCGCAACGACTGAAATACTTCAACCCCAACTTCCCTGGCAATGTTGAGGAGATAGTCCGTCTCGGCCTGCTGGCCAACGCCCGCGCCGCTCATTCCCGCACACCCCACGATCCAGCCGCCATGACCCATGTCCTTGAATTGATGGGGATCGACCATTTGCGGCGCCGACTGGTGGGGGAGCTTTCCGGCGGTCAGCAGCAGCGGGTCATTCTGGCCAGGGCACTGGTCGGCAAACCTGAGCTGCTGATCATGGATGAGCCGACCACCGCCCTTGACCCGGAGACCAGGGAAAATTTTTACGCCCTGCTCAGCCGCCTGAATCAGGAGGAAGGGACGACCGTGGTCCTGGTCACCCACGACAGCGGCAGCATCGGCATGTATGCCAACCGGCTGCTCTATCTGGACAAACGGGTGGTGTTCGATGGCTCTTTTGAGGACTTTTGCCATTCGCCAGAGATGACCCACTTTTTCGGCGAGCATTCGCAACATCTGATCTGCCAGAGACACTGACCATGGACTTAACTGATATTTTTTCATACGGCTTCATGCTGCGGGCATTGGTGGGTGGCGTCCTGGTGGGTCTGCTCTGTGGCACGCTGGGGGTGTTTCTGGTCCTGCGCCGACTCTCGCTGATTGGCGACGGTCTGGCCCATGTCACCTTTGGCAGCGTGGCGGTGGCCATGGTGGCCGGGGTGGGGAGCAGCTGGGTAACCATTGCCGCGGTGCCGCTGGTGCTGGCCGCCGGGCTCGGCATTCATCGCCTGGGTGAGCGGGCCAGAATCTACGGCGATGCCGCCATTGGTATCGTCTCAGCCGCCGGTATCGCCGGTGGTGTCGTGTTGACCAGCCTGGCGGGCGGCTTTACCGTCGATCTGTTCAGCTATCTGTTCGGCAATATCCTGGCCATCAGTACCAGCGAACTGATCCTGGCCGGTATTCTCTGCCTGATCGTCCTGGGAACGATCATCAGCAACTACCAGGAACTGTTTGCCGTCGCTTTTGATGAGGAGTTGGCGCGGACCTCAGGCATCAATGTGGACCGGCTCAACACGCTGCTGGTGCTGCTGACCGCCCTGACTGTCGTCCTGGCCATGAAGGTGGTGGGGATCATGCTTATTTCGGCGATGCTGATCCTGCCACCAGTGACCGCCCTGCAGTTTGCCCGCAGCTTCCGCAGCACCATCATTCTGGCCGCCGGCGCGGCGGTCACGGCGGTGGTGGTCGGCATAACCCTCTCTTTTGCCTACAACCTGCCGAGCGGTGCAACCATTGTCCTGGTCAGCCTGCTGCAGTTTATCGTCAGCTGGCTGGCAAAAGGACAACAAAAAAACCCGGCCTGAACCGGGTTTTTTTGTCTGCGATTATTTACTTGTATAGGCTATTGAAAACTTAGGTTGTTCCAAAATAGTCAGATCGTCGCACCCGCAGAAAGCCCTGCGGAGGCGTAGCACCGCTACGCCGCACAAGGGGGCTTTAGAGGACGGTGGCGAGATGGCTGTTTTGGGGCAGCCGCTAGTAGGAACGTTCGAACTTGTCCCCTTCGCAGACCTCTTTGACACTGTCCTTGATCAACCGGTCACCTTCGTAGACCCGCTCCCGCACCTTGCGGCATTTGGTCTGCATGTTCGCTTGTGGCACCTGTACCGGTTCGGCACGATAGACATGCTGCGGCTCTGCTGCCTCAGTGCGGTATTCCACTGGCCGGCCAGCCCGAGCTGATTCCCGCGCCCCCTGAGCCGATACTTCCGAAATGGTCGCTCCGGCGAGGCTGCCAAGCACCGCACCAACTACCCCGCCCCGCCATGGATTTTTACGATCAAGCACCGCGCCGGCCAAGCCACCCATGGCACCACCGGCCAAACCGCCCTGGCCATGGTATGTTGCACAACCACTGGTCACGAAAACAGCTACGGCAAGAACAATTAACATCAGTCGTTTTGATAGTAACATGTTGTCCTCCAGCAGATAGTTTAATGTTGACTTATTGTAGCACTTACTCTGGACCAAAAGCAATGAGTGAACGTGCTAGGCGCCCAGGTCAACCAGCACATCACCGTCCAGAATCTGTACCGGATAAACCTTGAGAGTGTACTGGGGGGCATCCTTGCAAGCGCCGGTCTTGAGATTGAACCGGTAGCCGTGCCGCGGGCAGGAAAGATGCCCATCCTGGACAATGCTGCCCGCCAGCGGTGCCGACTGATGCGGACACTCATGTTCACAGGCAAAGATCTCACCTTTGACATTAACGAGCAACACCTCAATGCCGTTGACCGTGACCTGTTTTTTCCCGAAATTGGGAACATCTACAACCTTGGCCGCAAAGTGCATATTCTCCCCCTTCACCGGCTTTTTCAAGAACGTGATATTTTCTCGAGGTCAAGGCGCTTGAGGGATTGGCGCGCAGACGTACTTAAAGGTACGTTGAGCAGACAATCCCGAGAAGCAACGCCGAGATCGTGGAAATAGCGCGTTCTTAAGTGATGGCGATCTCAAATTGTTCTTGATGAAACCCCGGCTTCGCCCTGACCGTAATCCGTTTTTTATATTTCTTTTCCAACTCTTCCAGACCGCGCCGTTCCTCGTCGTAAAGCAGATCGGCAACCTGCGGATGCACGGTGAGCATCACCTTGGCCCCGCGGATATCGATCATCTCCCGGTGCAGCTCGCGGAAGATTTCGTGGCAGACCGAGATCTTCGATTTGACGTAGCCCCGCCCTTCGCAATAGGGGCACGGTTCACAGAGCGTCCGCCCGATACTCTCACGAACCCGCTTCCGGGTCATTTCCACCAACCCCAACTCGGAGATCTTCAGGATATTGGTCTTTGACTTGTCGCTTTTCAGCGCCTCTTCCAGAGCGGTAAAGACCTTCTCGCGATTGACCTCTTTCTCCATGTCAATGAAGTCGATGATGATGATGCCGCCGATATTGCGCAGACGCAACTGGTAGGCAATCTCCTTCACCGCCTCCAGGTTGGTCTTGAGGATGGTATCTTCCAGATTGTGCTTGCCGACAAAGCGACCAGTGTTGACGTCAATTGCCGTCAGCGCCTCGGTCTGCTCGATAATGATATAGCCGCCGCTCTTTAACCAGACCTTGCGGCCCAGTGCCCGACTGATCTCAACTTCCAGGCCGAAATGGTCAAATATCGGCTCATCATCGTCATAGAGATCAATGGAGTACTTCATCTTCGGCATAAAGGTAGTGATGAACTGGACAATCTTGTCACGTTCCGGTTTGGCATCGACCACGATCCGATTCACGTCTTCGGTGAGGATGTCGCGCACTACCTTCTGGGTCACATCCAGATCGGCGTGAATCAGGAACGGCGCACTCGCCTTTTCCCGCCGTTTCGATACTTCTTCCCACAATTTGATCAGGTATTTCATGTCGGCAGCCAGATCGTCCTCGCTCTTGCCCTCGGACACCGTGCGGACAATAAAGCCACTTCCCACCGGTTTGATCCGCTCGACAATCTCCCGCAGACGTTCCCGTTCTTCTTCTTCCGCGATGCGGCGGGAAATGCCGACATGGTCCACCGTTGGCATATAGACCAGATGCCGACCCGGCAGCGAGATGTGCGAGGTGATCCGCGCCCCCTTGGTGCCCAGCGGCTCTTTGGAGACCTGAACCAGCAGCTCCTGCCCTTCCTGCAACAGCTCTTCAATCGGATGAGCCGGATGCAGCATCGGGCGATCTTCGCCATCTGCTTCCGGGGTTGAATCCTCTTTTTTACCGTTGCCATCCATGAACGATTCGTATTCTTCCAACGGATCAAAGACATCGGCAACGTAGAGGAAAGCAGCCTTTTCCAGGCCAATATCGACAAAGGCGGCCTGCATGCCGGGCAATACCCGCACGACTTTCCCCTTATAGATATTGCCGACGATCCCCTTGACCCGGCTCCGTTCGATGTAGAGCTCGGAAATGGTGCCATTCTCGATCAGAGCAATCCGGGTTTCGTGCGAGGTAGTATTTATTACGAGTTCATTCGCCATTGATATTTCTCGATATATTAAAGTGTCAAATCAGTTGCAGTGGAAGTTATATCACAAATTGGTGCAACATGCGCTACCGGGTCAGGATTATCGCGAAACACCACCGCCAGCTTTTCGATCCGGCAATCATCCAGTGCCGTCAACGGACAACCGAGAATGGCTGCGACAAACTCCAGCGGTTTACCCCGGCCGACTTCCAGCTCAATGCGCGCACCGTCAACCTGCAGCGCGTGGAGTTCCCGGCGCAGATCAAAATCCTGCCCCTTTTTCTCGCGCCGATACGGATAGGTCTCCAGGGTCAGAAAATGTGCCGCTTGCGGCGCCAGCTCAGCCGCAAAATGATCCGGCAAGGTCACCCGATAGCGGACCCGTTCCATCAGTGAAGTCAACGACGGACTTTTCAACGGCATCGCCCACGCTTCCAGCATCTGCATGCCTGGTGGCAACACCTCGTTCAGGCGACGGAGCAGTTCGTCAGGTCTAAAACCGGCCACCACTTCCATATCCAGGTATTCGGCGTAGGATTCAACCCCGACTGAAAGGGCCGTCGCAAACGAGAACTTCGGATGGGGATGAAACCCTTGCGAATAACGGATCGGAATATTGGCCCGGCTGACCGCGCGGGTAAACATGGTGATCAACTCCAGGTGACTGAGAAAGCGCAGCCGCTCGGTTTTACTGAAGCGAGCGCGGATTTTGAGCGCACCTTCGTCAGAGCTTGGCTCGATCGGCACCCGTACCTCAGGAGTAAAGGTATCTGGCGCATAGCATTGCCGCTTCACCTGTGTAAAGTCACAGACCCCGCAGCCGGTACAGCGGCCGGTGCGGCAATCGGTCGTAGCTTCTTCTTTCAGTGCCAGTTGGCGCTCCAGGCGCAGATAATCGGTGGTGACGCCACAATCAAGGTGCTGCCAGGGCAGGATCTCGTCATCGTCCCGGCGCCGGTGATACCAGCGGGGGTCAAGTCCTACTTCGGCAAAGGCCTGCAACCAGGCGGAGAATTTAAAGTGCTCACCCCAACCGTCGAAGCGGCAACCTTTGGCCCGTGCCGCCCGCAGCACTGCGCCCAGACGTCGGTCACCACGGGCAAATACCCCTTCCATGACCGAAAGCGGGGCATCCTGCCAGCGGAAATTGACCTTGCGTCGTTTCAACTCCGTACGCAGCAGATCCTGTTTGGTCAGAATCTCCTCGTAGGTGATCTGCGGCTCCCACTGAAACGGGGTATGGGCCTTGGGCACAAAGCTTGATACCGACACCGTAACCTCGCCATCACCACGCGCTCGCCGCGCCTCGGTTTTTACTTGCCGGCCCAGTTCCATAATTGACTGGATGTCCTCGTCGTTTTCGGTAGGCAGGCCAATCATGAAGTAGAGCTTGATCGTCCGCCAACCTGCCGCATAGGCAGCATGGGCATTTGCCAGCAGATCCGCCTCGGTGATCCCCTTATTGATCACCCGCCGCAACCGTTCACTCCCCGCCTCTGGCGCCAGGGTAAAGCCGGTCTTGCGCACTTTTTTGATCTCTTCAATCAGTTCAGGGGTCAAGGTGCCTACCCTGAGCGATGGAAAGGAAATGGCCACCTTACTATCCGCATGCCGTACCATCAACTCCTTGAGCAGCGGCTCAATGCAGCCATAGTCACCGGTCGACAGGGAAAGCAGAGAAATCTCCTCATAGCCGGTCGCCTGCAGGGTCCGCTCCGCCAGATCCAACAGCGTCTGGGGCTTTCGCTCCCGCACCGGCCGATAGACATAACCGGCCTGGCAAAAACGACAGCCACGGGTGCAACCCCGGGCCACTTCCAGGCTCACCCGGTCATGAACGGTTTTGAGAAATGGCAGCACCGGTTCGGTAGGATACGGGGCTTGATCCAGATCAGTCAGGAACCGCCGCCTTACCTGAGTATAGCCGGGCAACTGCGACTCAATCGCCTTTACTCGCCCATCCTCATGGTAGGAGACGGCAAAAAAAGATGGCACATAGACCCCAGGAATTTTGGCCAACTGCTCCAACAGGACCGCTTTAGCTGCACCAGACGCGCGCCAATCGCGATAAGCCGCCGCAATCTCAACGGTGGCCTCTTCACCGTCCCCCAGCAGAAAGGCATCAAAAAAATCGGCCAACGGCTCCGGATTATAGGCGCATGGCCCACCGCCGAGAATCAGCGGCCAGCGCTCATCCCTTTCGGCCGCCCCCAGCGGAATACCGGCCAGTTCGAGCATATTGAGGATATTGGTATAGGAGAGTTCATACTGCAGGGTAAAACCGATGATCCCGGCTTGAGCCAGGGGCGTGCCGCTCTCGATGGTGGACAAGGGAAGGTTACCCTCCCGCAGCTGAGCTTCGCGATCAGGCCAGGGGGCGTAGGCCCGTTCCGCTGCCAACCAGTCCGGCGTATTCAGCACCTTATACAGAATCTGAAACCCGAGGTGGCTCATACCCACTTCATAGACATCAGGAAAGGCCAGGACGAAACGGACGACCGGGTTCTCTTTCAGAACCGCACCCATCTCCCCACCCAAATATCGGACCGGCTTTTCAATTTTCAACAGTTCATTCTGTGACACGATTGACTCCACCACCTTGCAGACTATTGAGAAACTACTGCGCGGCCAATCTGCTTTGTTGCCACTCGCTCAAAACCTCAACGTACAGGGAGTACGCCTCGGCTTTTCGCTCGTTTGCGCCGTGCATATTGGCCTCCTCATGACGTTTTTCAACCGCCTGCGGGGACAACAAAGAAAAAAGGCCCCGGAGAGTTCTCCGGGGCCTTCGCTAACTGGCGTCCCCTGCCGGATTTGAACCGGCGTCGCCGCCGTGAAAGGGCGGTGTCCTGGGCCGGGCTAGACGAAGGGGACGAAAGGCGTCCTACGCAACCGGACGAATTTTTTTATATACCTGATGACAACAACAGCGTCAAGCTTTTTGTCCGCCTACTCCACAAAGCTCTTCAACTTCTTGGCCCGGCTCGGGTGGCGGAGCTTACGCAACGCCTTGGCTTCGATCTGCCGAATCCGTTCCCGCGTGACTTCGAAATCCTGACCAACTTCTTCCAAGGTGTGATCGCTCTTCTCGCCAATGCCAAAGCGCATTCTTAAGACTTTTTCTTCCCGCGAGGTCAGAGTGGCCAGCACACGAGCAGTCTGCTCGGACAGGTTGGCCTTGATGACCGCTTCCAAAGGCGACACCACCCCCTTGTCCTCAATGAAGTCTCCAAGGTGAGAATCTTCCTCTTCACCAATTGGCGTTTCGAGAGAAATCGGTTCTTTGGCAATTTTAAGCACCTTGCGCACCTTATCCAGTGGCAACTGCATCCGCTCGGCAATCTCTTCCGGCGACGGTTCGCGGCCGATTTCCTGCACTAACTGCCGGCTGGTCCGGATCAGCTTATTGATCGTTTCGATCATATGCACCGGAATCCGGATGGTCCGGGCCTGATCAGCAATCGCCCGGGTAATGGCCTGACGAATCCACCAGGTGGCATAGGTGGAAAACTTGTAACCGCGCTGGTATTCGAACTTATCCACCGCTTTCATCAGGCCGATGTTCCCTTCCTGAATCAGATCCAGGAACTGCAGACCGCGGTTGGTATATTTCTTGGCAATGGAAACCACCAACCGCAGGTTGGCTTCCACCAACTCAACCTTGGCTTCCTTGGCCTTGCGCTCGCCCTGCTGAATAGCCCGTAGCGCCGCCGACAGGTCAGTGGCCTTGAATCCGGCTTCCAACTCAACCTTGCGCAACTTTTTTTCCACACTGGACAGCTTGCGGTCAAAACGCTGCAGATCTTCAACCGAGACCCCGAGCAGCGCCGCAATTTCAGTTTCCAAGGAAGCATCGGCATGAAGCCGCCGCAATTGAACCCGCAGTTCATCACCCTTGAGCTTCACTTCTTGTTCAATCTCGCCAACTTCGCGTGAGGTCTTGGCCACCTTGATTGACAGCTCTTTCAGCCGGTGAGCAACTTTCTCAATATGCCGATCTTTAAGGCGCAACGCCTTGACCTTCTCGGCCAACTGCTCCTTGATCTGCAGCAGTTCAGCTTCACTGGCCGCCCTGACATCATCAGCAACATCGCCCGGCTCTAAAATCGCCTGCAACTCTTCACTTCGCTTGTCAAGGACGGCAATTTCGTCGATCAGTTCCGCCAGATGATTCTTCGGTGGTGCTTCCTCTTCGACCTCATCGTCTTCAGTCTCTTCCTCTTCGGCTTCCTTGCTGATTTCCGACAGGGCAATCTGCCCCTTTTTCAGCCGTTCACCCAGAGCAATAACTTCCTTGACCGTGATTGGCGTATTCAGGATAACGCGGGCAACTTCACGCTCGCCATCTTCAATCCGCTTGGCAATCTCAACTTCCCCTTCACGGGTAAGCAGTGAGACCGAGCCCATTTCGCGCAGATACATCCGCACCGGATCACTGGTTCGTCCCAGTGCGCCAGGCTCAAATTCCTGCTCTTCCTGCTCACCCTCAGCCTCTTCATCATCTTCGAGGTCAAGTTTGGCCTTGGGAATTTTGACTTTCTGCACCGAATCGACGATCTCAATATCCATCTCGCCGAACATGCTCATCACATCGTCGATCTGATCCGAAGAGACAAGATCCGGCGGAAGCAGGTCATTTACCTCTTCATAGGTAAGGAAACCCTTCTCCTTGCCGAGATCGATCAACTGCTTCACTTCTTCCATATTCTTTTTTGCCATGCACTCTACCTCGTGGCACGCTCTAATCAACTTATAATAATTGCGATTTTGTATTTCGCAAGGCGTCGATCTCGGTTAATATTTCCCGATACCGGGGTGACCCAGCCTCAACCCGCGCCAATTCACGCCGCAGTTCTTCTATCTGCTTCAATCCTTGCCGGGTGCGACTGGTACATAATTCAACAAACATCCGTTCTGCATCGATTTCAGCAAACCGTTCTTCATCCACCAACATTGCTGCCAGGCGATTCCGTTCCACGTCGGTTGCCGCCTGATCAAGTACCGCACTCCAATCAACCTGCTCGTTGGTCTCCAGCTGTTTAACGACTGCATCCGCCAAGGGTTGACGATCCACTGAAAAATACCGGGCCAAGCCTTCTCTACCCAAGCGACGACCTAGTTCTGGAAATTTCCCGATCAATACCAGCAGTAAATCTTCCGGCTCTTCCTGACGCGGTTTCTGCGGCGCTCGGGCCGCTCCCTGGGGAGCAACGGCACCACGCCCCAATCGTTGCCGCAACAGCTGTTCATCAATGCCAAAGCGTCGGGCAACTTCCCGCTCATTGAGACCTCGCTCCAGCGGATCGGTCATCAGCTGCAGCTTGGGCACAATGGCATTGACAATTGCCACAGTCCCTTCAACACTGCCCACCGGCAACCGTTCACCAAGCCGCTGCAGGAACCAGACAAACATGGTTTTGGCTCCGGCAAGACGTTCGGCAAAAGCGGGGTGACCCTCGCGGCGGAGAAAGGTATCCGGGTCATCACCTGCCGGCAGCTCAATCACATTCCCCTGCAGGCCACTACCCAGCACCAGCTCAAGCACCCGTTCGGTCGCTTTCTGCCCCGCCTCGTCCCCGTCAAACAGGGTATAGAGTCGCGAGACAGCCCGCTTCAGCAACTGGATGTGGCCGTCGGTCAGGGCCGTACCACAGCTGGCCACCACATTCTTCACGCCGCTTTGCCAAAGCGCCAGATGATCAAAATACCCTTCAACGACGATGGCCGCAGTCTGCTCCCGCATGGCACTGCGCGCCATATGTAGCCCGAACAACACATCGCTTTTGTGATAAATCGGCGATTCCGGCGAATTGAGATACTTCGGTTGCCCCTCGCCCAGAATCCTGCCGCCAAAAGCAATGGCCCGACCCTGTCCATCGCAGATCGGAATGATCAACCGGTTGCGAAACAGATCGATATAATTGCCATTACTACCGCGGCGGATCAGACCCAGTTTCTCGGCCAGCGGCAATGCGACCCGTTGCCGTTCAAGATAGCGGGTCAGGCTGTCCCACTTGTCCGCTGCATACCCCAATCGATACGCTTCGGCAGTATCCTTGGCCACGCCACGCTCGACCAGGTAGAGCCTGACCGTTTCGCCGTCAGCCCCATCGGTCAGCTGTCGGCGGAAGAATCCTGCTGCCAGATCAGAAATCTGCAGCAACTGCTCCCGCTCATCATGCTGCTGCCGTTGCCGTGGCGTCAACTCCTGCTCTTCGATTGTCACCCCGACCCGTTTGGCCAGGTGCTTAATCGCTTCCGGAAAGGTCATCCCTTCCATGCGCATGACAAAGGAAAATGCGTTACCACCGACCCCGCAGCCAAAGCAGTGATAAATATTGCGGGCCGGATTAACGTTAAATGAAGGGGTCTTCTCGCCGTGGAACGGACAGAGCCCCTGGTAATTGGCACCGGAGCGCCGTAGTGCTACGTATTCACCGACCACCTCAACAATTGAGAGCCGATCGGCAACCTCGCGGACTTTATCCTCAGGGATCATCCGCCATCACCTCGATCATTTGCCCGACTTAGGTGCAGCAGGATGGTGGCGATAGGTATCCCAGCCGGCAATAATTTCGCGGCCAGCACTAACAAACGATTGCCCCATCTTTGCCGATAAAATGTAACCCCGTAACTTCTGCGGCATCAGCGATGTCGTCAGGAAATAGAGGAGCATACAGAGGATGAATGCCCCCTCCAGCAAGCCAAACAGCATGCCACCGGCCCGATTGAGCCCACCAAGCAGCATGATCTTCAGCATGGTAGTCAGCAGATATCCCAACAGATAAAACAACAGCCCGATAATCAGAAAAATGAGAAGAAATGACAGAGCAATGGCGACATTGTGAGGCAGGCGAATAAGTGGTGAAAACGCGCCGGCTAGGTAAGGATAATACTTGAAGGCAGCCCAACCACCGGCAACCAGGCTCAGCAGAGAACAGACCTCGCTGATCAGCCCTTTCGTGAATCCCTTGACCACGAACGCGATCAGAATCAACCAAACGATCACGTCAAGCAGTGTCATGCCCTCTCCCTAACGCCAAAAGTAAAAGAAGGGGCAATTCCAAGAATCGCCCCTCTCTTCCAATGCAGTCTGTGGCCCAACGCTGGCGCCGAACATACCGCTACACCGATTACTACTAATCCATCATTTTACGTTGTTTCTTAAGCGCACGTTTCCGTGCCGCAATGGCTTTCTTCTTCCGCTTGATACTCGGCTTTTCGAAGTGTTCACGCTTGCGGACTTCCGAGAGAATGCCAGCCTTCTCGCACTGCTTCTTGAATTTCTTCAGAACCAGTTCAAACGGCTCGTTCTCTTTAACTTTAATGCCCGGCATATCGTTTCACCCCCCCTCCGAATCACCTAAACCGCACTCAAGCGGCGTCCCTAAACAAGGACATTGAACAATACCCGCAACTCCCCATGCCGTCAAGTTTTTTCATCACTCAGATTCTCGACTATCCATGAAATACGGGCCTGGCTTTAGAGGTTGCCGAACAACCACGTTGACGGTAAACTTGCATCCTGCCAACAATTCTTTTCATCATGGGCTGGCGGTTTTATTTTTATGCCAACGAGGGGAATGAACCCATCCATATTCACTGCCGCAAAGGTGGTATGGAATGCAAATACTGGCTAGACGCGGAAAACCTTACCATTGAAGAGGCTTATGCCTACAATCTGGGGCACCGCGACCGGCGCGAGGTCAAGAAAATCGTCTTTGAATATTTCGAGTTTATCGAGACCGAGTGGACGCGGTTTCAACATGAGGTGCGCAGATGAGCAAATACCATGAAGTGGCAAACATTTCCTTTACGAACACCGACCTGCACCTTACCGTTGACGGAACAAACTATTCATTCCCATTTTCAGAGGTTTCAGCTCGCCTCCTGGCAGCCAGCCAGATGGAACGGGAACGTTACGAGATATCGCCATCCGGCTACGGCATCCACTGGCCACTTATTGACGAAGACCTCTCTATCGACGGCCTACTCAACATTCAGCACAAACCTTCTTTTGCCAAACAGCGGGCTGCGTGAGAACAGCTTCGATTCCAGCAATTTAGCACCCTGTCCCCACAGCACCCCCTACAAAGAATTACTTGCTTGTTCTTTCCCGGAGAGGATGTAATACTTGTACCACTAATTGGACAAGAGGTGCTCCATGCGAGTTGTTAATTTTTCAGAAGCCCGCAATCATCTAAAGCATGTTGTTGACCAGACGGTTGCTGATGCTGATTCCACCATCATTTCAAGGCGCGACTCCCCGGACGCCGTCCTCATGTCTCTTGATACATTCAATAGCCTGATGGAGACCGTCCATCTGCTAAAAACTCCCGCTAATGCAGTTCATCTGGCAAAATCAATCGAACAGTATCGGGCAGGGAAAGTGGTAGCTGGGGAGTTGGCCGATGCTTGAACAGTTAACCTGGACCTTGGCGGCCTGGGAAGACTATCAATATTGGCAAACCCAAGACAAGAAAACACTAAAGCGAATCAATCTCTTAATCAAAGATGCCATGCGCAACCCTTTTGCGGGTATTGGGAAGCCGGAGCCACTAAGGGAAACTCTCTCGGGTTTCTGGTCGCGCCGGATAGATGAAACAAATCGCCTGGTTTATGCGGTTGATGACACCAGTTTAGTCGTTATTGCCTGCCGCTATCATTATGGGAATTAGGGATAGTTCGCTGCTTACGGCAAATTAATATGGGGAGAAGTACAAAGGGTCAAGAAGTACAAAGGGTCAGGTCACAACTCTATACAAAGGTCAGTTAGTGGATATTTTCACACGGCTTTTCCATGAAGCTTTCGCTGGTGTCGCATCATTGGAGCAAGCGCCCGCAAAGCTTCGGCAACGGCTGCAGCATCAGGGAAAACATCCATAATATCGGGCGGGATCACCACCAGATTGGTACCTTCTGCATAGCGCTTCGCAGTGACACCACGGGTTGCCTTTGAAAAATCATATTCGGGCTGCAGCGAGTCCCGATTATTAACCCGAGAACGTTGAGTATTATTCTTGTTCATAAAGAGTCCTTTCCTGCCTCGTGGCAAGACGGGCCGAGATTATACGGGTGCGTGGCGGACGTTCCGCAAAGGCTACAACTATAAGGCGATGCTGCATTGAAAGACCCATGACCAGATAGCGCTGCTCATCTTCGGAATGTTTTGGGTCGTCCATGAGTAGCGAAAGTGGATCACCGAATACGGTTGAGGCTTCATCGAATGCCACCCCATGTTTTTTCTGGTCTGATGCCGCTTTTCGCGCATCCCACTCAAAAATATAACCCATTAGAGACTCCCAGGACAATCTCAACTTATTGTCGGACAGTGCTTGGCGACATGGCTACTCCGAAGCAATCCGCAATAACCCTATCATTAACCCTGCCGAGCCGCCTTTTCAACATGCCCAGAGGTACCAAAGCGGCGCCGCAGTTCGTCCAGTACCTCGTCCAGCGGGATATCCCGGTAGGCCAAGAGCACCAGGGTGTGATAGAACAGGTCAGCGGCCTCGTAGACCGTTTCGTCCCGGTCGCCCCCCTTGCCGGCAATGACCAGTTCGGTCGCTTCCTCACCCAGCTTTTTGAGGATCTTGTCGATCCCCTTGTTCATGAGCGAAGCAGTATAAGAGGAGTCGGGTGCCGCCCCCTTGCGGGACTCGATCACACTGTACAGAGTCTGGAGAATGTCGTCATTTTTTGCCATATCAAACTCCTGCTGAGCTGCCAAGCGGCACAGCCAAAGGCTTCAGATGCAAGGCGCGTGAGGAGCCCGGTGCGAGGCGTACCAACGGTACGTTGAGTGCCGGGCGACGAAACGCAACGCCGCAGGTGAACCTTTGGCGAAGCCGCATCATAAGCGCACCGCTACCCCTTTTGCCCGGAGATACTCCTTGGCCTCCTGCACCGTGTGCTGGCGGAAATGGAAGATGGAGGCGGCCAGACAGGCCGACGCCCCCGCCGTGGTTAAGCCGTCGTACAGGTGCTCCAGGGTGCCCACCCCGCCGGAAGCGATGACCGGCACCTTGACCGCGTCGACAATGGCCCGGGTCAGCGGCAGATCATAACCGTCCTTGGTGCCGTCCCGGTCCATGCTGGTGAGCAGGATCTCGCCGGCGCCGTAGGATTCCATCCGCGCCGCCCACTCCACCGCGTCAATGCCGGTTGTCTTGCGGCCACCGTGGGTATAGACCTCCCAGCGCTGCTCCCCCGGCACCTGGCGGGCATCGATCGCCACCACCGTGCACTGGGAGCCGAAACGTTCAGCCGCCTCCCGCACGAAATCTGGATTAAATACCGCGGCCGTATTGATGGAGACCTTGTCCGCCCCGGCATTGAGCATCCGGCGAATATCCTCAACCGTGCGGATCCCGCCACCGACCGTCAGCGGCATGAAGACGCGCTCGGCGGTCTTGCGGACCACCTCCACCATGGTATCGCGACCGTCAGAGGAGGCGGTGATATCAAGAAAAGTCAGCTCATCGGCACCCTGCTGGTCGTATAGTTCAGCAATCTCCACCGGGTCACCGGCATCACGCAGCTCGAGAAATTGTACCCCTTTGACCACCCGGCCACCGGTGACATCAAGACAGGGAATGATCCGCCGGGTTAGCATGTGACGCCCCGTTTGGTGATGGCAATCGCCTCGGCCAGATCAATGGCCCCGGAATAAATCGCCTTGCCGGTGATGGCGCCGCTGATGCCGGATGCTTCCACTGCCAGCAGATTTTCGATATCCTGCAGGCTGGAGAGCCCGCCCGAAGCGATTACCGGAATATTGATTGCTTCGGCCAATGCCTTGGTCGCCTCGATGTTCGGTCCCTGCATCATGCCATCGCGACTGATGTCGGTGTAGACGATGGCCGACACGCCGAATCCTTCGAACTGCCGCGCCAAATCGATGGCAGTCACATCCGTTACTTCTGCCCACCCTTGAACCGCCACCATGCCGTTTTTGGCGTCGATGCCGACGACAATTCGACCGGGGAATTTCGCACAGGCCTCTTTGACCAGCTCCGGGTTGCGCTGTGCTGCCGTGCCAATGATCACCCGGCCCACGCCCATACCGAGATAGGCCTCGATAGTGGCCAGGTCGCGAATGCCGCCACCCAACTGGGTCGGGATGGTAAGGGCACCGATAATCGCCTCAATGGCCGCCCGATTTTTCGGCTCACCGGCAAAGGCACCGTCCAGATCAACGATATGCAGCAGCTCTGCCCCTTTGGCCTGCCAGGCCAACGCCTGGGCTGCCGGGTTATCGCTGTAGACCGTGTCCCGCTCCATCAACCCCTGCTCGAGACGAACGCACTTTCCCTCTTTCAGATCAATCGCCGGAATTACTATCATGTTAAAAACCTTTCAACCAGTAACGGCAGTTCGAATAACACAGAGCAACGGCCAGAAGTAGGTGCCTCTAGGCAAGCAACAGAGAAAGACTTTAGAAGGAAAATAAAATTCCCCAAAAGTGAGTCTCGGAAAGACATGTTTTCAGATAATTCCTGGCTTTTACTCAGTTGCTTGCCTGGAGGCACCTACTTTTGGCAGTTGCTCACTGTTTCAAATACTCTTGTTAAAATCAGCCTTTCATCTCGCCAAAATTCTTGAGAATCCGCAAACCTATGGCCTGGGATTTTTCCGGATGGAACTGGGTGGCCACGATATTATCCCGACAGATGGCCGAACAGAATTCGCTGCCATAGGTCGTGGTGGTGGCAACCACGGTGGGATCAACCGGTTGCACATAGTAGGAATGAACAAAATAGACGTTGGCCCCGTCATCAATCCCGGCAAAGACTGGCGATTGCTGTTTGAAGCTAATCTGGTTCCACCCCATGTGGGGCACCGCCAGTTTTTCGTTGTTCTCGGTCATCCCATCGGGGAAACGGACCACCCGGCCCGGAATGATGTCAAGACCACGATGCAAACCGAATTCTTCGCTCTCAGTGAAGAGGAGCTGCAAACCGAGGCAGATACCGAGGAACGGTCGACCATCCTGGATAACCTTGCGGATCGGCTCGACAAAACCGCCCTGCTCCAGGTTATGCATGCAATCGCGGAAAGCACCGACACCGGGGAGAACCACCTTCTCGGCAGCCAGCACGATCTTGGGGTCAGCAGTCACTATTGCCTCGAAGCCGACCTTTTCAAACCCTTTTTGCACGGAACGGAGGTTGCCCATGCCGTAATCGATTATGGCAATCATCGTTTTCCTGTGTAGGGGCAAACCTTGTGTTTGCCCGGATTTTGGGCGATCATTAAGATCGACCCTACAACATCACAATTTCCCTTTGGTCGACATAACCCCTTCGATGCGGGGGTCAAGTTGGGTGGCAATATCCAGGGCCCGAGCCGTGGCCTTAAAACAGGCCTCGAGGATGTGGTGCACATTGTCGCCATACATAACATTGATGTGCAGATTGGCGCCCAGATTATTGGTCAGCGCCTGAAAGAATTCCTTGGCCAGTTCCACGTCGAATTCGCCAATTTTCACCTTGGGCAAACGGACGTTGTAAACCAGGAAAGGCCGCCCCGAGAGATCAGTCGCTACGCTCGCCAGGGTCTCGTCCATTGGCACCGTGGCCTGGCCGTAGCGGCGAATCCCTGTCTTATCACCCAGCGCCTCTTTAATCGCCTGACCCAGCACAATGCCGATATCTTCCACGGTGTGATGGAAGTCGATGTCAATGTCGCCAGATGCCTCTACCTCCAAGTCGAACAGACCATGGCGGGCAAACAGATCCAGCATATGATCGAGAAACGGCACTGAGGTGCAGATCTTGGCAGCGCCAGTACCATCAAGGTTGATACTGAGTTTGATCCGGGTTTCCTTGGTCACCCGTTCGATTGCGGCGGTACGAGCCATCTTCCCCTCCCGTATTACTTAGTCAAGACGTCGAATTTATGCAGCGGATGGCCCACCACCAGCTTGGCACTACCGGTCTTGGCATCCCAGAGCGAAACGTAGCCTTTCCACCCTTTCTCAGTCAGTAAAATCCGAAGGCTTTCGACAACTTCTGCCGAAGGCACTTCATGGAACGCATTATATCCGGTATAACCACCCGGTGGAATCAGGCGGAAAGCGCCAAACCCCTGCGACTCGTTCCGCTTGAGCAGGACGGGCGTACCATCCGACCAGTTATGCTCTTCATACACGGTCCAGCCGCAAATCGGGCACATTACCCGTTTTGAACTCTGGGGGCCCCAGGCTTCGGTATCGATGCGGGCGTATTCAAACTGACACTGGCGACACTTCTCATGCATATCAGAGATCTTCTGGTACATTATCCCCCCTATTCAGCTGATTTCACGCATTGCAGTTAACGTCTGTTCCATATCTTCTCTGGTGCCGATGGAGATCCGCAGGCCATGAGCCAACAGCGGATCACTAAAGTGGCGGACCAGAATTTTCCGGGCATACAGGCCATCATAAATCCGCTTGCCGTCCCGATCGGGCGGGCTGACAAACAGATAATTCCCCTGGGATAATTGCACCGCATACCCCAGATTACGCAGCTCAGCAGCAAACCAGTCACGGGTAGCACAAATTTTGGCGCAACACTCCCGCAGATAGGCCTGATCCTGCAGCGCCGCACCGCAGGCAGCCTGAGCCAAGCGATCCAGGTTATAATGATCACGAATCTTATCCAAGGCAGCAATGACTTCCGGCCGGGCAATGGCCAGACCGAGCCGCATCCCGGCCAGACAGTAGCTCTTGGACAGGGTGCGAGTCACCACCACGTTGTCGTATTTTTTCACCAACTCCAAGGCATTCCTGCCGGCAAAATCGGCATAGGTCTCGTCCAGCACCAGCATACCAGCGCAGCGCTGCGCCAGTTCCTCAATATAGACCAAGGGGAAGGCCGTACCCAGTGGGGCATTGGGGGTGGTGAAAAAGAAGATCTTCCCCTGATACCGCTCGGGAAAATCAGCTATGCGAAAGTCGTCAGTCAATCCATAGGTGCGGACCTTGGCCCCTTGCACTTCGGCCAGAGTCGCGTAGTAGGAATAAGACGGATGGACAAAACCAATCTCTTCGCCTTCGCCGGCAAAGGCACGGATCAGGTTGTTCAGCACCTCATCAGAACCGTTGGCCATGATGACCCAAGACGGGTCGAAACCGTAGAGTGCGCCGGCAATCTCCCGCAGCGCCTGACTCGATGCGCTCGGGTAGATGCGCAGGGAGGCGCCGTCCGGACCCAGTTCAGCCAGGATTGCCTGCACCACCGCCGGCGATGGCGGATACGGGTTCTCATTGGTATTCAGTTTGATCCAGGTGGCAATGTCCGGTGGCTGGTAGCCGGGGACATAACCGGCCATATTGGCAATATTGGGGCGCAACGGAATCATTTTTATAAACACCTTCATTCGGGGTAGCAATGCAGTTAAGGCTTTTCTTCTCCATAGGCATCTAGTGGCTCAGACACCCTGTTTTCCCAATACCCAGGTTTTCTACTTAAATAGTATCACCGCAACAATTAAGACATGGTCATGTTCAATGAGGTAATAAATGCCATACGGAAAGCGCTTCACCAGACATCGTCGTATGCTTTGTACGTCTTCTGAAACAGTTACCTGCGCCAATGGATGCCGCTGTATCCTTCTGATTGAAGATTCAATCTGGCGGACAAAACCAGCTGCAAGCTCAACATTAATCGAAAGATAATAGAATGCCGATTCTTCATATTCCAGCAAAGCTTCCGCTAGGAACCGAAATTTCATCGATCAAGAACTTTTCTGACCCGACGCAAAACAGAATTCCCGTCAACAGATTGCACTCTGCCGGAGTGGTAGTCCTCCAACCGGCGCGCAATTTCGGCCAAATGCAGTTTCTCTAGATTCGGATCGATATTTGACTCGACATTACAGATCAGCTTTTCGGCAAGTTGAGCCTGTAAATCCACAGGAAGCTTCATTGCATCGGCAAAAACTTTTTTCTCCGTCGGAGACATGGTTTACTCCTTCGAGACTGCCATACCCAGTTCTGGCTGGGTTGTTCATTCCTAGCTTGAAAGCCGCATACTGACCGATTTGCCGTGGGCTTCCAGCCCTTCCAGGCCGGCAATCCGCACGATGTCATGACCTAGGCGTTGCAAGCCACTCTCGCTAAAATAGACGATGGACGACTTTTTGACGAAATCATCAGTCGACAGGGGCGAAAAGAACCGCGCGGTTCCGCCGGTAGGCAGGGTATGGTTCGGCCCGGCAAGGTAATCGCCTGCCGCCTCCGGGGTAAAGTGCCCCATGAAGATCGCGCCGGCGTTGGTGATCTGGGCAAGAATGGCAAACGGATCAGCAACGGCCAGCTCCAGATGCTCCGGGGCAATGCGGTTGGAGAAGGCAATCGCCTCATCAAGGCTGCCGGCAACAATGATCGCCCCGTAGGCATCCCAGGATTTGCGGGCAATGGTCTCACGGGAAAGCAGCTGCAGCTGTCGTTCCACCTCAGCAGCTACCTGCTGACCAAAGGTGCGGTCAGTGGTGATCAGGATCGAGGAGGCCAGTTCATCGTGCTCGGCCTGGGAGAGGAGATCAGCAGCGATATGGGCCGCATTGCCACTGCCGTCGTTGATCACCAGGATTTCTGATGGCCCGGCGATCATGTCGATGCCCACCTGGCCAAACACCAGTTTTTTTGCCGTAGCCACGTAAATATTGCCCGGTCCGGTAATCTTGTCCACCTTGGGGATGGTAGCCGTACCGTAGGCCAGCGCCGCCACTGCTTGAGCCCCGCCGAGGCGGAAGATCCGGTCCACGCCGGACAGTTTGGCCGCCACCAGCACGTGGGGGTTGATCTCACCACCGGGAGTGGGGGCGACCATGATCACTTCCGGCACGCCCGCCACCTTGGCTGGCACCGCATTCATGATGACACTGGAAGGATAGCTCGCCTTCCCCCCCGGTACATAGATGCCGACCCGCGCCAGCGGGGTCACCTTCTGACCAAGCATGACGTCCGGCTCTTCCGTGGAGAGCCAGGTCTGCTGCTTCTGTTTTTCGTGAAAGCGGGCCACCCGCTCTACGGCCAGCTGCAGCGCCGCCAGATCCTCGGCCTGCACCTGAGTAAAGGCAGCGGCAATTTCCGCCTCGCTCACCTCAAGCTCAGCCACGGTGGTGGCAGTCAAGCGGTCAAAGCGGTTGGTATAAGTCAGCACCGCGGCGTCGCCATCCTGACGCACCGCAGCGATAATCTCCAGCACCACCTGCTCCACTTCGCGCCCGCTCTCTTCGCCCCGGCCCAGGATAGCGGCAAACTCCTGATCGAAATCAGCGTCGCGGATATCGAGAAATTTCATACCAGTTTCTCCAGCCCCTCGATGATTGCGGCAATGCGCTGTTGTTTCGTTTTCATGCTCGCCCGATTGACGATCAGCCGGGTGGTAATCTCAGCAATGGTTTCCACTTCTACCAGACCATTCTGCTTCAGGGTCTCGCCGGTGGAGACCAGGTCGACGATCCGCTCCGACAGCCCGACCAGTGGCGCCAGCTCAATGGAACCGTAGAGCTTGATGATTTCAACCTGCACCCCTTTGCTGGCGAAATACTTCTCAGTCACATTTGGATACTTGGTGGCGATGCGGATATTGCTCCAGCGGGAGGGATCATCCGTTTGCGCCAGGCCGGCCGGCTCAGCCACCATCATCCGGCAGTAGCCGAACTTCAGGTCAAGCGGCTCGTAGACCTCTTTTTCCTGCTCCATCAAGGTATCCTTACCCACAATCCCCAGATCAGCGCTGCCATACTCCACATAGGTCGGCACATCCGTGGCGCGAACAATCATGTAACGCATCTTCTGCGCCGCATTTTCGAAGATCAGCTTGCGGGATTTGCCCAGCAGCTCAGCGCAGTCAATGCCGATCTTGGCGAACAGTTCAACCGATTCTTCCAGAATGCGACCTTTAGGGATGGCGATGGTAATAAAATCTGACATGGCACCTCCGTAGGGGCGATCCTTATGATCGCCCACATTTGGGCAAACACAAGGTTTGCCCCTACGACAATCTATTCCTTAACCCGTTGAATGTCGGCACCAAGACCCGCCAATTTCTTCTCGATGGCTTCATAGCCCCGGTCCAGATGGTAAATACGGGAAACTTCGCTGGTGTTGTCCGCGGCCAGCCCAGCCAAAATCAGGCTGGCAGAGGCCCGCAAATCAGTCGCCATGACCGGTGCCCCGGAGAGTTTTTTGATCCCCTTGACCGTGGCGGTTTTCCCCTCAACGGTAATGTCGGCACCAAAACGCATCAGCTCGGAGACATGCATAAAGCGGTTTTCGAAGATATTCTCAGAAATGACGCTGGCCCCATCAGCGACACACATGAGCGCCATGAACTGGGCCTGCATGTCCGTCGGAAAGCCCGGATAGGGACGGGTTTTGATATTGATCGGCTTGATCTTTTTCGGCCCCTTGACCCGCACCACGCCATCTTTGTTAATGATCTCCACGCCGGCATCCTGCAGCTTGAATACCAGGGCATCCAGATGCTCCAGCTGCATCGCATGAATACGGATATCGCCACCGGTGATGGCGGCAGCACACATAAAGGTGCCGGCTTCGATCCGGTCCGGCATCACCCGATAGGTAGCCGGTCCTAACTCCGTCACCCCGGTGATACGAATGGTATCGGTACCCGCGCCCTCAATCCGCGCCCCCATGCTGTTGAGCATATTGGCCAGATCAACTATTTCCGGTTCCCGGGCCGCGTTCTCCAGCATGGTCTCACCCTTGGCCAGGGCGGCGGCCATCATCAGGTGCTCGGTACCGCCAACGGTTGGCATGTCAAAATTGACCCGCGCCCCCTTGAGCCGCTTGGCGGTCGCCTCCACATAGCCATGCGCCAGATGAATATCCGCCCCCAGCGCCTTCAATCCCTTCAGATGCTGATCAATAGGACGGGCGCCAATGGCGCAACCACCGGGCAGCGATACCCGGGCCCGGCCAAAACGGGCCAGCAACGGTCCCAACACCAGTACCGACGCACGCATGGTCTTGACCAATTCATAGGTCGCCTCCACACTATTTAGCCCGACCGTATCGATCCGAACGATATTGCCGTTGCCTTCCACCCGGGCGCCGAGGGACTCCAGCACCTTGATGGTGGTGTTGATATCCCGGAGAAAGGGGACATTACTGATTTCATGCTGGCCGGAAGCGAGCAGGGTTGCACAAAAAATGGGGAGGGAGGCATTCTTGGAACCGCTGACGGTGACGTCACCGGAGAGTTTCTTGCCGCCTTTGATGATCAACTTGTCCAATGTTTTCGTATCCTTATTCTAAGTAGCCGTGAGCGGCGTGCAGCTTGTGGAGCGCCTGTGCCGGAGCGCCAGCCACACAGGCGAAGTGGAGCATAGTCGGCCCATCGTGTCTGAGCCCGCAGGGCGAGTTGATGGGCCGACGCGGAGCGAACCGCAGTGTGGCGGTGCGATGGCACTCGAAGCGGAACAAGGTGGGCGCCACTCACACGGTTCATGCGTCATGATCGCGTACCACCAACCACCCGGACAATGCCGGCCGGGTCTTTCGCGGTAAAGATAGCAGAAAAACCGGCCAGAGCGAACAATTCCTGCACCACCAGCCCTTGGCCAATGCCGATTTCCACCACCAACCAGCCGTGGGCTGTCAATTGCCCTGCGGCGGTCGGCACCAGGGCGCGGTAGCAATCAAGTCCGTCCGGCCCACCGTCCAGCGCCAGCAGCGGCTCAAAGTCCCGCACTTCAGGCTGCAGTGTGGCCAGATCCGCAGTCGGGATATAGGGCGGATTGCTGACGATCAGGTCAAACTTGCGCCCTACAACCGGTTCCAGCAAAGAGCCTTGGCAAAGCTCAACAATAACACCATGCCGCTCCGCATTCTGTCGGGCGACATCAAGTGCCGTTGGCGACAGATCAACAGAGGTCACCTGCGCCTGCGGCAACTGCCTGGCCAGAGCAATGGCCAGGCAACCGCTGCCGGTCCCGACATCCAGGACCGTCGTTGCCGTCGGTGCCACCCGCAGCGCTTCGGCGAGCAGCACTTCAGTATCATGGCGGGGAATCAATACCGCTGGCGAAACGTTGAATTCAAGCCCGGCAAACTCCTGGCTTCCCAGCAGGTACTGCAACGGTTCCCGCTTGGCCCGCCGTCCCACCAGGCTGTGAACGGCCGCCAGTTCATCATCCGTCAACGGCTTATCGAAGTTGACATACAGACCGATGCGGTCAAGACCGAGACTCTCGGCCAGTAACCATTCGGTTTCCAGCCGGGCGTTCTCAATCCCCTTGTCGGCCAGATAGCCCTTAGTCCACTCTAAAACTCGACGAATGGTCCAAAGTTCACTCATGCTGCTTCAGATTGGGCTTGCAATGCTTCCATCTGATAATGGGCCCGCAACGCGTCGGCGATCTCAGCAATATCACCCTGCATGATGGCGTCCAACTTATAGAGGGTGAGGCCGATCCGATGGTCGGTCATCCGCCCTTGCGGGAAATTGTAGGTACGAATCCGTTCGGAGCGATCGCCGCTCCCCACCTGCTGTTTGCGTTCCGCCGCAGATTTAGCATTCTGCTCTTGCAGGATGGTGTCCATGATCCGCGTCTTCAGCACCTTCATCGCCTTAGCCCGGTTCTTGATCTGACTCCGCTCTTCCTGACAGGCAACCACAGTGCCGGTGGGGAGGTGAGTGATCCGCACCGCCGAATCAGTGGTGTTAACGTGCTGACCACCGGCCCCTGACGAACGATAGACATCAATCTTCAGGTCAGCCGGGTTGATGTCAATATCTACATCCTCAGCCTCGGCCATGATCGCAACGGTACAGGCGCTGGTGTGAATCCGCCCCTGGGCCTCGGTTTCCGGCACCCGCTGCACTCGATGAGTGCCCGATTCATACTTCAGCTTGGCATAGACATCCTGCCCCTCGATTGAGGCAATGACTTCCTTGTAGCCACCACGCTCTGACTCAGAACAGGAAAGCATCTCGACCCTCCAGCGGTTCTTTTCAGCAAAACGGCTATACATGCGGAACAGGTCGCCGGTAAATATGGCAGATTCGTCGCCGCCAGTACCGGCCCGAATCTCGAGAATGACGTTGCGGCTGTCATTGGGATCCTTGGGCAGCAGCAACATCTTAATATCCTGCTCCAACTGCTCTTTCCGCTCGGCGAGGGACCTTAGATCGTCCTCAGCCATCTCCTTCATTTCCGGGTCAGCCAGCAGTTCCTGGTTGTCGGCGATTTCGCCCAATATCTGCCGATGCTCGCGATAGACCTCAACCAGCGGGATCAGATCATTATGTTCGCGGGACAGCTTGCGAAATTCCGTCTGATTGCCAATGGTCGCCGGATCAGACAACAGTGCTTCCAATTCCTGGAAGCGGCGTTCCAGTTCTTCTATCTTGTCAATCATTCAGTTCTATTCCTTGTGTAATAATGAACTTGACACTCTACCAACTCCGCAAAAAGCTGACAATAACTTCTTCAATTACTGCTACAACCCTGAAATGATAAATCCATATTAGCTGAACGGAAACAATTGGATGTCCCTGTAATTTCCCCAGCCTGCCCTTATCGCTTCAAAGAAGCACCATCCAGATATAGCGTATCTGCACTCAGATCAACCTCATTAATCCATTCCACAAAATAGCCGCAGTTGCGTATTGTCTTGAATGTATTGAGATTTCGCAAGGGCTCGAACGCTTCGCAATCGAGTAATGGTTTTACATCAAATCGGCGTTCGGCACCGTCATCAAAAGCAACATCAATCGTCCAATCATCATTTGCATGAACAGTATTGATATTTCGCATTATTCCAGTCCTTTTATTTTAAAAAGTGTTGCACCCTCAACTGCAAGATGCCAGTCAGCGAACAGGTCATCGCGGTGAATCTCAATCCACGCTTCAACCAGTTTCCGCTTGGGATTTGGTAACGAACCGTCAAGAATGCTGCCGTCCATAATAGCAAAAACTGCAACTTCGCCTTGGTATTCTGCGTGGATATGAGGAAGGTTATGTTGCTTGTTGTCCCGGTAAAACATTCTGATGATGATACCGAAGAACATCGAGATGGTTGGCATGTAAAATTCTCCTTCCAACAGGGCCAGGGATGCTTTAAAGCCTCTCTGGATATTTAGCCTGCAAAAATTTCTCGAACTTCCTGCACATCCGCTCGAATCCCTTCATCTCGCCTTCACTCATCTGGGCAAAGTCGTCCGGCAGGATGCCATCACACTCGACCGACTCAAAAAGTTTTTGTAATGGCTCAGCTGAATACTCTTCATCCATTGAAACCTGACTGATTATGCTCCCACCAAGTAGCCAGGCGTCGTTAACGTAATTTTTAACTGTGTTTCGGGCAAGCCCTGCATCAATCAGGGAGGAAAGGAACTCTTCAAAATAAGGAAGGAGCTTGCGGCCGTAATCCAAGTCTTCCGTGACGCCCATCCATGAGGATGGCCAGGAATCGAACGTCGGCGCGAGCTTTCTGAGGTCAATTGGGGCGGTAGCGCGAGAAGAAGTTTTCATCGGTGCTATATCACCAGACGATCATCTTTATACCCGGCATTCATTGCCAAGGCTTCGTTCATCGAGCGGATCGCTACTTCGATCTGGGCATCGTCCGGTTCACGGGTGGTCAACCGCTGCAGGGCCAAACCAGGGGTGATTATCGCCTTGACGATCGCTGCGTCATCATTCTTGGCGCTCCACTTGAGAAATTCGTAGGAAATTCCGGCAATCAGCGGCAACAGGAAAATCCGTGAGCCAGCCTTCAAATAAAAGGGCCAGAGTTTGGGAATCAGCGAGAAAATCACGATGCTCACTACCATGACAATCAACAGGAAGCTGGTGCCGCAGCGAGGATGGAGCCGGCTGTACTTGTTGACGTTCGCAACCGTCAGCTCATCCCCGGCTTCAAAGGCAAAGATCGATTTATGCTCGGCGCCATGATACTGAAACACCCGCTGAATATCCTCCATCCGCGAGATGATCCAGATATAGAGCAGAAACACCACCACCCGAATCACTCCATCCACCAGGTTAAAGACGATATTGGAGTCACCAATCACCGGCACCAATAGTTTGGTCAGATAGAGCGGCATGACAAAAAACAGCAGGATGCCAAAGCCTAAGGCCACGGCCATGGTGCCCGCCATGGCCCAGGAAGAAAGCTCCTCTTTCTTCTTGTCTGCATCTGGTTTTTCGGCAAGTTCGGCCGCGGTTTCTTCCACCAACGCTTCATTGGCCGAGAAATTGAGCGCCTTCAACCCCATGGCCAAGGATTGAAACAGTGACACCGCGCCACGGACGATGGGCAGTTTCACGATTGGATACCGTTCGGAAAGGGGCACCATCTCGTCTGTCTTGACGACAATTTCGCCGCTGGCGCGGCGCACGGCAATAGCCATGGCCCGTGGCGCCCGCATCATCACCCCTTCGATGACCGCTTGCCCACCAACATTAATTTTTTCTGCACCCAGCAGCAGGGAAACGTACAAATGCGCAATGCGGCGCAGGATCATGACAGCTCCTTAAATTTCTTCCGGATATCCGCAGCGAGGCCGCAGGTTAGTTTCCCTTCCGGACAGGCACCGGCAACACAGCCCGGACCGGCATCGGCAAAGAGGGTTGGGGCCAGCGGCTTGACCAGTCGGAGCATTTCGATCGCCATGGCCCGAATTTCCCACTGGGCCCGCTCACAGCAGCGTAGCGCAAAGAAGTGACGCAGTTCCCTGGCATTCATGGTGACGACAATCTTGGTTTCGGCGGCATTCGGCAGCACAAAGCGGGCATCTTCCGCCGGCACCCCATCATCCACCAGCGCCTTGTAAGCTTCGGCAGCGGCTTGCATGGCCTTGGCAAATACCGCTTGCCGCTCACTGCTTACCGCTATTGAGTCCGGCATTACCTGGGGGAAATCGTCGCCGCTAAAAGTCACATAACGTTGCGACTGCTGAGAATAAGAGGCCAAGCGGTGCCGCACCAGTTGATGGGAACAGGCGCGGGAAATTCCTTCCACGCCGAAGGTGAAAGAAACATGCTCCAGCACCGAAAGGTGCCCCAGGGACATGATCTTGTCGAGAAAGGCGGAGACATCGCCTGCGGCCAACCGTTCCTGCAGGGAACCGATGGAGGCCGGCGAGTAGCAGAGCCTGGCCGCCAGGGCCACGGTCCGCTCAGGTTCCGGGGTATATTGCAGCAGACTTACCAGCATACTGCTCCAATCTGTCGTTATTGCTGACGATTAAAGAGACTGTGTTAAATAGCCATCAAAAAACAAAAGAAGGGGATTTCGCCATGTGACAAAATCCCCTTCCATCAATACCAGCAAAAAAGAGCTACATGCCGTAACGCTTTTTGAAACGCTCCACCCGACCAGCTGTATCAAGCAGCTTCTGCTTGCCCGTGAAAAACGGGTGGCAAGCGGAGCAGACTTCAGTGCTGATTTCCGGCTTGGTCGAACGGGTTTGAAAAGTGTTGCCACAGAGACACTTAACAATCACATCACTGTAATTCGGGTGAATACCTTCTTTCATTACCAACCTCCTGAATATGGTCAATGCCATAGTTGTATGATCTGGAATGCGGAAAACTCAATGCTAACAAATCTGCCGAAAAAATAGCAAGCCATTTTTCCAACCAATAACTATTTACTCATATTGTCCAGAAACTCTTGATTTGTCTTGGTTTCAGACAATTTATCCAGCAGAAATTCCATACTGTCCACCACATTCATCGGGTGGATCACCTTGCGCAGAATCCAGATCCGGTTGAGCGAGGTTTTCTCGATCAGCAGTTCTTCTTTCCGGGTGCCGGACTTATTGATGTCAATGGCCGGGAAGGTCCGTTTTTCCACCAGCTTCCGCTCGAGATGCACTTCCATGTTACCGGTGCCCTTGAACTCTTCGAAGATAACTTCATCCATCTTGCTGCCGGTATCAATCAGGGCCGAGGCAATGATGGTGAGCGAACCACCCTCCTCGATATTACGGGCTGCACCAAAGAACCGCTTCGGTTTCTGCAGGGCATTGGCATCCACCCCACCCGTCAGAATCTTGCCCGATGGCGGCAATACGGTATTGTAGGCCCGCGCCAGACGGGTGATGGAATCGAGCAGGATGACGACATCACGCTTGTGCTCCACCAGCCGCTTTGCCTTCTCGATGACCATTTCGGCCACTTGGACGTGGCGAGTCGCCGGCTCATCAAAGGTGGATGAAATCACCTCGCCCTTGACCGAACGCTGCATGTCAGTCACCTCTTCCGGACGCTCGTCAATGAGCAGCACGATCAGGTAGACCTCGGGGTGGTTTTCGGCAATGGAGTTGGCAATGTTCTGAATCAGCATGGTCTTGCCGGTGCGTGGCGGCGCGACGATCAGCCCCCGTTGCCCTTTGCCGATGGGCGACATCAACTCCATGACCCGCATCGCCAAATTATCGGCACCGGTTTCCAGGGTCAGCTTCTCCTCCGGATAAAGCGGCGTGAGGTTGTCGAACAGGGTCTTGTCCCGCGCCACATCAGGTGGTTCGAAGTTGACCGTCTCCACCTTCAGCAGGGCAAAATAACGCTCACCCTCTTTTGGTGGCCGGATCTGACCATTTACCGTATCGCCGGTATGGAGATTGAACCGGCGAATCTGGCTCGGTGACACATAGATATCATCCGGACCGGGCAGATAGTTATAATCAGGGGCCCGCAAGAAACCGAAGCCGTCAGGAAGACATTCCAGCACCCCTCCGCCGTAAATCAGACCATTCTGTTCGGTCTGGGCATTAAGCAGGGCAAAGATAAGATCCTGTCGACGCATGCCTGAGGCACCTTCGATACTGAGATCCTTTGCCATATGGGTTAATTCGCTGATTTTTTTCTGTTTGAGGTCCTGAAGATTCATTGATGCTCCTGCTGAGGGATTGTTCCCACGGGGGTTGCTGCACGTGACGCGCGAATGTCGTCATGGCCGGCTTGGCGAGATAGTAGCGTTGGTGTGAGTCGCGTCTAAAACCTGTATGTGTGGTGATAAAGTCGGGATTCTCTGATAACTTTGGAGGATACATACTTTATATGCTGGTCCATTTTCCTTTGTCAAGCCGGAAAAAGCATCAATCATCATACTACTGACTTTATAAGTGAAGTGCTGATTCAGCAAAAAGTCATGAAACCGTTACGACAAGCGCCTTTTATTGCACGATTGCGCGAACCCAGAGATGATCCGGCGGCAATTGGTTTGATTTTCCGTCAAAGTGACAACAGCAATTTTATCCAAATTTGTGTCGACTGCGAGGAAAATTTCATTGTCACCGGCAGGCGCTCGTGCTAGGTGAAACAGTTATTCATTTTACGCTGAAGGGCTCTAAGCATGATTCATCTGTCCAACATCACCAGACAGCACGGCACCCAACTTCTGTTCCGTGACGCCAGTTTCCAGATCCTCCCCGGTAGCCGTACCGGACTTGTCGGCCCCAACGGCGCCGGCAAAACCACCATCTTCCGGATCATCACCGGCGAGGAAGAGGTGGATAGCGGCGATATTACCTGCGCCAAGCGAACGACCATCGGTTACTTTTCCCAGGATGTGGGGGAAATGTCCGGCCGCAGCGCCCTGGAAGAAGTCATGGCCGGCTCCGCCGTTACCATGCAGCTGGCGGAACAGCTGCAGGCCATGGAATCCGCCATGGGCGACCCCATGGATGACGACGACATGGCCAACCTGCTGGAGCGTTATGGGGTGGTGCAGGAAGAGTTCGAGCATCGCGGCGGCTACGACCTGGATACCCGCGCCCAGACGGTGCTGACCGGTCTCGGCATCGGTCCTGACCGTTTCAATCACCCCGTCGAATCGTTCAGCGGCGGCTGGAAAATGCGGATCGCCCTGGCGGGTATCCTCACCCTGCAGCCGGACGTACTGCTGCTTGACGAGCCCACCAACCACCTGGACGTGGAATCAATCGTCTGGTTGGAGGAGTGGCTGGCCAGCGAGTTCAAGGGTGCCATGCTGATGACCAGCCATGACCGGGACTTCATGAACCGGATTGTCACCCGGATTATTGAGGTGGCCAACAAAGCCGTCACCACCTATGGCGGCAACTACGACTTCTACGAGCGGGAGCGGGACATCCGCTTCGAACAGCTGCTGGCCAGTCACAAGCGCCAGCAGGACATGCTGGCCAAAGAAGAAGATTTCATTGCCCGCTTTGCCGCCCGGGCTTCCCATGCCGCCCAGGTACAGTCACGGGTGAAAAAACTGGAAAAAATCGACCGGATCGAAATTCCGGCGGAAGAGCGGGTCGTCAAGTTCGCCTTCAACGAGCCCCCCCGCAGCGGCGATGACGTGGCGGTATTTTCTGACCTGGCCAAGGAATGGGCGCTGGTGGACGGCAGCATTAAGCCGGTATTCAGCGGGATCTCCGGCACTATCCGCCGCCAGCAGAAGATTGCCGTCGTCGGGGTGAACGGCGCCGGCAAATCCACTTTTCTGAAAATCCTGGCCGGTCAGGCCGAGCCAACCTCAGGCCAGGCAACCATCGGCGCCAATGTGGAGTTGGGCTATTTCAGCCAGCACGCCATGGAGATCCTTGACCCGCGGAAGACCGTCTTTGAAACAGTGCAGGATGTCATGCCGCTGGCCAACATCGGCGTCATTCGCAATCTGCTGGGCGCCTTCCTCTTTTCTGGCGACTCCGTAGACAAACGGATTGAGAACCTCTCCGGCGGTGAAAAGAGCAGAGTAGTTCTCGCTACCCTGCTGGCCCGACCGGTTAACTTTCTGGTGCTGGACGAACCAACCAATCACCTGGACATCCGGTCACGGGAGATCCTCCTGGACGCCCTCAAGGGCTTCGCCGGCACCGTAGTGCTGGTCAGTCACGACCGTCACTTTCTTCGCTCCCTGGTAGATCGGGTGTTCGAAATTGACCATGGCGAAATGCGGGTCTACGAAGGCAATTACAGCTATTATCTGGAAAAGGTGCATGGAGAAGCAGCGGGGTGATTCATGATCCGGAGAGAACAGCATTAATGAGCCGCACTAAAACCGGCATCAGCCTGCTGCTGTTTCTGGTGACCCTGGCGGTCTACTGGCAGACCGGCAATCACGATTTCATCAATTATGACGACAACCTGTACGTAACCGATAACCCACGGGTAAAGTCTGGACTCACCTGGGCCGGTGCCCGCTGGGCGTTCACGGCAACCCATGCCGCCAACTGGCATCCCCTCACCTGGCTGTCACACATGGCAGACATGCAGCTGTATGGCATGTCCGCAGCCGGCCACCACCTGACCAACGCTCAGCTGCACGCGGCAAATGGCGTCCTGCTTTTTCTCCTCTTCCACCGCATGACAGGCGCCATCTGGCGCAGCGCCCTGGTCGCTGCCCTGTTCGCTCTGCATCCCCTCCGCGTAGAATCAGTCGCTTGGGTGGCTGAGCGTAAGGATGTGCTGAGCATCTTCTTTGCCCTGCTCACGTTGCTGGCTTACGCCCGCCATGCACGGCGACCGTCCACTAAATGGTATCTCCTGACGCTTGCCTGCTTTGCCCTGGGCCTCATGGCCAAACCGATGCTGGTGACACTTCCCTGCGTCATGCTGCTGCTGGATTACTGGCCACTGAGCCGGGTTCAGTCCGGGGTTGCCTGCGGGAATGACGATCTAACGGAAGGTACGCCACCGCTACCCATTCCCGGAAAGCGCCTACTGCTGGAAAAACTTCCATTTGCGCTATTAGCCGGCGCTTCGTGCATCATCACCTATTACGCCCAGCAGAGCGGCCAAGCTGTCGCCGCGATGGAACTCTACCCGCTGCTTTCCCGCTTGGGCAATGCCCTTGTCGCCTACGTCCGCTACCTCGGCAAAATGTTCTGGCCGGTGGACCTGGCCGTGTTCTACCCCCTCTCTGAGTCCGTTCCCTGGTGGTATCCGGGCGCCGCAGCACTCTTGATCGCCATTACCAGCTGCATCATCTGGCAAGCCCGTCGCCATCCATATCTGGTAACCGGCTGGTTCTGGTTTATGGTCACCTTGGTGCCAGTAATCGGCCTGGTGCAGGTGGGGATGCAGGCCATGGCTGACCGCTACACCTATTTCCCCATGATCGGCATCGCTATCATGCTGGTCTGGGGGGGTACAGGCCTTGCTCAACGGTTCGCCTGGCGTCGTTCCTGGTGCCTCGCAGCAACCACCGTGGTGCTTACTGTGATCACCACCATGACCTGGCGTCAACTCCACCATTGGCGCTCCAGCTATACCCTGTTCAATCACGCCATCGCCGTCACCGATAATAATTTCATTGCCCAAACCTACCTGGGTGCCTATCACCACAGCCAAAAGCGCTACCGGGAGGCAGTGCAGTACTATATCCTCTCCCTGACCGTCAAATCCGGCCAAGCGGACACTCATCATAATCTCGGCCTGGCCCTGAGCAATCTTGGCGAATACGAGGAAGCAGTACGCCATTTTCAGGACGCGCTGCTGATTCTGCCCACCTTGGTCGATACCCGCTATCAACTGGCCCTGGCCTACGGTGCCCAAGGGAAAATCACTGATGCCGTCCGGCAACTGGAGTTAGTAATTCTCGCTGACCCGGTGCATGCAACAGGGCACTACGATCTCGGCGTCGCCTATGGCCGACAGGGGCGCCACGAACAGGCCTGCCAACAGTTTGCCACGGCACTCCGCTTGAGTCCCGAAATGAACGCAGCCCGTGAAGGGGTAAGTATCTGTCGCACCCGCTGGGGAATGAAGCTCTAACCGTTAGTCAACTACCACCGTCTGCCATAAACCACGGAGAGAACCATGACCAAAACCTTTCGTCCCCGCAGCGGCGGGGCACCCAAAAGCCAGGCCGAGATCGATGAGATGGTGCGCAAACTCCGCGCCGAGCAGGCAGGGCAGGAAAGCTACCGGGAGAAGTCGCTCAAACTGCATGGCTGGATCTGCGCCAAATGCGGCCGGGAGTTCGAAGCCCATAACCTGTACCAACTCACTGTCCACCACAAGGACGGCAACCACGCCAATAACCCGGCCAATGGGTCAAACTGGGAAAATCTTTGCAGCCATTGTCATGACGACGAGCACAGTCGCGGTCTGCTGGGGGACTATCTGCAGGGGAAGGGGTAAAAGCACCGTAACGTGCCATAAGGCAGAGCGGACGATTGCTCAGATCTGATATCCCCCGGGGGTGAGGCTTAATAGCCCGTGGATTTTACTGAGGAGTGTGTGCTGATCAAATGGTTTCTGGAGGAAATGAACGCCCGTGTCCAGTACCCCTTTCTGGGTAATGATGTCTGCCGGATAGCCGGACATGAAGAGCACCGGAATTTTCGGATGTAGTTCCGCCAACTTTCGGGTCAGTTCGCGGCCATTCATGCCGGGCATGATCACGTCAGTAATCAACAGGTCGAATGGCTGGTCTGGTGATGCAAAGATGCTTAAAGCGTCTTGCGGAGTGGCGACAACCAGCGTTGTGTAGCCTGCTTCCGCCAAAATTTCCTGGGTCATCAACCGTACCGATTCATCATCTTCCACCAGCAGAATTGTTGCCGATCGACTTGGTGTGAACTCCATTTCGACCAGGGCAGGCTCCTCGAGCGGCTTTTCACTGCGCGGCAGATAGAGCTTGAAGCTGGTGCCGGAGCCGGGTTCGCTGTAGACGTTCACGAACCCCCGGTTTTGCGTCACAATACCGTAGAGGGTGGCCAGGCCGAGTCCGGTCCCCTTACCCGCTTCCTTGGTGGTATAAAATGGCTCGAAGATGTGCTGCATGGTCTCGCGATCCATGCCGCAACCCGAATCACTCACCATCAGCTGCACATAATCCCCTGGCGCAGCAGCCGGGTTTATCAGGGTGTGGGCTTCACCAATCTGCACATTCCGGGTTTCGATGGCCAGCAGCCCACCATCGGCCATGGCATCACGGGCATTCACCACCAGGTTCATGATCAGCTGATCAACCTGCGACGGGTCCATATTGACGGGCCAGAGGTCAGGGGCCAGGTTGATTTCAAAGCGGATGTCCTCGCCGATGAAACGCCCCATCCCCTTCTGCACGTCCCTGACCTGGGTGTTCAGATCCAGGACGCGCGGCGAAATCAGTTCCTGGCGGGAGAAGGCGAGCAGTTGCTGGGTAATGTCCCGGGACTGGGCCGCCGCCTTGATAACCTGACTGAGATAGTCACGGTACTTTTCGCTGGTCGCCCCTTTTTCGCGGGCGATTTCGGCAAACCCGAGAATAACCGTCAGCTTATTGTTGAAGTCGTGGGCCACGCCGCCGGCCAACCGGCCAATAGCCTCCATTTTCTGTGCCTGGAGCAGTTGCGACTCCAGCTTCTGTTTTTCCGCGGCTACCGCTTTCATGGCAGTCGTATCGACCATGAGCCCCCGCAGCCAGCGGGGAGCGTCGTTTTCAACAACCACGGTGACGATGTCGTGGAGCCAGACCGTGCGCCCGTCCCGGGCGATAATGCGATACTCGAAATCATGATCTTCATGACGGAAGGTGGCATTGGCACAATACGTCGAAACCCACTCCCGATCCTCCGGGTGGAGCTGTCCCTGCCAGAATCCGGGCCGATACCACGCCTCCACCGGGAAGCCCAAGAGGCGTTCCGCCTGCTGGCTGACGTAGGTAAAGGTGAAGGTTGTGGCATCGGCTTCCCAGACAATACCGTCGATCGAATCGACCAGGCTCTTGAAGCGGAGCCGCTCGTCCTGCAGCGCATCTTCGGCCCGGCGATGCTCGGTAATGTCCCGGGCAATTCCCAGAACCCCGACGAGTCTCCCTTCACTGTCACGTACCGGGGTTTTAACGGTCTCCAGCAGTTCGCGATGGCCGTCATCAGCGTAAGTGACCCATTCTTCGTTCATGGTCGGCCCATCCGCGGCAATCGCTTTTTTATCGTTCTCCCGGAAAAAATCCGCCAGTGCAGCATCGACAAAGTCATAGTCGGTCTTACCGAGGACCTCCTCTTCCCTGGCGCCGAAAAAGCGCTCGAAACGGCTGTTGCAACCAAGATAGACCCCGTTGAGATCCTTCATCCAAACCATGGCCGGCATTGTCTGCAACAGGTTGCGCAACCGCGACTGTTCATTCTCAAGTGATGCTTGCACCCGCTTCAGATCGGTAATGTCCCGGGCGGTCCCGAAAATACCGTTTACCTCTCCCTTTTCATTGCGAATCGGCCACTTTATCGAGAGGAAGGTGTGGGGCTGGCCATCGGCCAAGGTAACATACTCCTCGTAGGTATCGAGTCGGTCCCCGGCCATGACCTTCCGGTCTCCCGTCATCACCATGGCGGCCTCTTCCGGAGCAAACAGCGCCGTATCATCCTTGCCCAATACCTGCTTCACCTCTCTACCGGTCATGCGACAGGCTGCGTCGTTAAATATCAGGTAACGACCTGCCGTGTCCTTGGCATATATGGCATCGGACGACCCTTCGATCAGGGAATTCAGCAGCTCCTGATTGCTGGCGACCTCCCTGGTCGCCAGCAATACTGCCTGGACATAGCGATGAATGAGTTGATACAGGACCGCGGCAGTAATAACGATAAACAAAAAGCCCTTATAAACCGCGATTTCTACCAGGAGGGCGCGATCCTGGACCAACAGGCTCAGCGCATGGTCGGACAGGTAGATCCAGAGTGCAGCCAACAGAGCGTAGATACAGACAATTTTTAACGCGGCAAAGCGGGCATTCTGGGGGGATGAAGCGTTCATGCGGCCTCCGATCGTGACCTGCGTTGTCATACAATGAGCACCGTACCAGGCAGATCCATGCCGCGTAACGAGCTAGCAGATAGTACATCAGGAAACAAACATTTCAAGAATAGAACAGAAGAGCGTATGCTTTCTCGGCATGCGGAGCGTAGCATCAGTAAAAGGCGGACAGAAAAAGTTCACGGGCCACGGACTTGCGCGACGCAAAAACAAATCCAAGTCCAGTACAACCGGCTAATTGCCACCATTGCCACGGCGCCACCATCGTCACCGGCTACGTGGGGTCTCTCCCCAGCACAATGGAAGGAATACACACACTCATGGCCCTGCCATCAACCATCTATCGCGCCACCATCCAACTCTCCCACGTCGACCGTGGCGTGTACGAAGCCCTGCAGACGACCATTGCCCGCCACCCGTCAGAAACAGCGGAGCGGGTGATCATCAGACTGCTGGCCTATGCCCTCTGTTATGAAGATGGACTGGTGTTTACCAAAGGAATTAGTGCCGGGGATGAACCGGACCTTTGGTTGAAAGGACCGGACGGGCGGGTGACGCTCTGGGTGGAGGTGGGGGTGCCGGATCCGGATCGGTTGGTGAAGGCCTGCCGCCACAGTGAGCGGGCAGTGCTGATAGCCTGCGGGCCGAACCGGTTTCGTTGGGATGGGCAACACCTGGCGAAATTACAAACCATTCCAAAGCTGACAGTGATTGGCCTTGATTATACCCTGATCAGCCAACTGGCCGCCAAGCTGGAACGAAATATTTCCTGGGAGATAACGGTCAGCGACGGCACCATTTATCTGACCGCCGGCAACGAGACATTTACCGGCACCCTGGACCTGTTGACCGGAACATTCTCTTCCTGACAAAATAGTCCCCACTTTTGTTTTCACAGCTACTGCCGATTTATTTTCGTTTCACCCGAAATCCGGCCCGCTCCATGGCACTCAGATCAATGCCGCCAGGAGCGGCTGGTTTTTCGCTTGCCGGTTTCGGTTGCGGCGGCTTGGTCCGCTCCGGTTGCGGAGAACCGCTGCCCGGTTCGGCCTCTTTAATGGAGAGGGCAATCCGCTTCCGCTGGGCATCCGCCGACAGTACCTTGACCTTCACCAGATCCCCCACCCTGATCGCATCATTGGGGTCCTTGATGAAGCGGTTGGCCAGGTGACTGACATGCACCAGGCCATCCTGATGGACACCAATGTCGACGAAAGCGCCGAAAGCGGTGACATTGGTCACCACCCCCTGCAGGATCATCCCTTCCTTGAGATCAGTAATCTCGCGAATGTCATCCCGGAACGAGGCGGTTGCGAAAGCCTTACGCGGGTCACGCCCCGGCTTCTGCAACTCCGTCAGAATATCCCGCAGGGTCGGCAGACCGACACTGGCGCTCACATAGCGCTGAAGATCGATACTCCCGGCACGATCAGGCTCAACAACCAGTTGGGCCAACGTTAGCCCCAGATCAGCTGCGATGGTCTCTACCAACGGGTAACGCTCCGGGTGGACAGCTGAATTATCCAAAGGGTGTTTTCCCTCCCGAATGCGGAGAAAACCGGCCGCCTGCTCAAAGGCCTTGGCACCGAAGCGGGGCACCTTCAACAGCGCCCTGCGGGTAGGAAACGGGCCCGTTTCGTCACGATAGCCGGTGATCGACTTGGCCAGGGCCGGGCCAACGCCGGACACGTAGGCCAGCAACGCCCAGGAAGCGGTATTCAGATCCACGCCGACGAAATTGACGCACGACTCCACCACGCCGTCCAGCGCCTTCTGCAACATGGACTGGTTCACGTCATGCTGGTACTGACCAACGCCGATACTTTTCGGGTCCACCTTCACCAGCTCCGCCAGCGGATCCTGCAGGCGCCGGGCAATGGAGATGGCACCCCGCACCGTCAGATCCAGTTCAGGGAATTCCTCCCGGGCAATATCCGAGGCGGAATAGACACTGGCTCCGGCCTCACTGACCATGACGATCGGCAGCTTCAGCCCGGCCTCAGTCAGCGTCTCTTTGGCAAACAGCTCCATCTCCCGGCCGGCAGTGCCATTACCAATGGCAATCATCTCGACGGCATGATCAGTCACCAGCCGCAGCAGATCCTGTTTAGCCTGGGGAATCCGCCCGGCGCCGGTATGGGGATAGATGGTGACATGCGCCAGAAAACGACCGGTTTCATCCACTGCGGCCAGTTTGGAGCCGGTACGCAGCCCGGGATCAATCCCCAGCACCCGCTTGCCGCCTGCCGGCGGCGCCAGCAGCAGATTGCGCAGATTCTGGGCAAAAACAGTAATGGCCGCCTCGTCTGCCCGGTTCTTGGCGTCCAGCCGCAACTCCACTTCAATGGACGGGGCAATCAACCGTTTGTAGGCATCGGCCACCACTTCGACCAGCAGCGGTGCAAAGATGCTCTTCCGCCGAATCAGGCGCGCCTGCAGGCCGGCCTGAATCTCTTCCAGCGGCGCACTGATGGTCAGAAAGAGCACCTCTTCCTTCTCGCCCCGGCGCATGGCCAGCATCCGGTGTGACGGCACCGCCTTCAGCGGCTCCTGGTAGTCGTAATACATCTCAAACTTGGTCACTTCACCCTTTTTGTCGCTGGCCACCCGCGCAGCCATGATCCCCTGCTCCCAGGTCAGCCGCCGCACAAAAGCCCGGGCATCGGCATCGTCCGCCAGCCGCTCCGCCAGAATATGCCCCGCCCCAGCCAGGGCCGCCGCCGTATCCGGCACCTCTTTCGCCGGATCGACAAAAGGGAGCGCCACCTCTTCCGGGGTGCCGGCGGTCAACTCCTGGCTGGCGATGATCTCTGCCAGCGTCTCCAGCCCCCGCTCGCGAGCAATGGTCGCCTTGGTACGCCGCTTCGGTTTATAGGGAAGATAGAGATCCTCCACCTCGGTCTTCAGCCGGGAGTTCGCAATGCGCTGCCGCAGCTCCGGGGTCAGCTTACCCAGCTCGTCGATGGTCTTGAGCACCGTAACCTTGCGCTCCTCAAGCTCACGGAAATAGGCCAGTCGCTCCTCAACCGTGCGGATCTGCACCTCATCCAGTTCACCGGTCTGCTCCTTGCGGTAGCGGGCAATGAACGGCACCGTCCCCCCATCCTGCAACAGGGCTACGGTCTGCTCTACCTGAAAGGGCTTAAAGCCGGTCTCGTCGATAAGGTAACGGATGATGGTCTGCTGCTGCTCGCTGCTAAGGGCCATTGTTGCTCCTGTAGGTCAGATCAAGAAGAGAGAAATAAAAGCTCTGAATGTCCATCCATTGGGGTTGATAAATCTTTAAATGTCCAGTGGACTTTTCGGCTCTTTAATAGTCCGGACCGGTACGCAGTGGGTGTAGATCATGGTCGTTTTCAGGCTGGTATGGCCAAGCAGGTTCTGAATCACCCGTATAAGTCTGCAAAGTTTTTCGGGAATAATGCCGTACCTTGATTTCAGTCGCCATAGCTTCAAGGACTGTATCCCATTCGATCGAATCAGACTTTTCCTGATAACCGGCTTCGGAGTATTGCGATTGGCGCTGCTTGAAAGTGGGGATCGGCGCTGATGGCGCAGACGACTCTGACGACAACGACGATGAAGGCAGCAGCTCTGCAATTGGGGTTTGCTCTTTGATTTGCTCATCGGCATGCGTTACCTGCTGCATCTCCAGACTCTGCATCTCAAAATAGAGTGAAATAGCATGAGCAGCCTGCTGACACTGCGCTGGCGTCTGATTTTTGCTCCGCAACTTTTCCAGAAAAAGTCTTACCTTTTCGGGCTTGTCGTCCGTATCCAGATACTTGGTGTAGAAATCATAAAAATACCGCAACCACTTTTTATAATGCTCAAAACAGACTGGAGATATCTCGCGACTCCTGAGAATTACAACGTAATCATCCATAACGGAATGTGGAACAGGAATCATCTGCAGCATCTCCCTTCATGATGAGGTTGCCAGATTGGCAAATTACCCGATAAATCGATACCGCGTAAATGTAACGACGTCAACAGAGAAGAACTAATTAATCAGTTTCTAATCCCCCGCAACTATGCTAAAAAACAGCCATAAATAAGCAAACATACCGGAGTTTTAATGAAAACGCGGGTAAATTTGAAGCCGGGGCAAAAAGGTACAAAGCGATTGGTGGAGCAGTATGGCGATGCCCTGATTTGTGTCCGCTATCGATATGATGCAAAAACACATAAACAGTATAAAACCGCCGAGATTATTGTCAGCGAAAGCGAATGGACACCGCCGCCTGCCAAGTACCCTGACGGCGCATTGGTTCCTCTCAAAATAGGCATGAATGAAACTGCATTACAAGAACAGGTAAGAGCTGTAGGTGGGCGATGGGACAAACCGCAACAGGTCTGGCTTGTACCATACGGATGCATTGCCGGAACGAAGCTGGAAAGGTTTATAGTTGTAGAAACCACGAAGGACGAGAAAAAGAAGGATAGTTTATAGTTGTAGAAACCTTTCAGGTCGGCAAAAACGAGATGCTTATAGATATAGTAGTTTTATTGATTTATAGATGTATAAGCTTGCTTCTATTTATATAAACATGCTTCTACATATATAAACTAAAAGCTGACAGCTCAATAACGAGTTATCACAGGAGAATTAAATGAGTCCGAATGATGATGTTTCTGCTGTAATAGTGAAAATTGCTTTCGGTGATAAAAGTGAAGTTTATCCTGACCGATACCTTGATGAAATGAGGCGAGGAGAATGGACAAGATGGAATACCCCTCGAATATATAAACATCTCGAAACCAAAGGCAACAAGCTGATCCTGTATGATTCAACACGTAAGGCACTTACACTTGAAGTTGAAATACAGGAAGTTAAAGAACAAAATGACGATCCCGGATACCCTTGGTCTAACGTGTTTACTCCAGGCACACTGAAAATTTATGAAACGCCCGTTTCGGTTGAGAGCATCCGAAAAATAAACGGGTTTGAAAAGTTCGGAGTTCAAGGAGACAGACCCCCATAGGCAAATGAAATCATGATAACAATAATTCTAATTTTCTTGGCAATTCCAGTCCTGATATTCATTGGATTGTTTTTGCTAAAAATACGCTCAAAAAAACTGCTCATTGGAATCCCTATAACCAGGCCGGTGGAGCGGTGAATCCCGCTCACCGCCCACGACGTTGAACTAAACCGCTTCGCGGAAACTTAAAACCTAATAAAAACAGAAGCATAAAGGCTGCATCTTCGGGTGCGGCCTTTATTTTGTCCCGGTGATGAAGGGCGTCTCTTCGGTTCACAGAGCTTACGGCCTGAGGGCCGGCTATTCTCCGTATTCAGCTGACATTCAACCTAGACCAATGAGTGCTGCATTTGTTCCGATAATTTTATTTGAAGCTTGCCTGATCCTACCTGTTTTCATCGATCTTGCTACAGGCACTTGGTATGATTTCCCTGAAGAAATTCATGCAGACTTTAAAGCACCATTAATGGCGCCAATGGTCGATATAAAATGGGAAAAATAAGGAGCAGAAATTTTAACGGGCGCGTTTCAAAATCAACATACAGATATGATGCAACATTCTACCAAGGGCGGCAGTACCAGTCGGCAGGTAGAAGCCCCGCCGATTGCTCAAATATCTTGACTATGTTCACTAATATGTTAACATTTGCAATATGAGACGGATAGACTTTTACAAAACGGTCAATGGTGTTTCGCCTGTTGAAGAGTTTCTCGACACGCTTTCCGACGCCCAAACCAAAAAATATTGTGGGTGATGAAGTTGGTAAGAGACCTCAATCCCGTCCCGTCTCAATATTTAACAAAACTGGTGAATACCGACGATATATGGGAAGTAAGAGTGCAAATAGGCGGTAATATCTTTCGACTTCTCGGTTTTATTGAAGGCGACCGGCTTGTTATTCTTACCAACGGTTTTCAGAAAAAAACACAAAAGACACCTCGACGTGAAATTGAACTGGCGGAAACCAGAAAACGCGAGCATCAAGGCAGGGAGGTAATTAACAATGGATGATCTCGAACGGTATATTGAAAAACGTAAAAAAAAGTCTGTAGAATTCGCCGAATCTTTTGACGCTGGATATGAAGAGTTCAAAATTGGCGCTATGCTCCGGCAAGCACGAGAGCAAGCAGGCATAACCCAAGAAGAGCTGGCAATTCGTATTCACACCAGAAAGTCAGCAATCTCACGAATAGAAAACCACGCCGACGACATTCGACTTTCAACGCTACGCAACATTGCCACGGCGTTAGGCAAGCATCTTGAGGTACGAGTGGCTTAGCGTGCTTGCGACACGGAAGCAGAAAAAGAGAGAGGCTATTTTTTGAGTGCAGGTTCGAAAAAATAGCCTCTTCCTGCATTTATGATAGCAAGTACTCAAAAAAACAAAGCTGAAACCGAATAGACAAGCCTCAAATTTGTCCAGATGACGTTTTCGAAGAAATCGCCCAATGCCTTGAACAATTCCGAGTGCGTTGGTGGCACAGGATATTCTAACGAGAAAAACGAGGGGTCATCTCTCCATACCCCCATTTTTCAAACTCTTTAAAGGCAAGTCTATTAAAAGCACCAGCAAGTTCTACACCAATGAATAGATTTACTTTGAGCAACGGGAAAACAATAAGGTGTCAAGTCTCAATTGACTACAATTCCAAGAATGTATAGACTTAGGATCAAAGACAAAGGAGAATAACATATGCCAATAATCTCAATGTTTTACGGGATCATTATTCGCATGTATCTTATCGACAATCAGCATCACAACCTGCCTCATTTTCATGCTAAGTACGCTGAGTATGAGGTTTCTATCAGCATTGAAGATGGAGAAGTATTAGCTGGAGAATTACCACGTAAGCAGTTGCGACTGGTGCAGGCGTGGATTGAACTACACCGAGATGAACTGCAGGCTGATTGGGAACTGGCTGTTGCCGGAGAGAACCCCTACAAAATTACCCCACTGTGAGGTTGCCATGTACTGGGATGTGAAAACTGTTAAACCAATGCCCGACTATCTTATCTATGTTGAAGTTGAGGATGGCCGCAAAGGGATATTTGATCTCAAACCATATCTGGATCGTGGCGTTTTTCGCGAACTAAAAGACATACACTACTTCAATCGTGTCGGAATCCTGTTTGGTGCAGTAACTTGGCCAAACGAACAAGACATCGCGCCAGAGACCCTCCTTGCTGAAATGCTCCCGATCGACCTGAATAATTGACACGTTTGCAAATATATACTGAATCCAGCAGATCAGACCGGTTGCTGTTTCTGAACTTACTTCCCAGCGGTATTGGGAAAAGTGGGACAGGGTAGATGAGAACGATGTGCTGAAGATTGCAGATCTCTTTTTCAAGAAGCTTTCCGCTTTGGAGCCGCCGTCATCAGATTGCTTTCTGTTCGATACCACGAACTACTTCACTTTTATGGCGAGCGATACGGAGTCGGAGCTTTGCCGGAGAGGCAACAATAAAGAGGGGCGCCACTGGCTGAGACA
>JANOEC010000042.1:0-2858 GCA_031412995.1 Geobacteraceae bacterium
TGAGCTGGCCAAAAAACGGACGATCGAGGGGCTGCGGCGGCAGAACGATGATCCTAAGGGGATTGCTGATCGGGAGCTTAATAAGGCGCTCTTTGCTGATCATCCCTTTGGCCGGGTGCCGACTATTGAGGGGGTGACGAAACTTACTCGCGATGACCTGGCGAAGTTTCATGCACGGTACTATGCGCCCAAGAACATTATTCTGGCGGTGGCTGGTGATATTGACAAAGAAGAGCTGTTGGTCAGGCTGGGGAAGACCTTTCATGTCTGGTCCAAGGATCTGGAGCCGTTACCGGTTGTAGCGCCGCCGCGGGCTGATATCCCCGCGCAGGTGCTGTTTGCCCACAAGGATGTGAACCAGTCAGTGATCCGCATGGGGCACCCCGGAGTAGACAAGAACAACCCGGACATCCATAAGCTGCGGGTGCTGGATTATATCCTGGGGCTCGGGTTTACCTCCCGACTGGTCACGGAAGTCCGTTCCAATCAGGGGTTGGCCTACCATGTGGATGGCTATTTCGATGTGGGGCGTCGTTTCCCGGGCGTCTACCGGGCGATCACCGAAACTAAATCCGAGGCGACGGTCAAGGCGACCAACCTGATTCGCGACATCATCGCCGGTATGGCGGCTGCACCGGTGACTGATCAAGAGCTTAACCTGGCCAAGGATTCGATCATCAATTCGTTTATCTTCGGCTTTGCCAAGCCGGATGCGGTGGTCAATCAGCGGGCCCGGCTCGAATTTTACGGTTACCCCGCTGGCTATCTGGAGAATTACCGTGACAACATCGCCAAGGTGAGCAAAGAAGATGTGCTGCAGGCGGCCCGGACCTATCTGAAGCCGGAACGCTTCACGATTATGGTGGTGGGGGACGAAAAGAAGTTTGACCAGCCGCTGAGCACTTTAGGGAAGGTGCAGGAGTTGAAGCTGGAGATTAAGTAGCCAAATAGAGAGAAGTTGGTTGAAAAAAGCCGAGGGGTGCAAACTCTCGGGGTAAAATTATCCAGTTAATGGCCAACGATGAAGGCGGCCCGCCAGGATCATCCTGACGGGCCGCTGGCTTACCGTGGGTATCGTCGAACATCGCATTGACCGGATCGGTCATGACCAGTTTGCGCAGAACCTGAGCAGTAAACAATTTAGTTGATCGTCTCTAGTGGTAGGTCAGATCCGGGGGGATTCTGCTAATAACTGCTGAAATGGTGCGAAGTCATGTAATGGCATTAGCAGGGAATCTGTTGCAAGGTTTTGTCGCAGCAACGGTTTTTTCATGGTTGCCACTTGCAGCAGGTTTACGGCTTCTGTCAATTGCCCAGCAGCGGCTTTGAGGACAGCGGAACCAAAGGCAAGCTCCGCACTGTTATCGTTCAGCTGTCTCGCCTTGGCAAAGGCATCTTCGGCCATTTCTGGTCGCTGCACGCGAAGAAAGGCCACGCCCATGGCCACCAGCATGTCTGCAGCCGGTGTGGCCTCTACCGCAAGCGCCTGCCGCATGGCCCCATCCGCCGTCTCTTGATCACCCAGCAGCAACGAAGTTTCACTCAAAGCTAGATAGCCGGCGGACCAGCCAGGGTAGGCGGTGGTCAGTCGCTGGGCAAAAAGGTGCGCCTTGAATCCCTTGTTGCGCAACACGTACTGGACTATATTTCGCTGGATTGCCTGGGGGAAACCACTGTCGGCCTGGAGTTCCGCCGGAATTTTCGCCAGATCTCCCTCCTCGAAAAACGCCTCCACCAGGTTGGCCCAAACCGTCAAGGATGTCCCTGCCTTGGTAATAGTATCGAGCCAAAGGGTGCTGGCGTTACGCCAGACTGGTACTCGCTGCCAAGTCACCAGAGCTAGCAGCACAACGATAACTGCTGCCAGCGCCCTGCCAGTAGCCACCTGCCGCGCAGCCGTTTCCGCTGTCGTCAGTCCTGCCGCCACCAAGCCCGCGATGCCCAACAGGGGCAGATAGAAATAGCGATCATTCATCAGTGATACCAGTGGCACGAAATGCATCACCGGTAGGAAGCCGACGATAAAGGTCACTACCCAGAAACATGCCGGGCGGTTGCGTCGCGACAACAAAGCCACCGCCGCCAGCACTGCGAGCAAGATGAGCGCACTGCCGACGACGGCCATATCGGGAGCGAGCCGTAGCGGCGGGTCATAGTAGGCGCTCAAACCAGTTGGCCAGACCAGCATGCGCAGATAGGTGGCCAGTACCGTCGTCATGGTCAAAAATGTGGCCCAGGGAGAACCGCCATGCCAGGTGGCCAGGCCACCGTTGAATTCCGCCTGCTGGCTGAAGACGGCGAGGCCGGCAACGGCCACCGCGGCCAGCAGCAGCGGCAGTTTGTCCAACCATTGGCGCTGCAGGTGCTTGGCGGGGAAGGCCCAATCGTAGACCACCAGCATTGGCACCAGTACTACGGCAACCGATTTGGTCAGCAGGGCCGCACTGAACAAGGCGATAACGACTGCATACAATGCGCCCCCTTTACCACGAGGCAGGTCGCGATAGCTAAGGTAGGCGTGGAGCGCCCCCATCATGAACAGCATGGAGAGGAGGTTTTTCCGGGAAGAGATCCAGACCACTGACTCAACCTGTGTTGGGTGAAGGGCGAAAATTAGCGCGCCAATCAGACTGGGGATGGCGGTAGCGCCGGAGCGGAGCAGGAAATGGTAAACCAGGATGCTCGTTGCTGCATGGTACAGCAGATTGCCAAGGATGAAACCGAAGGGCTTTCCTCCCCAGAGGGTGAAGTCAATCATGTAGGAGATCATTTGTCCCGGTGCGTAGTGACCGGCGTAAAATTTACCTGCCACGGTTGTGCGGCACGCCGGCATCGCGTCCCTGCGAGACGATGGTCTC
>JANOEC010000043.1:0-16194 GCA_031412995.1 Geobacteraceae bacterium
CCGATCTTCGCAGGCCACCCGATCTTCGTCATTCCCTGAAACCGACGATAGACGCAGTCACAAAGTTTCTCGTAGACTCAGCTTACACACATGGAAGCGCTCAATCATCTTTTGGAAAACAACCGTGCCTGGGCAAACTCAATCCACGCCAGCGACCCAGACTTCCGCTACCGTCACAACCCAAAGTGGAATACCATTGGCATTGGTTTGACTGGCATTTCTCGGTGAATCAAGCCCCGTCGGGGCATAGTGAACAACAAAATGCGCTGACTGATAGAAAAGTTGCAGTGCTGGCGCCGCCAGCTGTTTGGCCAAGACAATCTGCGTAGCCGCCTGCAGTCGCGGCCAATCTTGCCGCAAACCGCGTAACAACGGCGTACCACACCGCTCTAACGGCAGATTCTCTGAACTTTGGATTTGAGCCACCGCCGTCAACTGTGCAGCCGACACGCCACCAAAACGGGACAGATAATAGTCGTCCAGCTCGCCGGCCTGAACAAACGTCGCAAGGAACATAACTAGATATATTGTGCCGATTGTTATTTTTCGCATGCACTCATTCCAAATTGTGCTCGTCTTCAGTGATATTAGTGACGAGGAAGGCGGGGAGATCTAGGATATTGGCGGGCATTTTTGTTTATTTGTATGGTAGTAAATCTTGTCGCAGTTCGCTGACTTTTTCAAATTCAGGGTCTTTATGAACAAGAACGGCGTCCAATTCCAAAGCAGCAGCGGCGATCCATGCATCAGCAAGGGAGAGAGGAAACTTGGCTTTAATCTCCGCAGCCTTTTCCAGAAGAGATTCCGATTCGTGCAACCAGATTATCGGAAAACGTTGGCATAAACGATATGCATTATATGCCGCATCTTCTCCATCATCTTTCCAAACGCGATAGAGTATTTCCATCAGCGTAATGAAGCAACCGTGACATTTACCGCGCCATTATTGGCTTCAACAAGTAATTCTGCTACCCTTTGCGATCCGGGTTCTTTATCGCGCAGGGCAATCAGTGCGGATGTGTCGAAAAGAAAAATGCTCATTATTCGCGGTGTCTTTCTGCTTCACGATCTGCCAGTAAGCGAGCAGTACCGCCACCGTTACCACAACAAAATTCTTTCAATAGCCCGTTTATTGCATCGCCGCCAACATTTTGGTTGCGAGCAGCATAATCTTGCGGAGACATCAAATAGGCAACCGGTTTACCGCGACGGGTTATTGTTACTGGTTCACGCTGGGCGGTATCCAGTAATAGACCAAAATGGTTCTGTGCTTCAACCGAGGCATCGTTTTCATGGGAGCCTCCTCTCAATAGCAAATTCGTATATTATAGCTACTTCCTTGGGTAACTCAACTATTAGTGGAAATACCAAATACCGAGTTGCTCGCTTCAGCGCGTCCGATTCTATCAATCATGAAACGGTATACTAAAAACCCTTAAAAAGTCACCGAGACCATAAAGCTATGGATCAATCCGCCCGGATTACGGTCAAAAAATTTAACCACATTATCCCAGTAATCAGAACCAGAATCACCACCGCCACCTTATCCACCACCACCTGACGGTTCAGCGGTACGATCATGGGTACCAATGGGAATCATCTGACCCAAGGAATAGCCGACCTTGAAATTATCAAAGGTATATGGGGCTTCGAAGATGTTTGCCTTCTCGCCCGGATATGCCTGCCTCGTATGCGATTCCTGTTCGTCGGGCCAGGATTTTGCCTGCGGCTTCCTTCAGATTCCGGGTCACCCCGGACACCCTTGCCGTTCGGCTAACGGTTCCCACCATAAGGGTCCGTAGGGGACTTGCACCCCCAAGTCAATGATCAACCACCATAGTTGATCATATGGCGCTTACGCGCCACACGCCCTGCCGGGCGCACAAACAAAAAAAACCGGAGGGCCATGCGCGCTTATGCGCCAGGCACCTCCGGTCTTTACCGGTCAGTCCAAAATTATCAGCCAATAACTATCAACTCTATAGCTTATGTAAGATTACACAAGACAACCTTCATTAGTCAAGTTGTTTTTCGAGAGGCATTATTGGACCCACCGAGGCATCAGTGGGAATGTCCGCCGCCGCTATTACCATTACTGTATTGGGGGCGGTCATAGTTCGGGGTATGGTTATAATGCTTACCATCAAGAAAATCGATGACGGCGCAACCAGAAGAAACAAGCAGAGTTAAGGACAGGAGAAAAAACAGCGCAGCTTTCATCGTGGATCCTTCGCGTTTGAAAGTGAAAAAAATGGCGTACCCCGCAAGGAGGGTGAGCTAGGGTACGCCTATTACACCTAGTTTATTTTTGGACAAAACGGTTCGGGGCTAAGCGGAATTTTTTGCAGCAGTTGAGACTGCAGAAAAACTGGAAGGACCCATGGTGGTTGAGCACGATGGCCGCATTTTCCCAGTCGATTAATTCGCCGCAGACAGGATCACAAACAAGATTCGCCATTACAGTCCTCCGTGGGGGAGCAGAGAACTGCTGCCCCCGTTCCGCACCTTACAAGCTGAGGCAGCAGGGTTTGATGCCGTATTTTTCCGCGACAACCGCACGCTTGTCTTTCAGCACGTTAAGTTCCGCTTCAAGGGTACTTATTTTGCCCGGATCAAATCCTTCGAAGGCGTATTGTTCACGTAGTTCGATGTTCTTCGCCTTTAAGGTAGCGGTCAAGTCGGTTGATTCCTGGGTGAACTGCTGCACTGCCTGCTGGTCAGCGCATCTGCTGCCGTTGCAGCAGGTGGTGGCTGCGGAAACCGACAGCGCCCCGATGGAGAGTATGCCAAATGCCAGAGCTGTTCCCACGATCAGATTTGTTTTCATTGTAGTTCTCCTTTTCTCTAAGTTTATTGCCAACCATAGCAAACGCGCTATGCAAGTATTATTTCAACATACGTGCCAATTAACATGAATGTTTTAACTCCACGATATTAAGAGAGATTTGACTTATTATCATAGGCCGACAGTTTCAGCCTCTGTCGAATAGTCTTCGCTACCTGCTGGAAATTGCAGAATTTTCTGCGGATGGTACAAGAGGTGAGCGTGATATTTATTTCTGGTTAATGGGAGATGAGGATGATTTTGCCGGGCAGAGTCAACGGTTATCGCAACAAGGTACTTTTGCTGGCAGGGATGATTACAGTCATCGCCCTGCTCCATTACCTGACGCCGATCGAACCACATAACTATCACAAATTACATATTATTCTGCGGAAATTCTACCTGCTGCCGCCAGTCATGGCTGCTGCCTGGTTTGGACTCAGGGGGGGCTGTGCAGCAGCTTTGGTCGTGTCGCTGCTGTTTACGCTGCATGCCTTTCTTGACTGGCCCGGCAACTATATGGAGCAGGCGAATCAGGTGGGAGAACTGGTTGGCTTCTGGGTGGCAGGTGTTATTCCTGGTTGGCTGTTCGATCGGCAACGGTCGCTGCTGCTGGATCTGGCCAAGGCCAATGAGGAGACCCTACTTGGCTTGGTCTCAGCGCTGGATCTGCGCGAACATAATACCCGCCTGCATTCGCAACGGGTCCGGGATTACACCGGGCTGATCGCCGACCGACTGGGACTCGATGCAAAAACGAAGCGGGAGATTGGTTTCGGCGCACTGCTGCATGATGTGGGAAAGATAGCCGTACCGGACCAAATATTACTGAAGCCTGGCAAGTTGACGGACCTGGAATGGGACGAAATGCGCAAGCATCCAGAGGCAGGATACCGGATTGTTAAACGGATCGGTTTTTTGATGGATGCGGCGGAAATCGTCTACGCGCATCACGAACAGTTTGATGGCAGCGGTTACCCGCGTGGACTAAATGGAGAGAGTATCCCGCTCGGGGCACGCATGTTTATGGTGGCGGATGTCTACGACGCGCTGACTTCGGAGCGATCCTATCGATCACCTGTGACATATGAGGAAGCGGCGGTCGAGATCAAACGTCAAAGCGGCAGTCATTTCGACCCGGTCATTGTGGACACGTTCTTGGCAATCGCCCCGGAACAACTGCGAGCAATTGCCGGGCGTTATCAAGGTGCTGATCAGGGAGACACTTTGGCCGTGTAGATAATGCTGTATTTGAACGTGGTCGGGTCAAGCCAGTCGACGATCCTGCCTCCAACCCGGGCGAAGGGATACATCAGATAATTGACCGGTTCGCCCGGCTGGGGCGGGTTCAGAGTCAGATCGCGCCCGATCGAGAGTTTTACCCGGTACGGGTCTATACCACCCCAGAAATAGGCTCGATACTCGGCGGTCTTGGCATCTTCCAACTTCAGGTTCTCAGTCAGCATTGCTTTACGTACATCAGCCGCGTCAACCGGCACCCAGCCGTAGCCCGGCAAATAGAACTCCGCCCAGCAATGTTGCCAGGTCGTTACATCCTCACGTTCCTTTTTCCCCATGCGAATACCGAATACCTCCCGTGCCGGAACTCCTGCGGCCCTGGCCAGGGCCACAAAGACCGAATGAATGTCAGCACATTTTCCGCCAGGGTTTGTTAACAGGCTACATACATCCCCTGCCCCACAGCCGCGAGTCTTGGGATCACGATAGGTATTCTCACAGGTCCAGTCATAAATTGCCTTGGCCTTCTCCAGAACTGTTTTCTTGCCGGAGGTAATCTTTGTCGCCAACTTCCCGACCTCGCCATCAACTGGCCCGAGTTTTGTTGCCTGCAGGTAGAGCGCATAATCCGCCGGATGCCAAGCGGCTTCCCTGGCCGGGAAATCCCGGCGAATCACTTCCTGTCGCCGCGCCTGAAAAGAGAAGGTCAGCTTGCGACTTGCTGCACCTTTGTCCCAACGGGCATACAGCATTGGGGTGCTGTAGTTGCCATCGGCATACACTGCCGAGGTGGCATAATCTCCGGAAACATTCACATCGGTAATGTTCTGATCCCTGTCTGACACGGGATAGGGAATCCACAGTTCTGCCGATTCTGTGCCGTGAGCAGAAAGATCAACTGTCATGCTGATGGTGCCGGAATGGTCTTTTACTGGTGCCGAAAAAGCTGTCCCGGCCAGCATCAGAGTGGCAAGAAAGACAAAGATAGGGGATAGGTACACTCGCATGACAATACCTCATTTTCAGATGGAATTCACAGGATGCGAAATGTAGCTGAATGTTGATCTAAGATCAAATGGGTAATATCGATACAGAGCATACATCTTATCGAGATTTTAAATAACACGTGGTGCCGAGTGACCCTAGCAGTGAAGAATATTCTACAGTGTAGCGGAATATTCTCCTGAACTGATTTAGTCCTTATTAAGCCCGCCACACTACTTTGCAGTTATTTTAGCAAGTTAGAAGCGCTTATGTATTGGCATATTCCTTGAGTAATCATCAGCAAGTGTTTTTCACACGGTCGGGAGGCGATCATGAAAATGAAAGTTGTAAATGGGATCATCGTTTTTTCGGTAGTTATGATTTTATCGGTTCTGGCGCTTTTTGTCCGCATAGGCGCAACTGCTGATTCTGTTGCCGTTCTACGCACGACTGGCATGACCTGTGGCAGCTGCTCGAGCAAAATCACCAAAGCGCTTGAGTCGGTGAAAGGCGTTGCCGCTACCGAGGTGGACGTTGAGAGGGGCTGGGTCATCATCGGCTATGACACAGAATCAGTTAAGCCGGAAAGTCTGGCGGAGAAAGTCAGCGGGGCCGGATTCACCAGTAAAGTAGCAGAGGTGCTCAGTCCGGAGCGGTTCCAGCAGATAACCGGCAGAAATGTAGGGGAAGCTCCCGTGCCAGCAAAAGGATGCGGCGGATGCGGCAGCAAGGGTGGCGGTTGCGGCGGGAACAATAACAACTAAAGGAGCAGGAAATGAAACCGAGCAACTCGAAGCGAATCATCTGGATAGCGGCAATTGTTGGTCTATTGGGAGTGGCAGTTGCGAGTGCATTTGCGCTCAATTTCCCCAGTATGGGCAAGTATGAAAAGGTGAAAGTAAGTGGCGGTGCGGCAACAATCCAGGTTGCCAGTCTGGCCGATGGCAAGGCGCATTTTTTCAAAATAGCAGATGGTGGCAAGGAGATCGTCTTCTTTGCGGTGAAAGCGGCTGACGGCGTAAAAACCGCCTTCGATGCCTGTGACTCCTGCTTCAAGTCCAGAAAAGGGTACGAACAACAGGGTGACAAGATGAACTGCAAGAACTGCAACCAGAAATTCGCCATCAATCGCCTCGGTCCCAATGCCACCGGCGGTTGCAATCCCGGTTACCTGCCTCATCAAATAACCGGCAACACCATCTCAATTTCACTGAACGATATCAAGGACGGCGTGAGGTACTTCTGATGCAACTGCACACCATCTCCATCAACAACCTGAAGCGGCGCAAGGCCAAGATGGCTTTTCTGACCATCGGCCTGATGGTGGGCATCGCCACCATCGTTACCCTGGTGACCCTGACCCGCTCCATGTCCAGCGACATCGAACGGAAGATGGACGAGTTTGGCGCCAATATCCTGATCACCCCCCAGAATAATGGTCTGTCCATGAATTACGGCGGCATCAGCCTGGGTGGGGTGACCTTTGATCAGCGTGAAATTCGCGAAGAGGATCTGGCGAAAATCAAGACCATCACGAACCATAAGAACATCTCGGCCATTGCCCCAAAAGTGCTGGGTGGCATCAAGGTAGGCACCCACGATGTGCTGCTGGTGGGGGTAAACTTCGACAGTGAACTGAAGATGAAACAGTGGTGGCAGATCTTTGGTGATGCCCCCAAGGCCGATGATGAGGTACTGCTCGGTAGTGATGCAGCAAAGGTGCTCAATGCCAGCACCAATGACAGCATCCAGGTCAAAGGTGAGACCTTCAAAGTGTCAGGAATTCTCGATCAGACCGGCTCCCAGGACGATTCGCTGGTCTTTGCCTCACTGGGAAAAGCCCAGAAACTGCTCGGCAAGGAAGGGCGAATTACCTTGGCTGAGGTGGCGGCACTCTGCTCCGGTTGCCCAATCGGCGACATGGTGACCCAGATTGCCGAGAAAATCCCTGACGCCAAGGTGTCGGCAATTCAGCAGGTGGTTGAAGGACGCCTCAAGGCCCTGGACCAGTTCAAGCGCTTTTCCTATGCCATGGCCGGCGTGGTGGTCTTCATCGGTTCTCTGATAGTCTTTGTCACCATGATGGGGAGCGTCAACGAACGGACCACCGAAATCGGCGTTTTCCGGGCCATCGGTTTCCGGAAGAGCCACATCATGCGGATTATCCTGTTTGAGGCAGCTTTAGTCAGCTTGCTGGCCGGCTTCCTCGGCTATGCTGTCGGCATGGGGGGTGCCAAACTGGCCCTGCCGTTCATGGCGGAGAGCAAGAACGCCCATCTGATTTGGGATTCAACCGTGGCTTTTGGTTCAATCGGTTTGGCTTTGACTTTGGGCCTCCTGGCCAGTCTTTACCCGGCGTTGCATGCGAGCAAGATGGACCCGACCGAAGCCCTGCGGGCACTTTAGTAAGTTAAAAGTTATTTTCTGCGCTATTCTGGCAGAAAATGGCTTCGTTAACGCACTTATCCTGTTTATCAGGGCTAATACGAGGATAACATGGCACTCATCGAAATTAAAAACGTTACGAAACAATATACAAGCGGCGATGATGTCGTTGAAGCCCTGCGCGGCGTAGACATCATCATTGAGGCCGGCGAATTCATTACCATCATGGGGCAGTCCGGTTCCGGCAAGAGTACATTGCTGTCGGTGCTGGGCGGAATGAACCATCCTACGGCGGGTGAGGTCGAGATGGCCGGCGTAAAGTTATATCAACTCCCTGGCGAAAAGTTGGCCGACTTCCGAGCGCAGAATCTGGGATTCGTCTTCCAATCATTCCATTTGATCCCTTATTTGACCGCTATTGAGAATGTCATGTTGCCGCTGGCCATCGTTAAGATGAAGGGGGCAGAAAAGACCGCTGAGGCCAAGCGTGCTTTGGAACGAGTTGGCCTCGGCAATAAGCTGGACCGCCTCCCCAACCAGCTTTCCGGCGGCGAGCAGGAACGGGTGGCCATTGCCAGGGCCATTGTTAACAATCCGCACATCCTCCTGGCGGACGAACCAACCGGCAACCTGGACTCCAAGACCAGTGAGGAGGTCATGGCGCTATTCCGGGAGTTGAACGACGCCGGTCAGACGGTGGTCATGGTAACCCACAACCCTGAGAACGGGGCTTATTCGGATCGGACGATCCATTTGAAGGACGGCATGGTTTTGGGGCAAGCCTGATTAATCGGCAAGGTGAATCAATTGACTCTATTCCTAGAACCACCAACAGAGGTTCACGCGGGACCAGATGGTTAATTGTAATGTCCCCGTAACATGGTAAATAACCTTATCAAGATATCTTTCTGGCACGGTTAAGGAATATTCAATTCGCTCATGGAAAAATCATCAATAGTCCGGCCAATTATTCTTTTGTTCTTTGTCATTGGCATCAGCCTGCTGCACTATTTGACGCCGCTTCATCTCCCTTATCTGCACGCCATTTTCCAACGCCTGTATTATCTGCCGATCATTCTGGCGGCTCTCTGGTATGGATTTCGTGGCGGGATGCTTTGCGCAATCATTGTCAGCGTTGCTTATGCCCCACACCTTCTCTTTCAGTGGGGTGGGCACATGACCATGGAGATGGAAAAATATCTGGAGATTCTGCTCTACAACATTGTTGGCGGGATGACCGGGCTACTGTCGCAACGAGAACGCGAACGGACCGTAGAGCTGCAAAAGACCGCCCGAGGTCTGGAAGATTCGTACCAGAAACTGCAACATCAGTCGGAGCGGATCATCACCATTGAAGAGCAGTTACGGCGGGCGGAGAAACTTTCTACCCTGGGCGAAATGGCAGCAGTGCTGGCGCACGAGATTCGCAACCCCCTGGGGTCCATTCGGGGAACTGCCGAAATCCTGAAAGATGACTATCCGCCGGGCACCCCCAAACACGAGTTTATCGAAATTCAAATCAAGGAAACGGAGCGACTGAACCGGGTGGTGGAAGATTTTCTGCACATGGCACGGCCGCAACCAACAGACCTGCAGCCATGCCCGGTCCAGGAAGAGCTGGAAACCATTGTCACTCTGCTAACAAATGATGCCCGGCAGCGAAAAATCAAGCTCATCGTGCAACCACCCGCGGCACCGGTGATTGTCAGGGCTGATGGTGAAAAGCTGCGCCAGGCCTTTCTGAACATCATCCTCAATGCCCTGCAGGCAACCGCACCCGGCGGGAGCGTTATTATCGCGACCAAAACTTATTCGGCAACACTGTGCGAGATTCAATTTCGTGATACCGGCTCTGGGATCGCTCCAGAGGCGATGGAAAAGATTTTTGAACCATTCTTTACCACCAAGACTGACGGCACCGGCTTGGGTTTGGCAATTAGCAGGAAAATAATTGAGAGTCATGGTGGTAAATTACTGGTTGAAAGTGGCATTGGTCATGGCACAACGATCTCAGTCAGATTGCCGATGCAGGATTTAGTTGGCGGAGGAGCACCGTGAAAGCAAAAATTCTGGTCATCGATGACGACACCTCGCTCCGGCGGGTGCTTGAGTATAATCTCCAGGAAGAAGGATATGACGTGCAGGCGGCAGCCTCGGGAGAAGAAGGGCTGTTTTTTTTCGGGCAGTCCAAGCCGGATCTCGTTATCACCGACATGAATATGCCGGGCATGGACGGTCTTATGGTGCTGAAGGCCATCAAGGAACGTTCTCCCGAAACCCTGGTGATGATCATCACCGCCTTTGGCACGATTGATGTCGCCGTGGGCGCCATGAAGGCCGGAGCATATGACTATATCACGAAGCCATTCCATCGGGATGCACTCAAACTGACAGTGCAAAAGGCACTGCAGTTCAGTGGGCTGAGCGAGGAGAATCGGCGACTGAAGAGTGAACTGTCCGACAAGGCGGATTTTAAGACCATCATCGGCTCAGCCAATGAAATGGCCAAGGTCTTTGCCATAATTCGCAAGGTGGCCGATACTGAAGCCGCAGTCTTGATTACCGGGGAATCCGGCACGGGAAAAGAGCTGGTTGCCCGATCCCTTCATGCCAACAGCGCCCGTCGTGATGCCCCGTTCGTGGCAATCAATTGCGCTGCCATTCCTCGTGATCTGCTGGAAAGCGAGCTGTTCGGCCATGTCAAGGGAGCCTTCACCGGGGCGGTGCGCGACAAGACCGGCAAGTTTCAACTGGCGGACGGCGGCACCATTTTTCTTGATGAGGTCGGTGACCTGCCGCTGGAGCTCCAGCCCAAACTGCTTCGAGCCTTGCAGGAAAAAGAGGTCGAGGCGGTAGGTGGCACAAAGATTCAGAAACTGGATGTCCGGATCGTGTCGGCAACCAATCTGGATATTGATAAAGCCATTGCTGGCGGCACGTTTCGCGAAGATCTTTATTATCGGCTGTCGGTCATCCCGATCCATTTGCCGGCACTGCGTGAACGGCGCCAGGATATCCCCTTATTGATCAAGCATTTCTGCGCCAAGCATGGTGGCCAGAAAGTGACCTTTGCCAAGGATGCCCTCGCGGCAATGGTCAATTATGCCTGGCCGGGGAATGTCCGTGAATTGGAAAACACCGTAGAACGCATGCTGATCATGCGGAGCGCCGAGACGATTCCCCTTGATGAACTCCCGGAGAAGTTGCTCGCCAATACAGCACAGAGCCAGCCGGGCACCGCACTGGTCAAACTTCCTGACGATGGTTATTCCCTGGAGCAACTGGAACGGGAAGTCGTCGTCCAGGCCCTGGAAAAAACCGGCTGGAATCAGGCTGCGGCTGCCCGTTTTTTGCGGATCCCCCGCCATACCCTGATCTATCGGCTGGAAAAATTCGGCATCGAACTGCCTGGCAAGGAGTGAAGAAAATGCTCCTGACAGTGTAGAATATTCTACAATATTCCCATGAGGGATATTGCTTAAAATCTTTAAAACCTCTTAATAACAGCACCTTAGACAAGTGGCATGACCTGTGTAATAGCAAGCGTAATTCTATTTTTACCGAGGTCACCATGAGATTTAACATCCGATCATTTGCCACGACCATGGCGCTACTTATTGTCGCCAGCATTACCGGTGCCGAAACCATTCCTCAGTCCGAGAATCTCGCCACCCTGGTCGAAACCGCTCTCGCCAATAATCCCGAATTGAAATCGTCACAGGCCCGGTGGCAGATGTTTACCAATAAGGCCAAGCAGGCCTCGACCCTGGAAGATCCGATGTTCATGTTCAAGCTGCAGAACCTGGTAGCGCGTGAACCGTTCTCGTTTGGTGGGTCGGATCCCCAAACCGCCAAGGTTATCGGTATCTCCCAGCAGCTGCCGTTTTGGGGTAAACGGGCTCTTAAACAGGAAGCGGCCAACTACGAGGCGGAGTCGTACAAATGGGCCACTGAAGAGCGCAAGCTTGAACTGACCCGCATGGTCAAGGAGACCTACTATCAGATCTGGGCAGTAGACAAGTTTCTGGCCATCATCGACAAGAACCTGCAGATCCTTACCGACTTCACGACCATTGCCGAGTCGAAATACTCGGTTGGCCAAGGGGTACAACAGGATATCTACAAGGCCGGTCTGGAAAAATCAAAGATGCTCGACATGCAGATTACCCTGCGCCAGCAACGCAAGAGCCTGGCAGCAAATCTGAATTATCTGCTCTATCGGCCGGACAACTCCCCGGTCAACAGCGTTGCCGATTTCGACCTTCCCTCCCCTCCCCTCGCCGCCCGGCAACTGAAGGAGACGGCTAATGAAAATCGGCCCCAGGTAAAGAGCCTGCTCAATCTGACCAGCAAGGGAGAGGCCTCCCGGCGGCTGGCCCAGAAGGAATTCTATCCCGATTTCAACCTCTCATTCGAGTACATGTTTCGCGAAAAGGTTGACAACGAAATGGTAAAAGACCCCGGTGACAACATGTTTACCGTAGGCATCACCTTCAACCTCCCCTTCCAGCAGCAGCGGCGGCAGGCGATGCTGGCCGAAGGAACGTCAGAGACAAATATGGCGACGGAAGAATTGAACGCTCTAAAGAACACCATCTCTTTCACCGTCAACGACACCCTGGCCCAGTTGGAGCGGCGTCGGGAACTGGTGCAACTCTACCAGGGAGGCATCATTCCCCAGGCAGAGCAATCCCTGGAATCGGCAATAATCAGTTATCGGGTGAACAAGGTAGACTTTCTGACCCTCCTTGATGGCCGGATGACCCTGTTTAATTATGAGAAGGAGCTGTACGAGTCAAAGGCCGAATACATGATGAAGCTGGCGCAACTTGAAGCGGCAATCGGTATCGATCCGGTCACCGCACCAGCAGTGCAGACAGGAAAATGATTGTGTAGGGGCGCCGCTTGCCGCGCCCCTGTTGACACCCAATAATCAAGGCGCAGCAAGCACCGCCCCTACGGAGAATTAAATGGCTCTGAACAAGAAAATAACCATTCCGCTCACATTAATTACCCTGACTATTGTCGCCGGTAGTTGGCTCTACAAGTCCGGCAAATTGGCCAAAATTCCTGGATTGCATCAGGATGACGGAAAAAAACAGCTGGAGCAGACAGCGAAACCACTTTTCACCTGCCCGATGCACCCCTTCATCATCAAGGATACGCCCGGCACCTGCCCCATCTGCGCCATGGAGCTGATCAAGAAGATTGATGGCGCAGCAAACGGCGCTACCATGACTGCGGAACAGCGGCAGCAGGCCGAAATGCTCGGCCATGTCTCGATGTCCACCACCCAGCGGGTAATGGCTAACGTTGCCACGGTGGCGGTGAAGCAGAGTACGCTGAACAAGGAGATCAATGCCGTCGGCATCGTCCAGTTCGATCAGTCGCGGCAGGCCAAAGTGACCGCCTGGATTGCCGGCCGTATCGACCAGCTACATGTAAACAAAGTCGGCGATATCGTCAGCAAGGATAAGCCAGTAGCCGAAATATATTCACCTGATCTGGTTGCCACCCAGCAGGAATACCTGCTGGCGGTCAAGAGTCGCGATCAACTGAAAAACTCGTCCATTGCCGCCATCTCCCAAAACGGTGAAGGCTTGGTAACGTCAGCCAAGCAGCGATTGATGCTCTTTGGCGTCAAGGAGAGCCAGATTCTTGAGTTGGAAAAGGCGGGCAAACCGAACATCCGGCTCCCCATCTACACCCCCCTTTCCGGGGTCGTCATCGAAAAGATGATGCAGCAGGGGCAGTACGTCAACACGGGTGAGGTGCTGTTCAGTATCGCCGATTTGTCGCAGGTCTGGGTGGAGGTGGAGGTGTACGAAAACGAGTTCGCCAATATTCACCTCGGCCAGCAGGTGGAGATCCGCTCCCAATCATTCCCGGGCAAACCGTTCAGTGGGCGGATCGCCTATATCTACCCCTTCCTCGATCCGAAAACCAGGACGATCAAGGCGCGGGTGGAAATGGCCAACCCCGGTATGAGGCTGAAGCCGGACATGTTCGTCAACGCCATCATCAAGGTGCCGTTAGGTAAGGCTATTGTCGTACCGGTTACCGCGCTGATCGATACCGGTAAACGCCAGGTGGTCTGGGTGGAGATGTCGCCCGGGATGTTCGAGCCGCGTGATGTTCAGGTCGGCCAAAAGACCGATGAAAAGGTCCAGATCCTGGCGGGGCTCAAGGTGGGGGACAAGGTTGCGGTCTCCGGCGGCTACCTGATTGACTCCGAGTCCCAGCTGAAGGGTGGTGGCCAGGATCACAGCCAGCATACCGGTGGCAAGCCGGAGGTGCCGGGGCAACTGGCTCCAGCGCCGGCCAAAAAGGACTCGCTGAAGATGGATGACATGAAGATGTAATGGTTGGGTCATGGGGCATGGGGCAGGGGTCAAGGAGACTTTGCTGTTTTATACTTGCCCCTTGCCCCTTTCCCCTGGAGGTTCGCATGATCGAAAAAATTATCGAATATAGCGCCCGTAACCGGGTCATTATCCTCATGATGTTCGGGTTGATTATCGCCTGGGGGACCTGGTCGGTCTACAAGACCCCGGTCGATGCGATCCCTGACCTGTCCGACAACCAGGTCATCGTCTTCACCGACTATCCCGGCCGTTCACCACAGGTAGTTGAGGATCAGGTCACCTATCCCCTGGCGGTCAACCTGCAGGGTCTGCCTCAGGTGCGCGCCGTCCGGGCCTCCTCCGCCTTCGGCTTCTCCATGATCTATGTCATCTTTGAGGATAAGGCTGACATCTACTGGGCCCGGACCCGGGTGCTGGAGCGGTTGAACTACGCCGCCTCGCTGTTGCCGCCCAACGTCAGGCCGACCCTGGGCCCGGACGGCACCGGCGTAGGCCATGTCTTCTGGTATACCATCGAAGGCAAAGGGTATGACCTGGAGCAGCTGCGCACCCTGCAGGACTGGTTTGTCCGCTACCAGCTGAACACGGTGCAGGGGGTGGCCGAAGTCGCTTCCATCGGCGGCCTGGTCCGCGAATATCAGATTGATCTGGATCCAACCAAGCTGCTGGCTTACAAAATTCCGGTTGGCAAAGTGATGGAGTCGGTCAAGGCATCCAACAAGGATGTAGGTGGGCGGCTGATCGAACAGGCCGATGCCGAGTACCTGATCCGCGGCCAGGGGTATGTCAAGTCCAAGGCTGACCTGGAAAACATCGTGGTTGGCGCTGACATGCGCGGCACCCCGGTCTACGTCAAAAACCTCGGCACGGTGCAGATGGGGGGTGCCATCCGCCGGGGCATGCTGGACATGAATGGCGAGGGGGAGGCGGTCGGCGGTATCGTGGTCATGCGCTACGGCGAGAATGCCAAGGATGTCATCGACCGGGTCAAGGTCAAGATCAAGGAGTTGGAAAAGGGGCTGCCGCCAGGGGTCAAGATCATGGTCTCCTACGACCGCTCAGACCTGATTGCCCGCGCGATTGATACCTTGAAAAAAAATCTGCTGGAAGAATCAATCGTTGTTTCCCTGGTGATTCTGGTCTTCCTCCTCCACTTCCAGAGCGCCCTGGTCATCGTCCTGACCTTGCCGATCGCGGTGCTGATTGCCTTTATCACCATGAAGTTGATGGGGGTCTCATCCAATATCATGTCCCTGGGTGGCATCGCCATTGCCATTGGGGTGCTGGTAGATGCCGGGGTGATCATGGTGGAGAACTGCTATCGTCATCTCTCGGAGATGCCGCCGGAGGAGCGGGCCGCTAAGCGGCTGGAAGTGATTATCACCTCCGCCAAGCAGGTCGGCCGGGCGATCTTCTTCTCCCTGGCAATCATCGTTCTTTCATTCGTGCCGGTCTTCATGCTGGAAGGCCAGGAAGGAAAGCTGTTCCACCCGCTGGCCTTCACCAAGACCTTCTCCATGATGGGGTCGCGTCCTTGAGCGTTAGGTGCATGCCTCGTGGCGACCGTCTTGCTGCGGCTTGCCCGGCTCGATGAACTCGGGCAGCACGCCCAGCCTCGCCCACCACGCCGACAGCCGGCTCAAAGTCCGCGCTCCAGCAGTCGTTGGGCAGCACGATCTGGCGGCTGGGCCGCTGGGCCGCTGGGCCTGCCAGGGTTTCCGATCGCCCTCCTACATCAGCACGGATCGGTGAACGAGTCGGGCTCAAGCGGGCATCTTGAAACTATCGCCTCGCGCCAGCATCGCCCAGGTCATCCTCGCGCACCATGGCCGTGATGTGGTGGTCGTACTGGGCGATGCGTCCATCGAGCCGGTACAGCTCACTCAGCGCATCACCAATGACGATGTTGGCCCAGCCGGGCAGGCCTTCGAGCACCGCACCGGCCTGGGCGGCGCACGGTCGTGGCCTTGAGCGGCAGCACGATGCCCAGCTCGCTGAGCAGGCCGCGCAGGAGGTTGATGGTGGTGGTGGCAGTGCGTGCCTCCACGAAGCCTTGGCGAGCGCGGTGCACCATCAGTTGCGTCTGCTGCTCGATGCTCTTCATGGGTACGAAGCGCATGTTGGGTCGCTGCACGGCTTCGCAGATGGCCACCGCATCGGCCGCGTCGTTCTTGCCGCGCTTGCCCGACAGGCGGTAGGGCACGACGAACTTGGGAGCGATCAGGTGCACGATGTGGCCGTGCTGAACGAACAGCCGGGCTCAGTAATGCGCGCCGGTGCATGCTTCCATACCGATGGTGCAGGGCGGCAGTGCAGCGATGAGACTCGTGCAGCTTGGCCCGGGGTACCGCAAGACGCACCAGCTCGGGCTTGCCAAGCCAATGGCCCAGCGCGCGC
>JANOEC010000044.1:0-3403 GCA_031412995.1 Geobacteraceae bacterium
AATATCTGCATTTACATTATCAAGCAACAGCCGGTTGCCGTGCTAAAACGTTTTCTTGAATATCAGATTGGCGACATAGGAATTTCTTCCATTACTCTCTCAGAATTACGCTATGGAGTTGCCAAAAGTACACACCAAGAGAAAAACACAAAAGCCCTTGATGAGTTTATTACGCCTTTAGAAATTATCTCTTTTGATGAAGAAGCAGCTCATATTTACGGTGATATTCGAGCGGCGCTCGAAAAGGCAGGCACACCAATTGGTGCCATGGATATGCTGATCGCTGCTCATGCCGTTTCTTTAGGAATTCCTTTGATTACCAACAACATCCGAGAATTCGTACGTATCCCCACCCTTAATATTATCGATTGGACAGCCTAGTATTTATCCCTGGGCAGGTCAGGAGCCTTTCGGCTCCTTTCCCCCCTCAGAATCGTACGGACAGTTTCCCGTCATACGGCTCAAGCCCTCCAAAGTAATCTCCGTCTCGGGATACCCGCCCGCTGCATTTGCAACGGACTTGGTGCAGCGTACCAGCTGCGTCAATGCGAGCCTGACGAGGCATTCCTGTTTCATCCTTATGTCTTGAAATTTATAAATTTATGGGCCCCTCTTGCTCCCTCCTGGATCCGGTCTCCGGTCAGACGGGGAGGAGAACTGCTGAAAGGTGATCAGGAACTGCGCCAAGCATTGGTGAAAATGGATGGTTAGTTAATTAGTGAGCAACGTCCCCGGAGGGGTTCGATTATCATATTTTTCTGGCTGTGCGTTCACACCGAGCACCCAGCCGATAAAATGATTCATGATAAGAACCGGGGCCTCTAACTGAGGACAAATAAACAGAATGGATTCATCATCGAAAGAACTGATTATCCCCTCGAAAACCTCGCCAGTCGTCAATCTGAGCTGGACTGGTTTACCTGATTTCCTGGACTCGTTTAAAGTCCCCTGACGTACATTAAATGCCATTATTGGCTCCTTTTATTATGGGGGGACATCAGGGAGTGGCTTAACGGGCTTAACGGGACAACGGGCTTAATGGGACGTTGTTTGCTGGCTTGCTAGCCTCCAAATACCACCTTCATAATTACCTGATCCTGCTTTACAATCTTCTCTCCGCGCCTCACTGCCAAACAGACTCCTGATCTTTTCATATTGAGCAACGCTCCTACCGCAACTCCACTCTGTTGCAGTTCACGCACGGCAAGATAGCAGACAACCCCCCTTGCTTCTACCACAGCCAATATGCGGCCGCCTCGCTTAACTGCTTCAACGTCAACATTAAAATGCCGGGCAACCCGCATCAATAACTCTTTCAGTGGCAATCGCCTTGTCAGCCTGTCTTCCAGCTTAAGCTCACTACGCAGATAATCCACAAACTCACCACTGCCAAGTACTCGTTGATCGTAGCTTTCTATCTTGCGACCTTCTTCAATCTCACCTTGACTGCGCCGCAGACCGCCGCCAATAAGGTCATTGCGACGCCCCTGCTTGGCACCATCTTCAACGAACCGGCGATAGTTCTCGATGGCAAGTTTGTTCCGCTGGCTGAAGTGACTCAGTATTTCGCCAGCTTCCAGACCATCATGCTGCTGTTTACCTAATATAGCGGCATGTCCGCTCCAAGGGTAGCTGTCGAGCTCTGCTATGCTCTTGACTATTCTGGCACGCAGTGGATTCAAGTGGATGTAACGTACTAGTTCCAGCAGGTAAGGATCTTCTTCACAGACGATTGATTTGTAGCGGTTCTGAAAAAGGTGTCCGACTCGTCTGTGTCGCTGGTTGAAATTAATGGCATAGCCGGTGAGCAGTCGTCTCATGAAGCTTGCCAGGCCGCCGCTGCCGGAGCGGAGCAGGAGATGGAAGTGATTGGGGATAAGAGCCCACGCAAGACATTGTGTTCCAGTGGAGGCGAGTAGCCCGGAAAGCCGCTTGAGAAAGATCTCGCGATCAGTGTCATCGAGGAATATCTTACGCTTCTCGATACCACGCACAATTACGTGTTGAAGTATTCCTGGAGCATCAAGTCTTGATTGTCTTGGCATGTGGATTTATTAGCATGGTTTAGAAAACCTGTCAACTAGCAAGCAATCAAACAACGTCCCCCATCTCTTCACAGATCGCCGACAAGTTTTTCGTATGGCGGGGGATTTTTGAAGGGATTTTCTTTGATAATTTCTAGTAGTCGTTCGGCTTGCGGCTTTAACCCGGAGTGTGCGATCTTTTTTGCATCTTTTTGCGCATGCTTAGTAAAAACAAGTTGCCAACTTACCATGCAAGTTCCTCACTGCACTCGGATACTGGGGTTTTGAGGCCTTTCTTGATGGATTCTCGCATGCCAGGAATTGATGTGAGATACAATGTTTCCTGAATAGCACGCCAATCGTCTTCTGAGATGAGAACTGCTGAATGACGTTTGCCAACAATCTGGATTGGGTCATGCGATAAAGCGACATCATCGACAAGGTTATATAGGGATTTTCTTGCTTCTGTTGCTGATAGCGTTGTCATATTAAATCACCTCCCTTCCGTACGTTAAATCGTACGCTAGTGATTGCTTCAAGTCAAATCAATTTTCTGCGAAACGGGCAGCACTTGACCTGCCGGGCAGCCTTATCGCCCGGACACGCTCCAAGTGCAAGTTGGGCATCACTTTTCCTGAAATATGAATATGTGAAGGGAGTCCCCAAAGGCCCGCCAAAGGCCTTCTCGAAAGTTGGGATCAGCTCTCTTTGGTTGGACCAAAACTGTTCAGAAGCATGGCTAGCACCCCAAAGCTTTACCACTGAAATATTACTTGCATATTTGAAAATAAATATATACTTTAAATATATATTCAATGGGGGCAGATCATGAAAACAGCAAAACTATTTCAAAATGGGCAAAGCCAAGCAGTCAGACTGCCCAAAGAGTTTCGTTTTGACGATAGTGAAGTGTTCATTAAAAAGACCGGTAATGTCGTTCAGCTGATTCCTCGCTGCGATTCGTGGAACTCCTTGTTTGGGAGCTTAAAAAAGTTCTCCCGTGATTTCATGGTTGAACGTGTTCAACCAGAGTTGGACAAGCGGGAGACATTCTGATGAAGCTCATGCTCGACACTAATATCTGCATTTACATTATTAAAAAAAAACCTCAACAGGTTTTTGATAAGCTTCTGACCCTTTCTGTTGGGAGCGTTTGTATATCTTCCATTACCTTAGCGGAACTTCAGTATGGTATAGAAAAAAGTACGAACCCAGATAGAAATAAAGAGGCTTTAGAGAAATTCTTGACTCCAATAGAAATTATTGATTTTGGTGTAGGAGCAACCGAAGAATACGGGAAAATTCGGGCTGAGTTGGAAAAAAAGGGGACACCAATAGGTTCACTAGATATGTTGATTGCTGCTCATGCTAAAAGTTTA
>JANOEC010000045.1:0-5397 GCA_031412995.1 Geobacteraceae bacterium
TGGTTGCCGGCAAGCGCTGATCGTTTCGATATTTAAGTCGCCAGGTATAGAGAGTGTCTACTGAAATACCGGTTTCTCTCGATATGTTTGTAACGCTCTCATTCCGGGGAGGCAACAATCTGGCGATGATGCTCTCTTTCATTTCTGCTGCATATTTCTTGGCCATCGTCGCTCTCTTTCCTTGCCCCGCAAGTTAACACTTTTCTCTCACAGAGAGGCGACAACTATCCTGACACAGGGGGCATGTGACAACCACGGCACTGAAAAGTGAATCAGATAGGGAGTTGCCACTCTGGGGGGAGGCAACTGGCAAGGCCTTCGGCCAATGTTGGATATGTAAGCGTTATGCCTAAATCGTTAATGATCTTTCGATTGCTTATACGATGACCTTCGCGGACATACGTAAGCATTAAGGGGGTCATTACTTTGTGTGCTTCGGCCAAGGTGATTTGTGGGGGGGCAGGGAAGCCAAGGAGTGCGGCTGCCGCGGTAAAGTATTCGGTTAATGTGCCATGGTGTCCGTCGCAGACATTATAAATTTCTTGGTCTACGCCTTGATCAACTGCGGCCAGGCAGATGTTGGCCAGATCCTCTGCGTGTATGCGGTTCGTCGGTTTTGCTTCTGCTGGGATCAGCACTGGATGGTTGCTGCGCAATTGCTGCAGCGGCAAGCGGCCTGGCCCGTAAATGCCGGCGACGCGAAGGATGGTCACGGGAATGTGATGTTCTCTGCCAAATTGCTGAAAGGTCTTTTCTGCGTCCAGGCGCCGCCGGCCGCGACTTGTATCTGGTGCCGGCGGAGTCAGCTCAGTTATCAGTTCATCACCGTTGTCTCCGTAGACTGCCGTAGTACTGATGTAAATGATTTGCGAGGGTCGTGGCAGTTCAGGTAGAGCCTGGCAAAAATTACGGGCACGGCTGTCATGAATACCACCACCGGGAGGTGGCACGAAATAGAGCAGGGTGGCATCTGCTGTTGGGAGATGCCCAAGACTGGTTGGGTCATCAAAGTTGGCCAGAATCGGTGTGATTCCTCTTGTCAAAAGGTTGTCGGAATTTTCAGAGGTTCTTGTCGTGCCGTATAGTGGTTTGAAGCCGTTGCAAGCAGCAAGTGCAGCAAACCTTTGGCCGATATCGCCACAGCCGATAATAATGACAGATCTGGACATGCTTGTTGGTCTCCTCGAATCGTGTGGCGAGTTAATCCAGAAAAAGAAATGACCCGCATGGGCGGGTCATTGTAGTTCATTCAGTGATGAAATAATTATGCTGTCGGTCCACGACTGAACGAAAAGAGCATTTTCTCGGCTACAGCGCGACTACTTACTTGATACTCGTTGTTGTCAATGGCCTTTTTGATCTGTGCAACCTTGTCGCTACGAACGTCATTTTGCTGAGTTACTGCACTTGATTTGGCTAGCTGTTCAGAAGTATTTGATATGTCGAGTTTGTCAGCCTTGCTGGTGGTAGGTTTGGTTTCCGGTGATTTTTGCGAACTATCGGACTGGGTAGTTGGTGACGACTGGACGTGGTCGCTTTGTGACACTGAAGCGGATAATGCTGAGCCTGAACTTCCAACGCGCATGATAGCACCTCCATGGCTGAACTTAATTATCTATCGGATCAATTCCGAAAAACTTTAGAAAAAATTTCAGTGAGCAGTTATTTTTTTAATTATGGCAGAAGCAGCCTGAATTTGCTACGTTTTTCGTATGATCAGCGGGGGATGAGCACCAGAACTTCTTCAATTCGTGCCAAGTCAACAGATGGGTGTAGTTCAATGGATTGGAAAATGCCGTATTCTCCTTTTTTCACCATGGCAACTTCGCCGATGGGCAGACCCTTCGGGAATATTTGGCCGATACCTGATGAAATGACAATATCACCGACTTTAACATCTTCCTCACGCATAGTGAATTCCAGATTGCTGCGGGTTCCGCCCTTGCCTTTTACCACTCCCCGCGCCCTGGTACGCTGCACCATGCCGGAAATGGCACTGGCGTGATCGGTAAATAGCAGGATTCTGGCGCTGTGCTGCGCCACCTTGGTAACCTGTCCAATAATTCCGGCTGCAGCCACGACCGGATACCCTTCGCGAACACCATCGGCATCACCACGGTCGATAGTAATCGACTTAAACCAGGGATAGCCGTCTTCACCGACAACCGTTGCTGTTATGGCGGGAAGGCTTAACGAGTTTCTGAGATTCAGCAGCTTGGTTAATCGCTCATTGGCCTGAACTGCCTCACGATTGGTAATATCCCGTGCATAGAGGGTTTTTTGCTGCTCGTGCAAACGAGTATTTTCAAGCTGGACATTGACCAAGCTCAGGTAGTCGCGGAAGAATCTATTGAATGAGCCTGTTGCCTGCGCCGAGTTCTGTTGAAATGGGGCCGCGAGGGAAAGAACTATCCGTTCAGCGATATTGGCTTGTTCCTTATGGGGCAGGTTCACGGCAAAAACCATGAATGCCCCAAGGACCAAGACAATGCCAAGCAACACCAGGCGGTATTTTTTAATAAGTATAAGCATTGGATGGAACGTGCGTGGCGAACCGCTTAGCCTCAGAAAACAGTTAGATGTTGTGGCCGGGTCTCCGCATGGGAGCTAATCCAAATCGAATTGCGCGGTAGCTGACTCTTCGTGACGAATCTCGTCTACCGGCTGATTCTTGCCAGCGCCGGCATACAGTCGATTTGGTGCATTGAAGACAATGCCGCATTCCTGGCTGACGTTTTTATAGGCGTGCACGACACCGGGTGGAACAATGACGGCCATTGGCGAGTCGATGCCGGCGTAAATAACCTGTTTAGCCCCATAGGTCGGTGAAGACGGACGGCTGTCCCAGAGATAGACTTTAAAGTTGGCCGGACCGATGAAACAGAAATAATCGGTCTGGTCGATATGCTCATGGGGACCACGGGCAACGCCTGGTTGCGTCATGGAAATGTAGGACATCGCTGGCATGAACTCAGCCGCGAGTTCATCGCTCCGAAACATCTCAGCGAGCCACCCGCGCTCATCCAGGAATTTTGCCAATGGCTTGACGGTAACGTCGTGAATCTTGCCTTTTTTATACGTTACGTCACTCATGATTGTTTCCCTTCCAGGCCGCAAAGTTCATTTTCATTGTATACCCGCACCAGATATTCACGATAACTGGATTTTGGTGTATCCTCAATCACCTTGGCCATCTGGTCGCAGGTGATAAACCCCATACGCAGGGCAATTTCTTCCAGACAGGCGATCTTCAGGCCTTGGCGAGCTTCCAGGGTGCCGATAAAATGCGATGCCTCCAGCAGGCTCTGATGGGTGCCGGTGTCGAGCCAGGCAATACCGCGGCCAAGTTTTTCAACCATCAGTTGGCCCCGGCGCAAGTATTCGAGATTTACATCAGTTATCTCCAACTCGCCTCTGGTGGACGGCGCCTGGTTTTTGGCAATTGAAATGACGTTATTATCATAAAGATACAGTCCGGGAACGGCGTAATGTGACTTAGGCTTTGCCGGTTTTTCTTCAATGCCGATTACCTTGCCGGCCGCATCGAATTCAACCACCCCATAACGCTCCGGATCAGTGACATAATAACCAAAAATTCTTGCCCCGCCACTGAAATCCCTGGCTAGGTGATCAAGCGCCATCTTTCCATAGAAAATATTGTCGCCCAGAATCAAGGCAACGGGATCGCTGCCAATGAATTCCTCGCCGAGAATGAATGCCTGGGCAATGCCGTTCGGTGCGTCCTGGATTATATAAGTAAGCTTGATTCCCCAGCGCGAACCATCACCAAGCAGCGCCTGGAAGCGGGGGGTGTCGTGTGGCGTCGAAATGATCAGGATGTCATTGATGCCGGCCATCATCAGGGTGGCCAGCGGGTAATAGATCATCGGCTTGTCATACACCGGCTGTAACTGTTTGCTGGCTACCAGGGTGAGGGGATAGAGCCGGCTCCCGGCGCCACCGGCCAGGATAATTCCTTTGGTAATGGCCATGTTACACTCCAATCTTTAATCTAAATGTTTAAGTTAGTTTGCTGATTCTTGGTGATGCATATCGCTGCTGCCAACAGGTCGTCACAAATTTGTACATTGGGATTCTGCTGTTCGATTCCAGCACCATAGCCGGTGCGTACCAGTAATGTTCTGCAGCCGGCAGCGTGACCGGCTTCAATGTCAACTAACTTGTCGCCGACCATGAATGACTGCGCCAGATCAATGTTTAAATCGGTGGCAGCCTGGAGAATCATGCCGGGGAGCGGTTTGCGACAGGCGCATTCTTGTTGGTATTCGTCCTGGCCATGTGCGGGATGATGGGGGCAGAAATAGTAGGCATCAATCTGTGCCCCGAAAGGTTTTAGTAGCTGGTCCAGATAGTGGTGCAAGCGGTGGACATCAGCCTCAGTATTGTAACCACGGCCGATGCCGGATTGATTCGAGATCACAACGACGCGATAGCCGGACTGGGTGAGCAGGGCAATACCTTCGCCCGCACCAGGGAGGAGTTCGAAATCCTCAATCCGGTACAGGTAATGTTTTTCGATATTAATGGTGCCATCCCGATCGAGAAAGACGGCAGGTACCTTGGTACTCATAATGCTACGCACCTCGTCGGCTTCTGCAGCAAAAGCGCGGTTAAGAATGGGCGGTTGTTTACTGACTGCTCAGGCGCTGTTCCAGCAGATCGCACATGATGTGAATTATCGTGATATGACCCTCTTGAACACGCGGGGTGTCATTGACTGGCACTGTAATTTCAATGTCGACAAATTCTTTGATATGCCCGCCGTCACGACCAAGCAGGCCGATGGTGCGGCAGCCCAATTCACGCGATTTGCTCAGGGCAACGAGGACGTTTGGCGATTGTCCGCTGGTCGAGATACCGATCACCACATCTCCCGGGTTGGCAAAGGCCTCGATCTGCCGTTTGAATACGGCATCAAAGCCATAGTCATTGCCGATGGCGGTCAATATTGACGTGTCAGTGGTCAAGGCCATTGCTGGCCAGGCCTTACGCTCCAGCTTGAAACGGCTGACAATTTCCGCGGCAAAGTGTTGGGCATCAGCTGCCGAACCGCCATTCCCCATGATCATGACTTTGTGGCCATCAGATATTGCCTGACACAACATGTCTATTGCAGCGGCAATTCTATCGGTCAATTGATCCCGGATCAGTTCCATAACGCGGCAATGTTCAGTAATCTGGGCAGTTATATTGGTGTGCATCGATCACTCCTCTGCTGGTTTGCAACTATAGAAGGTACGTGCTCGTTCGGCAATTGCATTGGTAAGGTCGGTTATTGATTGCAAGGTCACCCCAGCGGGAAGGTGAATAGGTGACCCGTCAGTAATTACGTTGATATCCGGTTGCGCCGTGATAATCTCGGCCAGCAGTTTTTTC
>JANOEC010000046.1:0-59797 GCA_031412995.1 Geobacteraceae bacterium
AGATCTTTTCTGCTCGTCGTTCCTGAATAGCGGTTGATACGTTCATCGTTCAGCTCCTTTTCAAAGAAAACTGTTTCTGTGCAGATGACGTTTAGTGAGTTGTAGTGAACGGTCCGGAATTCACCGAAAGATGTCGTCCTCCTGCCGATAAATTTGCACATTATTTATTCATATGACCATGATTGCATTTTTATTAGCATACCATAAATGATGGCACATTCTTGACTCGGTGCGATTCAGTTATATACTTTGAAAAACATCACAAAAAGGAGGAAAAAATGAAACGAATAATGCTTGGTATTACCCTTGTCATGTTGAGCGCCGGAACTGCCCTGAGTAGCGATACTATCTCCCTTCCTGCCAAAAACGGCAACGTCAGTTTCCCCCACCTGAAACATCAGGAGATCAAGCTGGAAAAGGGATGCACTGCCTGTCATGAGACGGAAAAAGGTGGCAAGATCGCCGGTCTTGGCAAGGATTGGGCTCACCAGACCTGCAAAGGGTGCCATGAGGCGATGGGCAAAGGTCCTGTCAAGTGCCTCGAATGTCATAAAAAATGATCGAATGACCGCTACGGCATGAGACGGCTACACATGGCCAGACTGACAGAGCCCGTCACGTTGTTTCGTGACGGGCTCTGTTGCGTTCTTCGACTCATAATCGTTCTCCTGCAACTTTGGATAATATTTTTAAAGGCGATGCCTTCTGGTAATACAGCCGGATAGTGATACTATTAATAAATATATGAGATCCGTTTGCTCACCGACTGAAAAACGGTCTGTTTCATTTTTAACCCGTTTTTCTGAAATTTATGAATTCGGAGGAAGCCTTGAAAAGGGATGACTCGACATATCGTACACTCCTGGAAAATGCTGCCGAGGGGATCATTGTTGTTGACCGGTACGGGCACATCGTCCTGGTCAATAACCGGGCCGAGGAGCTTTTTGGTTATCGACGGGAGGAATTGCTCGACCGGGAAGTGGAGACCCTGCTGCCGGAAACACGCCGTGAGGTTCATCGCATGCATCGGGCAACATACCTGGCAAATCCGCATAACCGCCCGATGGGTGTGGGACTCGACCTGGTCGCCCGCCGCATGGACGGCAGTGAATTCCCGGTGGAAATCTCCCTCAGCAGCGCCGGAGAGGGTGACGACATGCTGATCATGGCATCCATCACCGACATCAGCGAACGCCGGGCAATGGAGGAAGTAAAGGCCAGGACCATGGAGGAACGGGTCAGGGAGTTGGAGCATGAAATCCGCACCATTGACCGTCTCATAGGCCACCCGGCGACGGCAGCAACGGCAGCGAGTTTCGGCCTGGGGTCACTGCGCGCGAGTTTGCCCGATCTCTTCAAGGATTTTGTTTCGGATTACGGAGAGATCATGGAATTGGCGTTGGAGCGGCATGCCTACAGGGTGGAGCGCAATGTCGAAGAAAAACTGCGGGGCATGGCAGAAAAACTCGGCCTTCTGAAAGTTGGACCGCGCGATGTGATCGATATCTACAGTGCGGCACTGAAACTGAAAACCGACACGACCATGAATGGCAGGGCTCAGGCATACGTGGCAGAAGGACGGCTCATAATTCTTGAACTTATGGGATATCTTGTTTCCTTTTATCGCAATTACGCGGGAATCAACTGGAAGGAACCGTATCGGTTAGAAGAAAACCCTGGAAAAGGAGTCGAGCATGAATAAGTATTTGCTCAAGCTTTTCATTACCGGCCAGACACAGCGCTCCGTAAGCGCCATCGCCAATCTGCGGCGGATTTGTGAAGAATGGCTGGGGACGGACTACGAACTGATCATCATCGACGTCCTGGAGCGGCCGCAGCTGGCAGAGGACGACAAGGTCCTCGCCACGCCGACTCTGATCAGGGAACTTCCGCTACCGGCCAGACGTATCATTGGCGATCTCTCTGATACGAAACAGGTTATGCTGGGACTTGATCTGCCGCACCATGAATCGAGAGGGGGGAGTGATATATGAATGCTACCATGCGCAGACCCATTGAAAAACTCATCACCAATATCCCCGGGTTCGATCATATAACCTGTGGCGGCATCCCGAAATACCGTACTACCTTGATTTCCGGGACTGCCGGCAGCGCCAAGACCGTTTTCGCCACTCAGTTTCTTGCCGAAGGGATCATGAAGTCGGGTGAAAACGGGGTATTCGTAACCTTTGAAGAGCCTCCCAATGATATCCGCAACAACATGGCCTCCATGGGTTGGGACATTGAGACGTGGGAACGGGAAGGGAAGTGGCTGTTCGTCGATGCCTCGGCTCAACCGGGGGAAGAACCGGTGGTGGCGGGGAGTTATGATCTCGGCGCACTTTTGGCGCGGATCGAGAATGCAATCAACAGCTGCAAGGCCGCCAGAGTCTCACTGGACTCACTCGGCGCCATTTTCACCCAATTGCCCGATCGGGCCAATGTCCGGCGGGAACTGTTCCGGATTGCCTCGGCACTGAAAAAGATGAACGTGACTGCGGTCTTGACCGCGGAACGGACCCAGGAATACGGCGATATCTCCCGCTATGGCGTTGAGGAGTTCGTCGCCGACAACGTCATTATCCTGCGCAACGTCCTGGAAGAGGAGAAACGGCGACGCACCGTTGAAATCCTCAAGTTCCGCGGCACCTCCCATCAGAAAGGAGAATACCCCTTTACCCTTATCCCCGGCGAAGGGCTGGTGGTGATCCCCCTCTCCGCCATCGAGCTGAAGCAGAAGTCGTCTGATATCCGGATCACCTCGGGGAACGACGAAATGGATGCAATGTGTGGCGGCGGTTTTTTCCGCGACTCAATCATCCTCGCGTCCGGGGCCACCGGTACCGGCAAGACCCTCATCACCACTGAATTCATCGCCGGCGGTCTCAACAAAGGCGAGCGAACCCTGTTGTTCGCCTTCGAGGAGAGTCGCGAGCAGCTGTTCCGCAATGCCCGAGGCTGGGGGATGAATTTTGAGCAGATGGAACAGGATGGGAAGCTGAAGGTCGTCTGCGAGTATCCCGAGGTTATGGGGCTGGAGGATCATCTGATCGGCATGAGGCGGGTGATCCATGAATTCAAGCCGAACCGGATCGCCGTCGACAGCCTTTCTGCTCTGGAGCGGGTCTCAACCATCAAAGGATTCCGGGAGTTCGTCATCGGCCTTACCTCTTTCATCAAGCAGCAGGAGATAGCCGGCCTCTTCACCGCCACCACACCTACCCTCCTCGGAGGGATTTCTATCACCGAAGCCCATATTTCCACCATAACCGATTCGATCATCCTGCTACGGTATGTGGAAATGTATGGGGAGATGCGCCGGGGGCTCACGGTTCTGAAGATGCGTGGTTCCCGGCATGACAAGGATATCCGTGAGTTCACCATTGACGGCAGCGGTATGCATATCGGCAAACCGTTCCGCAATGTGGCCGGCATTCTGGCAGGTAATCCGGTGCAGGTTACACCGAGCGAGCTGGAGCGCCTCAGCGGGCTTTTCAAGGAAGAGGAATAAAGTGGCATCTTCATCGACAAGTAGAAAACGAGGAGTCATTCATGTTTGGCAATGATTCAAAACTGAAAGAGCTGATGGAACAGCGGACACTGGAGTTACGAGCCAGTGAAGCCCGTTTCCACAATATTGTCACCCTAAGCTCGGACGGCATCATCATTGTTGACGGGGTCGGCTTGATTCGCTTTGTCAACCCGGCAGCTGAATCCCTTTTCGGTCGCAAGGCAAAGGAACTCCTGGAAGGACATTTCGGTTTTCCAATTGTCTCAGGTCAGACCACTGAGCTGGATATTGTGCAGAAGGGGAATAAGCAGACAATAGTGGAAATGCGGGTCGTGGCAACGGAGTGGGAAGGTAAAGCAGCGTATCTCGCAACCCTGAGAGACATCACCGAGCGTCGGCATGCCGAGCAGGAACTCCGCAAGCTGTACCGCGCCATGATGCAGAGCCCGGCAATCGTGATGATTACCGATGTACGGGGAACAATTGAATATGTCAATCCCAAGTTCACCGAAACTACCGGGTACTTAATGGCAGAGGTCTTGGGTAAGAACCCCGGTATTTTGAAATCAGGACAAACAACACCGGAAGAATACAAGCAGATGTGGGTGACCATAACCGCGGGCAAGGAATGGCATGGTGAATTCATCAACAGGAAAAAGAATGGCGAACTGTATCATGAAGCCGCGTCAATCGCACCGGTCGTCGATTTTGATGGAAGAATCACCCATTTTGTCGCGGTAAAAGAAGACATAACCGAACGGAAGCATGCGGAAGAGACCCTGCGGGAGAGCGAGGCGCTTTTTCGGGTCATCTTCGACCAGGCGTTTCAGCTGATGGGGCTGATGAATCCCGATGGAACCCTGATCAAGATTAACCGGAAGGCCGCTGATTTACTTGAGTCAGGGGAATCGGATGTGCTCGGCAAGCCCTTCTGGGAAACCCCTTGGTGGAGCCATTCGCCGGAGCAGCAGGAAAAGCTTAGAAAAGCCGTCAATACTGCGGCCCAAGGTGAATTTGCTCGTTTCGAAGCCACGCACAGAACGCCTGCCGGTGAGTTCGTGTGGGTTGACTTCTCGCTCAAACCGGTAACAGATGAAGATGGCAGAGTAATCTATCTTGTTCCCGAAGGACGCGATATCACGGCTTTCAAGCGAGCACAGGAAAAGATTGAACTTCTGTACTCTGACCTTGCCGCCCGTGCCACCGAACTGGAAGCCTTTAACTACACGGTTTCCCATGATCTGCGCCAACCGTTGAACGTTATCAACGGCTACTGTCAGGTAGTCGATACGTTGTTCGGCGAGCAACTTCAAGAGGATTGCAGGAGTTATGTCCGGGAGATTTACGACGGCACCTTGCGCATGAACCAGCTCATTGAAGCGCTGCTCAATTTTTCCCGTATGGGCCATGTCGAACTGAGCCGGGAGATGGTTGATCTGGGTTTGCTGGCGCGTGAAGTGGCCCTGTCGCTGAAAATGACCGCGCCGGATCGGCAGGTTGATTTTCTCATCGCCGACAAGGTTGTCGCCAATGCTGATGCGGACCTGCTGCGGATTGTCATGGATAACCTGCTCGGCAACGCCTGGAAGTACACAGGGCTGCAGGAGAAGGCGATAATTGAAGTGGGAGTGACCAACATCGACAGCGTACCAGTATATTTTGTCAGGGATAATGGCGCCGGCTTTAATACGGCGGATGCGGCCAAGCTCTTTGTGCCATTCCAGCGTCTTCCCGGCGCGGAGAAATTCAAAGGATCCGGTATCGGCCTGGCCACCGTGGAGCGGATCATCCGGTCACACGGCGGGAAGATCTGGGCAGAGGGGGAGCCGGGCAAGGGAGCGACCTTCTATTTCACCCTTTCAGCAGTTCCGATATCGGAGGATACCGCATGAAGATCTTGATCGCCGAATAAACAGGCTGGGCGAAAACTTCCTTGTCAGAGCTGCCGACGCAGCCCTGTATAAAGCCAAGGAGAATGGCCGAAACCGCGTGGAAGTGGCTGAAAGCGCTGTGATGGCTGCAACTGTTATTTGACAGTTGCTTGTCAACGCCTGATTTTTGGGAGGAGATATGCCTGTAATGATCGACCTGGAGAAGAGCAGCCTGCTGCGATCAGGGCCGCGACTGATGCAAATTATCCGGGTGCTGACTCGACACGGGTTCCTGAGAGCCCTGCGCGGCCAGAAACATTGGCCGACACCGCAAGAGGTGCGAGAAACTTTCGAGGAATTGGGGCTCACTTTCCTCAAACTTGGGCAAGTGCTGGCAATGCGGCGTGATCTGCTGCCGGATGCCTATATAAATGAGCTGGAGAAATTGCAGGACCGGTTGCCGCCGTTAGGTTTTGACGTGGTGTGTGCCACGGTAGAAGCAGAATTCGGCGTTCCTTTGACTGAAGTGTTCACGTCTTTCAACGAAACTCCGCTGGCCTCCGCTACCATCGCCCAGGTGCATGAAGCGCGCACGCGGGACGGTCGTCGTGTGGCAGTGAAGGTACAGCGGCCCGGCCTGGCAACGCTTATCTCCACGGATGTTGCGGCACTCACCTACCTGGTAAAGCTGGCAGAAAGTATTTCCCCCCGGCTGCGGGCACTGGATCTGCCTGTTATGGTGGAGGAATTTGCCAACAGCCTCAACAGAGAAACCGACTTCAGCCGCGAAGCCGATTCCATCAGGCTTATGCGTACTGCACTGGCGGAAATAACCAACCTCTGGATTCCCGATGTCGTGGCTGAGTATTCCGGCAAAACCGTACTTTCACTCGAATTTTGTGACTGCCAACGGATTGATATTTATGCAAAGAGTCATCCGGAAGCAATACCGCAGCTGATCGATACTCTCGTCAGGATTATGCTGCAAACGATCCTGGCGGATGGATTGTTTCACGCCGATCCGCATCCGGGCAATGTGCTGGTTACTCCCGATGGACGGCTCTCCCTTCTCGATTTCGGGATGATGGGCGAGCTTGACGAACAGATGCGTGAATCGCTGACCCTCCTCCTCGAAGCGGTCGTCAAAAGCGATGCGCGGGCAGCCACTGAAGCGTATCTCGAAATGGCAACCGGGAGCGAAAAAGTCAACCGTGCAGGCTTGATGATTGATATAAAGTCGGTACTTTATGAAATTCACCGGAGTAACCTGGCGGATGTTTCAATCGGGGATGCCTTTACCCTGCTCCTGCGGGCCGGCAGCCGTCACGGGGTACACAACCCGAGTGACTTTTTTTATCTGACGCGCGCCTTCGTCATCATGGAATCCATGATACGCCTGCTGGACCCGAGCTATGACTACATAAGTGCCTTTCGCGCAGAGATTGCCCGTCTGACCTCGAATCACTTCTGCATTGAACGGATAAAGGACAAAGCCGGCAAGTTTGCATTCGACCTGGAACGATTGATGATTGATGCGCCGGGCGACTCGCGCCGCGTCCTGCGGCGTATCGCCGAAGGCAATCTGGGCCAATTGCAGGCTCCTGCTTTGGAGGCCCTGGGCGGTAGTGCTACCCGCTATCTCGGGTTGCTCCATAGTGCCATCATTGCAGCGGGGCTTATGATATCCGGAGGGCTGCTGGTAGATGCACCAAAGGACTCAGGGTGGCATCATGATGCCGGACAGCTGATGATTGTCGCCGGGATTATAAGTGCTATCTTCCATTATATAAAAGGATTCCGCCGCCAGCGCGGCCGGCGCTGACCTCCACCTCAGCGACTCCGGCAAAAAAGGGATCGGCATGACAACAGTTTTCATAATCACCGCTGCCTCAATCCTGGTTTATATGACCGGCTGGTTCATCACCGCCCAGATTCGCGGCCGCAACGATATTGCTGATGTGGCCTGGGGACTGGGGTTCATCCTGGCGGCAGCAGTCTCACTGATCGCCGGTAATGTACATTCATCGCGCGGCCTGCTGATATCTGCTCTAGTGCTGATTTGGGGCATCCGCCTGGCGCTGCACATTCACAACCGCAACCGTGGCAAGGGTGAAGACCCGCGCTACCGCAAGTGGCGCGAAGAGTGGGGAAAGTGGTTTGTGCTGCGATCATTCCTGCAGGTCTTCATGCTGCAGGGGATTTTGCTGCTGATGGTTGCCATCCCGATCGTCTTCGCCAACACGGCACCGGCCGCGCCTCTGGGGTGGCTGGACCTGTTCGGCCTTGCGGTCTGGCTGTACGGTTTCTGCTTCGAAGCGGTCGGCGACTGGCAGCTGCTGCACTTTATCCGTGACCCGGACAATAAGGGGCAGCTGATGACCGCCGGGCTGTGGCGCTACACCCGCCATCCCAACTACTTTGGCGAGGTGACCCTCTGGTGGGGGATCTGGCTGATAGTCCTGAACCTGCCGGGGGGCTGGCTGACGGTGGTTGGCCCACTGACCATCACGCTCCTGATTCTCAAAGTTTCCGGTATTCCCATGCTGGAAAAACCCTACGAAGACCGCGCCGATTTCCAGGAATATAAGCGCCGCACCAGCGCCTTCTTCCCCCTGCCCCCCAGAGAATAATCATGCAACAAACAAAAGGAGTTCCAGTCATGAATCTTTCCGAACTGTTTTCCCATCCCGGACTAGGGGTAATGTCCACATCCTCCTCGAATGGCACAGTCAACAGTGCCGTCTATGCCCGGCCGCACATCATCGATGAAACCACGCTGGTCTGGGGCATGACCGACAGGCAGACCTACCGCAATATAGTCGCAAACCCTCACGCAGCGTATCTTTTCAAAACCGGCGGTCCCGGCTTCAGCGGGGTACGTCTTACGCTAAAACTGATCAAGACCGAAGAGGAGGGCGAACTGCTGGCGACCATCAAGGCAAACACCGATGGGATCGTCGGACCGGGTGCCGGTGCTAGCGTCACCCATGCGGCCTGGTTCAGGGTTGTTGAGGTACGACCATTGATTTGAAGTGATTTTGCCAACACATAATGCGTTAGAGAGAAAGTGAGTTGTTGCAAGGAGTGAGCACTATGAGCAATGTCAAATTGTTTGAATCAAAGCAGGTTCGCACTGAGTGGGATGCCGGAGTTCAAAAATGGTACTTTGCCATTGTTGATGTCGTTGCGGTACTCACCGCAAGCACTGACCCAGGCGCGTATTGGCGGAAACTGAAAGAGCGGCTGAAAAAAGAAGGCAATGAAACCGTGACAAATTGTCACGGTTTGAAAATGACCGCAGCAGACGGCAAGATACCCGAAGCGGTAAAGAAGAAACAGATCAAATCCACGACTGATAAAGTGGAGCAATCATGACCACTTACATGAACTTACACACGAGCTTTACAGGGAAGGTAAGCGCACAAAGGAGACCTGTTTTTTAAAAGAGACGGGGTAAACGAAAGGGAGTTGCAATACGATGCATAAGAGCCTTACCCAGCCAAATGAAATTACATGGCATGCATCATCCGATCAGGAAGTGATGACCCGGCTGGGTACACGGCCGGACGGATTGAATGATGGGGAAGTTGCCGAACGGTTGCAGCGCTTCGGTGCCAACACCCTTGCCCGGACCGGTGGGACAAGCCCCTGGCTGATCTTCTGGCGCCAGATCAATAACCCGATCGGCTGGCTGTTGCTTGCTGCCGGGGCGCTGGCTGTAGGACTTAAAAAGCCCACCGATGCTGCGGTTGTATTTGGTGCGGTGGGCATCAACGCAGTCATCGGCTTTATCCAGGAATATCGGGCCGGCAAGGCTATCGAAGCCCTTGCTGCCATGATTCCTGCAGTAGCAACGGCCGTGAGGAACGGGCAGTCCATCGCGGTGTCCGCGGATGGATTGGTGCCGGGTGACGTTGTAACGTTGCAGAGTGGTGACAAAGTGCCGGCCGATTTGCGCTTGATCCGGGTCAAGAACCTGCTCGTCGAGGAAGCCGCCCTGACCGGCGAATCTCTGCCGGTGGCAAAGCGCTCCGATGCGGTACTGCCGGACGCACCGCTGGGCGACCGTTTCTGCATGGCCTACAGTGGCACCCTGACCGTGCAGGGTACGGCCACCGGCGTGGTTGTCGCCACGGGGAACAGTACCGAACTGGGGCGGATCAATGCCCTTCTCAATCAGACTACCCAGCTGGAGACCCCGCTGACGCGACAACTGGCCAGGGTCACTACCGGCATCACCGTTGCCGTCGTGGTCGTGGTAGCGGTGCTGATCGCTTTCGGCATCTGGATCAAGGATGCCCCGGTCGGCGAAGCCCTCATGGTTGCCGTCTCTTTGGCCGTGGCGGCGATCCCCGAGGGGCTGCCGGCGGTTATTACCATCTGCCTGGCCATCGGTGTCCGGCGGATGGCCGAACGACATGCTGTTGTCCGTCATCTTCCGGCGGTGGAAACCCTGGGCTCCACAACGGTCATCTGCTCGGACAAGACCGGCACCCTGACCCGCAATGAGATGACCGTCCAGGTGGCATGGCTGGAAGGTCACGAATACCGGTTTTCCGGCATCGGCTACGCACCGGAAGGCGAGATCGAACACGATGGTGTCCGCCTGACGACCGTTCCCCCGGCGCTGCAGGGGTTGCTCTCTATTGCCGTGCTCTGCAATGATTCCGCACTGCGCCCCGAGGGAGATGGTTGGGCCATCACCGGCGATCCGACCGAAGCCGCTCTGGTGGTTGCCGGCGAGAAAGCGGGGTTGTATGCCTTTGATCTCCGCAGTCGTCACCAGCGCCTGGATGTCATCCCCTTCGAGTCGGACACCAAATTCATGGCCACCCTGAACCGGATTGACAGCGAGAACTGCATCCTGCTCAAAGGGGCGCCGGAAACAGTCATCGAGCGCTGCACCCTGGACAAAGCGGAGCAGCAAACGGTGCATGAAGCCATGGCCACCTATGCCCGCCAGGGGATGCGGGTTATTGCCTTTGCCCAGCGTCGTGACGTCGCCGCAGCTGAGATTTCTCCCGAGGACGTTACAACGGACCTACAGTTTGCCGGTCTGCTCTGCATGATCGACCCACCCCGCACCGAAGCCATGGACGCCATCAGGATCTGCCACCGTGCCGGCATCACGGTCAAGATGATCACCGGCGACCATCCGGTAACGGCCGAAGCCATCGGCCGCCAGCTCGGACTGCTGCAGCCTGGGCAGACTGCCCTGCAGGGTCGCGACCTGGATGGCCTCTCCGAAACAGAGCTCCAGACGGCGGTCATGAGTACCAATGTTTTTGCCCGCGTAGCTCCGGAACATAAAATCCAGCTCGTGCAGGCTCTCCAGGCTCTGCGCAACGTGGTCGCCATGACCGGCGACGGCGTCAATGACGCCCCGGCCCTCAAGCGGGCCGACATCGGCATCGCCATGGGGATTACCGGCACAGCGGTATCCAAGGAGGCGGCCAAGGTTGTCCTGATGGATGACAATTTCGCCTCCATCACCGCAGCGGTGGAAGAGGGACGCCGGGTCTACGACAATCTCATAAAGTCCCTGGCATTTGTGCTTCCCACCAATCTGGGCCTGGCCTGTACTCTGACGGCATCCATGTTTTTCTTCCCGACGGTGCGGGTCGATGGGGTGAATGAGCTGCTCATGGCCATGTCCCCCAGCCAGACGCTCTGGATCAATCTGGTGGCCAGTGTTACCCTCTCGATTCCGCTGGCCTTCGAGGTGCTGGAGCCAAACGCCATGCGGCGCATGCCCCGCTCCCCCGACGAACCGGTCTTTTCGGGCTTCATTGTCGCCCGCCTGATCATGGTCGCCCTGCTCATGTCCGCAGGGGCCTGCGGCTTGTTTCTCGTTGAGTACTTCCGGATCATTGGACCTGAACCGGTGACGGCCGCCCGGCATGCTCTGGCGCTGGCCGAAGCACAGACCCTCTGCGTGACCAGCATCACCTTCACCCAGATATTCTATCTGCTCAATTGCCGCTCCCTTCGTGACTCGCTCTTTACCCAGGGGGTATTCAGCAACCCGGCGATCTTTATCGGCATCGGCATCCTGCTGCTGCTTCAGGCATGTTTCATCTACCTGCCGCCGCTGCAGACACTTTTTGCTTCGGCACCGCTCGACACCAGGGGCTGGCTGTATGCCATGGCAGCAGGCGCCATCGTATTGCCGGTGATATCGCTGGACAAATGGATCAGGAACCGGTTTTGACAATGAATACGCTCGTATCTCAATTTTTCTTTGAGGATTTCAATTCAAGGAGATAACCAGATGAAAAAATTCATAAAAATTGCGGCAGGTAGTGCTGTTCTGGTGCTGACCTTACCATTTGCTGCTGATACTGATGACCGGACGTTCGTGCCGGCGGAGCCTGCGATTCTGATCAGCCAGGAATCGCAGGCCTGCATAAACTGCCATGAAATGTACACGCCCGGAATAGTTCGGGACTGGCGAGCCAGTCTCCACGCGCAGATCACCCCGGCGCAGGCGCTCAAAAAGCCGGAGATAAACCGGCGCATTTCGGTGAGCAGTCTGCCTGAGGGGCTCAATGGAATCGCAGTTGGATGTTACGAATGCCACAGCCGCAATCCGGAGGCTCATAAGGACAACTTCCGCCATAACGGTTTTCGTATCAACGTAATAGTGACACCCGATGACTGCCGGGTCTGCCACGAACAGGAGGTAGCCCAGTACTCCGGCACGAAAAAGGCCCATGCTTATGGGAACCTGATGAAGAACCCGGTGTACCATTCCCTGGTGCAGACAGTGACCGGGGTTCAGAGGCTTGAGAATGGGAATGTGGTGCAATCGGCACCATCAACCATCTCGCTCACCGATACCTGTCTCGGCTGCCACGGTGCGACCATCGAAGTGCGTGGGATGAAGAAAATCCAGGGTGCGGCGGGCGAAATGATGGTTCCGGATCTTTACCCCTGGCCGAATCAAGGGGTGGGTCGAGTCAACCCGGATGGCAGCATCGGCACCTGCACCGCCTGTCACAGCCGGCATACATTTTCTATAGAGATGGCCCGCAAACCGGCCACCTGCGGGCAATGCCATCTGGACCCTGATGTGCCGGCATTTAATGTGTACAATGCCAGCAAGCATGGCAACAAATACTATTCTCTGGGCACAAAATGGAACTACACTGCTGTTCCCTGGAAGCTGGGGGAGGATTTCGGTGCGCCAACCTGCGCCGTCTGTCACACCAGCCTGGTGGTCCGGCCAAACGGAACAATTATCGCCGAACGAACGCATGACTTCGGAGCGCGTCTCTGGGTGCGCCTGTTTGGACTGCCATACTCTCACCCCCAGCCGGTGTCGGGCGACACCACCATCATCAGGAATGCCGACAACCAGCCCCTCCCGCTTACCCTCAGCGGCCAGCCGGCAAGCAGCTTCCTGATCTCTCCGGCAGAGCAGGCAAAGCGCAAGTCCGGTATGCAGAAGGTATGCAGCGGCTGCCATGGTGTAAGCTGGGTTGATGGCCATTTTAAGCGGCTGGAAAGCACCATTGCCGAAACCGATGCCATGACGCTGACTGCCAGTCAGTTGCTTTTTAATGCCTGGGATTCGGGTCTGGCCGACAAAGCCAATCCCTTTGATGAAGAGATTGAAAAAACCTGGGCACGCCAGTGGCTGTTTTACGGCAACTCAATCAGGTATGCATCAGCCATGACCGGCGCCTTCGATTATGCATCATTCAAGAACGGCTGGTGGGAGCTTTCGGAGAAGCTACAGTCGATGAAAGAGCGGCTGGACAGTGCCAAACCGGCTAATAAAATCAAAGAGCAGCGGTGAGCCGTTACCTTTTGGTAAACAGTCCCACTGATAACAAGACGGAGGGCAGAGAATGAAGACATTTGCAAATAGATTGATACTGATGCAGTCAATGATCGCTGCAGCGATCATTGCGGGTGGGATAGGAATGACCGGGTGCAGCAAGGAAAGCGCCCCCCCGGTCTCGCAACCCGGCGCAGCCCAGGCGCCTTCAGCTGGCACGGCAGGCACGGCTTCGCCTGAAGCCAACCTCATCGCCGAGGGGGAGGCACTGTACAAGCAGATGTGCAAGTCTTGCCATGGTTCAAGGGGGAACGGACTGGGGAGCAGCAGGGGCCCTTCCCTTCAGCGCACGGAGTTCATCTACGGCAGAACCCGTGAAGCAATTACCCAGAGCATTAGCGGTGGCCGACCCGGCGGCATGCCTTCTTTCAGTCACGTTTTTTCCCCGAAACAGCTGGAAGCAGTCAGCAGCTATGTTTTGAGTCTTAAGAAATGATACGATGTCACCCTGGTCATCTTCGACATGTCAGACGTCAATGACATGGATGCGGTTGCCCTGTCCGCCATGGAGAGAATCATCGACGGCTACGCCGAGCGTGATATTGCGGTCGCTTGTTCCGGCATGAAGTGCCCGGTCCGCGATCTGGCCGAGCGGGCCGGCTGGCCGGTAAAGTACGGAAAGATGATCGGTTTCCTTTCCCTGCAGCAGGCTGTTGCGGAGGTCAGAAGTGCTCAGCACCTCTAAAACATCACAAAAACTGAAGCCGGTTGTCGTTTCTGTCGTTATCACCCTTGCCCTCTGGCTGGGGAGCAAATGGTATTTCAATGACTGGTTCGATAATCCCTACAAATACCCGGCAAAAGCGGCTTCGCTTGCTGCAACCGTACTGCTCTGCTGGTGTGTGGTGCTGTCGACCCGAAATCAGGTCCTCGAAAAATATTTTCACGGTTTGGACAAAGTCTACCAGATCCATAAACGACTCGGTAAAGCTGCGTTCTGGCTGATAATCCTGCACCCAGTCTTTCTGGCCCTGGACCGGTTTCCGGACCTGATTGCTTTCCTGCAACGACTCTGGTTCATAGCTCCTCATGGCGACCGGTATCTGACAGGTCATAATCTCGGTCTTGCTGCATTGCTGTTCATGATTGCCCTGCTGGTACCGACCTATTGGTTAAAAATCCCGTACCACCGCTGGAAGCGTACCCACGAATGGTCCGGAGTGTTGCTTGTTCTGGTGACCGTGCATATTGTCGTGGTAAATCGTGACGTAGCGGCGTATCCCGTGCTCAGGTACTGGGTGTACGGCCTGCTGTCGCTGGCACTGGCGGGTTTTATCTACATTCGCTTCCTCTATCGTTTTATCGGGCCGCGGTATCGTTATCGGATTGCTGAAATCGAGAGATGCCGGGATGTCCTTGAGATTACCTTTGCCCCGGTCGGGAAGAAGATGTCTTTCCGCCCCAGCCAGTTTGTCTATCTGGTCATCCATAAGGACGGGATCACGCCGGAACCGCATCCCTACTCCATTGCCTGTGGCTATAATCTGGATTCGCGATTCAAGCTGGGCATCAAGAAGACTGGAGATCATACCCGCTCGCTGGACATTCTGGAACCAGGTGACGAGGTCACCGTGTATGGCCCCTACGGCCATTTCAGTGACCGTTTTCTGGCCGCTGACCGCGACTGCGTGTTCATTGGCGGCGGCATCGGTATCACACCCTTTCTCGGCATGTGGCATGCAGCGCTGCATTCCGGTGAACGCCCGATACTGCCGCGTATCGAGACAGCAGTGATTGCACTGCATCCGGAGATCAGTCGAGATTGGAAGAGCCCGGATGTTGCGCTTTTTTATCTGGTACCAACGCAAGACCAGGCCAGCTTTGACAACGACATCAGAAATGAAGTCATTCTCAGCCATTTCCACGGGTTTCCTGCATTCGAGGAGCGGGGTCACCACTATGAACTGTATGAGGACGTTCAACAGGGCTTCATTACGGCAGAATATATCGATAGCCGCGTACGAGGCGGAGTTCGTGACAAAAATATTTTTCTGTGCGGGCCAACACCGATGGTCAACGGGTTGATACGGCAGTTCAGAAAAATGGGGATCCATGATGACCAGATCATTATCGAAGATTTCAATCTGATATAGGGGACGGTGTCGTAATGAGAGAAACAGCTAATCACTCGTTGAGCAGACGCTTCGTGACCGGTTTGAGTTTGTTGCTGTGCTTACACACAACCAGCGGGAACTCCCACGCAGTGACCTGTACTCCAACCCCGTGGGATGAAATCGGCCCGTTTTACCGTCCGAATGCTCCGGAGCGTAGCAGCATAGGGAAGGGTTATATTTTAAGTGGGACGGTTCGTTCAGCGGGTGATTGTCGTCCACTGCACAATGTCCGGATAGAAATCTGGCAGGTCGGCCCTGACGGATCATATGGTGATGCCCACCGGGCAACGCTCTTTTCCGACCATACCGGTCGTTATCGCCTGGAAACCAGCTACCCGCCACCTTATGGACCACGACCATCGCACATTCACATACTGGTCGATGCGAAGGGATTCGAGGGTTTGATAACCCAGCACTACCCGAAAAAAGGGAAAAAGCGAGCCACCTTTGACCTCGTGCTGGAACCGGAGAAGCAGGGTGAAGGCAAGGCGAGGAACCCGCTCGGACGCTGAAGTATTGATGGTTAAACCATTACAGGGGAGGCACAGCATGTTGCCGTTCATAAAAAAGTTTGAGAAATTTATTATCCGGGTTCTCGTGGTTCTTATGACAATCGTTCTGCTTCTCAGCACTGTTGAGCTTGCCTGGGTAATCATTAAGGACATCATAACCCCACCGGTTTTTTTATTGGAAATTGACGAGTTGCTGGAGATTTTCGGCCTCTTCATGCTTGTGCTGATCGGCATTGAGCTTCTGGATACCATTGCCAAGACCTATATGGCTGAATCAGTTGATCATGCGCAGATAGTTATGGCCGTTGCAATTATTGCCATTGCCCGGAAAGTGATCATTCTTGATGTAAAGGAGCTATCAGGCTTAGCCCTGGTGGGCATTGCCGCCATCATTCTGGCCCTCTCCATCGGTTACTATCTGATCAAGAAAAAGGGTGCCGCAGTGAAAGAGAATACACCGGATGCAGTGTAAAGGCGGGGCACCACTTCAGTGCCGTCAAAAAAGCAATTTTGCATCCGCCAGAGTTTTCTGTGCAGTTGGGTTGAACCTGGTGGCTGGTCAGGTACACTGGAAGCTGATCAGCAAGTGTAGCTGATAGCCGATTGTCCTTTTTTGCGGAGGCAGATTCCCAAGGAAACTGCCCATATCCAAACATGTAGGGAAAGGAGAGCTGAGATGAGTAACGAGAGCAAATGTCCGGTAACCGGAAGAGTTGCCACTGCCACTGCCGGCAGCGGTACGTCGAACAGGGACTGGTGGCCGAAGCAGTTGAACCTGAAGATTCTGCATCAGCACTCCTCCCTGAGCAACCCCATGGGTGAGGCGTTCAACTACGCCGAGGAATTCAATAAACTCGACCTGGCGGCCCTGAAGAAGGACCTCTGTGCACTAATGACCGACTCGCAGGCATGGTGGCCGGCTGACTATGGTCACTACGGGGGGCTCTTCATCCGCATGGCGTGGCACAGCGCCGGCACCTACCGCACCGGTGACGGCCGCGGCGGCGCCGGGTCTGGCACGCAGCGTTTTGCCCCGCTCAACAGCTGGCCGGACAACGGCAATCTGGACAAAGCGCGCCGACTGCTTTGGCCGATTAAACAGAAATACGGCAACAAGATCTCCTGGGCTGACCTGATGATCCTGGCCGGCAACTGCGCCCTGGAGTCCATGTGCTTCAGTACCTTCGGCTTCGGCGGCGGGCGCGCAGACGTCTGGGAGCCGGAAGAGGATATTTACTGGGGTGCTGAGGACGAGTGGCTGGGCGACAAGCGCTACGCCGGTGACCGGGAGCTGGAAAATCCGCTCGCTGCCGTGCAGATGGGGCTGATTTACGTGAATCCGCAAGGGCCGAACGGCGAGCCGGATCCGGTCGCCTCGGGCCGCGACGTTCGCGAGACCTTTACGCGCATGGCCATGAATGACGAAGAGACCGTCGCCCTGGTCGCCGGCGGGCACACCTTCGGTAAATGTCATGGCGCAGGCCCTGCGTCCCATGTGGGACCTGAACCGGAAGCCGCCCCCATTGAAGCGCAGGGGCTTGGCTGGATCAGCAGCTTCGGCAGCGGTAAGGGTGGTGACACCATCACCAGCGGCATCGAAGGGGCCTGGAAGCCGAACCCGACACGGTGGGACATGGGCTATCTGAAGGTGCTGTTCAAATACGAGTGGGAGCTGGTCAAGAGTCCGGCCGGCGCGCATCAGTGGCTGGCCAGGGACGTGACCGCAGAGGATATGGTGGTTGATGCCCACGACCCGGCCAAGAAGCACCGGCCGATGATGACCACGGCGGATCTCTCCCTCCGTTTCGACCCGATCTATGAGCCGATCGCGCAGGACTATCTGGCGAACCCCGAAAAATTCGCCGATGCCTTCGCCCGCTCCTGGTTCAAGCTTACTCACCGCGACATGGGCCCGCGCGCCCGCTATCTCGGACCGGAAGTGCCTGCGGAAGAGCTCCTCTGGCAGGATCCGGTCCCCGCAGCCACTCAGCCATTGATCGACGGGCAGGATATCGCCGCCCTCAAGGGAAAGATCCTTGCTGCGGGTCTGTCAGTTTCCCAGCTGGTCGCGACCGCCTGGGCGTCGGCCTCAACCTTCCGCGGCTCCGACAAGCGCGGCGGGGCCAACGGCGCACGCATCCGCCTCGCGCCGCAGAAGGATTGGGACGTCAATCAGCCGGCCCAGTTGAAAGCAGTGCTGCAGACCTTTGAAGGAATCCAAAAGGAGTTCAACCGTAGCCAGTCCGGCGGCAAGTCGGTTTCCCTCGCTGATTTGATCGTCCTGGGGGGCTGCGCCGGGGTCGAGCAGGCGGCGAAAAATGCCGGCTTTGCAGTGACCGTCCCCTTCACGCCGGGCCGGACAGATGCGTCGCCGGAGCAGACCGACGTGGCGGCGTTCGCCGTGCTGGAGCCGGCTGCAGACGGGTTCCGGAACTACCTTAAAGCCAGATACAGCGTAGCGGCAGAGGAGCTGCTGATCGACCGGGCGCAACTGCTGACCCTGACTGCCCCCGAGATGACCGTGCTGGTTGGCGGGATGCGCGTGCTGAATGCCAACTTCGGTCAGTCCCCACACGGCGTACTCACCAAGCGCCCGGAGACCCTCACCAATGACTTCTTCGTTAATCTGCTCGACATGGGCACCACCTGGCAGGCGACGCCGGGAGACGACAACCTGTTTGAGGGGCGTGACCGCGCAACAGGCGAACGCAAGTGGACCGGCACCCGGGTCGACCTGGTCTTCGGTTCCAACTCCCAGCTCAGGGCACTTGCGGAAGTCTATGGCTGTGGGGACAGTCAGGAGAAGTTCCTCCACGACTTTGTCGCAGCGTGGGGGAAAGTGATGAACCTTGACCGGTTCGACCTCGCCTGATCGTAGCATAAACGTATTCGATGACTTCTGACAGGGTGGCAAAAAAACGGTCAGCTAACAACCGGTTCAGCGGGCGGCGTATCGCCGCAGCTGAACCGGAATGTTAGACTTCAACGAAAAGGAGATTAAAGATGAAATCAACTTTATTGAAATCAACATTTTTTGTTTGTATCTCCGTCATGGCAGGCTTGGCATCACCGTATGCGAATGCGCAAGAACCAGTCTGGGATGGAAATAAAGTAGAGTTAATTTCTGAAAAAATCGCCGATGGCGTATATGCATATTATCCCAAGGACGCCAAGGTGCTCGAAAAAGACGGCAAGCCTGTTGCCACAAGTGGCGGGTTTATTGTGGGTAAAAATAGAGTACTAATGATCGAAACAATGCTGAACAAACGTCTGTATGAGCAGGCAATAAAACTTATCGATAAGGTAACAAAACTCCCTATTTCATTTGCAGTTAACACGAGCTCACATGGCGATCATTCGTATGGGAATATGTATTTGCCTTCTACAACCAACATTATTCAACATCAAAATACGAGCCAATACATCAGCAAGCACCTTGAAGACGACAAGGCATTTATGATCAAAAATTTCGGCACAGGTCGTGGTATTGAGCCTATCAAAGCACGGACGGGAAATATTCTTGTTCCAACCGGAGGCCAATTTACGCTTGATTTGGGTGGAAAGCAGGTGGACATTATTGATTTTGGGTTCGCTCAGACAGGAGGAGATCTGTTTGTTTGGGAGCCCCAATCCAAAACTTTATGGGCTGGAAACCCCATTATTGCGGTTAAGCCTGCGTTACCCTGGCTGTTGGATGGGCATCTGGTTGAGACCTTGAGTACGCTCAAGAAAGTTTATGCGTTTTTGCCGCCAGATGCCAAAGTTATTCCCGGTCATGGTACACCCATAACGCGTGAAGATATTCAATGGCATATCAACTATTTAGAAACGATCAAGACCCAAGTTAAAGTGTCGATTGATAAAGGTTTATCGCTCGAAGAAACGGTAAAAGCCGTGTCTATGCCTGAGTTTTCTGGCTATGCCTTGTTTGGATGGGTGCACCCCGGCCTCAATGTTCCAGCAGCCTACAAAGACTTGATAGGAAAGTAAGTCAGCGAAGTAGAGGGGTCAAAGCTCCAAATTCCAAATAACGAAAAACAATGATTTCCCAACCAGACAGTTGGACACCGCCTGCCCGAAAAGACCGGGCTGGCGGGTCAACTGCGGCCCCGTTGGGCGGAAAGAAGATGCCCATAGTGACAGACCTTCATTCTTCATATAAATGAATAGTGAAGACGCGACACCTATGGTCCCTATTGGCTGCGGCTGCTTTCCGTCAAGCATAGACAATATGGAGGTAGATATGACAAAAACGAAAAGTGTCCTGGTGATTGGCTTGCAGCCAACACTCATTGATTTCTCAACTCCAGACTTCGCTGCTTTCCCTGGAATGGACGCAGCGAAGGTTATGGAAGGTCTCAAAGCCGCTGCAGACAGCTTGACTCATCTCGGCTACGATGTGCAAATATGCTTGACCGATTTTGGAGAAACTGCTGAGGAAACTGTTCGAGTCGAACTCGAGAAGAAGCGATTTGATTGCATCCTCATCGGCGCGGGCGTAAGAACTATCGCGGGAAACTTACTACTGTTTGAAAAGTTGATAAACGTCGTCCACACGCACGCTCCTCAAGCCAAACTGTGCTTCAATACGAAGCCGACTGACACGGCTGAGGCTGTACAGCGCTGGCTCTGAAATGCGGTCGTTGTCAAGGTAGTAGTCGCCTTTGTCTCGATTGCTAAGCTGCTTCTTTCAACTCCAATAGAGGCACAACATGAAAACCAAACAACCGGCATCACCAAAGGAACTCCGTCAGCGTGCTGAAGAAAAGTTCAGCGCGAGCCCATCTCAAACTATCCTTTGCGGGAAACTGGCATGAACGAAATTAACTTGAGGAAGTGGCACCGCCGCATCGGGTTTGTTCTCGGTCCCATGGTCATCATTCAGGCGGTAACGGGCTTAACCCTGAGTATCCCCTTTATTTATGATGCGCAAGAGCGGGTGCATTCGGCACTTGCAGGAAGAAAGATGCCTTCTCTCTCAAAGTTCTGGAAATTTATGCTCGTCGATGGCCACACTGGAGGGGGCCTTTTCGGCGTTTGGTACACCTTGCTGCTCGGCTGTGGCCTGGTCTTTATCGCTTTGAGCGGCATCTTCATCTTTCAGGGAATCCGCCAAAGAATGAGGCAATCCGCCGCCGGGAAGGCTCATTCTGTCTCGACTGGCGGCAGTACGGCTGCTCCCAATGATTTATACATTCCGGATTTGTTACCAGAACGGCGGCAGATTATGGCTTTTAACTGGCGTGCCTACACGCTGCTGGCGGTCGGGCTCCTTTTCGGCTGTTTGATTGCCACTTATACCAATTACCTGGCATACAGGATCGCCAGTCGCGATACGGCATTGTCCATAACAGTTTCTGAGATAACCCTGCAGACGATTCTGGCACATCTGGAACAGGAGGAGATTTTGGGGGGAAGTCGTAAAAATGGGATGGAAATAGTCAAGGCCCACATGGAAAAGGCAGATCTATATTCAATAGCGTTGGTTCAGGGCGGAGTTACAAACCTTGGCGTTTTGCCTCCTCCAGATAACCCTGCCTTTTCGGAAAAATATAAATCTTTGCGGCGGGTGTTTCTAGAGTTCAAAAACCTTACAGAAACACGCGATGTGATGTCGTTAACAGCTGGTCAGGAAGTCGGTATCGTCAAAGCTTATGACAAGACTTTTGCAGAATTTCTAGTCCAGGCCGAAGACATCAAAAATTCAGTCCACGAAGCTTATTTACAGAACGTGTACGCTTTCCGGTCGAAGTTTGCTCTCTTTTTGTCGCTTAACGCGCTTCTTGTGGCGCTCACGTCCATCGTTATTTATCGTCTCGAACGGTATAGAATGATGGGTTCAAGGAAAAAACATTAAAATAACAGGGGCAAGGTGCAAGGAGCAAGGTCCAGCCAGGCAGAAGCACCGGCCCGTTAGGCGGTATAGATCTATAGGAACCTTCAGAAAACACGTTGCAGGAAAGACTGTGACCCGTATAACAGGAGCGTTATGAAACTCTACGAATGTACCGTCAAGACCATTGATGGACAGACCGGGACGCTGGAGACCTACCGCGGCCAGGTATTGCTGATCGTCAACGTCGCCAGCAAGTGCGGTTTCACCAGCCAATATGCGGGACTGGAAGCGCTCTATCGGCGGTACCGGGACAGGGGTTTTACCATTCTCGGCTTTCCCTGCGACCAGTTCGGCAACCAGGAACCGGGCAATGAGGCGGAGATCCAAAGCTTCTGCTCGCTCACCTATGATGTCACCTTTCCCCTCTTTGCCAAGATAGAGGTCAACGGCAACAATACGCATCCGCTCTACCAATACCTCAAAAAGGCACAACCGGGACTTTTGGGCAGCGAGGCGATCAAGTGGAATTTCACCAAGTTTCTCGTTGATCGTGAAGGGCAGGTGCTGAAACGCTACGCACCGACCGACACGCCGGAAAAGATCGAGACTGATCTAAAGAAAATGATAGAACTGTCAGCTGGTGACAAATGAAAGGTCAGTTATGAAGATAGCCATCATCGGCGGCGGCATATCCGGCTTGGCGGTTGCGCACTTACTGTGCGGTGAACATGAAATCACCCTCTTCGAGGCAAATGGCTATCTGGGGGGCCATACCAACACGGTGGAAGTGCTGCTGAACGGCTCAACCTGGGCCGTGGACACCGGCTTCATTGTTTTCAATGAGCGTACCTACCCCAATTTCATCAAGTTACTGGACCGGCTTGGCGTTCCCTCCCAGCCCAGCGTCATGAGCTTTGCCGTCACCAGCGAACGGACCGGCCTGGAGTATTGTGCCACCAATCTGGATACCCTCTTCGCCCAGCGGCGCAATCTGGTCAACCTGCCGTTCTGGGGGATGCTGCGGGAAGTGTTTCGATTTAACCGGGAATCACAGGAACTCTACGAGAGTAGTGATATGTCTTTGACGTTAGGTGAATACCTGAAATCTCGTGGCTATTCAAGGCTGTTCATTAATGACTTTGTGGTACCCATGGGGACCGCCATCTGGTCGGCTAACCCGGCGCAGTTCCTCCAGTTCCCGGCCGCCGCCTTTGTCCAGTTCTTTACCAACCACGGAATTCTCAACGTTATTGATCAGCCGCAGTGGCGCACCGTCAGCGGCGGTTCGCGGCAATACGTGGCACCACTGGTCAAGCCTTTCCGGGAACGGGTCCGCCTGTCGTCGCCGGTGGAGCGGTTGCGGCGCCTGCCCGACCGGGTCGAAGTGACGAGCCATGGGGTGACCGAGTCCTTCGACCAGGTGATTCTGGCCTGCCACAGTGACCAGGCACTGGCCATGCTGGCCGACCCTTCAGCGGCGGAGCAGGAACTATTGGGAGCCATCCCCTACCAGCGCAATGACACGGTGCTGCATACCGATGAGCGGTTGCTGCCACACCTCCCCAAGGCCCGGGCCAGCTGGAACTGCCGGATTCCCCGCCTTCAGCAGGATGGGGTCTCCCTCACCTACTGGATGAACAAACTGCAGTCGCTGGCAGCCCCGGTGGAATTCTGTGTCACCCTCAACACGCCTGACGTTATTGCCCCGGAGCTGATTCTCCAGCGACTCACCTACCACCACCCGGTCTACTCGGCCGGCGCCTTCGGCGCCCAGCGCCGCCGGGATGAGATCAGCGGCATCAACCGCACTTGGTACTGCGGGGCCTACTGGGGCTACGGCTTCCACGAAGACGGCCTGAACAGTGCCCTGGCGGTCTGCACGCGCTTCGGCAAGGAGCTCTGATGCCGGCCACTTCCAGCCTTGCGCAAACCTGGCCAGCCACGATCGCTGCTGCCGGCAGCAGTGCGGCGATAGTGCACAGTGCCCTGTACACCGGCTGGGTCGGCCATCGGCGCGAGACTCCGGCAGTCAATGAATTCCGCTATCGGCTCTTTTTTCTCTACCTCGACCTGGCCGAACTGGACCTGGTCTTTGCCGATCGCTGGTTCTGGTCAGTTGAGCGCCCCAACTGGGCCAGTTTTCGCCGCGCTGACCACCTGCGGCAGCCAGGGCCACTGACCGTTGCGGTACGGGATGAAGTGCAGCGGCAGCTCGGCTTTCGCCCGGCCGGGCCGATCCGCCTCCTGACTCACTTGCGCTATCTCGGTTACTGCTTCAACCCCATCAGCATCTACTACTGTTATGGGGTTGACGGCACAACCCTGGAAGCGATCATGCCCGAGATCCATAATACCCCCTGGGGCGAGGAATATGTCCGGGCCATTGATACCCGCACCGGTCCCACCGCTGATCGCTGGCATACCTATCAGCTGGACAAGGAGTTCCACGTCTCCCCCTTCATGCCAATGGAGATCAGCTACACCTGGGGATTTACTGCCCCGGGAAAGGAATTGGGCGTTTTGATGGAAAATGAGCACCGGGGGGAAAAGATTTTTGCTGCCCGGCTCGATCTGGAACGACAGCCGCTTAGCGGCAAAAACCTTGCAACAGCCCTCTTCCAGTGGCCCTGCATGACCGGGAAGGTGATTGCTGCCATTTATTGGCAGGCATGGCAGTTGCAGCGCAAGGGAGTGCCGTTTTGCCCCCACCCGGAAAAGCTGAACGTCACGAAAGGAACGTACCGTCCATGAGCAGCGATGAACATTTTTTGTGCACCCTGACTGCGGTCCGCGAATCTGCCCCGAGCTTGCCGGACCGGCTGGCCCGGTCGCTGGTGCTGCAGTCCCTGGAGCTGATTACCCACGGCAATCTGCATCTGCTGGAGGCGAACCAGTGTTTCTCCTTCGGTGACCACTCGGCTGAACTGGCCGCATCGATCCGCGTCAACAGCCCGGCGTTCTACCACAAGATTGCCTGGGGTGGTAGCATTGGTGCAGGTGAAGCCTACATGGACGAACTCTGGTCCTCTGACGACCTGCCCGCAGTCATCCGGATCATGGTGCGCAATCAGGATGCTTTGAATCGTATGGAGGGCAGACTGGCCCGGCTGGCCGGCCTGGTGCAGCGTCTGCTGCACCGCTTTCATGACAACAGCCACCAGGGCAGCCGGCGTAACATTGCCGCCCATTACGATCTGGGCAACGACTTCTACCAGCTGTTCCTCGACCCGACCATGGCCTATTCCAGCGGGGTCTTCACCCGACCCGAATGCACCATGGCAGAGGCCTCCATCGCCAAATTTGACCAGATCTGTTGCAAGCTCCGCCTGTGCCCGGGGATGACCGTGCTGGAGATCGGCACCGGCTGGGGCGGCTTCGCCCTTCATGCCGCCCGGGAGTATGGCTGCCAGGTAACCACTACCACTATTTCGCAGCAGCAGCATGCCTATGCGGCAGCACAGATAGCGGCCGCCAGCCTCAGCGACCGGATCACCCTGCTGCAGAAGGATTACCGGGACCTGACCGGCCAGTACGACCGGCTGGTCTCTATTGAAATGATCGAAGCCGTGGGGCACCGCCACCTGCCGACCTTCTTCGCGGTCTGCGGCCAGCGGCTGAAACCTGACGGTCTGGGATTGATCCAGGCCATTACCGTGCCGGACCGTGCCTACGACAACTACGTGAAGAATCCCGACTTCATCAACCGCTACATCTTCCCCGGTGGCTGCTGTCCGTCACTGGCTGCCATGACGCGGGCATGCGCCGCAACCTCTGACCTGGCCCTGGTGCAGCTGGAGGAATTGGCCCCCCATTACACCCGCACCCTGCAGGAATGGCGCTCTGCCTTTTACGGTCGCCTCGACGAAGTGCGCACCTTGGGCTACGACGAACGCTTCATCCGGATGTGGGATTATTACCTCAGTTACTGCGAGGGTGGCTTTGCCGAACGCTTCACCGGGCTGCTGCAGCTGGTCTACGCCAAACCTGCCTGCCGGGTCACACCCGCCCTGCCCCCCCTGGAGGCTTGCCCATGAAACTGCTGCCATTGCTCCTGAGTCTGACCATCCTGGCCGGCTGTGCCGCCCCGCTGGCGCCATTGAAAACTGTTGACGCGGTGGACATCAAGCGCTTCATGGGACCGTGGTATGTGATCGCCTGCATCCCGACCTTCATCGAGACCGAGGCCTACAATGGCGTTGAAACCTACCGCCTCGAGCCCGACGGCACAATTGACACGGTCTTCACCTTCAATCAGGGAGGGTTCGACGGACCGCAGAAGCGCTACAACCCGCGGGGCTTCATTGTTGATCCGATCAACAATTCCACATGGGGGATGCAGTTCATCTGGCCCTTCAAGGCCGAATTCCTGATTACCTATCTGGACGCCGACTACACCCTGACGGTAATCGGTCGGAACAAACGGGATTACGTCTGGATCATGGCCCGCACCCCCCAGATCCCTGAAGCCGATTATCTGCGGCTGGAAAAAGAGTTGGCAATTCAGGGGTATGACCTGACCAGGCTGCGCAAGACCCCCCAGCGCTGGCCGGGCAAGGAATAGCACATGGGGCTGAAACTGCTGAATGCCGTGCTCTTCCAGGTTGTCTGGTTCGCCGCCGTGCTGGGGGCAGCCTGGGGTATGGCCTGGCTCGGCCCACTGGTGCTGTTGCCGGTGCTGGCCATTAATCAGGCCATTAGTGAGGATCGGTCGGGGGATCTGAAACTGCTGGTGGTTGCCGGTCTGCTCGGTTTCCTTTTTGACACCACCCTGGTTGCCATGGGGGTATTCACGCCGCTGCAGCAACTGTTCCCCCGCCCCTGCAGCCCCCCCGGGATGATTGGTCTCTGGCTCAATTTCGCCGCCACCCTGAACCTGTCCCTGGGTTGGCTCCGGGAGCGCTACCTGCTGGCGACGCTGTTCGGCGCCATTGGTGGCCCCCTGGCCTATTACAGCGGGGCAAAACTGGGCGCAACCGAGACCCTGCCCACCTCCGGCGGCCTGCTGATCCTGGCCCTCGGCTGGGGGGTGATGACGCCGCTGCTGGTGCGAGTGGCGAAGATGACCCGGAGGTAGCCATGCCCCATGATCTCAAGCTGTTTATTGCCATACTGCCCCTCTTCCTGCTGCTGGATTATCTCTGGCTTGGCCGGCTGATGCAGGGTTTTTACCTGCGGGAACTTGGAGACATGGCCCGCCGCGAGGGAGATGCCATCAAACCCCGTCTGCTGGCTGCCGCCGGGGTCTATCTGGTTATTCCGGGGGGCATCATGCTTTTTGCCCTGCCACGGGTGGACCCGGCCAATCCGCTGATCAGCGCAATCGGTTGGGGCTTTGTCTATGGCGTCACCGTCTACAGCATCTATGACCTGACCAACCGCTCCACCCTGCGGCATTGGCCGATCAAACTGGTCTGTGTGGATATCTGCTGGGGGGGCTTTCTCTGCGGTGTGGTGACCGGTGGCGCCCAGATTCTGGGGCAGCTACTTTGACGGTGAGTACTCGATCCATCCATTCACTTACTTTTGCAGCACTTCGCAGACTTGTGTAGGAATAAAGGCATGGTATCCTATTCAGCAGACACGCCGGAACGATCCGGCAAACCACACAAAGGAGGTTACCATGGGTAGAAACAAGGTTAAGCAATTGCTCACGGGCCTCAGTCTGGCGGGCTTGGTTGCCAGCGTTGGAGTTGCGACGCCGGTCACATCATCCGCCAGTGGCTGAGGTGGATCAGCGGGTGCCGGCGGCACCCAGAAAAAGGACGCGGCAGCTCCGGCTGCAGCACCGGCTGCAGCAACTGAGAAAAAGGCTCCCGAGCCAAAAGCAGCTACCGATGCAAAACCGGTGAAAAAGAAAACCAAGAAAGTGAAGAAAGCCAAGCCAGCTGAACCAGCACCAGAAGCACCGGCGGCAAAGTAACAACAATTTAAACACAGAGCGGTCCGTATAAATCCGGGCCGCTCCTATAGTTTCCCGGCTATGAAAAAAACATCCACTTTTAAATTGCCCTATGCAGGCGAACTGGCCCAGATCCTTCAGGCAAAAGTACGTACGGCCCGCCTTGCTCTGCCAAGCGCCAGCCCGGACCGACTTGATTTGAACCCCACGTTGGCGATTGTACCGGTGCGCTGGCAAGGGTTGGCAGCTCTGACCCTGGACCAACCAGGGACCCCACTCAAGAAGGATGGTTTTGTGCTCTGCTGGCTCCTGCCGGGTGAGCAAGCGGTGCAGTGTCAGGATGCCCAGCCAGCGGACCTCCTGGCGATAAAACTGGTGGCTGAAGGCGTAGACCTCGACTCATTTGTTGCCACAACCGCAACTCCCCTGGCAACCCTGACCGCCTGCCTGCAGAACGCCACCGCCAAGGGCCTGGTGCTGGCCCCTGCGGCAAAGATCCGCCGCGATCCGGCCGATTTTGACCCTGAACATCGTTATCGTTCGTCCCAGCTGGTCGCCAATACCTTTACGCTCCAATGGCATATAACCCAGGCCTGCGACCTCCACTGTCGGCACTGCTATGACCGGAGCGTGCGGCAGGCGGTGAGCCGATGCGACGGGTTTCTGATCCTTGACCAGCTGCAAGAATTCTGCACCGACCGGCAAGTGGCTGGCCAGATTTCATTCAGCGGCGGCAACCCCTTTCTCCACCCGGATTTTTTCGATTTCTACCGGGGAGCGGTTGATCGTGGTCTGCAAACCGCAATTCTTGGCAATTCGACGACGCGGGAAGAAATCCGCACGATCCTGGCCATCAGGCCACCTGCTTATTTCCAGGTCAGCCTTGAGGGGCTCGAAGCGCATAACGATTCCATGCGTGGTGCCGGTCACTACCAACGGACGATGCAGTTCCTTGCCCTGCTCCGTGAGCTGAACATTCCGTCCCGGGTCATGCTTACCCTGACCCGTGACAACATTGCCCAGGTAATCCCCTTGGGCCATGAGCTACAAGGGCTTACAGGTTCGCTGTCGTTCAACCGTCTTGCCCTGTTCGGTGAAGGAGCCAGCCTGGCGCTGCCCGAGCAGGACACCTTCCACTCGTTTCTCGACGCATACCGCTTGGCAAGCAAAGAACTACCGGTCCTGACCCTCAAGGATAATCTGCTGAATCTGGCCTACGAAGCAGCCGGCGAAGAGCCATTCTGCGGCTGTGCCGGCTATGGCTGCGGTGCCGCCTTCAATTTTTTCGCCCTGCTGGCTGACGGTGAAGTGCACGCCTGTCGGAAATTTCCTTCCCCTATCGGCTCGACACATCAGCAAACCATTGCCGCTATCTATGATTCCCCGGCGGCCGTGCGTTACCGGGCTGGAAGTTCCGCCTGCACGAGTTGCTCCTTGCGGGCGGTTTGCGGCGGCTGCCTGGCGGTCACCGCCAGCCACGGACTTGATCCACTTGTCAACCGGGACCCTTACTGCCTTCGCAGCCGCTCTACCGTCCTCTGAATTACCTGCAACTCAACGTGCTCCCCGGTTGGTCATTGAGAGCCCAGTTGAGACAACGCGTTAGATCATGATATATTTTGCCTGCATTTTGTCATTTTACCATGGCCTTCGGGCCAAGCTCAGGAGTTGCAATGCCGGATAATTTATTCATTCCATCAGTTGACCTGCGGATCGGCGCCCTTGAGGAGTACAACCGCCGCCAGAAGGAAAAAGCGACCAAGCAGCACCGGAAGCCGAAACCACGCCCCTGTATTACCCTTTCTCGCGAATATGGCTGCGAGGGGTACCCGGTTGCCGAGCTTCTCCGTGAGCTAATGGTGCACAAGACCGGCGATGAGTGGGTGTTGATCGACAAGGCAGTTCTGGAGGAAGTAGCCCGGAGACACGATATCTCGGAAGAGATCCTGCAGACCCTGGGCGAGAATAACCGGATCATGAATGAGGTGCTGGCGACCTTCTCGCCCCGCTGGAAGAGCGATCAGGAATACTTCAATCTGCTTTCCCGTCACGTCGTGGCCCTGGCGGAACAGGGGAACGTTATTATTGTCGAGCTTGGTGGGGCCATCATCAGCCGACACTTTGAACATTCATACCATTTCAGGATATTCGGGTCCGCTGCCTTTAAAACCGCGACCCTGGCCAGGAGATTACAGATCGAAGCAGAGGCGGCAGAAAAACTGATGCATCGGCAACAAAAACTGCGCGATCACTTCACCCTGGACTTCCTGAATCAGGCAGACCATGATCCGGCACTTTATGATCTGCTCTTTAATAATGACCGCTGCACCCCGGAGAAAATTGCCCGGATGATTGCCGGATTCGTCGGAGAACATGAGCATTAATGGCGTCGGAACGAACTGCTTGACTTCACTCAGACTCTCAGGAGCGGCCGGCATCCATGACCATATTCCAAATTCTCTTTATCGGTGGTGCGTTGATGCTTGCCGGCATCCTGTTGCTAGCGTTCTATCTCGGCCGGAGCATGTTTCTGCCAACACGCGGGAAACAGATCACCCGCTATCCCAAGCCAACCAGAGCACTACTGGTCATGGATATCCAGGAAAGCAGCGGCAACCGAGAACCTTTCACTGCTCCGCCTCCATCTACAACTCCTTTTGGAAGAATGATCCGCACTGTAAACCTCCTCATCGACCATTTTACTGAGTCCGGGCTGCAGATAGCCTACGTCCGGCAGGTGTTCACCAGCAACTTCATCACGCGGCTCCATGGCGGCCGGATCGTTACCGGTCGAATGACCCCGAGCATCTGTCGCTGGGTCAAGGTGGTCAACAGCAACGATTTCGCCAAGAACAGAACCGATGCCTTTTCCAACCGACAGCTGGAGCACTTTCTGATCGACCACCAGATCGACGAACTTTACCTGGTGGGGCTCGATGCTGCTTTCTGTGTCTACTATACGGCCTTGGGGGCATTGCAGCGGGGGTATCGGGTCACAGTGGTGACAGATGGGGTGATGACCGGCAGAAACTGGGATCAGGTGCTGTATAACTACCGACGAAAGGGGATTAGGGTCATGGAAAGTAGCGACGTCATGCAGATGCTCAACCCTAGTAGCGCTTCAGCTGCGCCGGACAATGGTGCGTATAATCCATTATGATGCTCAACTTAGCCTGCAATTGCACAACCGCCAGCTCCTTGGCCTTGGCCTCCAGATCAATTGTCATCTCCCGCCCCAGCCAGCATTCTGGGAAATCAATCGGGTCGATATAGTCGGCATGGGGTTTGGGATCACCCCCCTGCCAGCCAACTCGGGGAGAAGAAAGGTGACAATACTGCTCCCGGCCAACCGCCTGCCAGCTCTCACCCGCCAGTGTCGTCGCTGCTTCTATAGTCAGGCCATCCGGATTACAGCGATGGTGGTGAACATCATAGACCAGTGGCAGCATCAGTCTGTCACAGAGCGGCAGCAGATCTCGGGGCGTATAGCTGACATCATCGTTTTCCAGAGTCAGCCGACTTCTGACTGTATCCGGCAATCCGGCGACAACTTCACTCAAATGCAGCATAGCCTGCTGCTTGTCTCCATACACCCCACCAGCATGAATATTAATCACTTCTGCCCCCACGGCCTCGGCCAACCATCCCTGATAGACAAGTTCGCGGACCGAATTTTCTATGACGTGCGGATGAGGTGATGACAGAACCACAAACTGATCCGGGTGAAAACTGAGCCGAATGTTCTGCTGCCGGGCAAACAACCGCACCTGTTCCAACACCTGATTGATTACCGCGCCATCTGGCAACTCGTCCAGACAGTAGCCGACCTCCGGGTGGGTCATGCGGGGGAACAGCGGCGACATGATCCGGAACGCGCCAATCCCCAACCGTTGCACCGTTACCAGGGCCAAATATAGATTATTCGCGTTATGAACGCATATTTCTGACAATTTGGACAACTGCTCATCCCGCTTTAGTGTCGATAAAGCCTTGGCAGTGGTAGTGCGGAACCTTACCAGCTCTTCTTTGAACAGACAACAGAGGCCAAAGCGGATCAAGGGGCACCGCCGAAACGCGCCGCTAGTGCCTGCCGAATTTCTTCCAATCGACTGCGGTTCTTCCCCAGGTCCGAATACCCCAGCCGCGAGGCAGAACGAACCTGAATCACCCGGCACTCCCGATCCAGCAGAAATTCGCCATCATCAACGAACAACCTGGTGTACAGTTCCACTCTCAGATAGCCGGCCTGCTCAGTAACAACCGTCACATCCCCCCGCTGGCTAAGAATCTGTTTCAACCGGCTAAAGGCGGCATCCGGGTCGTCGCTGAAGGAAAGTGGTGCAATGCGGTGGCGTTCATCGGCAGCAAAACTTGAGACACAGTTGGGCGAAGCAGGACAGGGCGTCAGGACGCCATCCCTTAGCCCAAGGTTCTGTGGCCGTTCGCCGGCACAGGCGGTCAGCAATGCGGTTACAAGCGTCATCATTACTCCCTCTGCCAACCGTTTTTTCATGACATCTCTTTTACAACACGCAAAAGCATCTGCGTATAATCCGCCGGGGTATCCATATCCAGGAGAATCCCCGCATCAGCCACGTCGAGCAGCCTGACTCGCTGCGAATCACGCCGCACCACGTCACGGAGGGTTCCGCCGTTGGCAAGTTCCGCCAGGATCGTTCCGGGAAACAGGGTTGGGTGGCCTTTGCGACGATTATGACAGGGGATGAGGATGGCGTCAGGGGTTGCGCCATGGGCGTTGATCAGGGTTTCAATGGTTGCGGCGGCAATCAGCGGGTAATCAGCAAGCGCCACGATGATGCCACTGGTCGTGGGCGCCAGGGCGGCTCGTCCCGCCAGGACCGACGAGGCCATATCGCCGGCCAGGTCAGGATTGACGGTCACCCGCACCGGGTAGTGCTCAACCGCCGCAGCCACTGCTTCCCCCTGCTGGCCGACCACCACCACAATTTCCGTAATACCGCCGGTCAGGAGCGTTTCCAGGCAATGGGCAATGACCGGCTTCCCACCAAGGTCGAGGAGTTGCTTGCAGCTGCCCATTCGCCGTGACAAGCCTGCGGCTGGGACGATGGCCGCCACCGGCGAGTTCATTGCCGACGCCGGTTGCTGATCAGCTGCCCCACGATACTGACCGCGATCTCTTCCGGAGTCTGGGCGCCGATGGCCAGACCAACCGGGGTGACGACCCGGTCGCGCTGGTCTTCACCGAAACCTTCATCGGTCAGGGTCTTCAGTAGCGTTTCTCGCTTGCGACGACTCCCCAGCAGGCCGATAAAACCGGCCTCCGTCGCCAGGCAACCACGTACCGCCGCGAAATCATGAACATGGCCAGGGGTGGCAATTACCACTGAATTGTCCCCATCCAGAGTCAATTGTCGGAAAGCGTCAGCCACCGGGGAGCAGATGATCTGGTCAGCTCCGGGAAGCAGGGCCGCCACGGCACAGTCCGGCCGCTCATCCACCACCACGACCCGGTAACCGCAGCTATGAGCCAGAGCCGTCACCGCCCGGCCCACATGGCCGGCACCAAACATGACCAAGTGCGGTCGGCGCCCCTGGGGTTCCAGGTAGATCGTCATGCTGCCGCCGCAGGCGTAGCCATGCTCCTCAGTGAGCAAAAACTCAAGCGTCCGGGGTTCCCCAGTGGCCAGAGCATCCCTGACCGCGGTCAGGGTGTCCTGCTCAATCCGGCCGCCACCAATCGTCCCCAAAGAACTGCCGTCACTCCGCACCAGCATCTTGGCCCCGGCCTTGCGTGGCGCAGAACCTGCGCTGCCGATTACCGTGGCCAGGGCGAACGGCTCCCCCCTGCGGGCGAGCCGGGCCATCTCTTCGTAAAGTTCCAGATCAATCACACCATCACCCCTTCTGCCCGGCAGCCTTGATCTTTTCAGGAGTCAGCGGCAGCGACCGGACCCTGGCACCGCTGAGAGCGAAAAGGGCATTAGCCACCGCCGGGGCGATGGGAGGCACTCCGGGCTCGCCGATCCCGCCAGGGGGCTCGTCACTGGGGATAATGTGCACCTCAATCTTGGGCGCAGCCGCCATCCGCACCAGGGGATAGTCGTCGAAATTCCCCTGCTCAACCCGGCCGTTTTTGAAGGTAATGGCACCGTTCAGAGCCGCCGACAGACCGAAAATGATCCCCGACTCCATCTGGGCCTTGACCGTATCCGGATTAACGATGCGACCGCAGTCCACGGCGCAGACCACCCTATGCACCCGCAGCTCCCCTTTGGCAGAGAGGGAGACCTCTGCCACCTGGGCAATATAACTGCCAAAGGATTCATGCACCCCGATCCCCCGCCCTCGACCCTTGGCCAGCCGCTTGCCCCAGCCTGCCTTCTCGGCGGCGGTCTGCAGCACCCGCAGGTGGCGGGGATGTTTGACCAGCAGGGTGCGGCGATACTCGTAAGGGTCCTTGCCAACAGCATGGGCCAGTTCATCCAGGAAACTCTCCATGACGAACGCAGTGTGGGAGTGCCCAACCGAGCGCCACCAGAGCACCGGGATCGGGTGTGAGGTCGTGTGCAGTTCCACCAGCAGATTGGGAATGGCATAAGGGGTGTCAGCCGCCCCTTCAACTGACGTGTTATCAATACCTTCCTTGACCATGACACTTTCGAAAGGGGTGCCGGCAATGATCGACTGGCCGACGATCCGCTGATGCCAGGCCAGCGGATAGCCGTTCTTATCAAGGCAGGCGCTGAGCCGGTCATAAAACATGGGGCGATAGTAGCCGGCCCGCAGGTCATGCTCGCGGGTGCGGATCACCTTGACCGGCTGACCAATGGCCTTGGCTACCTGCACCGCCTCGATGACGAAGTCGGATGCAGGGCAGGCCCGCCGGCCGAAGCCACCGCCGAGAAAGGTAGTTTCAAGAGTTATCTGCTCCGGTTGCAAGCCGGCCACCCGCGCGGCCGCAGCCCGGTCAGTGGTCTGCATCTGGCTACCGGTGCGAATCAGGCAGCTCTCTTTTTTCAGGTCAACAAAACAGTTAAGTGGCTCCATGGGCGCATGGGCCAGATACGGGACGTCGTACTCGACCTCGAACCGCTTGGCTGCCCCAGCCAGAACCGCTGGCGCATCCCCATCCTGGCGCGCTACCAAACCCGGGGTTGTTGCCAGCCGGGCGTAATCGGCTTGTATGTGCGGTGTATTGAGGGTCGCCCCTTCACCCTCGTCCCAGACCACGGTCAGGGCATCCGCCCCTTTCTTGGCCGACCAGAAACTATCGGCCACCACGGCCACGCCCGCATCCACGGCCACCACCTCCTTGACCCCTGGCACTGCCTTGGTTTTCGTGGCGTCAAAACTCTTCACCCGGCCACCAAAAACCGGTGGTCGGACAATCAGCGCGGTCAGCATGCCCAGCGCCTGCACGTCGATGCCGAAGATGGCGGTACCGTTGATCTTGGCCGGGCTATCCAGCCGATGCAGCGGCTTGCCGAGCAGCTTCCGGGCACCCCCCTTCAGCTGAGGCTCGGCCGGAACCGGTAGCAAGGCCGCCTTGGCCGCCAATTTGCCGAAACTGAGTTTTTTGTTCCCCGGACCATGGACGAAACCGTTCTCAGCCCGGCAGACACTTGGGGCCACCTGCCATTCCTTGGCCGCCGCCGCAATCAACATCTCCCGCGCCGCGGCCCCGGCCCGGGAGAGCCGATCCCACTCGGAGCGGACACTGGAACTGCCACCGGTCACCATGATCGGACCGAACTGGGTATGGTTATACTCAGGTAACACCGGCGAGGCCTGGAACCTGACCTGCTGCCAGTCACAGCAAAGTTCCTCAGCCACCAGCATCGGCAGGGAGGTGTAGATCCCCTGGCCCATTTCAGACTTATTGATGATTACCGTAATGCTGTCGTCACTACCGATGCGCAGAAAAGCATTAGGGGCAAAGATGGGGTCCGCTGCCTGGGCGTCACGGCTGCCAAAGGGAAGATGGCAGGCCAGAAGCAGGCCACCGCCGGCCAGGGCACTGGTTTGAAGGAATTGTCGCCTACTCATGCCGTTCTCCTTGGTCATAGCTTCCGCCCCCCTTTCCCCGCCGCTGTATGGATCGCCCGCCGAATCCGACCGTAGGTGCCGCAACGGCAGAGATTGCCGCTCATGGCGCTGTCGATGTCCGCATCGGTCGGCTGCGGCTTCTTCACCAGCAGGGCAACCGCGCTGACGATCTGACCCGGTTGGCAGTAACCACACTGGGAAACCTCATCGGCCAGCCACGCCTTTTTCACCGGGTGGTTGGTCGGGATCCCCTCAATGGTGGTTATCTTTTTGCCGGCCACCTCCCCCACTTCAGTGATGCAGGAACGTTTCGGCTGGCCATCGACGAGAACCGTGCAGGCACCGCACAACCCTTCGCCGCAGCCATATTTGGTACCGGTCAGTTTGAGCTGTTCCCGCAGCACCCAGAGGAGCGGCGTGTCCGAACTCACTTCCACTTGTTGTTCTTTGCCATTCACCTGAAATACAATCATATGCCCTCCGGCGACGTATTATTGCCTACCCCTTCAGCTTGGCTGCGATTTTAGCCACATGTGCCCCTTGATAACGGGCGATGGCCAGTTCGTTCTCTGATGGCTGGCGCGAGCCATCGGCTCCGGCAAGTGTGGTGGCGCCGTAAGGCGTACCACCAGTGATTTCATCCATATTCAGTAACCTCGCTTCAGCATAAGGAACACCGACAATGATCATGCCATGATGCAGCAGCGTAGAATGAAAACTGGTGATGGTCGTCTCCTGGCCGCCATGCTGACTGGCGGTACTGGCAAAGACACTCCCCACCTTCCCTACCAGTCCACCCTGCATCCAGAGTTTGCCAGTTTGATCGAGGAAGTTCCTCATCTGCGCGGCCATATTACCAAAGCGGGTCGGTGTACCGAAGATGATGGCGTCCGCTTCAGCTAACCCGTTGACGGTGGCAAGCGGGACATGGCTAAACGCCTGCCGGGCCGCCTTGGCGCCATACTGTTCCAATACGTCGTCAGGGATCAGTTCCGGCACCTGGAGCAGCGTAACTTCTACCCCGGGAACACTACGCGCCCCCGTTGCTATAGCCTCGGCCATGGTGTAAATGTGCCCATACATGCTATAGAAGACGATCTGAACCTTGATAGCCATGAGTGTTACCTCCCTGAATTCTTTTTTTTACTATTGTAAGTATATCAAATGCCAAGGAACGAACAAGCAGCCCTGAACCGAATTGACCTTAATCCCTGCTCGCGACACTGTCATAGGTTTGACTGGCATAGGTTTGACTTGCTGCCAGGGAACAGCTATGACAAACTGTTTTGCAACAAAATGCACAATTCATTTAATAAGAGGTTAACTACTCCCTTGATTACCGCTATTTACCCCTCACTGACCAACAAATTATTGCACCGTGTTGTGCTCATTTCCATGCTGGTCAGCGGTTTTATCACCACGAGCCAGGCTCAAGAAACCTTTGCCACCTTCCCCTCCCTGCCAACCGGCTATTCCTCCATCAAGGTATTTGACCGCCAGGGGCGATTCGCCGGGCGGATCATGCCAGATAAACGCTACTGGACATCCATCGACCGCATTCCGGTTTTTCTGCAAAAGGCAGTCGTCGCCGTTGAAGACGCCCGTTTTTATGAGCACAGCGGCATTGATATGCGGGGCATTGCCCGGGCACTGGTAAAGGATGTAAGAAAGGGGAAACTGGTTGAAGGTGGCTCAACCATCACCCAGCAGCTCATCAAGAATAAATACCTGACCGGGGAGAAATCCATTGACCGAAAGGTCAGAGAAGGCCTGATGGCCATTGAATTCGAAAAGAAATACAACAAACAGCAGATCCTGGAGATGTATTTCAATGAAATTTATTACGGCAATGGCGCCTGGGGCATTGCCCAGGCGGCGCGCCTCTATTTTGACAAAAACCCCGAAGAACTGACTGACGCCGAGTGCGCCTTGTTGGCAGGGATACCCAAAAACCCGGGACGCTATAATCCGCTTGGTGATTCAGCCAAGGTCACCGCACGGCGCGACATCGTCCTCAAGCGGATGGTGGACCTGAAAATGCTCAGCGCCCAGCAGCAAAAAACGCTGCGGGCTCATTCCGCTTCGTTTATCAAGCCGGGACAAGCTCCCTACTATCTCGCCCAGATTCAGCATCGACTGATCGAACGCTACGGGCCGGGAATTATCGAACAGGGCGGCCTGGATGTCTTTGTCGCTCTGGATCTGACCTTGCAAAAACAGGCAGAACAAGCGGTCAAGGAAGGCGTCAGACGCATTTCCCCTGAACTGCAGGGCGCCCTGGTCAGTCTCGATCCAACCAATGGGGATCTACTGGCAGCTGTTGGCAGCGTTGACTATAGCAAAAGCCAATACGACCGGGCATTTAACGCCAAACGCCAGCCAGGATCGGCCATCAAACCGCTGATTTATGCTGCCGCCCTGGATAAGGGGATTACGGCCAGCAGCATCTGGAACGATACCCCGGTTAACTATGACAAAGGAAATAATGAGGTCTGGCAGCCAAAGAACTATGGCAAAGAGCAGTATGGCGATCTCAGCCTGAGACAGGCCCTGGCGTACTCCAATAACGTCATTACCGTTAAACTGCTGGAAAACATCGGCGTTCCCTATTTCGTCGATTTTGCCGGCAAGCTCGGTCTGCCGTTGCGCACCCCGAATGATCTCTCTTTAGCTCTGGGCACTGATGAAGTGACCCTGAGCGACCTGGTACTGGCTTACTCTCCCCTGGCCACGGGGGGATCCAGGCCCGCTGCTGCCCGGAGCATCATCCGGATCTATGAACGGAACCGGCGCGCCTGGATTGACAATCCACCAGTCGTCACGCCGGTAATGGCCCCAGAAACCGCCTTTATCACTACCCAGATACTGAAGGACGTGCTGACCTATGGCACGGGCAAGAGTTTGAAGAAATTTGCCCAAGACCATTCGGCAGCCGGAAAAACCGGTACCACCAATGACTATCGAGATGCCTGGTTTGTGGGCTATACACCTCAGGTAATAACTGGCGTTTGGGTAGGATATGACAAGCCGCGCCCAGGCGGAAAGGGCTTCACCGGCGGGGCAATTGCGGCCCCGATCTGGGAACGGTTCATGCGCGCCGCAATGGCCGCCAAACCGGCAACTGATTTCGCTCAACCAGAGACCGTCGTCAGCAGCTCAATTGACTCAGAAACCGGTTATCTGGCGACCACTAGCTGCCCGGATTCAGCAGTTGAGTTCTATAGAGCCGGGACTGAACCGACTGAATTCTGTGCCCAACATGGCGGCAACTCGATAAATCCAGCACCACAACCCATTATCGATTCAAATGACCAGCAAACTGAACCAAGGTAAAAGACGTATGAACCAGGCAATCTTAAAGAGGAGGTACGACCATGCATGACCTGTTACCAGATGGAGATGATGTCCGCCGCGCCGTCAAATGGGTGTCTGGCAACTTGCAGGAAGATGCAGACCAGCCGGTCCAACCGCTCGTCCAGGAGGCAATTTTCAAGTTTGATCTGTCACCTAAAGATGCCGAGTTTCTGATTGGATTTTTCCGGCGCTGAGTAAATCTGCAATAGCGGCGAAACAAAACGTGACTGCAGAATTATTTTGCAAAAAAAGCTCAAGAAATTCATAATATAGCCGATACTATAGATAACCCTAAAAATAAAAGGGGTATGAATAATGATTGGTATCGACGGAACAACACATAACGCGTCACTCAATTCGGCGATCCAGGAAAAGGGTACCACTCCTGCATCGAAATCGGTAGCAACAGCGAGCATCCCTACGGCACCGAAACAACAAGCAACTCGTCGTCCCCAGGAGGATCATGTTGTTCTGTCTGAACAATCAAAAGAGCTGAGCAAGCTCATGCAGAACAAACGGGCTGTCGAGCAAACTGACCAGAAAGTGGAAGCCAAGGCACCAGAAAAGGTACCTGAAAAGAAAACCACATCAGTAATTGAAGTGGTCAAATATTTCCCGCCATACTTGAATAGCGTCAGACGACAAGAAATGATGCAGGACTACCCGTTACTGCGGAAACAGATCGATCAGATGACGATTCCTCCGCCATCGGGTTCAGCACAAGATACGCAGAACCAAACATCACCACCGGTGCAAGAAATAACGGTGACTGCTGGAAGTCAAAAATAACTGTCACTGCTCTTTTCAGCAAAGAGTAAAGGAGTCTCGCCATGGAAATCAAAGGCGCCCCAGAAGCATCACAACAGGTCATGCAACGCCCCAAGGAAATAGAACGGCAGGAAAGTCAAGCCCAAGTTGTGGCCGAGGCTGAAAAGAAAAAGCAAGACGTGGAAAGCAAACAGATTAAAAATGCACCGCCGCTGCCGGACAGCAATCAGGGACAAACGTTCTCAACCTATGCCTGATCGTTGTCGCTGACTGTAGTTATGTTGATAATAAGGCAGCAACTGGGCACTCATCACCCACTCAATGCGAATGAAGTGTTACAATAATTGTGACATGTCATAGAAATAACTGTAGGCATATTAAACTTACAAGGAGGTGAAGAACAGCTCTTCACCTCCTTTTTCATGCAAAACGTGGCACAGCAATGCGAAATAGACGTTTGGGCTAATCCCTCACGGAAGAGATGCTCCCTCCTCACCATCTTCAATACACTCCCGAGCAATGCGCAAAAAATCATCGTTTCTCGCCAGAAATGCCGCGACAACATCGGGATCAAAATGCTTGCCTGAATTGCTTTGGATATATTCCAGGGCATAGGCATGCGGATATTCCTGCTTGTAGACCCGTCGACTGACCATGGCATCGTAGGCATCAGCCAGTGCCATCAGCCTCCCGGCCAATGGAATTTCCTCTCCCCGCAACCCATGGGGGTAACCGGTGCCATCCCACCGTTCATGATGGGATTCAATCATCTGCCGGGCATAGTGGAGAAAATCATGGCGCTCCGGATGGTCACTGCCATCAATGGTCCTGGTAAGGGCGTGGACACCGATGAGCGTATGATTCTTCATGGTTGCATATTCCTGCTCACTCAACTCTCCCGGCTTATGCAGAATACTGTCCGGTATCCCTACCTTACCGATATCGTGCAGCGGCGCCGATTTGGCGAGTAGTTCAATAGCCGTATCGTCAAGGCTGGAATACTTAGGCATGGTAGACAGATATCGCGCCAGGGTCTCAACATATAACCTGGTCCGCTGGATGTGCCCACCCGTCTCCTTGTCGCGGGTTTCGGTCAGTGCTGACATCCCGAAGATGATAGTGTCCTGGGCGTCGATCAAATCCTGAGTCCGTTGGCGAACCTTGCGTGCCTCGATTCCGTATTTGAGCAGACTAAGGATGGTCATAATCAGTACCGGCGTAAGCATTGGCATTAATGGGGAGAGGTATACGCCCTTGGCAACGAGCATTTCTCGCCCGCCCCAATAACATCCAGACGTTCCGAGAAGTACCGTAACCAGGGAAAGGAAGAATCCTGGCTGACTAAAGAGCCAGGTACTCATTACCCCAAGCAGCAAGACCGCAAACAGCTCTGCGCCTCGGGACCAGCCAGGGCGATTGATATGGGTACCCGCAAGAATGTTATCAATTACCGTTGCATGAATCACCAATCCGCTGATTGAGTGGCCGGAAGGGACCAGATGCTGGTCACCGAGCCCCTTTGCCCAGGGCCCGACCAGGACAAGTTTTCCTTTTACCTCGAATGGTAATGGCTCTCCGTCCAAAACAGCCCGGGCTGAAAGATAAGGAAAAGGGTTTATTTCGGCGCGGAAATCAAGCAGCATATTCCCTTCACGATCGAGAGGAATCCGCTGCCGTCCCCAAACAAGGGTCGTTTCCGCCATCTCCTGCTCAACACGGATCGTGCGATCAGCTTCGTTCAACAAGAGTGTGGCCAATGCCAGTGAGGGGTAGAGTTTGCCATCATAGGGCAACAGTAGAGGCACCCGGCGGAGCGCACCATCACGATCATGTAAGGCATTGGTAAACCCTTCAGTGCGGGTAGCGCCGGTAAGCATGGAAATACTGCGGAGCATGCCATTCGGGCGGGGCCATGCCGCTAAAGATCCAGTGTTACTCGTCACGACCATCCCTTCGGGGAGAACAGGGACAACCGAGTGGGCAGACACAGCCTTTTGACCATTGTGGCCAAATTCAAAAAAATAACCAAGAACCGTATCTCCCTTGGTCATAGCACGGGCCAATAGTCGCGAATTGCCATCCTTTCCGGCCTGATCCGGGAGTAACGCTATTTTCGCCAGGTCACGATGCCGCTCAGATGAAATCACTTCCGGTGATGTTCGATCAGGCTCAGGCATGAGAAAGTCGAGAGTAACGACCTTTGCTCCCAACAGATGTAAACGCTCCACCAGTCGGGCCAGACGATAGCGTGGCCAGGGCCATTGACCAAAAGCGGCAAGGCTCTCTTCGTCAATGCCGACCAGCACCGGAACGCCGGACTGGGGTGGTACGGTCCGGCCCTTAAGCATCTGGTCATACAGACGCAGTTCAGCCTGCTGCACCAGCATTGGCGAAGCGATCAGGAGGGCCGCCGTTAACAGAGTCAAGGCAAACCCAGTGGCAAGCAAGAGAAAACGGCCCTCCCAGAGGGGAAGAAGGCGTTTGGGACGGTTCAGTGCGGCATCCTTGGGGGTCATGGTCATCAAGAAAGTCAGCGGACAATTACTTCAACACGGCGATTTTTCGGCTCGGCAATACCTTCCGGAGTAGGAACCAACGGATTCCCCTTTCCGTGCGAGGAAACGGATAAACGATCGGCGCTCACACCTTTTCGCAGTAACAGTTTTTGAATCATCACTGCTCGTTCATGGGCAAGTCGATCATTAAGCTGATTAGAACCGGCAGCATCAGTGTGCCCGCTTATCGCGATGGAAATAGCGTCACGGCGTTTTATGGCATCAGCGATGGCATTAATGACCGGAAGTGACTGGGGCACCAGGGTGGTAGAGCCGGTTTCAAAAAAGAGGATGAATTTTTCCGGTGGGACCGGCTCAACAGCCAATGCGTCGGCAAATCTGACGACCAGAAAATGAGGATCCGCGGTAACCGTCGATGACGGCGCCGACGAACCGGATATTTGCGTCAAGTCACCAGCCTTATCAAGACACTGTTTGCCCCCAGCGGTTGTAACCGTTGCGGCACCGACGTGACCATCAGGGTCCGATATCAAGACAACCGTATGTTTTGGGGATGCACAACCGGCGAAGAGCAGAAGCATAATACCCAGAACCGGCAGAATGTTCACTCTGCTTTGCATCTACCCCTCCAAGAAAGGGACTATTCCTGAACGTCAACCAGTAATTTCGTGCCACGAACAGCGATAGTGGCATCCGGAATGAGCAGTTGCACAGCATTTGGCGAGAGCTTACTGATCAACCCTGATAAATAGACAAAAGTTCCCTTGGCCATGCGTGCCACCAAGGCGAATTTGCCATCTTTCGGGGCAAAAACATATTCATTGATTACAAGTTCACTATTGGGACCCAGGGAAATAGTTGTATCATCTGTCAGAATAATGCCGAGGGCCCCCGGTTTGGCTGTCCGGATCATATCGCCACGCTGCAAGGCGAACCCTACCTTTGCTGGAAACGAGGTTGTGCCGCGGAGAACTGACGCGCTCCCCTGCAACGTCTGAATCTGGCCGATGGCTTCTGCCAACATTGCGTACAGAGGGCAACTGGTACCCAACAGCAGAACGAGACTGGTAACGAAGATCTTCATAGATGCTCCAGATACAACATAAAGTGCTTTAATCATAAACCTTCCAGCCAGGTACGTCAATCGGCCAACAAACCCCTGATCACTTCACCGGCTATGGTCAAGCCAAAAATCCCGGGGATATGGGCAATACTACCGAGAATTACCCGGCGATGCTGGCAGGAAAACTGCTGCTCATCTTTATTGGGACAGACGCAGTTTCCATGACAACCCGCTACCTGATCGGCCGGCGGGGTGAATTCTTCCGTGGAATAGACTACCTTGATGCCCGCAGTCACCCCCTGTTTTTTCAACAACTTTCGCATACTGCGGGCCATGCGGCACGTATGGGTCTCAGCAATGTCGCCGACTTTGATTTTGGTCGGGTCGAGCTTGGCAGCTGCCCCCATGCTGGAAATAATTGGCAGGGTTCGGCTGTGGCAGGTCACCAGGAGATGCAGCTTGGCCGTGATATGGTCAATGGCATCGACAACATAATCAATCTGGCCAGACAGCAGTTGGGCGCTGTTCTCTACACTGTAGAATTGGCGCAGAGCGATGATCTCCGCGTCAGGATTGATCAGACGCAGCCGCTCAGCCATGATCTCCGCCTTGGGCCTGCCAATTGACGCACTGGTGGCATGAAGTTGCCGATTTAGATTGGTGACACAGATATCATCAAAATCTACCAGGGTCAGGCGCCCCACCCCGGACCGACAAAGCGCTTCGGCAGTATAGCTCCCGACTCCGCCCAGGCCAACCACAACCACATGGGACTTCTGCAGCTGCAGGAACCGAGCGCTGCCAATCAGCAGTTCTGTGCGGGAAAATCGATGCAAACCAGACACGTTCTGCTCCTTTGAGAATCTATTCTGAATAGTATCGCCTTCCTTATGTATCACAATTCTGCACCAGTATAATTAAGAAGTTCGGCAAGAACAGCGATAATTCGGCGCACAATTAGCTAGTTTTAACTGAAAGTCCTTTAGGGGATTGCGTTACTGACAGCTTGTGGCATTATTGCCCGGAATGTTCCCATGGAGGCGGATTATGCAGACCTATTATGCTCCAGCTGAACGGGTTCACGGTCCAGACCTGAACATGAACGTGCTGGGCATTACCAACAACCCCATTATTGATTGTTTGATGAATGTAGCCAACGGCTTATTTGCCGTATTGAACGAACAGCGGCAAATTCTCGCCCTGAACGAGGCATTTCTCAAATTAATGGGGATTACGGATAGTGCAAAAGTCCTCGGGATGCGTCCAGGGGAATACGTGCGCTGCGTCCATGCCTGTGAAATGCCAGGTGGTTGTGGCACTTCACCCTACTGCTCAACCTGCGGTGCGGTCATCGCCATGCTGGCGGCGCTTGATACTGAACTACCGCAGGAACGTACCTGTGCCATTGTCGTCGAACGTGACAACCGGGAAGTAGATCTCTTTCTCCAGGCCCGCTGCTGCCCGCTCAAAATAGAAGGCAATAAATATCTCCTGCTGTTTCTGCAGGATGTGAGTATCCAGCAACAACGGGCACACCTGGAACGTACCTTTTTCCACGACATTAACAACATTCTCTGTGGGGTCATGGGCCGCAGTGAAATGCTCGCTCAACTCGACGACATGCACCATCAACTCCATAACGGTGTCGTCCGCCTGGCGCAGGAACTTTCCATGCATAGTGCCCTGCTTGAATCAATGACCGATACCTATAAGCCACTGTATAAAGAAACAACAGCGAACCGCATATTGGACGACCTGACCGAAGTCTTTTACAATCATCCGTTAACAAAAAACCGGCAGCTCACGGTCGCGCCACCACCACACGATTTGCCCCTGATCACTGACCATCATCTCTGCAACCGGATCTTAACCAACATGGTCTGCAATGCGTTGGAGGCTTCAGAACCGGGGGGCGAGGTAATTGCCGGCATTGAACCGGGCGGCAATTCCGTGACCTTTTACGTCTGGAACCAAAGTGTCATCCCCCAAGACATCGCCCGCCGGGTGTTTCAGCGTAATTTCAGCACGAAACAGGCAATGGGGCGAGGTCTCGGTACCTTTTCCATGAAGTTTTTCGGTGAGCAGGTGTTGGGCGGACAAGTAACCTTCACCTCGACCAAGTCAAAAGGAACGACGTTCCGGTTCACTCTTTTGAGCAACTGATCGTAACCGATTTGTCTGGTTAGCATGATGCTCGCAGTCAGACCAGCTCACAGGAAACTTGACACCCCATAGCAAGTCTTGCCATGATACGAAAATAGTTATACCGACCGCAGCGACAGACACCGGTTGAACCCTGATAGAATCAGCGCAACCATTGCTTCTGCAGATCGAAGAACCCGGAACCTATTCAATGAATCGCATTACCCTATTCTCCAGCTGGCTATTAATTTTGGGTGGGATGGTTTTATCTATCCTTTCTGCCACTGATTTGTGTAATTTTGGTGGCTGCACCGATGCCCATTTGTACCGGTTTTTTGGCATCAAATTGCCCCTTCTGGGTGGCGTATTTTTTCTGGTCCTGGCAGCATTAATGGCCTGCAAACAATCGGCAGCACTTCCTGTGGACATGCTCCTGGCGGCAGGCCTCGGAGCAGAAACAACCTTTATTCACCTGCAAAAAAATGTTATTCAAGCATGGTGTCCGCTCTGTCTCGGGATAGCTGGCGTTATCGCCCTGCTCAGCCTGATTCGCTTATACACCTATATTTCCATTCGAAGGAGGAATCCATCCATGTCCGGCAAATTGCTTGGCAAAACTCTGCTGCTCCTGCTGGTATCCGCACTCAGCTTTGGCGTCACCCTTGGTGGCATGGCGCAACCGGAAGCGCAGGCCAGTGAATTGAACATCGCCATCGGCAAGCAAAATAGCAAAGTTGAGGTCTACGTCTTTTCCGACTGGTTCTGCCCCAGCTGCATCAAGGCTGAACCGGCAATCGAAGCCGCGGTGCCCGCCATCAGCAAAAAAGCGCGGATCATGTTTGTCGACAAGCCGATTCATCCGGAAGCAATGAATTTTGTGCCGTATCACCTTTCTTTTGCCGCCAAGGAAAAGGAAAAATACCTGGAGCTGCGCCGGGCACTCTTTACCTTGGCGTATCGCACGAAAAATCCGACCATCGATGACGTCAAGGCCGCTGTTGCCCCGCTCAAGGTAACCTATCAACAGCTGAGCTTCCTGGAAGTCAGTCAGACCATGTCCCGGTTCCAGGCCTTATCTGACCAATTCAAAGTCAAGGGAACGCCAACCATCATCATTACCAACAGCACAACCAAGAAAAGCCGTACCCTGTATGGGGCCAATGAAATCACCACCGAGGCCATTATTAAGGCTGTGCGGGAGATGGAATAACCTTTACGCCCTGCCTTTCCAGGGGAAGGCAGGGCGTAAACTGTAATGGCGGGAAGTAACAGAAACAGGCCTACAGCAGGAGTAACACACCAGGATCAGCCGGAACTGCTATCGTTCTCGTGCAGCTTCGTGAAATGCCTTTTTCAAAGGAGAAAAAACATACTCTATGACTGATCGTGTCCCCAGCTGAATTTCCGCAGAAACTTGCATCCCCGGCGTTAGCCTGAGTGCCGACCCGCCCGAATCCAAATGCTGCTTATTGAGTGTCACAAGTGTTTTGTACAACAATCGTCCGGCAGCCAGATTTTGTACCCCGACCGGAGGCTCTCCACCTGACTGCGGTCCGTCATCACTGGCATCCACACTGACCCGATCGACAATGCCATCCATCATCCCATATTTTTGAAACATATACGGCATGAGTTTCACTTTCACCCTCATTCCTGGTTGCACAAACCCAATATCTTCATTTGTGACCCAGACTTCCGCCTGAAGCGGTTCATGTTGTGGCACTAGCGTCATCAGAATTGTTCCGGGATTAACTACCGTTCCAACTGTATGGGTTGCCAACTCCTTGACGACACCAGCCTGAGGAGCTTTTAACTCCAACAGATTATGCTTATACTGCTGTTTCGCCACGTCCTGCCGCACCTTGTCCAGATGCGATGTAATCTCAACCCGTTCAGCCTGTAACTGACGACGATAATCAGACGTAATTTGCGCAATCTTTTTCTCGGCCTGAGTAACACTCGCCTGGGAACTTTTTATCGTGAACTCCTGTGCCTTCAGGTCCTGCTCTCGCTCAATCCTTTCCCGTTGTTTATCTGTGGCATCCAGCCGTGCAACATACCCATCTCGATTCAGTTTTTCGAAAGCCTTTTCTTGCTCACGGAAATGGGGGAGTATCTGTTCCAGCTTTTTTTTCACTTCACGTGCTGCGGAAAGATCCTGACTTGCACGCTCCAGGATGCTGCGCTGCTCATCGAGTGCTCCTGCATACGCTCTTCTGTTCGCGTTATATTGAGCCTGAACCTGTGCGTATAACTCAGCCGGGTCACCGGATTCAAATGAAAGTTGGCGACCACCGAGTTCTGCTTCAATGCGCCGCAAGGCAAGACGGAACCGGTTAAACTCAACGAGAAGCACCTTGCCCTCGGCATCGGAAAGAACGGCATCCATGCGCATGAGTACCTGACCGTCTCGAACAGTCTCACCCTCTTTCACGAGTATGCTTCGAACAATCCCCTGCTCTGCCGGTTGGACTATTTTCACATGTGTCTGAGGGACAAGTTTGCCGGCGGCTACTGCCACAATGTCAAGTCTCCCAACCATAGCCCAAACCAGCGTCACGAGACAGAGAGCAATCAAGACTTTGAGCACAGCCCGACTAAATCTTGGCGGGAGCTTATCCTGTAGTTGCACAATATCCGGGGCAAAATCGAGTAGTTCGTTCCGAGAAGGAGAAAAAAGCAGATGCCGGAGCCGGCTCAGTTTAGACTTATTGTCGGGATTTTCAATTTTCATTTTTTCCTTTTGGTCGTCAGGACGTATTGCGGTAAGCGTTCGATGGATGACGCAATCCTGGTGGTCACTTCATCCTGATCGTATCTTGCATACTTCCGCGCAAACTTCTGAGCCGTATCCTGATACGAAGGAGTTGTCAAAATCTGGATCAATACTGATCGAAACCTGGTACTCACGTCGCTTCCTTTTACGCCAATTCCTAAGCCTGACTGCTCCAGCCTACGGCACAGCATCCACTGCTCAATCGTTGTTGGTATTGACAACTGCGGGACTCCAGCCAACAGCGTGGCTGCGACTGTGCCGTGGCTGGCGTGCGTTATCGCCAAGTCCATGCCAGGCAACAGCCCGGAAATCTTGAGCCGATCAACAGAAAAATCGATCCCCCGTTCAGCAAAACGCCCTCGTAAGCACTCATCTATTCCCGGAATAAATGCAACAACAGAAGCCTGCATCTCGGATAATGCCCCCAGAACATCCACCAATCCACTGAACGGTCGAAGATAAACAAATATACACCGTGTTGCCGACGTTTCAGGCCACCTCCACTCAACCCCTTCGGATGCAAGGAAAAGCGGTCCGACATACTGCCCCCCCCTGCGTATCGGATAGTGATCAAGTTCGGGAATGGTGGCGAGAAGTGAAACATCTGCCGCGACAGCACGATGCAGACTGCTCTGCGTCGAGATTCCAGACGAAGCGAATAAAGTATTTACATTGTCAAGCAACACGGCTTCCGTCGCCATCAGCTCCTCACGCCCCAGCTGCAGCCATGGTCGGAAGCAGGGGAACGGCGAAACCGCTGGGGGGCATTCAAAACCCGTATTCAGGGCCAAACAGGGAGTACCGTTCATGCGAGCCGCCAACTGTGCTACAGGTGCGTGCTGAGCCAGCAACACATCAGCCCCGGAAAGGGCCAGCAACGACTGCCACGCACCAATGAGTCCGCTCAGCACCTGATAATCGGCCAAACCAGCTTCCGTCAGAATATCAGCATAGCTGGCAGCCTCACGCCTTAACTTCGGGTGTGATTGCACCATTGGCGCTTGCAGACAAGCAAAGCCATCAGCCTTGAGAATCTGTTGAGCAGCAATGACATCCTTCACGGCAAATATAATTTGATGTCCGCGCAGGCGCAGCTGCCGCGCCACACAAACAAGCTTTAACAGGTGCCCTAGATTAGCACCCAACTCCCAAGCGATCAGAATACGTAGCATAGTTACGCAACCAGTTCCCCAACAACAGTGACTGACGCCGGACAGGATTTCTGCTGAATCGGCAATCGCTCAACAGTATTAGCCGAGCTTGGTTACCCCCTCCTGCAAACCGGCGAGGGGGTGCAGACTCTGCCTCGAAGTGCCGAAACCGGCATCCGCCAACACCGCCTGCGCCGAGGTTAATCCCATGCCGGCAAGATTCCCGGTTTTGCCATAGTGATAGGCAAGATCGCCCCCCAGCGCCTCTGAGTTGCTCCCCCCGAGATGGAACTGTGTCAACGCATGGGTCAATGCCCAAGAGGACAGGGTCGGGTTCGCGTTACGCGCCCGGTCAAAGGCGCTGACGAGACCGGTGAAGTCGAATTGCTCCACCTTGTTGTCACGTAACACGTCAGTGCCGCCAGGATTAAAGTCTGCGGCCGCCTCCTCGACCATCTGCAGGGTGACCACACTGCGCGTTCTGGACGACGTGTACCAGCCCTTGAGGGTGAGCCCCTCATTTAATCCCGTTTCAAGGATGAGATCATAGCCGCTCTTGCGGAGACTCAGATCGGCATACGTGATCCCCCCTCCAAAACTGAGGACGTTGTCCAGACCGCTACTCATTTGTACGGTATCGCGGCCATCGCCCCGATTCAGGGCAATCAGGTCTGCTCCGGCACCTGGAGTCAGCAGATCGTTGCCGACTCCGCCGATGAACAGATCATTGCCAGAGCCGCCAACCAGGCTATCCTGGCCGGCGCCGCCATCCAACAGGTTTCTATCCATGCCGCCATTCAGGGCATCATCGCCGATGCCGGCCTGCAGGATATCATTTCCTTTGCCGCCATCAAGCCGGTCATTACCGGCCCCACCACGCACTAAATCGTTGCCGGCACTGGCCCACAACACATCGACGCCATTGCCGCCATCCAGAACGACATCCCCATACGCGAAACGGGCACTGGTCAAATCCAGCACATCGTTACCGTCACCGGCATTGATCCGCTCCACCCCCGTAATACAGGGGACATTCCCCAGTCCGTCATCTACAAACATGGCGTCATCGCCACCTGTCCCGACGAGTTGATCATAACCGTTCCCGCCGTCATAGAGATCGCTGCTGCGAGTTTTCCCCGCAATCGCCTCGCGTACACCCGAACCAGCTACCCCGGGACTGCCAACATTGACCGCATACGTGCCAATAGCAGAGAGATAATCTCCAGAAAACTTCAGAGTGTCATCCCCAGCGCCGGCACGCAGTTGATCGCGGCCCTTCAATCCGTCAAGCGTGTCGTTTCCGGCAGTGCCAATCAAAATGTCATTGGCATTGGTACCGCTAATGACTCTGCCCACTTCCGGCGCCGCCGCCACATTCAGATGAAACAAATCTGAGACTGCCGCCCCGGCAAGATCGGTTGCCGTGACCCGGATATCCATTGCTCCGGCGATGCCGGGAGTTCCGCTTAAAGTTCCGGTTGTTGCGTCAAATACAAGCCAGCTTGGTAAAGCATCGCCATTTGCCAGAGTAACACTGCAGGCAAACTGATCGCCGGCATCAATATCCCTGAACGTCGATGGTGGTATCTGGAAACTGAATTCTTTCCCCTGCATCGCCATCTGATCAGGGAGTGGCAGCTCCAAGCGAGGTGCATCGTTTACATTGGCAACCGCCAAGTTAAACGACTGGCTAACAGTCGCCCCGAATGGATCGGTTGCCGACAATTGCACGGTCAGATCACCAACAGCGTCATTGTCCGGGATGCCGGTCAAGGTTCGGGTAACGGGATCAAAACTCAACCATGCCGGCAGCGGGTCATAGCCCGGCACCGAGACGGTATAGGTCAGTTGGTCTCCGTCAGAATCAGTGAACAGGCAGTGTGAAAACTGAACCGTGAATGGCTGATCCTCGCCAGCCACCATCTGCGGCAGTATGTCCGCAACAAGAGGTCGCCTGTTGGCAAACTCCCGACAGATCACGACCTGTCCATCGGCAAAAGCCAGCCCACTAATGGAAAAATTGCCGTTCGGACCGCCAACCGCATAGTTTTCTATCGTGATCTCATCTCCCGGTGCACTGTAAGCTATTGTTAACGTTGTACCATCGATACCAGTTGTCACCATATCCCGCGAGATTCCCTCGCCAAACCTGATAATGTTGCCGATACCGTTTTCTGAAGCATCTACAATAGTGTCATGGCCATCTCCAGGATTGAAAAGGTACGTGTCGGCTCCTGTACCGCCTTCCAGCCTATCAGCCCCCTTCCCGCCAGCCAACAGATCCGCCCCTTCCCCGGCCTGGAGTAGATCACTGCCAGTGCTTCCGGAAAGCACATCATTGCCGCTGCCACCGAGAATAAGATCATCGCCTCCCCGACCATCGATGTTATCAGCAAAGACGCTGCCAACGATGTAATCATCACCCTCCGTCGCCGGGTCAACCAACTCCGTCAACCGTACCCGGGATCCGTCGGAGAACTCCAGAAACTCAGCGACATGAGAATCGGTGAGACCATTATAGGAATAACCTTCGAGAATGACTGCGTCACCAAGAGAACCATATTCGATGATCAGCGTGGAGCCCGCAATACGCGCCTGGATATCCGACCGCGCAATCCCCGGGCCGAAGAAAATGCGGTTCCCTTCTTCCAACGTTGCCTGATCGCGGATCACGTCAACGCCATCTCCCAGGTTGAAAACGTACCTATCGTCTCCAGCCCCCCCCAAGAGCAGATCAGTCCCGGTGCCACCGGTAAGAGTGTCACCTCCGCTGCCGCCGGACAGAGTGTCGGCCCCTTCATACCCATAGAGCCGGTCAGTCAGGTTTGTTCCACGCAATGCATCATCCGCATAATCACCTTGAATGATGAAGGTATTGCTGATCAGGTCTTCGTAACTCACAACCCGGCCATCAGCGAAGACGAAGCTTTGAATTGCCCGGTTTCCGGTATCCGCCGCATCCGGATTGAATCCGGCAAGATGGATCTCATCCCCCCCGCTGCCTATCCTGACAATCAGCGTTGTATCATGATACGTCAACCGTTCGGTGATTGCCGCCGGAGTAATACCCGCGCCAAATAAAACCGTATTCCCAGCCTCCGCCGTTGCGACATCATCAATCCGGTCGATGCCACTTCCTGCCTCAATCAGATAGCTGTCGTCACCCGCTCCCCCAACCAGGAGATCATTTCCGGCACCTCCCGCAAGACTGTCGTTGCCGTCATCACCTCGGATCCGGTCGACGGTTGAGGTTCCGGTCAGCTCATCGTCAGCTGAAGAACCGACAATATCAAAACCCTTGTCGATCAATTGATTCCAGGTGAGCGTTTCGCCACCGGAAAACTCAAAATACTCAACCGATCTTGACCCATAGGGATAGCGGGGGTTGAAATTATTCAACCTGACACTTTCCCCCTGGACACCGATTGAGATGATCAGCTGCGCAAGTGCCGGATCATGGCTCAGGCGCAGATCATCCGGGGTAATGCCGGGACCGAAGACGATGCGGTTCGGATGCTCCGGAGTCGCAAGGTCAATGATTATATCCGCACCGCCGCCGACGTTCAGCAGATAAGTATCGTCACCGCCGCCCCCAACCAGCGTATCGTCTCCTTCCCCACCGTTTATCGTGTCATTGCCGGCCCGACCAACCAGCACATCGCTCCCGGGCGTGCCGTCGACATAGGTCGGCAGGGCAAAAAGATCCCCGGTCTGGGCATAGGCAACTGCATGGTTGCCTCCGGCAGCCTGGCTTCCGGGAAGCTCGAAGCTCGCTGTCAGCTCATTAAACAATGGGACCGGTATCGCCATTGAAGATCCGAGCAAGGAGTCCTTCAGGGTCTCGACAATTCCGGTGAGATCAAAGACTCTGGCTCCACCATTAGTGTCGACAAACTGAAGCCGCGAAACCTTGGCCCAGTCCAGCACTGAATAATTGTCGGCAACATTGAACCAGGGGATGGAAATACTGTCGATCGCACCATTGACTGTTAATACCAGGTTACCATTCCCCTGGTCGACGTAGGCACTGATATCCCCGTGGTGAAGATCTGCCCCCAGCGACAGGGTATCAATATCGCCATATTCCCCTCCCGGGTAGGGGTCCAAATAGTCTGAGCCATCGCCGCGATTGAACAGATAGACGTCGTTGCCGTCACCACCAAAGAGGTAGTCAGCCCCTTTGCCCCCCGCAAGAACATCGTCACCTTGCCCACCATTGATATTGTCCGTACCTGAACCACCGCTCAACAGATCGTTGCCATCCTCCCCGGACAGATAATCATCGTTGTCTCGCGCATCGATCCCATCATTGCCAGCGCTGCCATAGATCGAATCATTGGCAACACTCCCCTTGAGGAAGTCATCCCCATACGAGCCGTTCTGGGTCCCGATGATCCCACCATCAGCTTTTGCCAGAATCTCGGCAAGCGATAGCTCTCTGCCATCGGCAAAGACGAAGCGACGGATGGACATATTGGCAAGACCCAAGGTGCCACCATAACCTCCACCATAACCTCCACCGTAACCACCGCCATACTCGGCAGAAACCGCTGTTCCCTCGATCAACATCCCTTCATCGCTGCCGATGCCAATGGCTAAGTAAAGCGGGCCGCCAACATATCCACCATAGCCGCCGCCATAGCCGTTCACCAGCCCATCGAAAACTTGAATGCTCAGACTTTCAACCGTGATCCCTTCACCGAACACGATAGAATCGCCCACCATGGACGCTGGCGCGAGATAGGTCCGAATGTTATCAAATCCATCGCCGCGCTTGATGATGATGGTATTTGCCCCGGCAGAAATAGCCAGTTGGTCGTCAGCAAGCCCACCGATAAGCTCATTCACTCCTCCCTGCACCTCGAGGTAATCAGAACCCTCTCCGCCAGCAAGCAGATTATTCCCTTCGGCGTCGAACAGATAATCATTCTCTGAGCCACCGTACAACGCATCTGCGCCACCTTCGCCGCTGAGGTAATCATAGCCGGTACCACCAATCAGCACGTCATCACCGGAGCGGCCATAAACCACGTCATTTCCTCCCCCGGCATCAATGGTGTCATCTTCGGGGCTTCCGACCAGATAATCGTCGGTAGCAGTGGGGGTTGTCAGCACCTCCAGGATATACGACTGATCCCATACCGTCCCGTCACCGAAGCGCAGTTCCTCCACCTTGGCACCGGGGTCGCTGAACCACCGGTTAATCTGAAGTCGGTCAGCCGTACCCTGAATGCTCAGCAGCAGATCATCGCCGGCAACCCCCAGGGTCACGTCGCCCGGCAGCAGATCGGCCGTCAACGCAACGGCATCGAACCCACCGCTGTCTATAAGGGTATCCTTACCGTACCCGCGCCCGAACAGATACACGTCATCGCCATTGCCACCGGCAAGTCGATCGGTACCGGCACTGCCATCCAGCAGATCATCCCCGTCCAGGCCAGCCAATGCATCATCACCGGCCAGGCCGCGGATAGTTTCGTTACCGGCATAGCCGGTCAGAACGTCGTTACCCGGGGTCCCGAGCAGGACCCTGGCCTGAATCTCCGCCACGCTCCAGATTGTCCCATCGGCAAAGCTAATTTCCTCCACGCGCTTGGCGCCACCGGCTTCGTCGGCAAACCACTCGCGTACCCGCATCGTCTCGCCGGTATCATTGATGGAGAGGAGCAGATCACTGCCATCCCGCCCAAGCGAGACATCTCCAACCGCCAGCCCGTCATCCAGTCTGATCGTATCGCGGTTACCGACGGTTGCGTCGTAATCGTAAATAAGATCGTTGCCACTTCCCCGGCCGAACAGGTAGGTATCGTTGCCATTGGCATGACCATCTTCGTTCAGGTAGATGCTTCCGCCGATGAGGGTGTCGTTGCCGGCACCACCGTCGAACAGATCATCCCCCCGGTCACCGTACAACGTATCATTCCCCTTGAGGCCACGTATTTCATCATCGGTCTCATAGCCGATCAGGATATCGGCGCCGTCCGTCCCCTGCAATGCCATTTCCCGGATCTGATCTGCATCCCAGACCGTGCCGTCAGCGAACTGGATCCGTTCCATGCGATACTCATTACGCCAGAACCAGCTATGTACCGTGAGCTGGTCAGCGGTCCCCCGGATTTCCAGCACCAGGTCAGCTCCATCCCGCCGCAGCACCAGTTCATCCGCGGTCAGAAATCCACCGATGTAAGTGGCGTCAAAACTGTCGGTGAGGCCGTCGTCGACAATCCGGTCGCGGCCGCTTCCGGGCCGGAATATGTAGGTGTCATTGCCGGCTCCTCCGAGCAGAACATCGTTGCCAGCGCCACCATCAATAACATCAGCCCCTTCACCCGCGGATACGTAATCGTTCCCGTCGCCGGCAACCAGAATTGCATTGCCGGCACTATTTCGGATCACGTCATTACCCGCTGAGCCATGCACCACATCATCGCCGTCTCCCCCCGAGATCCAGACCGGATCGAGCACCCTGATCGCTTCCGACCGGTTTGAGCCGTTAGTACCACCGGTCAGCGGTAACCCGCCGGCATCAATAGCCCACCCCAGTTCCGGGTCCAGTGCCAGGAAAGACTCGCGGAAGTTCAGGTAGGTCAGGCTGGTGACACTGTTTGCAGATCGGTATGTACGGGCAAACTCACCCAATAGTGCCGCCCCCTGGCCGCGATCCGCGGCCAGGGCTGCCCGGATTGTCGTCTCCACCCCGGAAAGGTCGTCAACCAGCAGATGGCGCTTTTCCTCCCAGATCACACCGATCTGATCGTACAGCGGGGCAAGATGCGTCTGGCGCATCAACTGGGCATATGTCCGCTCCGACAACAACTGGTACCGCCGCTCCAGGATCGGGGCCGCCAGTTCGTGAGGATTCGGCCCAGTGGTTCCGAAAAATGGCCGCCCGCTGAATGCCTCGATGACCGCCAGCTTTCGCCCATCAATGAACTGCCCCCGGGAGTTTTGGTCCACGGTCTCCTTCCCCGCCCAGACGGCAAGGATGCTCTCCATCAGGCTGTTCCGAGCATCGACAGCGCCTTCGTTCACGAACTGATTGACCAGGCCCTTCAATCCGGCATTCCCCTTGGCCATGGCCTGCTGGAGATCAGTCACGGTACCCGAACCGCTCAACGCCGGGAGTGCGGCAATCTCTTCGGGAATCGCTACCGGGTCATTCTCCACCGTAAACCTGACATTGGCCTTCAAATCATAATCGGCGATTTGACCGGTCGAGCCGTCCTGCCGCAGGTATGAGCCGGTTTGCAGCACCGTATTTCCATGGACATCCAACGTATTGTCCGCCTGCGCATCGAGCCGGATTTCCGTGATCCCAAGGGTTGCCAGGTCGTGGAGTTCATCGGGGGCACTTTGGGCGTCACCGTTCGCATCCCGCCAGACGCGAAGCTTCGCATACACCGCATCAGCAGCGCTGATGACGCCGTCGCGGTTACGGTCAAACTCCCCGAGCGCCACAAAGCCGTCGCTTGCCGTCACCCCGGTCGCCAGCACCGTATCATTGCCAAACAGCTCCCGGCCGGTGGTAATCCGCCCATCGCCATCACGATCCAACACCAGCAGCCCGTCATCCCTTCCCACCCAGGCCGTACTTTCCGCCAGCCCTTTGGCATCATGATCGAAATGGGTGTTCACACTGACCCGCGTACTCTCGATGCCATCCCCGTCCAGATCGATCAACAGCGGATCCCGGCGCGTGGGTGGGGGCGGCAGATCTTCCGCTCCGCCGTCGTCACCACATTGGCCCTCGGCAATAACTTCCGGGATATAAACGTCGATCACCTCACCCCCCGGCCCATAGATGAACACCGGCGGGCCTTGACCGATGATCCGCGGGTCGCAGGAACCACCGCCGGAACTGCTCCCCCCTCCCCCGGAACTTCCTCCCCCATTGCTGCTGCCAGTCGCCGTCCCGCCGCCGCCCCCGCCGAACGTCACCTGACCTTCCGGCCGACCGGCGATCGAGATCACCAACCCGCCATCACGGTTAGTAATGACGAACTGGTCGGGACTGAGATCCTCAGGCAGGACAATCTCACTCTCTTCAGCAGTAAAGTCGTCATAAATTGTGGTTTTGCCGAGTCGCGGATCGACATAATAGACATCCCTGCCAGCGCCCCCGGCCAGCACGTTAATGCCGGCGCCACCAGACAGCCTATCGTTACCGGCACCGCCTTCCAGATAATCGTCGCCGTCGCCACCGTCCAGGGTGTCATCGCCGTCACCGCCGTACAACTGGTCACGACCCGCCTTTCCAATCAGCAGATCATTACCGGCTCCACCGTCGAGGAAATCAGCACCGACCTCGCCATCGTCATCCCCCTGCAGCTGATCATTGCCGTCACCACCGTACAATGCATCGTTGCCGGCACCGCCCAGCATGATATCGTCCCCGGCCTCGCCTTCCAGGTAATCATTGCCACTGCTCCCATCCAGCATGTCAGCGCCATCACCACCCAGCAAGCGGTCAACGCCTTCGCCGCCGACCAGCGTATCGTCTCCCGTCTCGCCATCGAGATAGTCGTCTCCGGTGTTACCCTCCAGGTAATCAGCCCCGGCGCCCCCCATGACCTGGTCATTGCCGGCATCGCCGTACAAACTGTCATCATCAGCTTCACCGTCAAGGTAATCGTCACCACCATTGCCGGACATCTCATCCAGTCCGTCACCACCCATCAGCTGGTCGTTACCGGCAGCGCCGAACAGCAGATCGTCACCCGCTTCGCCGTCCAGATAGTCGTCGCCGTCGCCGCCCTGCAGCTCATCATTCCCGTCGCCGCCAAAAAGATCGTCGTTACCACCCATACCAGCGATATTGTCATTGCCGGCGCCACCATCGAGATAGTCATTGCCATGCTGGACAGCGGGAAGATAATCGACGGTGTTATCCCCGGAAAGGACATCATCGCCAGCGCCGCCTAAGATGCTGTCATTGCCCCCCCAGCCGAAGACGATGTCGTTACCGCTGCCCCCATTCACTTCATCGCTACCACCGGCACCATGCACAAAATCGTTGCCGGCGCCGGCATAGACAACATCGCCAGCCAAGTCATTCTCGCCGATGTTGATTACACTCAAATTAGCAAAAGTCGCGGTATATCTTATGCCAGCAGCTACTGTTCGGTAGGTCCAGTTGAAAAGCGAGCCGCTTTCATATGAATATTCACCATCGTTGTTTTTCTGGGTAACCATCAGGCCGTCAAAAGTCCCGGCACTCGCGATAAAATCATCGCCTGCACCTGCTACGATCAGATCCTGCCCCGTGCCGCCGAACAGGGCGTCATTGCTGACAGAACCATAGATGTGGTCATCACCATCCGCGCCGCCGATAATATCACCCTGTTCGTTGATGCCAGACGCGGTCTCCCCATCATTCACCAGGGTAGCCATGGCGCTGTAGTCTGCGCCGAAAATCTGGTCGTTGCCATCACCGCCATACAGCATATCTGCGCCTGCGCCACCTTCGATTATGTCGTTACCGGATACTTCACCCGTTTTGACTCCGATGCCGTCACGACCATTTCCACCGACAACCCAGTCATCACCTATCCCCTGGAAGACAAAGTCATTGCCGGCGCCAGCTTCGATTCGCTCGTTGCCGGCACCATCATTCAAATAATCGCTCCTGCCCGGCATGGCAACGGTACTGCAGATGACGTTTTCCTTCGCATCCAATTGCATCTGCACTCCGGCTTTGCTGGAGTCGTAATCTATCGGGGTAAGCTCGCCGACGATGGTGCTACTGGTGGTGGGAATGGTTGGCGAGTCCTTCAGGTCGATACCGAAGTCACCGTCCTGGAAGTTTTCACCCAACTCGATCACGCCCCCGTCCTCCAGCACCATCCGCCAGGGGGAGTTGTGGGTAAGGAGCACTTTACCGCTGGCGTCGGTCCAGACGTTGGTGCCGCTGTTGTACAGGGTGCCGGTCTGGATCGCCTGTCCGTTGCGCTTGATGAGGATCCGGCCCAGGTTGTCTTCATCGACTACGGTATCGACGCCGTCGCCGATATTGTAGACGTAGGTGTCATAACCCGTGCCGCCATAGAGGAGATCGTTCCCCTTGCCCCCTTCCAGCACATCCTGATCGCTGCCGGCATACAGCGTATCGGCACCGTCACCCCCCTTTAGGATGTCGTCAAAGCTGTTGCCGTACAACAGGTCGTTGCCTTCGCCACCATCGACAGTGTCGTTGCCTGCCCCCCCTTCCAGGTAGTCGTCACCACCATATCCGTACATGGCATCGTGGCCGCCGGCGCCGTAGAAGCGATCGGTATACTCGCCACCGGTGATGGTATCGGCCTGCCCCTTGCCGAAAACGACGTAATGGTGGGGTTGGAAAAGACTCTGCTGACCTGCCCCGACCGACATTCCGGTGGCTTTGTCGGAAAAATGCCAGATAGAGCCATCGCTGAA
>JANOEC010000047.1:0-10329 GCA_031412995.1 Geobacteraceae bacterium
AAAGTGCATGCTCGATTGTTACTGGAAGGTGTTGAAAACGGTTGGCGGAAAGAGCGGCAATAAGATCATCAGGGGCCTGAAGCTTGCCGATTGCCTTCTTTATGGCAATCTCCCATGCACTTGCAGCACTGACATATACAAACGTTTACGGCGAAGCGATCACCTGGCGTGCCTTTGTTGAGAGGGTTTCGTCTTCGGCAAGCCACCAGAGCAGGGTGTGGGTATCGAGCAGGACTTTCACAACAGTTCACCCCGGAAGGCTGCGGCAATCTCCGGTGGGAGCTCATCGAAATCCGGAGACATGATAACACGATCTTTCCAGAAACCCGGTTTACGGGGTGTGTCCTCTTCATGGTAGGAGACCAGCTTTGCAACAGGCACACCGGCCCTGCTGATGATAATCTCTTCACCAGCGGACACCCGCTCAATGAGTTTTGAAAAGTGGGTTTTGGTGTCATGGATGTTGAGAACTTGCATAAGGGTATCTCCTTGTTAGTCCATGTTAGTCCGGCATTGGGTGTTTGTCAATAGCTCGGGATATAATCGGAAAGAAATATCAGGTTTTACGGTTCAGTCATGGTCTGTTCCTTTTGATGTTAGTAGCCAGTGGCGTAACCGCTGCAACCCTTCGTCTAGTGAGATCTCCGGCGCATAGCCAAAGTCGCGGCGGGCAGCGGTCAGATCGAACCAGTGGGCAGTTGCCAGTTCGTGGGCGACAAATCGGGTCATGGGCGGTTCGCCGTTTAAATTGAACCACTGCCAGAGTTTTTCGCAGATGGCACCGGCCAATAGGGCGGCACCGGGGGAGATGGTTTTGCTGACCGGCGGCAGGTCAGCGGCAGCCAGGATACGGTTGACCATCTCCCAGAGGGGCAGCGGCTCGCCATTGCTGATGAAGTAGGCCTTGCCAGCCACCGCACTGCCAGGGGCAAGGCGATCGGCTGCCAGCAGGTGGGCTTTGGCCGCATTGTCCACGTAGACCGTATCCACGAGGCAGGGGCGGTTGCCAATGCGGCGCAGTCGGCCGGCCCGGGCCTTGGCGATGATACGCGGCACCAGATGGTTGTCGCCAGGTCCCCAGATCAGGTGCGGCCTGAGGGCTACGGTGGCCAGGTCGGAACCGTTGGCCGCCAACACCAGCTGTTCGGCCAGCGCCTTGGTCTGCGGATAAAAGGCCTCAAAGTGGGGCGGGTAGGGAAGGGACTCATCGCCATTTTCCAGATCGGTGCCAGCAAACACCACGCTGGGGGAGCTGGTGTAGACCAGCCGGCGGATGCCGTTTATACGACAGGCGGCGATGACGTTCTCGGTGCCGATCACGTTGGCTTGGTAATAGTCGGCATAGGGTCCCCAAATACCGGCTTTGGCCGCCACATGGATGACCAGCTCGCAGCCGGCTGAGCTCCTTGTGACGGTTTCCAGGTCGGCCAGGTCGCCCCGGACCTGTTCAACCCCCAAGTGATCAAGTTCCGGATATTTGGCCCGGGAGATGCTGCGCACGGTGTCGCCACGCGCCAGCAACATTTTGACAATGGCGCCACCGAGAAAACCGCCGCCGCCGGTGACGAGCGCGTTCATCGCAGTTTCCCCTCAGCCCAGACCGCCAGCTTTTCCCGGAAGATCTTGGCATTGTGACGGATGTCCACGGGAAAAGACGGGTGAAACAGGAGCTGGCGCAGTCCCCTGGTGTGGGGGAACTGCTCGCCCAATACAAGCAACTCAGCACGGACCTGCTCATGGTCCCGTTTCCGGGCCTCTTTCTCCAGTTCGACACAAAGTACCGGTTGTTGCCGGCCCGGTTTGCCGACCCCGACCAGGGCGGTGCGGAATACGTCGGGGTGGGCATTGAATACCCCTTCAACCGGGATGGTGTAGAGGGTTTCCGTCGGCGTCACAACCCGATGTGCCTTGCGGCCGCAGAACCAGATCCGACCTGCCTTGTCCAGATAGCCCAGATCCCCCATCCGGTGCCAGACCCGGCCAGTTTCCGCATCAATAATCTTGGCCAGGCGGGTGGCCTCCGGGCGATTGTAGTAGCTGGTGGTGACCTGGGGACCGGCCACGGCTATTTCGCCCACTTCCCAGGTGGGGAGCAACAGGTCTGCGGACCAGGCGGCAATAGGTTCATCGCTGGTCGGAATGATCGCCACGTCAAGCCCTGGCACCGGCATGCCGACACAGACCCCGCGTCCCTCGGCGGTCAGCTTGCCGGTTTTGCCGAGAATTTCGCGGCTGCCGATGGAACTGACCGGCAGCGCTTCAGTGGCGCCGTAGGGGGTAAAGACTTCAGCCCCTTCCGGCAACAGGGAGTGAAATTGTTCCAGGACAGCGGCCGGCACCGGGGCACCGGCGGAGATGACCCGTTTCAGGTGCGGCAACAGCACCCCTTTCCGGGCACCGTAGCGACCGACCCGATTCAGCAGGGCGGGCGAACCGAACATGGTGGTGGCATGGTAATTGGCGGCCGGGCCGATGATCCGCTCCGGATTCACCGTGCCGGGCCGGGTGAAGTCCATTTGCGGAATAATGGCGGTCATCCCCAGGGCCGGGGCAAACAGGGCAAAGAGCGGGAAAGTGGGGAGGTCCACCTCGCCGGGTCGGATGTCATATATCTCTTTCAGTGCCGCCACTTGGGCGGCAAAGGTGCCGTGGCTGTAGACCGCGCCCTTGGGGGGGCCGGTACTGCCGCTGGTGAAGAGGATGGCAGCCATTTCGTCGCGGGTGGTCGGGGCCGCACTGAAGGGTTGGGCAGCCTGACCCCGGCGGCGTACTTCGGTTAGCGGTACCCCGCCCCAGATCCGGCTGCCACCGACGGTGATGAAGATTTTCAGGGTGTCTTTGCCCCAGCCGAATAACCGACGCGCCAGGTGGGCCTTGGGAATGCCGATAAAGGCGGTTGGTTCAGCCGTGGCCAGGCATCCTTTGAGATTCTTGGCGCCGATGCCAGGATCGATGAACACCGGCACTGCCCCGGCCTTGAACAGGGCAAAGGTGAGGGCAAACAGCTCCGGGCTCGGCGGCACCAGCAGGGCGGTGCGAACCCCGCGGCCGATGCCGAACTGGGCTAAACCGCTCGCCAGCCGGTCGCTCTCCGTATCCAGTTCGCGGTAGGTGAGAGATCGTTTTTCCTGGGGAAAGATAATGGCTGGCGTATCAGGCTGGCTCTGCGCCAGTTCGCTGATGGGTCGGGCGATATTGACGAGATCGGCAGCAGTCATTAAATTAGTCCTTCAGAGGAGGTTGTCTTAGCAGCCATAAACAATGCAGAGACATTAGAGCCTCAGGCGCAGAAAATCAAGCCGGTTATTGTCTTCTGGCAACGGCGAAGAGGGAGGTGCCGCAGGGGAGTGAGCCATACATGAGCAGCCGGTTTTCCAGTCGCATCAGCGTGAGCAGCAGGCTGTTCAGCCATGGGGGGGGCAGGTGGACATCGGAAGCGACATCTGCGTCCTTGACGTTACTGTCCGGTCGGCGGGACAGGAGGCGGTAGGCGGCAATCGGCGGGAACAGCAGACCGACCCGGTAAGTAAGCCGGTCGATGGCGAAGCCGACAGCATGGAGTCGTTGCTGCAACAGCGGGAGGGTGTAGCGTTCACGGGTGTAGACTGCCACATCATGATCGCTGTAGAGAAATGGCCATGCCACCAGGTTGGTGATCAGTATCCCCCCCGGTTTCAGGGCCGAGTAAAGCTTGGCCATGACCGCGACATCGTCGTTGATCCAGCGGTGGTAGAGGACATCGATACAAGTGATGAGGTCGTACCTATTTGGTTCAAGTTGGAGGTGATTGAGATCTTGGCAGTTGATGCTGGTCAAGCCGCGTTGCCCCGCCATGGTGATGGCCTGTGGCGAGAGATCGCAACCGCCTACCGCACCGTACGGTTGCATGAGCTGGCACAAGCGCCCGGTGCCGCAGCCGGCATCGAACATTTGCAGAGGCCCGCGCCGTGCAGATTCAGCGGCCACAAAGTGGAGAATCAGCTCGTGCAGGGACAGATACCACCAGTGACTCTCTTCGGCCTCGTACATCAGCTCATATTCGCGCTCATTCATGGATTCAGTCTCAGGCGAAAAATGACCGCACCATTTTGCATACCCGTGCCACTTCTTGATCTGTCAGGAAACGGTGCATCGGCAGCGACAGAATTTCACCGGCCAATCGTTCGGTAACGGGGAGTGAGCCCGGTTGATAGCCAAGGAACTGGTAGCCGCGCATCAGGTGGATGGGGAAAGGGTAGTTTATTCTGGTCTCAATGCCATTTTTAGCCAGATTGGCCATGAGTTGATCCCGCTGCGCCGTGCGAATGGTGTAGAGGTAATACTGATGGGAACGGTCAGGCCGTGCCATTGGTAGACCCAGGTCGCCCACCCCGGATAAATTACTGGTGTAGGTGGCGGCAATCTCGTTGCGCCGTTCCACGTCAGCAGCAATCAAAGGTAGCTGGTAATCCAGCAGTGCGGCCTGCAGTTCATCCAGTCGCGAGTTGTATCCTTCCTCTTCGGCGTAGTAACCGCTCTCCATGCCGTAAAAGCGGAGCCGACGCAGCCTCTTGGCCAGCGCTTCATCCTTGGTCACCACCATGCCGCCGTCGCCATAGCCGCCCAATATTTTTGTCGGATAAAATGAGAACGTCCCCAGATCACCGAAGCTGCCTACCTTAGCCCCGAGATAGCAGGCGCCGGTTGCCTGGGCGCAATCTTCCACCACCTTCAGGTGGTAAAAACGGGCCAAGTCCAGCACCGGGGCCATGGATACCGGTTGACCGCAGAGGTGAACCGGGATGATGCAACGGGTGCGCGGAGTAATAGCCGCCTCAAGCAGGCGGACATCCATCAGGTAGGTATCTGCTTCGACATCGATAAACACCGGCGTGGCGCCAGTGGCGCGAATGGCGGCCACCGTTGGGACGGCGGTGTTGGCAACGGTGATTACTTCGTCACCATTCCCTACGTCGAGTGCCTTCAGGGACAGGAACAGGGCATCGGTGCAGGAATTAACACCGATGCCGTGGGTCGCATTACAGTAACACGCAAAATGATTCTCAAAGTCAGTGACGCACTGGCCAAGGATCAGCCGGCCGGAAGAAAAGACCCGATCTACAATGGTCAGAATTTCCTGCCGGTGCTGATCATAGCCCGGCAGGTATTCCCAATATTTAGTCGTCTGGGGATTGTTCATGACAGACTTCGCAGGCAACCACGCCGCATTCTTTCGGCGGTTGCTGCCCGTTCTTCAATTAGGTGATGTTCAGCGGCAAAGTCTTGTCCGGACGTGATCAGGCGACAGACATGTTCGATCATTAAATGAAAATGATCGGCGGGTGGCACTGAACGAATTTCTACCCGGTCGCCAGACGTGATGGTGATGCTGTTTGCCAGCTCAGCTGGGGTGGTATAGGCACGATCAAGGCGGATGAAGCCATGGTCGCCGATGATTTCGTAAAATGCTTCATAGGGTTGGTCAAAGGCAATGGTAAAGGTGAATAGTTCGCCTGCGCTGCTGATGGCGCTACCGGTGACGGCAACGTCAAGCTGATCGCGGTAGCGGGCGGTGCCGTGGAATCGGTCGAGTTGTCCTGACAGATGGTAGAGGGCAGCGGTCAGCGGGTAGCGCGCCTGATCCTGAAAAGAGCCGCCGCCCAGTGCCGGGTTGAGCCGAAAGTCATCCATTTTCGTTTGGGTGAAGCAGAAGTTGGCCCGCAGCTGTCTGATGGTACCGATAGCACCTGTCGCCACCATCTCCCGCACCATGCGGTGCTGCGGGTGGTGCAGGTACGTGATGTTTTCGTAGAGCAGGCGTCCTTCGCTGCGCGCAACCGCCACCATGCGTTGCACCGATGCCAGATCAAGGCCCAGCGGTTTTTCGCAGATGACATGCTTGCCCGCCTGCAGCGCCCGGATGGTCCACTCCTCGTGCAGATGATTGGGCAGGGCGATGTAGACCAGGTCGATATCTGGTGCGTTCAGTACCTGGTCATAACTGCCTTGAGCCGGTTTTGTTTCTACCCCAATCCTGGTGTCTGGAACATCGGCCTTGCGGCTGCCGAGCATTTCCATACAGGCGGAACCAGTAGCCTGCATAGCTGGTAGGAATCTGCGTCGATAGATGTCAGCATCGCCAATAATCCCGAAGCGTAATGGTTGCTGTCTGGTCATTTTGGTGCCGGCAAAAACTGGTAAATAGCAGCAACAACCCGCTTTTGGTCGCGATACAGCAGGTACAACTGGAGCTCAGGATGAATTCTGAAATTAATATTTTCCATATATTTGACTTGCGGTTCCTGGGGTAAAGGCAGATTGAGCAGTTCAGTAGCTGGTTCCAACAGGTGCACGGTTTGTGGGCAGGTAATGATGGACATCTGATCAATCAGGAGAAACCGGATGTTATTTTTTTTTGCAGTTGCAATAAGTTCCGGAATGGTTTCGCGAGAATTAATCTCTGACCACTCCCTGTCGGCATAAAAAGCTGATCGAGCCCAGCGGGTCATGATCTTGCCTTCAGGGAGAAATTTTTTCATCATATACCCATACTCTTTTTGCACGATGCGGCCATCCAATTCGCCTGTAGTTTGGGGAGGATTATTGCGTGGATGCACTAGTTTATAGGTAGTGCCCACGGTAAGTGCGGCTGCAATGATAAGCGATAGTGGGGCAGATGACAGTCGCAGTTTGAGTTGTTGCGGTAATTTTACCGCCAGAAGTCGGTCCTCGCAGGTGGACAGTCCACGTCCGATCCAGAGAAACGTAACCGGCAGGTATGGTTGGAAATATTCCGGACCGACATAATAAAAAATAATGATGATCAGGAACGGAGTAAAGCTTGCGGCCAGGTAGAGTCGTTTGATGAATGCTTGTTGTTTCCAACCATCAGCGCAAAAGCCGATGAATGCCAGGATCCAGCAGGATAACGGCAGCATAGTCTGCCAGGTTATCGTCAGATTCTTGGCGATTGAATAGGGGATAAAACCAGGGTAATTTCGCAGTACGTCCCAGTAGTTCACGGTGGCTAGTTCCGGTGGTAATTCGTAAGGAGCCAGCTCTAGATAATACATGAGACCGTCACGCAAAGCCCCAGAGGTTTTTGCCGCCAACTGCCATGTTCCGGTGACTTCATGCACCAGGAGCAAATTAGGTATCAATATAAGCAGTAATCCGCAAAAAAGTGGGCAGATAACCTTGCCAAAGACGACCTGCCAGTCAGTTTTTCTGACTAAAGCTGCTGCCAGCGGTGGCAGACACAGTGCGACAACTAAGACAATGGCTTCGGTACGGGTCGCATATGCCAAGCCTAGGGCTAAACCGGCGAGAAGTGACCTTCGCCAGGACTTTACCGAGAACCCCTGCCAGAGAAAGAGCACGCCGATCATCATCAGCGTATTGAAGGTTGACTGGGTCATGACTTCGCAGGACGCTCCCACCATTTCTGGCCAGGCGATAATCAGGCTGGCGGAGTAGAGGGCAGCCCGACGATCAAAAAATGTCATGCCAAGAAAATAGACGGGCAGGATGAGCAGTGACCCCATTATGGCGGATACCAGGCGACCGGCCAGTTCAAGATCCGGAACAATCAGGTGTGCCAGGGCGACAAGTACTGGGTAAAAGCCATAATAGGCCAAAAGTGAAAAATCACCTGATGTCAGCCTTTTGGCTGATACCGCATATGCTGAACCATCAACGGAAATTACTTCATAGGTGGGGATTAACCAGAGGCGGATGCATAAAGCGCAAAGAACAAGAACGGACGGAAGCATGAGATGTCGATACCGTGTCAGGGCGGATTCCTTCTTGGAATTCAAAGGTTCTGGGAGGATTTCCTCTTGCATCTCAGGCAAAATATCCTCCCAAGACACAAGAAATTATGCTCCGGGCACACGAGTTGACCTGTTCGCCCATATGGAGCATTACGCGCAGGTCGGTTTCACCAACCCAGCGGAAATCAGCAGGGAGCTGCAGGTTTTCATGGGCCGGGAGTTCCAGTATTCGGTGCAGGTGCGCTTCCTTGAAAAATCGGGCGCCCTCTTCGGATTGGTAACTTTGAAATGCAACTGCAAGTCGGGTGGGACTGAAGAATTCATCGAACATGAATGGTTTGGCTAATTTGGGGTTGCCGATATAATTTGCCGGGGTGAACTGGACAGTCGGTCCCAATTGCACAACGGTTCGGTTGCCCACTTCAACCTTGGCCTGCATGAGAAACTGCCGTTCACCGGCATGACGGCGTGTCAGCAGGCCGATTATACCTGATTCGGGATTGACCAGAATCGGTTGGGTCCAGGTTGAAATTTCTCGCCCTTCACTGGTGACGTTGATGCCGATAATCCGGAAAAAGCGGCGCTGCTCATGGGAAAAATACCCGCTCTGATCCAATCCCCATTCCTTTAAGGTGTTGAGTCCTTCGCGTTTGACCCGCATATGATTAGCTGCCTTCTGGTCATCCAGCCATTGCACAAGTTCTGCCAGGGATTCAGAGTTGGTGCTTGTCGTACTGTTTTTGATGCTGGTTGCCGGCAACAGCGCGGCCAGGATGCTGCGGGTGCAGGCATGGATAAGGTTGTCTCGTTTGATCAGTTGGTTGATCTGGTACAGAGTCAGCCAGATGAAGTTGGCGGGTAGCTGCAGTTCATCATCGCCAGTCAAAATAATCATGTTCCTGTTTGACTTGTAGAGAAATCGCCCCCCGTCTTCGGTCTGGAGTTTGGCAAAGAGTATTCGGTCCCGTGGTGGCGAAAGGAAATGCTCCAGGAACGGCGGCAAGTTTCCGCCATGAACCCGGGTATAGTTACTGTATGTAGCCTGCACTGTAGGTGAAAGCTGCACTGAGTTGATATTCCCCGGTTCCTCTTTGGCCTGCAGGCAGAAATGGAGAACACCATTGATCTTCATGGCTAGAATGCCGAGAATGCCGATTTCCGCTTGGTCAATAATCGGCTGATCCCAATTGAGCACGCTGTTATGGGTGCGGTGACGTACCGCAATTCCTGTAATAGTAAAAAACATGCCCGATTCATGCTGAATATTGCCGGTGCGCGGATCAATGCCCCATTGGCCTAAATCAGTCAAAGGCAGCACGTCGGCATGGAGGAGCGGCGCGGCAAGGTGCTGGGCAATCCACGCATTAACAAAGTTGTCGTCATGGTGCGGGGTAGAGGTTACCTGTGAGGCGTGGAGTTCCCCGAGCGTATCTCGATCAAAGCCAAGTGGTAGGGTGCGGTGGTGCTTGGGCTGCTCATTGGTGACTGCACCGGCCTTACGAGGCATTCGTTATACCCCGCTCCCGGTTTTGAACACTGACAATGGTTGCCTTGCGGGCAGCCAGTAACTTTTCGCGAATGACATATTGCGGGTCGCTGTTGAGTGACAGGTAGATCCTGCCGACATATTCACCAACCACACTGATGGCCAGCATCTGGAAGCCGCGGAAAAAGGCGGTCAGGGCAGTCAGGGTTTGATATTCTGTTGGATCGGTAACATTCGGCAGCCAGAGATCCATCAGGGTGCCACTGGCCGTGTAAACACCGTAAATGGCCATGATCAGGCCGATAATGCCGAGGATGCGCAAGGGGATCAGTGAGTAGCTGATCACCATGTTGCCCCAGAGCGAGATGAGCTTTTTCAGCGTATATCCTGAGCGACCATGCCTCCGCTTGTCGTGACGAACCTTGACGCTGCTGATATTCGTGGTAGTACGCAGGATAATGGCATCAATATACGGGTCAGGGCCGGTATGTTTGACAATTTCGTCCACAAGGAATCGGTTCATGATCTTGAAACTGGATAGATAGAGACTGGCCGGCTTTTTTAAAATCAGGTTGGCCATCTTGTCATTAAACTGGCTGCCGAAATTTCGCCAGGCTTGATCCTGTTTTACGGGATATTGGGTGTAGACAACATCGTAGCCTTGTTCAATTTGTTCAATCATGAGTCTGATTTCATCCGGCGGATTCTGAAAGTCATCATCCATGATGACGCAGAGATCGCCGGTTACCTGGCCGAGGCCCGCCATCACGGCATTATGTTCACCAAAATTCTTGGCAAGGCGAATATAGGTGATTATCTCACGGTGATTCTGGTGTAGTCGCTGACAGATGATATTTGTGCTGTCCTTGCTGCAATCGTTTACCAGGACAATTTCCAGGAAGTATTTCGTCGAATAGAGGTCAATAAGGGTGTAGCAAAGCGATTCGATGGTCTTTTCGGCATTATACACCGGAATGACAACGGATAATCTGGTCATGACTTCTCCTGCTGGTCAACAGTGCGACCTGACCAGGTGTCTGGTCAAGAGGCACTGGATCTGGACGCAAAGCTAACAGCGGAGCGTTAGCGAAC
>JANOEC010000048.1:0-18617 GCA_031412995.1 Geobacteraceae bacterium
CTTCTGAGTAAGTTCCCTTCGACTCCGCTCAGGGAACAACCGCGCGCTGAGCGGAGTCGAAGCGCTATTTGCTGGCAAACAGTGAAATTACTCACTGAAAATTCGCCACCATTGGGGCGTGGGCCGCTAAATTTCTAGAGACCGAAACCAGGGAGCTGAAGAAATCCACCTCTGAGCTGAAAGAGGCAGTGATCTCCATTGTGGCGATGCTGAATAATTATTGCCACGTTCAAGCGGAAATACGTTGAGTCTTCTCCGACCACCAGGGTCGGTGAAAAGGTCGGTGAAAAATTTGACATTTCCTGATAACAAAAAACCTACCACATTGGTTATCTATGTAGATAATTGCCTGCTTTCACCAGAGCAGTTAAAAAAGCATGGTATCATCTTCAAGAAGATCCCTCGTGATGTTACAATGTTTTAGTAAGTTAGAAGTTATTTCTGCTCTATCCAGCAGAAATATACTTCGTTAACGCACTTATCCTGTTTATAAGGGCTAGGAGCCTGTCGGACTTAGGAAATCTAAGCGAAAATTAGACTGGACGAGGACAGATTTAGTCGATTTTGAAGGTCAATAGTTGTTCTATTGATCAAGAAAGCGGATAAATATGGACCGTTCAGGCGGATTTGCAGCAGATTTATTCTAAGTCCGACAAGCTCCTAAGGAGGATTTATGGCGACTGTCAGCTTGAAACAGCAAAAATATGGCGAGCTAATCGCTCCTGAAACTATTGACGGAGTAACAAAGGCCATTGTTGAAAACTTCCATCCTGAAAAGATAATCCTTTTTGGTTCCTACGCTGCCGGTACACCTACTCCTGATAGTGACCTTGATTTTTTGGTGGTGATGGAGTCGGACGAGCCACGGCACAAGCGGTCTGTACCGCTTGCAATGATGTTCGATCCGTATCCATGCGCCATGGACATTCTTGTGTATACGCCAGAAGAAGTAAAAAAGTGGAATGGCGCAACCAACCATATAGTCACTGAAGCTTTTCTCGACGGGAAGGTTGTTTATGACCATAGATCATGAATTTGCGTTGGAGTTTTTACGAAAGGCTGAACATGATCTTGCCTCGGCCCGTTTCTTGTTGACTGGCGAGGATCTTTTTACTTCGGCATGCTTCCATTGTCAGCAACTGGCTGAAAAAGCCATCAAAGCCGTACTCACCCATAATTCAATCCGGTTCAAAAGGATTCACGATCTTGATCTCTTATTATCACTTTTGAATGACCCTGATTTCAGGTCTGTTTGGAGCTATGCTCCAATATTGAATTCATATGCTGTTGATACCCGCTATCCTGGCGACTATGATGAACCAGGGCGTCAAGATGCAGAGGAAGCATTTCGCATGGCTGTTGAAATTTATGATCTTTGCAAAAAAAAGCTCAGTCTCTGATGGAACTCAAAGCCTACCAACAACGAGTCATTGATGATCTGAACAGTTTTTTGGTTTATCTGGAACAAGGTAATTCTGTCCGTGATTCATTCAGAAGTTATTGGGATGATCGTGGCGCTACCAAGATGGAAGGGTACAAAAACAATGTGCCAGGTGCCACGACTGCCTGGAGCGGGATGACAGCTATGTGGCCAAGATCAAGCAGAAGATTAAGGAACTTTCGACGGATTACGGCGAAAAAGTCTTCGGTGATTGGCTGACGACGGAGAAGATCGTTACGTCCCCCAGCTTCAAGCTTTCCGAATATATTGCTCCCAATCTGACCGGGCCGACAATTGCCAACAGCTTGAATATGTCGGAGAAAAAGGCCAATGGGTTTGAAGAACGGGTCATCAACGATATCGCAAACCTGCCAGGCATCCAGTTCTGGCATAAGAACTTTGATAATAGCGGTTTCCGGATCAATGGTTTTATCAACCACTACCCGGATTTCATCATTAAAGCGGCATCCGGCAAAATTATTATTCTCGAAACCAAGGGTGATGACCGGGACAACTCGGATTCCGTTCGTAAGCTCAAGCTGGGCAATGCCTGGGAAAAGCAGGCCGGGCGACAGTTCCGTTACTTCATGGTATTCGAAAATAAGCCAATTGAAGGGGCTCACAAGCTGGCAGATGCGCTTGGGTTATTGGGGCAGATGTAGCTCCATTGCAACTGGTAACGGGCCAGAATGATTATAATTAGAACGTGCTCAACGTAAAGCGCGTCATCCCTGTTGCCGGGATGACGCGTTTTACTTAGATGGTCGCTTGTTTCGGTGCCTTTGCTGCTTTAGGGATCTTTGGCGCCTTTGGCTCCTTCGGGATTTTCGCTGCTTTTGCTTCCTTTGGTATTTTTGGTGCTGCCCGCACTTTGGCAACCTTGATGATTTCAGGAAGCGGTACGAAAAAGGCGGGATCACCCGGCTGCAGGATCACATAATGGGTGGCGGCAATCTTTCGGATAATGCCATCACTGAACTGAATCGTTGCTTTGGAAGGTGATACCTCCATTACCTTGCCGACTCCCCATTCAATCGCCCCGGAATTGCTTACGATGGTACCTCGTTTGATATTCATGTTCTCTCTCCTTCGCTGCTGCGGATAACATCTGCTGCTTGCTGCCTTGCTTCTGTAGTACTACTCTGCTACTCTGGATGGCCCATGCGTACGACCACCTGATGTTTCACCAGGCCCCGCTCCAGCGGAATAGTTCCGCCTGCCACGCGCTGACCATCCAACTCTACCCAGACGACGCCCCGTGCAACGCCCGCCGGATTTTCCACCTGAATCAGGTAAATTGCTTCTCCGTGCCGATAGCTGAGGCTGAAACCGGGCCACGCCCCGGGGATAACCGGATCTATCCGTAGCTGCCCGCTCTGCACCTTAATACCCAGAATTTCTTCGACCCAGGCCCGGTACATCCAGGCTGCCGAGCCGGTATACCAGGACCAGCCACCTTGGCCGACCCGTCCGGGCAGGCGGTAGACATCGGCGGCTACCACGTAGGGTTCGACCCCATAGTGCCAGACAGCGTCTGCATCGCGGGCGTGTTCGATGGGGTTGAGCAGGCGCATCAGTTGCCCTGCCCGCTCCCCATCGCCTTTGCGCGCCATGGCCATGGCCAGCCAGAGGGCGGCGTGGGTGTACTGGCCGCCATTCTCACGCACCCCGGGAGGATATCCCTTGATGTAGCCGGGCGAAGGTTCGGATTTGTCGAAGGGTGGTTCGAACAGCAGTACCAGGCCGTCATCCTGGCGGACCAGATGCTGCCAGGCCGCCTCCATGGCTTGCTCCGCCCGCTTAGGATCAGCTGCACCGGAAAGCACCGCCCAGGATTGGGGCAGGGAATCGATCCGTGCTTCACGGTTAGTCGCAGAGCCAAGGGGTGAACCATCATCGAAGGTGCCCCGCAGGTACCATTCCCCGTCCCAGCCGGCCAGTTCGACCCGCTGGATCAGGGCGTAACGCTCCTCCTGATACGATTTGCTCTGCGCTGGCTGCTGCACCAGGCTGGCTAGTTCAGCCATCCCCTGCAGTACTTCGCAGAGGAACCAGGCGAGCCAGACACTCTCCCCTTTGCCTTCAGCGCCCACCAGGTTCATGCCGTCGTTCCAGTCGCCGGTGCCGATCAACGGCAGGCCATGGGGCCCGACCGTCAGTCCGTGGCTGACCGCCCGCCGGCAGTGGTCAAAGAGGGTGGCCCGTTCAAAGGTGATCTCCGGGGTGGCGAACACTTCGTGCTGATCGTCCCCCAAGACCGGGGAGTTGAGGAACGGGATCTCGGTTTGTAGAATTGCCTGGTCGCCAGTGGTCCGGACATAGTGGGCAACCACATACGGGAGCCAGAGCAGGTCGTCGGAGATGCGGGAGCGAATGCCGGCGCCGGCCGGTTCATGCCACCAGTGCTGCACATCCCCTTCCTTGAATTGCCGGCTGGCGGCCAGCAGAATCTGCTCCCGTGCCAGTTCGGGCCGGGTAAAGAGGAAGGCCATGACATCCTGCAGTTGATCGCGGAAACCAAAGGCCCCGCCGGACTGATAAAAGGCGGAGCGTCCCCAGATGCGACAACTCAACGACTGGTACTGCAGCCAGCGGTTGATCAGCAGGTCGGCGGCCAGATCCGGGGTCTGCACCTGAATCGTGCCGAGCAGACTGTCCCACCAGGCCCTGGTCTGGTCAAAAGCGTCCTCGAATGATTGCTCCTGGCGGTAGGCCTGCACCAGCGCCCGTGCTGCCGCCACTGATCCGGCCTGGCCCAGCATGCAGACAATATCGCGCACCTCGCCCGGCGCCAGATCAACGACCACCCGCAATGCTGCACCGGGATCAAGACCCGCGCCAGTCCGCAACGACAGTTGGGCCGGTTCCATGCCGGCCGGATTGGCCAGCGAGCGGTTACGGCCGATAAAGGCAGTGCGGTCGCCACTATAGGAGTCGATCTGGGGGGTCATGGCCACAAAGGCCACCCGCTCGCCATATTCGGGGTGGTAACGGTTGTGCGCCAGCAGCGCCTGAGCCTCATCATCCCAGGAGGTGGCCACATGCATCTGGGAGGTCTCGCGGTTCTCGCCCAGGGTCAATTCAACATAGTAGGTGATTGAGAGCTGGCGCCGGCGGCTGGAGCCGTTGGTAAGCTGCAATCGCTGCAGCTTGATCGGCTGGCCACCGCTTTCATTGGCCGGGACGAAGACGGTTAACTCCTGCTCAATACCATGGCTGTTATGCTCGAAGACCGTGAAGCCGGCCCCGTGTCGGGCCCGATAGGCGGTCTCCTCGCGGATTGGTGCGGCGGTTGGCGACCAGTAGACGCCGCTCTCCTCATCGCGGAGATAGAGCGCTTCTGACGCCGGGTCCAGCACCGGGTCATTGGACCAACCGGTCAGGCGATTGCGCTGGCTGTTGCCGTACCAGGTGAAGCCGGAGCCGGTTTCACTGACCATGGTGCCAAAGGTGGGGTTGGCCATGACATTCACCCAGGGGGCCGGGGTGTTGGTGTCCGGGCCGAGATAGATCACATATTCATGACCGTCCGGGGTAAACCCGCCCAGGCTGTTGAAGTAGCTCAGCTCCATGAAAGGGAGTGGGGCCGATGGCTCCCGAAGCGCCCGTTTCCGGGCCAGCTTTTCCGGGAGCGCGGGAACTTCCACCGGTACCCCCAGCTGCTGGGGCAGGGTGCCCCGTGCTGCTACCAGCACGATGCTGGCAGCGGCCTTGAGCAGGACCAGATCCTCTGCCGGGATATGGGCAGCGGTCCGGAGAAAGACGCTGCCTGGCCGATCAGCGACGGTCGCCAGGGCATGAATCTGGATCAGCTGTTCCAAGCGTTCCTGCAGGGGCCGTTCATACCCTTCAGCCTCTTCGTTGAGGATCACCAGGTCACTGGACAGGCCGTGCATCTGCCAATAGGTCTGGGCCTGGAGCAGTTGGCGCACCAGGCTCAAGTCCCGCGCCTCGCTAATGGTGATCAGGACCAGCGGCAGATCGCCGGAAATGGCATAGGGCCACAAACCGGACTGCCCTTTGCGGTTCTCCACCAGGCGCTCGGCCGGTGCGCGCAACAGCTGATTGGGAAACAGCAGGTGACTGGCCAGTTGCTGAAAACGGCGCGCTTCGTCCGGCTGAATGTGCAGCATCTGCAACTTATGTTGCGCCGAGCCCCAGGCAAAATCCATGGCCCGCCCGGCGGCATGGGGGTCGCTATGCTTATCCATCAGCAGCAACACCTGCTCCCGCGTCGCGCCGGCCGCCAGAACCAGGGAAATCTGCACCCGCTGCCCCGGGGCCAGGACCAGGCTTTGCCGCAGGCAGAGGCAGGGGTCCAGGACAAAACCCTGACTGTTGCCCAGTTCTTGCCGCGCTCCCATGGGGTTGGCCAGGGTGCGGCCCCGACCGATAAAACGGCCGCGATCGGTTTCAAAAAGAAAATCGTGGTCAGGGATGGGTGGGCAATCCTGGCCGGATTCGTCACTGGACTGCTGCCGGGTCAGACTATGAGCGACAAATAGTGGGGACTCATTTTCACTTCGCGGTCGCCGGTAGGCCAGCAGCGCCCGCTGTTCGGGGAGCGCTTCGGTCTGAATAAACAGTTTATTGAAGGCCGGGTGCTGACGATCCGCATTGTGGGGCGCCAGGGAGAGCTCAACGTAGCTGGTGAGATTGAGGCGTCGCACCCGAGCGGAACGGTTGACCAGGGTAATCCGCCGCACTTCCAGGTCATCTTCCGGTGAGACAATAACCTCGGTTTCTGTCTGGATGCCGTCATCAACCCGGCGGAACAGCGCCCGGTCAAGGGCGAATTCCACGGCGTAACCGGCAACCGTGCCGCCGACCGGGTGATAGGTCGTTGACCAGAGCTGATTCGGTTCAGTCTCATGGATGTAGCAGAACGTCCCCTGGTTATCGCAGGTACGATCCGACCGCCAGCGGGTCAGCTCCTGGTTGCCCCACTGGCTGTAGCCAGCGCCGCTGTTGGTAATCATCAGGCCGTAGCGGCCGTTACTGAGCAGCAAACTCCGGGGAGTAGCGGTATGGGGGGTGATAAAGCTGCTGCCAGCGGTTGCCACCAGGTCCAGCGCCAGGTGCTCTGGCTCGCTCGTGCGCGTCGAGATCAAATGCAGCGGTGGCAGGACTGGAATCCGTTCCTGCAGCAACGCCTCAAAGGCCCGCACTCGAGGGTCGCCATGGAACCGGCGGGAAAACGGCTGGTCATGGAGGAAATTGATCAGCGCCAGGAACGCCATCCCCTGGTGATGGGCCATATAGGCCTCGATGATCACCCCACGCTTGCGCGACTGCTGCCCGCTCTCGCGCTGCGGTTGTCGACTGAAATCCATGGCCTCGAAATAGCCGAAATCGCTGAGCATGCCCAGTTCGGCCAGCCGTTTCAGGTTCTCCATGGCCTCGGCCGGGGCGATAGTGAGCGCCAACAGGGTCGCATAGGGGGCGACCACCAGCTGTTCTTCCAATCCACGTTTCAGGCCGAGAGCCGGGACGCCAAAGGCCTTGTATTGGTACGTTTTGTTGAGGTCCAGATCGGCAAAGGCAGATTCGGAAATGCCCCACGGTACCCGATGGGTGCGACCGTAGGCGATCTGCACCGCCACTGCAGTACGGGCCGCTTTATCCAGCAGCGAGTTGCCGTAGGAGCGCTGGAACAGGAGCGGCATCAGGTATTCGAACATGGTACCGGTCCAGCTGAGCAGTACCCGTTGTCGGCTGATTGCGCCATAGGGGCGGCTCATGGAAAACCAATGTTCCAGCGGTACATCGCCCCGGGCAATGGCTACAAAGCTGCCGAGCCGCGCTTCACTGGCCAGAAGATCATAACTGGAGACATCCAGCCGGGCCAGCGAGACGTTATAGCCGATGGCGAACAGCTTGCGCTTGGCATCATAAAGGAAACGCATATTCATGCCGTCCACCAGGGCGCGGACGTCGTTGATTAACTGCTCAGCCACGCCCAAGGTTTCACCGGCCAGCCACTGGGAGGTGGCAAAGGCGGCCAGCACCCGGTCGAGCCAGGCGGTGAGCGCCGGGTCATGCGGCGGAGACGCTGCCCGCAAGGTCTTCAATGTCTGGATCGAATCGACCTGGCCATTGGCCAGCGCAACCAGTGATGGTGCATGGATAAGGTCGTGGTTGATGGCGAGTAACGCTGCCGGCCCCAGCGGGGCCAGCTCCGCGGCCGTTTTCTCGGCGAGGATTTCGAGCCAGGGGAGGTAGCGATCGGCAATCGTTCTCCAGGCGGTCATCTGTTCTTCTATCTCCCCGGCCCAGGATGCCGCTCCTCCCGGCACCAGCGGCACCCGGAAGGTGGTTGCCATTCGCCGCAGCAAGCTCAGGGCAGCGCTGACCTCTGCCGGTGGTGTTGCCCATGTCTGCAGCAACTCGTCCAGCACCTGCAGATCAAAGCCAGCGCGACGCTCCTGGCCGACAATCTGGCGGAGGATGGCACCGGTGTCATGAAAACCAGCAAAGGCCTTGCCATCAAGGATCGGGGCGTGCAGTAGCTCGCCAAGCCCCTGCTCCAGCGCCACCAGTGCCCCCAGCAGGTTGCCACTGTCGACGGTCGAGACGTAGCGGGGTTCCAGTGGTGTCAAGGTCTCGATATCATACCAGTTCAGCAAATGGCCCTGATGGTGCTCCAGCTGGCCAAGGGTGGCCATGGTGCGGCTCAACCGCTCCACGACCTGGGTAATTGTCAGGTAGCCGGCATCATGGGCGCCCATGGCACTGGTGAGCCAGAGGCCGATATTGGTCGGGCTGGTCCGCATGGCCAGCTGGTTCTGGTGGGAGACCTGATAATTGTCCGGCGGCAACCACGACGTGTCGTCATTGACAAAGGCCGAGAAATAGCGCCAGGTCCGACGGGCAACCTGTCTGAGGAATAGCCGGTCTGCGGCGGGCAGTGCGTCTGATTGCTGTGGGGCAACCGGGCGCAGGTTCAGCAGCCAGCCGAGCAGCGGTGAGAGCAGCCACAACAGCAGCCAGGGTGCGGCCAGCTGTAGGCTGGACGGCATGATGCGCCAGAGGACTACCCCGACGGCGAGGCTAAAGAGGCTCCCCAGGGCCAAGCTGGCCACAAAGAGCGGCTGCCGCCGGGCTGCGCTCCAGTGGGTTGCCTGGGCCGTCCACTCCAGTAGGCCGCGCCGGGAGATGGCTCGCCGGTACCAGACCCGGGCAATGGCATCCAGGGTCACGGCGGCCTGGTGGGGCAGCAGGGCGGCATCAGTCGTTGCCCGGGCCAGGTCATGGAGGACCTTGGCCGGGTCAAAGTATTTGAGCCCCTTGCGGGTGGTGGCCATGGTGAAGGGCTGCGCCAGCGGATGAAAGAGTAGCTGCAGGCCGATCACCAGCGAGGCCATCGCGCCGAACCGTGGGGAGACGAGCCACGAGCCCAGCAACAGACCCAGGCTGGCGGTGGGGAGCAGGCTGCGGCGCAGGTTGTCGAGAATCTTCCAGCGGTTCAACAGGGAGAGCGGGTTTGGTCCCCGGCCGCCATTGGCGAGCGGCACCCGGGGAAAAATCCAGCTGGCGATCTGCCAGTCCCCGCGAATCCAGCGATGGGACCGGCTACTGTAGCTTTGGTATCCTTGCGGGAATTCATCAAACAGCTCGATGTCACTGGCCAGCCCCACCCGCACATGGGCTCCTTCGATCAGGTCATGGCTCAGCACCCAGGCGTCGGGAAACCTTACCGACAGCAGACGGCTGAAGGCGCGCACATCATAGATCCCCTTGCCATGGTACGATCCCTCACCGCTCAGGTCCTGATAGACATCGGAGATCGCCTGGGTATAGGGGTCGATGCCGATGGCATCGGCAAAGAGCCGGCTGAAGATGGAGCTGCTGGTGCTTTGCAGGGTTGGGCTCACCCGTGGCTGAATAATGGTGTAGGAACCGGCTTGAATCGTACCGTCTGCATTGAAGCGGGGCTGATTAAGCGGATGGGCCAGGGTTTCCACCAGCCGGCGGGCAGCGGCGTGGGGCAGTTGGGTGTCGCTGTCCAGGGTGATGATGAAGCGAACATCAGCCAGCTGATCCGGGTCACCCACGTAGACCAGGCGTGGGGCATCCGCTGGCCGGGTACCGTCGATCAGTCGGTTCAACTCCTCCAGCTTGCCCCGTTTCCGTTCCCAGCCGATGAATTTTTGCTCCGACTCGCTCCAGGTCCGCTCCCGGTGGAGCAGGAAAAAGCGCGCGCTGCCATGGCGCTGGTTCAGCTCGGTCAGGCAGTCGCTGGCCAGCTGCAACAGCTGGCTATCGTCGTCACGCGTTAGCTGGGCGGCATCGGTATAGTCCGTAAACAGGCTGAACAGCAGATTCGCTTCCTTGTTGGCCAGGTAGCGGATCTCCAGCTTTTCGACCTCAGCGCGGATCGTATCGGCGTTGGTCAGCAGCATCGGCACTACTACCAGGGTGCGGAAGGCGTCAGGGATGCCGGTTACGGCAAAATCCATTTTGGGCAGGGGGCGGGGCGGTAGCAAGCGAGTGAGCAGGTAGTTGACGGTCTCAATGGCCAGCTGGCTGATCGGGATCAGCGCGAGCAGCAACAAGCCAAGGCCAATTGCGGGCGCAACGCCAAGCGGCATGAATTGGGCAATGCAGAGAAAAAACAGGGCAGAGAAACCGCCGATGCCACCAGCGTAGACGGCAGAGTGGTGATTATAGACCCAGGCCAGGACTCGATAGCGGCGATTTTCCCGGCAGCCGAGCTGAAGAGCCAATTCGGCCCGTCCCTCACCTGTCAGCCAGGTGCCGACGTGGCTGGCCCGGTCATCGGCCGCTGCGTGGTGACTGGTCGGCATTGCCAGCTGGATGACCCGTTCGGCCACCTGCTCCTCGGGTATCGCTGCTGCCCGGGCCAGCTCTTCAATGGCCCGCCGACAGCGGTCACGGGTGGCAAAATCCATTCCGCCATACAGGCCGGCCGGATCGCGGCGCAGTACCTGCTCGACCCGGCTCAGCTGCTCGAAGATCTCCCGCCAGTCCAGCAGGCCGAGCTGGCGCAGGCTGGTAAAGGCATTGCCACAGGCCAGCTGCTCCCGGGTCTGGCGGTTCTGCTCACGCAGGGTGATGTCATGCAGGGGATTTTTCAGGGCCCGCTCAAGCCAGCTCTGCACCGGGCCCAGGGCCGCTGCTTCTTCGTAGAGCAGCCCCACCAGTTGCGCCCCGAAATAGGGGGTGGGATGGGGCTCGGCCTTGGCCAGCTCCGCCAGAATGGCAAACAGCTGGTTGGCATCGCGGCGATTGGCGGCAACCAGCCGGTTGGCCCAGAAATCGGCCAACTGGCGTTCGCGCAGGTCGGCCAGGGCAGTGATCGCCAGGCTCTGGATGCTTTCTATCAGGGCAATGCGCAGCATCTGGGGGATGGCCCAGAGTTCGCCGATGGTCAAGGTCCGTACCGATTGGTAAGCCTCGATAAAGGACAGGATATTTTCCCGATCCAGATGGAGTTCGCTATGGGAAACAAGATTTTTGGCCAGACCGTAGATGCAGGGCAGCCCCTGGTAGGGATCGGTCGCCAAACTGGGGAGTTGCTGGTAAAAGCGCCGCGGCAGGTTCACCAGCACATCGCGGGCGTTCCCCTCCAGGATATATTCGTTGTCCAGAATCCAGTCGGCCGCCGGGGTGGCTTTCTGCTCCAGGCGGCTGGCGGCACCCAGATCGGCACAAACCTGACGCACCCAGAGCCGGGCCTGCTTGATCCGATTGAGCAGTTCGGCGGAACGCTGCGGACTCGGGTCAACCTGCTGCTCCCGGGCATGGCGGCGGGAATGTTCGATAATCTGGGCCGGGGAGAGCTTGACTTCAGGTGGTCGTGCTTCAATTCGCCGCTCACGCTTGGGGTGCATGACGAACAGCGCCGGCGGAATATCGCTGCTTTCCCGCAGGATTGCGACTGGCAAAGGTAAGGATTCGACCGGCGCCTGAAGAATCAGTACCGATTCGCCGGACACCAGCCAGCGGGCATGATCGTGCAGCACCCCGGCCTCGACCCCTTTGCGCCAGAAGAAGTGGTTGGCGCATTTGATCGCTCCGTCCGCATCCTTATGTAGCAGGGCGGTACGGGTAAATCCTTGTCGTGCCAGCTCTTGCAAGGCTTTACGTGCATCTAGCTGTTTGGCGAAATAACCAATGATGATACCAACACCCACATGTGTCCTTTGCTCACTCCGTAGTCCGAGCGGTCGCCAAGGCAAAGAATTTCACCGGTTGGCTGGGCGCGGAAAGGAACTGTACGGACTGTTCCAGGGGGGTGCGACAGGGAGGTGGTTGGAGATGACCGGGAAACAGAGGGGAAAAAAGATTTCGGCAGGCAGGTCAGTGGTTTAACTGTACGCGGTTATCGGATTTATAGATAGGGATATTAACTCCGTTGTTCATCCATATCGTCCTGCGTATTGACGATGTTTATGCCGGGTGCTATGCTCCGGCAACGCTAAAACAGCTCCATCAGACCATCCCATCCCATCGATAAAGTCAGGTATCCTTACGGTGAACCTTACCATTACTCCATCCGGTCATCTGGCGATGATCAGCACAGCTGGTTCCGAAAACAGCTACGTCGGCGGCGAAAAAATTGCGCTGGCCTTTGCCGCTTCACCAGCCGCAGGGATTGTGGCCCTCGCCGGGGGTAAGTCCGCCCCGGACTGGCCACTCCCCTGGCTGTACTGGCGAGAGTTTGGCACTCGCTACCTGTTGCAACTATGTCAGAGCCAGCCAACAGTAGACCGTCTCGAACCGCAACCGGTTCCTGATGACGTAACTCTGGCCACCCTGCACCTCAGTCTGCCGCCGATGCCGGGAGCCGAGTATTGCTCGCCTGATTTGCTCGCGGATATCTGGCGTAGTCTTGACGGCTGGGTGCTGCAGGCAATCGCCGAAAATCCGGAAGGGCTGGCCGGATTTCTCCATCTGCAGGCGCCGCTCTGGCGGCAGGTGGGGCGGGTCTGCTTTCATCTGGCCGAAAACAAACAGGACCCGGAATTCTCTTTTGCCTTCATGGCCACCTATATCCCCCGTCTGGGGAAGAATGCCCGGGCTCAGCACCTCCCCTTGAGCCAGGCACTGCGCGAATATGCCGGCGTCAATAACCGTGAAGCGCTGCTCCGTCTGCTGGAGCCGGTTTATGCGGCCGGTACCGGTTGTCCCTGGGTGAAGGAGCTGCTGGAAAGCGGCGATATCTATCATCCGCTGGCCTGGACCCCGGCGGAGGCGTACCTCTTTCTGCAGGCGGTGCCGGCGCTGGAGAGTAGTGGTCTGGTGGTCCGCCTGCCGGATTGGTGGAAGAAGCGCCCGCGCCCCAAGGTGCAGGTTGCCATTGGTTCAGCCGTCGGCAGCACCCTTTCGGCCCAGGCCTTGCTGGATTTCCGGGTGCAACTCACCCTGAACGGTGCTGAGCTGACGCCGGCAGAGATTGCGCTCTTGACCGCATCCGGCGAAGGGTTGGCGTTTGTGCGCGGGCAGTGGGTAGAGGTGGATGGCGAGAAACTTAGCCAGGCGCTGGCGCAGTGGCAGCGGGTTGAGGCCGAGAACGGCGGCGATGGCCTTTCATTTATCGAAGGAATGCGGCTGCTGGCTGGCGCTCAGCGGGATCTGTCCGGGAGTGATCCGCTGCTGGAAGAGTCTGGCTGGGCGTTTGTCGAAGCGGGCGACCGGCTGCGGGAGATGCTGGCTGGATTGCGCGAGCCGGCCAGGCTGGCGGCAGTGCAGGCCGGTACGGGTCTGCAGGCGATGCTGCGCCCTTATCAGCAGACCGGCCTCAACTGGCTCTGGTTCCTTTCCGAACTTGGGCTGGGTGCCTGTCTGGCCGATGACATGGGACTGGGAAAAACGATCCAGATCATTGCCCTGCTGCTGGCTCAAAAGTCGGTTGTCGACAGAAACGCTCCCAGTCTGCTGGTGTTGCCCGCTTCGCTGCTGGCCAACTGGCAAAGCGAACTGGCGCGCTTTGCGCCATCACTCAGCGTCGTTTCTCTCCATCCTTCTGAAACTGAGCGCGCTGAGCTGGAGCGGATTGCCATTGATCCGCAAAACAGTCTGGCCACCGTTGACGTTGTCCTCACTACCTACGGCATGGTGCAGCGCCAGGAGTGGCTGCAGAAATGTTCCTGGAACCTGATTGTGCTGGACGAAGCCCAGGCGATCAAAAACCCCGGTACCCAACAGGCAAAAGGGGTCAAGGCCCTGTCTGGCCGGGCGCGGATCGCCCTTACCGGCACCCCGGTGGAAAACCGCCTCTCCGACCTTTGGTCGCTGTTCGACTTCATCTCCCCCGGCCTGCTTGGCTCGGCACAACGCTTCAAACAGTTCGCCAATTCGCTGGAGAAGCATCAGCCACCGTCTTATGCGCCGCTCCGCTCACTGGTGCAGCCCTATATCCTCCGCCGGCTCAAGACCGATCGGCGAGTCATCAGCGATCTGCCTGATAAGGTGGAGATGGCCGCCTGGTGCGGTCTCAGTAAGGTTCAGGTCCGGCTCTATGGTCAGGCAGTGCAGGGGCTGGCCGAGGCCCTCAAGGAACAGCAGGAGGGGATGAAACGGCGCGGGCTGATCCTGTCGGTACTGATGCGCTTCAAGCAGATCTGCAATCACCCGGATCAGGCCCTTGGCGATGGCGACTACGCCGAAGATAAGAGCGGCAAGTTCGTCCGCCTGCGGGAACTGGCAGAGGAGATCGCCTCGCGGCAGGAAAAGGTGCTGATCTTTACCCAGTTCCGGGAGATGACGGTGCCGCTGGCCAGCTTCCTGGCTACGCTGTTCGGTCGGCCCGGCCTCGTTCTGCACGGTGGCACCCCGGTGGCGGAGCGGAAAAAGTTGGTGGATCGTTTCCAGCACGAGGATGGCCCGCCGTTCTTTGTCCTGTCGCTAAAAGCCGGCGGTACGGGGCTTAATCTGACCGCGGCCAGCCATGTCATTCATTTCGACCGCTGGTGGAATCCGGCGGTGGAGAATCAGGCGACGGACCGGGCTTTCCGCATTGGCCAGCAGAAGAATGTGGTGGTCCATAAGTTCGTCTGCAAGGGAACGGTGGAAGAGAAAATCGACGCTCTGCTCACGGCCAAGGCCGGGTTGGCCGACGAACTGCTGGCGGGTGGGGAAACCATGCTGACCGAGATGGATGACGAGGCGCTGCTCAGGATGGTGGCGCTCGACATCGACCGGGCCGGATTATGATCGAGGGGAAGGGGCATCAGCAATGAGAGATTATGGTTGGCCGGTCTATGTACCGGTGGCAGAGCGGCGGGTAAAGGCGCAGAAACAGCTGGAAAAGATGCTGAAAAAGGGGGTCAAGGTGCAGCCGGTGCAGATTGCCGGGCGCAAGATCGCGGCCTCTTTTTGGGGCAAGGGGTGGTGTGACCATATGGAGTCGTTCAGCGATTATGCCAATCGGCTCCCCCGTGGCCGTACTTACGTCCGCAACGGCTCGGTCTGCCATCTGGAAATCAACGGCGGCCAGATTAGTGCCATGGTCAGCGGTACGTCACTCTACAAGGTTTCCATTACCATTAAACCGCTACCGGCGACGAAGTGGGAAGGCGTCAAGCGCTCCTGCTCCGGCAGGGTTGGCTCGCTGATCGATCTACTGCGCGGCCGGCTTGATCAGGGAGTGATGGAAGTGGTGACAGACCGCGAAGAGGGCCTGTTTCCGCGCCCCGGCGAGATCAAGTTTGACTGCGACTGCCCGGATTGGGCCGGCATGTGCAAGCACGTGGCGGCAGTGCTCTACGGTGTGGGTGCCCGGCTGGACGATGCGCCGGAGATGCTGTTCGTGCTGCGCGGGGTAGATCACGCCGAGCTGGTCGATGTAACGGCCGCAATAACCGACGTGGCCCAGATGGGAACCTCCCGCCGCCGGATTGCCGCAACCGGGATTGCCGACGTCTTCGGGATCGAGCTGGCAGCAAGTGACAGTGCCGCTCCTGAAGCCACCGCCCCGGTTCTCCCCGCGGCCAGGCCAGCTAAGCCGGAGAAGGCAGCCAAGACAAAATCACCGTTGCCGGATCGTCTGGCGGTTGTCCGTAAACTCCGCAACGCTGCCGTTACCGAAAAGAAGATGGCTGTTGCCAGCAATCCCCGGGCGGAAGCGATTGCGGTCAAAAAGAAAACCCGCAAGGAGCCGACTCCGTTCCCCGATCCACTCACCGGCAATGCCATCCACGCCTGGCGCACGGCCCTCGGCGAGACCCAGGCCAAATTTGCCGCCCGCATCGACGTCAGTGGCGCCACCATCTCGCAATGGGAAAAAAAGGGTGATAGTGCCATCGGCATGATGTCAAGCGCACTGCGAGCACTGCGCAAGGCCTGGCAGCAGACTAGGTAAAGAGGCCCCACGGCAGGGTCATGCCACTTCAGTGTCATGCCGGGAGAAAATGATGGATGTCAAGCCTGGCATAATTGCTCTTCCAGAGGAAATGCGGGCAGTGTCCCGCTTTTCCATTCAGTGGTGAGGAGCTGCATAGAGTTCTTTACCACTGGCCATGATTTCCCTGAGGAAATAGTCGTTAAGGGCCAGTCTCTCCCTTATCTGTCGTGAAGAGCGGACAATGAGTTCAATCGGCAGGGTCGGTTTCAGGCGCGTTATGATGTCGGCGGCAAACCGCGCCCCCGAAATATCGCCGGGCATGATCACCAGCAGATCCACATCCGACTCATCTCCGGCGGTGCCTGTGGCGTAGGAGCCGAACAGGATGATTTTTTCCGGCAAGAATTCACGCGCCACATCGACGGCAAATTTTTGAATGTCTGCAAATGCCACAATTCCCATGCCTGCCCCCTTGAGAAGGTAATAACACAATAAAAAGGGCGCTGCAATGGACGCCCGCTAATTTTGCCAGTCATGAATTGGGTTGAACGCCGCCCCGCCAGTCACCAAATGACCTTCAGCCCGCTTTTACCGTAGGCGGCAAACGCATTGTCGCGCGTGATGAGTGTCAGTTTACGGGAAATTGCCTGCCAGATGAGCAGTCGGTCGAATGGATCTTTGTGCTCCATGCGGGGCAGATGATGGAAGGTTGCGGCGTCCGTTTCGGCGAGGGGCAGGATCTCGAAACCGGCCTGGCGGGTGAGTGCGGGGAACGCATCAGGGGTCACGTTGCCCAGTTCCAGTTTGCCGGTTGCGTACTTGAGTGATAGCTCCCAAAACGTAACTACGCTGACCATAACGGTCAGGTCGGGATTGCGCATGATCTCGGCCCCCTTTTTGCCGAGCTGGTCAGGGGCGTAGAGTGCCCAGAGCAGTGTGTGGGTGTCGAGCAGGAAACTCAAAGCGAGAGCAGCTCTTCGTCGCTGATCTTGAAGTCATCCCGCAGCGCGAATGAAGCCTTGCCGGCCAGGAGACCGAGCTGCCGCTGCGGCTTCTTTTCGTAGTTGGAGAAGGGCACCAGTACGGCTATTTTCTCTTTCTTTTTGCCGAAGCTGATAACGACATCTTCACCTGACTGTACAAGCTCCAGTACCTCTGAAAAATGCGCTTTCACTTCGCCGACGGTCATTGTTTGCATGGATCGACTCCCCAATCATTTCTGTAAGTATCGGCTTTAGGTGACAAGTTGTCAAGTAAGCTGTTCATTAATGTGGTATTGAGTTGACCGGATGGAGAACTTACTTAAACGAGCTCTTTAGCGACTGAATATCCACCGGTAGCGGTTGCCACTTCCCCTTTTGTCGGGATACCTCCTGCCGTAGCGACTCAAGACGCTCTCCGGTCGCCGGGTGGGTCGAGAGAATCGGTGGTGGCGATAACCGCTGCTCAGCGGCCAATTTTTCGTAGAAACGGATCATGCCGGCCGGATCGATGCGAGCGGCAACCAGTCGCCGCAATCCTTCCGCGTCTGCTTCACGTTCGGCGTCGCGGGAGAAGCGCAGTTCAGTGAGCCTGGTGGCCGCATCAGCGAAGACACTGCCGGAGATGTCGCCGATTATCAGTGCTCCCAGGGCGCGCAGGCCGAGACTCTTGATCACCCCCCGCAGGGTGTGGCGAAGCTCGGCGTGAGCAATCTCATGGGCCAACACCCCGGCCAGCTCTTCAGCCGAACCAGCGGCGCGGATCAGGCCGCTGTAAACTACCACCACGCCGCCGGGAGCGGCAAAGGCATTGATGTCGGGCCGGTCCGCGACAAACCAGCGGTAACGGTGCACTGAACCGGTCGTGAGCCTGCTGCCGATGGCGCTGATGGCGTCCACTGCCGGGCCGCGATCGATGATCTTCATCTGCAGCCTGGTCTGGGCCAGGACGAGATCACCCAGTTGTGCCTCATGTTCGGTGGAGATCCGTTTGACCGCCCAATCGGCAATCCGGTCGGAGTTGCCGAGAAACAGACCGATCCCGAGCAGCGGCAACGCCAGAACCAGGATGAGCAGCAGAGCGCCGAAGCGGAAGCGCCGTTCCAGAAGCTTCGTGACACCGGCAGCGGCGGCAAGATGCCGGGTTGCCGCGACCGGCGACGTAGCGCGGCAGATTGTCCGCTCGGTTTCCGCTTCGATAATGAAGGCGTAGGCACCGTCTTCACCCTGCCAGGAAATCCGCAGACTCGACGCATTGAAACCGGCGGCGTCTATGGCAGGGTTGTTGGCCTGCAGTTGGCGATCTGCTGCTCCTTCCGCCGTAACCTGCAGAGCTCCTTCGTCGCTCCACCTGCCCACTGCCGGGACTCCGGCACCGGGTAGACCTGGTCCGAACAGGCGCCCCCGAAACGGTGTGTCAATCATCGCTGCCGAGAATACTGCCGAGCACTCCGGCACCAAGTAGAGAACCCTGGCCGACGGAACGCCCGCCGGCAGCAGGCGCCGACAGGATGATCCGGTTGGCGAGGCGCGACAAGGGGAGCGACTGCAGCCAGACTTTGCCGGGACCGGTCAGAGTGGCATAGAAGAAGCCCTCACCGCCGAAAACAGCTGATTTGATCTTGCCGACGAACTGGATGTCGAAATCCACCGACGGCTGAAAGGCTACAACGCACCCGGTATCGACCCGCAGCGACTCTCCGGGCGCCAGCACCAGCTCCTTCAGGGTTCCCCCGGCATGGACGAAGGCCATGCCGTCACCTTCCAGTTTCTGCATGATGAATCCCTCGCCGCCAAAGAGACCGACCCCGAGTTTCTTCTGGAAGGCGATTCCAAGCGATACTCCCTTTGCGGCACAAAGGAAGGAGTCTTTCTGGCAGATAAGGGT
>JANOEC010000049.1:0-45183 GCA_031412995.1 Geobacteraceae bacterium
TAAAATTTACCAAAGATCGCGGTCAGGTTGGCTAGGGTGAAGCCGCGGATATCCGGGTTTGTTGACACATAAAAGGGGTCATCCCAGTTGACCAGAAACTGGTGCTCCAGCGCCTGACCGTAGACCAGTCCGATGGCAAGGATGATCAGCGCCCATGCGCTATAGGACTTTTTGTATTTTGACTGGTCCACTATTACTCCTTGGGCCGTAACTACATCTCCACCCTGGTCACAAACCCCAGCAGCTTGCTGGAGGGCAGTTTGTTGAACTGAACGAAGTTGAGAGTGATTTTTTTTTTCGATCACTGAGAATACGCGACAGATCACATAACTGGTATCAAAATATAGGAATTTGCTTTTTGCAGAATACAATACACCCGCAGTAGAGTAGTTTCAACGCAATTTCAGATGGATGTCAGGTGGACTGACGAGATATTACAGGGGAAAAATAACCATTTGAGGAGTTTTCGGTCTGCTGATAGTTTAATGTGTATCATCACCTGCAACCAAAGCCACTCTGGGTCGGGGTATTTTATTTTGGTATTGCCTAATTGTTTGTTTTAATCCATTTTTATTCAATTTATTAGCGGGTGCCATTTACAAAACAAGTCCGTAGTTTCTTGACAGGGTCCTTAAGTGAGGAGACAACTTTGTGAGTACGAAGAAAGCCATAATTATCGGTGCCGGTCCAGCTGGATTAACAGCAGCATTTGAGCTACTCGAAAAAACCGATATAAAACCCGTCATATTCGAGATGTCTAATGATATTGGGGGGATATCTAAAACAGTCAATTACAAAGGGAATAGAATTGATATTGGCGGGCATCGGTTTTTTTCTAAATCAAGCAGAGTGATGTCTTGGTGGGAAAATATTCTACCGATCCAAGGATCTTCCGCTCGCGATGATCTTGAATTAGGCAGAATCGTTCCAGTCTCCACAAGAGAAAACGCTCCTGATCCGGAAAAAAAAGATAATGTTTTCCTTGTAAGAAGTCGACTTTCAAGAATATTTTTCTTGAAGAAGTTCTTCGACTATCCAATAGCCCTGAAAAAACAGACAATCGTTAATTTAGGAGCAATGAAAATTGTAAAAATCGCATGTAGTTACTGTAAGGCTAAATTATTTCCGATTAAAGTTGAAAAGAGTCTTGAGGACTTCTTTATAAATAGGTTTGGCGTCGAACTCTATAGAACTTTTTTTAAAGATTATACTGAGAAGGTCTGGGGAGTCCCTTGCAGTTCAATAGATCCGGAGTGGGGTGCACAGAGAATTAAGGGGTTATCAATTGCTTCTGCAATTGCACACGCCGTCCGCAAACTCATTCTCCCTGATTCTTCGCTGCACCAAAAAAACACCGAAACAAGTCTAATTGAGCAATTTTTATATCCCAAATATGGTCCTGGGCAATTATGGGAAGAAGTAGCAAATAAAATTATTGAGCGCGGTGGTGAAATTTACAAAAACTGCCAAGTAATGAAAATTGAATTCGATAAAGACGCTGTATGTGCTGTGCAAATCTATAATAATGTGACAGGAAAGTCATATCAGGAATCTGGCGATTATTTTTTTTCATCTATGCCGGTTTCTGACCTAATCAAGTCTTTTGAGACAGAAGTTCCAGTAGGTGTTCGTAATATAGCTCAAGGATTAATGTATCGCGACTTCATCACGGTAGGACTGTTACTTAAAGAATTAAAAATTAAAAACGACACGACGCACTTATCAGTAAATGGAATAATCCCTGACAATTGGGTGTATATACAAGACTCAAATGTCAAAATAGGACGACTTCAGATATTTAATAATTGGAGTCCTTATATGGTAAATGATCCTAATACTGTTTGGCTTGGGCTAGAATACTTTTGTAATGAGGGTGATCTTTTGTGGAACAAATCAGACGATGAATTAGGCACATTTGCCATAAACGAACTTAGTGAAATCGACATCATAGACAAAGACAGTGTAATTGATAAGTGTGTTATAAGGGTAAATAAAGCATACCCAGCATATTTCGGAACATACGACAAATTTCACATTATTAGAAACTTCACTGACAATATACCGAATTTATTTTTAATAGGTAGGAATGGGATGCACAAATATAATAACGCTGACCATTCGATGTTAACTGCTATGGCGGCAGTAGATAATGTTATAAGCGGATCAACAGACAAGGATAATATATGGCAAGTCAACGCTGAACTCGATTATCATGAGATAAGTTCAAATTAGGAATAAGGATAGGAATTAGCTTTTATGTCAGAACAGTAAATACACCCACATCAGGGTATATCGAAGCTAAACTGTGTTGCTTAAAAAGAAAGGGTGCTCCATTGAGGAAGCACCCTTTCGACGTTATTTGTATCTGTTACTGGTTCTTGCTTTTACCGCATCATCTCAAAGAACCGCTCCTCGCAGGTCTCATCCTTGATATCAATGAACTTGTTGCAGATTTCGGTCACCATATTGATCGCTCCCTGGTAGCCGATGATCGGGTAACGGTGCTTGTTGACCCGGTCGAAGATCGGGAAACCGAAGCGGAAGAGGGGGATACCGGCGTCGCGGCAGGCAAACTTGCCGTGGGTGTCGCCGATCATGGCGTCGACCGGATCGGTCATGACCAGGCTCCGCATGTGCCAAAGGTCCTTGCCCATGTAGATCTTGCAGCCTGTACCGTACATTGAACCGTCCAGCAGCGCCTGGATCTCTTTTTCGACTTTTTTACTCCCCTTGCTGCAGAGGATGTGCCAGGGCATTGCCCCCATTTCCAGCAGGAAGGAAACGTAGCCGATCAACTGATCCGGGTCACCGTACAGGGCGAACTTCTTGCCGTGCATGTACTGGTGGGAGTCGGTAATGGCATCCACTGCCCGGCCGCGCTCGTTTTTGAGCGATTCCGGTACCGGCTTACCGGAAAGCTCGGCGATTTTCTTTATGAACTCATCAGTCTTGGCAATACCCACTGGCATCGGGATGGCCGCATGTTTACCGGCATAGTTGTCTTTCAGCCAGGCAAAGGTTTTGGTGGCCGAGTAGGGTCCAAGGCTCAAAGTGGCCTTGCCGTTGATGGAATCGGCCGCATCATCCAGCTTGGTGCCGCCTGGATAGGTGTGGTAGGTGCCATCACAGGGACTGTCAAACACGTCGGAGATGTCACCGAGGATGGTGTACGGGATGCCGAACTCGGCAAAGATCCGCTTGTATTCCCGGAAGTTGCCGGTATTGGCGTCAAAACCGGGGATCAGGTTAATCTTGCCGGTGCAGCGCCCTTCAACCTTTTTCCCCTCGGTCAGGGTATGGAGAATGGCGTTCAGCATGGCGTCGTAGCCATGGATATGGGAGCCGTTGAAGCTCGGCGTATTGGCAAACGGCACTGGCATGCCTTCAGGAATGATCCCTTTATTGCGGGCGTTCTTGAGGAAGGCCACCAAGTCATCGCCGATGATTTCCGGCATGCAGGAGGTGAAGATGGAAACCATCTTTGGCTTATAGATGGCAATGCAGTTCTCGAGACCTTCATGCAGGTTATTCTGGCCGCCGAACACCGCCCCGTCTTCGGTCATGGAGTCGGATACCGCCGGTGCCGGCTCGCGGAAATGGCGGTTCAGGGAGGAACGATAGTAGGAAGCGCATCCTTGGGAACCATGGACAAAGGGGAGTGATCCTTCAAAGGCATGGGCCACCAGTTCGGCACCCAGCGGCTGACAGGTGTGGGGCGGGGCAATGACCAGCGCCTCGCGCTTGAAATTCAGCTCTTTGTACTCTTCGGTGTTAATCCAGGCCGCGACCCGCTCTTTTTCGCTTTCAGGGGTTTCGACCACATATTTAACTGCAGCTTCTGCACTCATAAGTAGCTCCTCTCCGGATACACATCCGTATCACGGTAGATTTGTTTAATTCAAAAGCAATAGAACGCGGATTAAATCTGACTGAGCGGATTTTCGAGGATTTCTAAGAACTTATACTTACGCGGTTACAATACATGAATTTATCCGCATAAATCCGTTCAATCCGCGTCATCCGCGTTCTATTGCAGTTAGGTTAAGACTAAAAAGGACTTTGCACCAGTTTCCAGGTCGGGCTGTTTACCGCCATGTCAATATCCCTGGCAAAAATCGAGAACCCCTGATAGCCATGGTACGGACCGGAATAATCCCAGCTGTGCATCTGACGGAACGGAATCCCCATTTTCTGGAACACATATTTCTCTTTGATGCCGGAGCCGATCAGGTCAGGCTTCAGGGCATGGGCAAATTTCTCAAATTCGTATTCTGACGGATCATCGTAGACGACAGTCGCATCCGGCATTTCCGAGGCGGTCCGGTCATAGTCATCGGTGTGGGCAAATTCGTAACCACTGCCGACGCACTCCATCCCCAGGTCTTCATAGGCGCCGATGGTGTGACGGGGGCGGAGTCCACCCACCAGCAGCATGACTTTCTTTCCTTCCAGGCGTGGGCGGTACTCGTCAACAATCGCCTGCATGATCGGGTCGTACTTGGCAATGGCCTGCTCGACCTTGTCCTGAATGTTTTGGTCGAAGCGCTGACCAATGGCCCGGAGACTCTCGCGGATCTTGGTCGGTCCAAAGAAGTTGAACTCCAACCAGGGGATGCCGAACTTCTCTTCCATGACTTTGCACATGTAGTTCATGGAACGGTAGCAGTGGATCAGGTTCAACTTCACCGTGTGGGTGGCGGCAATCTTTTCCAACTCGCCATCACCGGTCCAGACCGACTTGACGTTGAGGCCGATTTCTTCCAGCAGCGCCTTGGCCGACCAGACGTCGCCGCCGATGTTGTAATCACCAATCAGGGAGATATCATAGGGGCTCGACGGTTCAGCAAACTCGCGGGTGCCAATGATGTAGTCGCGAATGGTGTCATTGGAGATATGGTGTCCCAACGACTGGGAAACGCCACGGAACCCTTCGCAGTTGCAAGGGATGATCGGCAGATCCAACTCCTTGGCTGACTGTTTGGAGGTGGAGTTGATATCGTCACCGATGAGACCAACCGGGCACTCGGACAGGACCGAAATTCCCTTGGCCAGCGGGAACAGTTCTTTGGCTTCGATCAGCAACTGCTTCAGCTTTTTGTCACCGCCGTAGACGATGTCCTTCTCTTGAAAGTCGGAGGTGAACTGCATGGCGAACTGATCAACGCCGAGCTTGCCGGTCATCAGGTTACGCCGAGTACCCCAGGAGTACCAGCCGCAGCCGACCGGACCGTGGGATACGTGGACCATGTCGCGGATCGGGCCCCAGACCACCCCTTTGGCGCCGGCATAGGCGCAGCCGCGGGCGGACATGACCCCGGGAACGGTCTTTTTGTTTGATTTGACGCAGGCCGAACCGGAGCCTTGGTCATTGGCACCCAGGTGGGGTGCCCGCTTCTTCTTGGCCTTCTCGGGATAGACTTCAAGAGTCTTGGCAATCAACTCCTCGGTCGATTCTTTGGTGATGCCGGGTATGGTTTTTATTGGATGTGACATAAATAGCTCCTTGTAGGGTCAAGGGGCAGGGGTCACGGGGCAGGGAAAACATGCAGTGTTTGACCCTTGCCCCATGACCCTTGACCCTGCAATTTTACGCTGCACTCTCAACCACACCTACCACGCTCTCATCTTCTGCTTCCATAATACCGAACTCCATGAGCAGGTCTTCCAGTTCTTCCATTTCCAGCGGCGTCGGTATAACCAACATTTTGTTGTTGAGAATCTTCTCTGCCAGGTTCCGGTACTCCTGTGCCTGTGGATGTTCAGGTGAGTATTCGATAACGGTCATCCGGCGCATCTCAGCCCGTTGGACCTGATTGTCCCGGGGCACAAAGTGGATCATCTGGGTGCCGAGCTTGGCGGCCAGGGCACTGACCAGTTCAAACTCCTTGTCAGTCTTCCGGGCGTTGCAGATCAGACCGGCTAACCGCACCTTGCCGGAGGTTGCGTACTTAAGGATACCTTTAGCGATGTTGTTGGCCGCATACATGGCCATCATCTCGCCGGAGCAGACGATGTAGATTTCTTCGGCCTTTCCCTCGCGGATCGGCATGGCGAAGCCACCGCAGACAACATCGCCGAGAACATCGTAGAACACGAAATCGAGATCAGGGGTATAAGCGCCATTTTCTTCGAGAAAGTTGATGGCAGTGATGACGCCGCGCCCAGCACAGCCAACACCTGGCTCAGGTCCGCCGGACTCGACGCACTTGGTGTCGCCGTAGCCAACTTTCATGACATCTTCCAGTTCCAGGTCCTCAACCGTTCCCAACTCCCGTACCAGATCCATGACCGTATTCTGCGCCTTGGCGTGGAGGATCAAGCGGGTGGAGTCTGCCTTGGGGTCGCAGCCGACGATCATCACCTTCTTGCCCAGGTAGGCCAGGCCTGCCACCGTGTTCTGGGTTGTGGTTGATTTGCCGATGCCGCCTTTGCCGTAAATTGCGATCTGTCTCATTTTCTTCTCCTTTCGAGTGGCGGTCCGCCTTTTGCGCCCTTCGCACCCTGGCTCGTTATCGTCATCCTCGACGTAGCGCTGCTACGCCTGCGGTGTCTCTTCCTCGCCATGGCACGAATCATCGCAAAACTCGAACCGCTGGTTGTTGGTATCTGTTAGACAAAAGGCGCCTCCGGTCTGAACCAGAGGCGCCTTTGCCTGATGAAATGAAAAACGCCCCTGGAGGATTCCCGGGGCGTCATTGCCTGAACTTTTAAGTGAATACAATCATTGTATTCTTGGTTGCGTTGTTTCTTTTATTAAAGCATCGACCGTGCCAACTCTGTAACTTGCTGATTTACAGTTAATTACTGTTTTGCTTGCTCTGGCAGCTGCATCAAAAAAAGGAGTCTGCTTATTAATTAATCAACTACTCCATCAACAGAATTGCTTCAGCAATCTGGCGCAATGACTTCCGCTTGTCCATTGCCAGTTTTTGCATCTTGCGAAAGGCTTCCGGCTCACTCAGCCCATGATTCTTCATCAACAGACCCTTGGCCCGTTCAATCTGTTTGCGGGTTTCCAGCGTCTCCTTCAGGTCCTCTACCTGTTCCTTCAGATTCTCTACTTCTTCATTATGGGCAAAGGCCAGTTCGATGGCTGGCCAGAGTTCCTCTGTTCGCACCGGTTTGGAAAGCACCGCAGCCACCCCGACCTTTATTGCCCGACTGACCACTTCCGGCTCCAGGCAGGCGGTCAGGAAGATGATTGGAATCTTCAGCCGTTGCCTGATTTCACTGGCAGCGGTGATACCATCCTTTTTGGGCATTGAGATATCCAGAATGGCAATATCCGGGACTTTGCTCAGCGCCAACAAAACCGCTGCTTCACCGTCGCCACCTTCAATTATTTCGTCAAAACCGAGCGTTTCCAGCAGTCTCTTCAGCCCCATTCTGATTATCGGCTCGTCATCACAGATCAATATACGTTTCATGTTCATCTCCTTCCGCCAAAATCAGACTTATTCCACTTCCAGATCAAGGCACTATCTTCGTTGGCTCGTCTTCGGCAGCTCAACGTACTTTACGTACGCCTCGCGGCCTCAATCCTCGCAGCCTTGATATCATCCTTGATCTGAAATTGGTATTGCATCAAGGTTACAGCACAGATCGTTCCACTTTTCGTTTACGCCGCAAATGCCGTCATCAGTGATCCTGTATAGAGAGCGGACAGGTCACGATCGGAGAGGGGCCGTTTCTGCTGGTCCGCCAGGCTGCGTGCCTTGGTCAGGAGCAGGTTTGCTTCATCTCGCCCCAGGTTGATGCCGAGGACCCGATAGCGCTCAATCAGACCACTGGTGCCGGAATGTTTTCCCACCACCAGATATCTTTTGAGCCCGACCTCGGCCGGGTCAAACCCCTCATAATTCTTCGGGTTCTTGATCACTCCGTCAGCATGGATGCCTGATTCGTGGGCAAATACCCGTTTACCCACGATCGCTTTCCAATCCGGGACCGGCCGATGGGATGCCTTGCCGACATATCGGGACAGTTCGTGGAAACGGTGCGTATCCACCCCCACATCCAGGCCACAGGCTACCTTGAGTCCCATCACGACCTCTTCCAACGCCGCGTTGCCGGCTCGCTCGCCCAGACCATTCACCGTAGTGTTGACAAAACGGGCACCGGCCCTGACCCCAGCCAGGGCGTTGGCCGTGGCCATGCCCAAGTCATTATGGGTATGGACTTCCAGGTCGAGCTTTGGCATCGCTTCCCGCAGGGCGCGGATCTTGTCGTAGGTGGTGAATGGGTCCAGGATGCCGAGGGTGTCACAGAAGCGGAACCGGTCGGCGCCCATATTTTGGGCTATTTCCAGCAATTCTACCAGAAAAGAGTGCTCGGCGCGGCTGGCATCCTCGCCCCCCACCGACACATAGAGATGGTGCTGCTTGGCAAAGCCGAGTGCCACTTTAAGCTGTTCTTTGACCCACTCCCGTGATTTTCGCAGCTTATGGTCAATCATCTGGTCGGAAACCGACAGGGAGATGTCCACGGCGGTAACGCCGCAGAGGAGACTTGCCTGAATATCACTGATGGTGGCCCGGTTCCAGGTGATGAGTCGTGCCTGCAGCCCCAGATCCACCAGCGCTCGCACGGACGACTGTTCATCGGCGCCCATGGCCGGGATACCGCACTCAATCTCCTGCACCCCGGCGGCATCCAGCATCCGGGCAATGGTGATTTTCTCCTGGCGGCTGAAAGAAACGCCGGCGGTCTGTTCGCCATCCCGTAGGGTGGTATCGTCAATGATAACCTGGCTGGCCAGATGATTGGTCATGGGCCACCTCCAAATAAAAAGGCGCCACGGATTTCTCCGCGGCGCCGTTGCCTGCTGATCTTCATTAAGCACAGGCCGTGCCAGTTTTAATCTGAGTGTCTGGTGTTGGTTGCTTCAATGAGGCTCCACTGTGATTGTGCTGATTAGCATCAATCTTCCGCAAAGGTTTGATTCTCTGGCAATTGACCTGGCATGCATGTTGCTCTATTGTTGCCGCGAGGAGATGACCCATGGGAGAACAATTAACTGCCGGCAAACTGCCGCAGGTGCTGTTCGTTGACGATGATGCCGATTTTCTCGAGCAGGTCCGTTTTGCGCTGTTGACCAATAGGATCTGCGACATGACCCCCCTGACCGACAGCCGCCAGGCCCTGGCCAGGCTGGCAACGGAGAATTTTGCCGCCGTCTATCTGGACTGGGTCATGCCGAGTCTGTCCGGGTGTGACCTGTTGCCGGTGATGCTTGAGCGCTTCCCCAACCTGCCGGTGGTGATCATGACCGGCACCAACGATGTCGATACTGCGGTGCAGTGCATGCGCCAGGGGGCCATGGACTTTATCACCAAGCCGCTGGACAGCGCCAGGTTACTCTCCAGCCTACGCAATGCCCTGCGTATTGCCGAGCTCTCCCAGCAGAATCTGCAGCTGCAGGGGTATCTGATGGGGAGTCCGCTGGCCAATCCCGAGGCCTTTCGTGGGATCATCACCGCCAGCGACAAGATGCAGGCGCTGTTCAAACTGATTGAGACGGTCTCCCGTTCCCGTTTTCCGGTCTTTATTACCGGCGAAACCGGAGTCGGCAAGGAGTTGGTGGCTGAGGCGATTCACGCGGCGAGTGGCCTGGGTGGCGCATTTGTGCCGGTGAATCTGGCCGGGCTGGATGCGCAGGTGCTGGACGATACCCTGTTTGGCCATAAGAAAGGGGCCTATACCGGGGCGTCCGAGGCCCGGGAAGGGTTGGTTGCCCGGGCGCAGGGGGGGACCCTGTTTCTCGATGAAATCGGCGACCTGGCCCTTGATTCCCAGGTCAAGCTGTTGCGCCTGCTGCAGGAGCACCAGTATTACCGGCTCGGCTCGGACGTGCTGCAGAAAAGCACCGCACGGGTCATTGTGGCGTCAAATCGGGATTTCAGTATCCTGATCGCGGCGGGGTGCTTCCGGGCGGACCTGTATCACCGGCTCAGTTGTCATAAGTTGCATGTGGCCCCGCTGCGGGAACGGCCGGAAGATATTCCGCTGCTGGTCAATCACTTTGTCCACCGTGCGGCCCGTAGCGTTGGGCGAAACCCTCCCCGACTCAGCGCCGAATTGCGGTTGCTGTTGGCCCGCTATCCGTTTCCCGGCAACGTGCGCGAGTTGATCAATCTGGTGACCAGCGCGGTTATTGTTGATCAGGACGGCATCCTTACCCCCGCCGACATCCCCGAACTTGCCCATGGCGCGCAGGTTGTTGATCCGTCGGCGGGTATTTCACCCTCCGGCCAGTTCAGTCTGCACGTGCTGTTTTCGTCGTTCCCCACCATGGATCAGGTGGAACGGATCATGGTGCTGGAAGCGCTCAAAGTAACGGGTGGACGAAAACAGGATGCTGCTGTTTTGCTGGGTATGACCCGGCAGACGCTGCGTAAGCGGTTGTCCGAAATTGAAGCGGATGAAGCAGGGGGGGGGGGGGTAAAGGCTAAATAGTGGTGCCGACAACTGCCGGGATGCAGACCGTAACGGTCGTCCCATCATCGGGGCGGGAATCGAACAGCATGGTGCCCTGATGATTGGTGATAATGAAGTTGGCGATATACAGCCCCAGGCCACTGCCGCCGTCGTCCAGGCGGGTGGTGAAGAATGGTTCCAGCAGGTTGTTTCTGATCTCTTCGGCGATCCCGGCGCCATTGTCCTGCACGGTAACCACCACTTGGTGCTGCTCTGCGGCATATCCGGTCGTGACCACCAGGCTGCCGGGGCGGCCGTGCGGGATTGCCTGCATGCCGTTCATCAGCAGATTGGTAAAGACTTGGCCCAGGTGGTAGCGATTGCCGGTGACCGGCGGCAGATCGTCACAGAGTTGGCGTTCGATGCTGACCTTCCCCAGCTGGCCATGGGCCATGACAATCGCCAGGGCATCGGCAACAACCTGGTTGATATCCACCAGGGCCAGGGCCGTGCTTTTTTCGCCGAGGCTGTAGGCCCGCAGATCACTGATGACCTGATTGATCCGGTTGCTGCTCCGGCCAATGATCTCCATCCCCTTGCCCATCTCCTGCCGCACCACGCTGAATTCCGCACCCCCCAGACTGAAATCCCCCTCCTCAGCGGCTACCCGTTCCAGAATCGGCACGGCGTCAGCCCAGACCCGCGTCATCTGCTGGCCGGCCAGTTTGATCGCCCCGTTTGGGGTGTTGATCTCGTGGGCCATACTTGATGCCAGCAACCCCAGGGAGGTCATCCGGTTGGTCTGAATCAGTTTGGCCATCAACTGGCGCCGCTCCTCCCGGACCTCATTTTTCATGGCGTCCAGCAGTTCCTGCTGCAAGCGCAGGTTTTCCTCATCCCGCTGTTGCAGCCCTTGAGCCAGCTCGTTGATAGCGGTTGTTGCTTCGGCCAGTTCGTCGTGCCGGGTGGTGGTGATCCTGGTCGAAAAATCGCCGTACTGAATTGCCCGTAGCCCCCCAATCAACGGGGCCATGGCACTACTGATCCAGCGGACGATGAGGGTGCTCAGATAGGTGAAGGCGAGCCAGAACAGTAAGGCCGTGAAGCCCGCTGAAATAATCTGCTGGTTGATATCCTGCTGCAGGAGGGCATTGTCCATGGCGATGATGACTTTGCCCAGCGGTTGATTGTTGGTCTCCTGCAGGCCAAGCACCTGTTCGGTGCCCTGACCCTCACCCAACGGCAAGACGGTTGTTTCATGGCTGATGGCGTCGCTGGTGGCTGGTTTGCCGGCGGTGGCCAGGACGTGACCTTGCGGCGAGGTGATGGTTACGGTGCGCGCGTTGTAGGTAGCGACAAGATCCGAAGCCTGTCGCTGGAGCGTGGGGATGTCACCGGCAAAGAGAGGCAGGCGGATCGAGGCCGCCAGCTGCTTGCCCATGAGCTCAGCCTGCTTTGCCGAATTCCGCTTGATGCCCTGAATGTCGCTCAGCAGATTTATCACGGTCAACGTCACCACAATCAGCAGGGTGAACCCGCTGAAGATCCTGAGCAGTTGGCTGCGGAAACTGGTGTTTCTTGTTTTGAGGTGGGTGTCGGAACCCATGATTATCCTTATCCATGCGGCGCGGTGGTAAGAATATGTTGTACAGAGGAGATTAGCATATTCTGTGCCATCTGCAGGAGGTTTGTTGCCTGGTGGCAACAGGGTGTTGCGAGGTCAGTGGCACTAATTGCCAGCGGCAACAACATGGTGCATCCGGAAATTTGCTTGGATGGAAAATAAAGTTACCGCGAGGGAACAAGGGGAAGTGGTGTTATATCAAATGGTTCGGTGATAACAGTTGAAAATGGCAATTTTATTTCCATTTTGCTGCTGGTTAAAAACCCTGCATTAATAAATAGATAGGAATTGATGGTAAAAATATTGCCATTTCCATGGTGTTCTGTAGGTTTTTTTGCCCCGTACGAACGCAATGCTTCCCGCTTTATTTGCTGTTCATCCTTACCTCCACGCTGAATTTTCTGAAGTAATCAATGAAACATTAAGATTAAGGGCGCTTTAGACCGATTGCTCGGGCAATGGGCATCCTCTGGCATGGAAGTTGATATGTCATTGCTCGGTGGTTTCATTTCAGGAGACGTGACCTGTTTACGCCAGGCATGCAGAGCAACGATAAAAGGAGTCGACCAGATGTCGCCACAGTATCAAATTCTGTCAGAACTGCTTGATGCCCTGAGAACATCGGCTTTCTGCGAGGGCCGGAACAACGGCGTCGAATGCCTGATTTATCGATTAAAATTGCTGCTGCTTACCTGCGAAAGATATGGGCACCTTGTGCTGGACAGCCACTGTCCGACAACGTCATTCAGGGAAATGCAACGGTTGATCATGGTGGCCGATTCTGCCGAGACTGCCCGGGCAGCATTAACCTGGGTAGACGGTGAATTGCAGCGACTGATTTTCATTTTGGAAACTAAGCGTCTTGAGCTTGAGGCAGAGGGCAACCAGGCAGAGTTGGCGCCGCACACAGTGGACAAGCTATCGTTAAAATCGGCACAGAGCCGGTCGGTATAAGGGGGCAGAGGGGATGTCAACAGAAACTGCCGGACCCAGTTGCCAGCAGGGCGAAGGGTGTGTGACCAGATACCTGACGACAAACCTGTACTGTTGCGTCCCGAAACGGGTCAGTTGCCTCTATGGCCTGGCCTACGGCTATGAGATATTTTGCCAGCACCCAGAGCGGGAAACTTGGTCCGCTGTTTCCTCCCCGAGAGATATTGAGGCCATAAAGGAACGGCAGCATGATGCATCAACGGAGGAATCTTGACCATCGAACAAGCGTTTGGCTTTGTGCTGCGGCGTATTCGTAAGGAACGGGCGCTGTCGCAGGATGCCCTGTCAGCCATCTGTAATCTGGACCGGAGCTACATATCGCTGATTGAGTGTGGCAGGAAGAACCCGTCGCTTAACAGCATATTTTGTTTTGCCCGTGGTATGGATGTGCCGCTGCAGCATATCTTCAGTGAAGTGGAAACCATTATGACCATCAATGGCCGCCGCAAAACTGCTCCCATGCGGCCAGATTCCCAATCAGACATTACTAGAATCCTTTTATAATCTTCCCGCATCAGCGCTACCGTTTCTTCGGCACCATGGCATCGGGCCCGTCACCAAAGGCGGGGCTTTAATTTTGCCCGGAAAACAGGTAAGCTCTCTTCATGCTCTCCCGACACATATTTATCAAAGCGGCCCGGCTGGTGCTGTTAGCCGGTCTGCTGCTGCCAGTTGCCGGTTGCGCCAAAGAGACGCCGCCCCGACCGCCGGCAGTGGCGGGCGCGTTTTATCCGGCTGACCCCGGTGAACTGCAGCGCGAGGTTGACCGTCTGCTGGCCGCTGCCCCGGCGGTACCTCTCTCCGCTGGCCGGCTCATCAGCCTGCTGGTGCCTCACGCCGGTTATGTTTATTCCGGCTCGACCGCTGCCAGTGCCTATGCCCAATTGCGGGGAGCCGATATCCGTACGGTCATTCTTATTGGGCCGAGCCACCGGGCGCCTATTACCGGTGCAGCTGTCTATGTCACCGGCAGCTGGAAAACGCCGCTGGGTCTGGTGCGGATCAATGAGACCATGGCCCGCTCGCTGTTGAGCGACAAGGATCAGGTCAGCGCCAATCCGGCTGCTTTTGCCGACGAGCATTCGCTGGAAGTACAACTTCCCTTTCTGCAGCGGACGCTCAAGGAGTTTACCATTCTCCCGATCTTGATCGGTCAGCCGACCCGTGAATCCTATCGCCACCTAGCAGAGCGGATTGCCCTGCTGCTCAAGCAGAATGACCAGGTGATGTTGGTAATCAGCACGGATCTGTCCCATTATCTGACCCGTTCGGCGGCGCGGGAAAAAGATCTCCCGGCCCTGGCGGCGCTGCAGCGAATGGCGCTGGGCGAGTACGAGCAGTTGATCTCTTCGCGCCGGAGCGATTTGTGTGGGGAATGGGCAGTGCTGTACGGGGTGGCGGCGGCGCGCGGTGCTGGGGCCACATTTGGGACATTGTTCAGATATGCCGATTCCGCTGATGCATCTGGTGACACCAGTAAAGTAGTCGGCTATGGGGCCATGGGGTTTTATCGCCGCCCGTTGACTGCTGCCGCGCGCACCGAACTGCTGACCATGGCCAAGGAGTCCGTGACCCGGCAGGTACAGCTTCAGCCGTTGCCGGTCTGGCGAGGCAGTGATCCGCAACTGGCGGCTGACGGTGCGGCTTTCGTTACCCTGAAGCAGAAGAATGGCGAACTGCGCGGCTGTATTGGCCATATTCAACCCAGTACCAGCCTGGTGCAGTCGGTCATTCAGAATGGGGGGGCAGCCAGTAGCCAAGACCCCCGTTTCCCGCCGGTAACTCCGGCGGAATTGCCTGATCTGCTGATCGAAGTGACGGTTCTGTCACCGCGCGAGCCGTTGGTTGACCCGCAGTCGATTGTCATTGGCCGGGACGGACTCTATCTTGAGGCCGGCCAGCGGAGCAGCGTCTTCCTGCCGCAGGTGCCGGTGGAGCAGGGATGGAGCCGCGAGTCCTATCTGGCTGAACTGGCCATGAAAGCTGGCCTGCCGCCAGCTGGCTGGAAAACGGCCAAGCTTTACCGTTTCAGCGCCGAAATTATTCACTGATACCCCCCCGGCCCCCTCCTGATCGAGGTGGGTGAGCTGCTCCAACGGCGAGTGTCTCTCCTCCCACGGTATTCGGGGAGCTATGGTAAATGTTTCGAGGTCCCATGTTTCGACTATTTCTGTTGTTCGCCATCATCCCGGTTATCGAGGTTTACCTGCTGATCAAGGTTGGCAGCCTTATTGGGCCGCTGCCGACGGTTCTGCTGTTGCTGGGGATCAGTGCGGTTGGGGCGTGGCTGCTGCGCCAGCAGGGCTTTGCGATTCTGCGGCGGATTCAGCAAGAGCTGGCCCAGGGACGACTGCCGGCAGCCGAACTGCTGGATGGGGCCATGGTTCTGGTCGGTGGGGTGTTGCTGGTTACGCCGGGATTCTTTACTGACGCTCTGGGCCTGATTTTTTTGCTGCCGCTGACGCGTGGACTGCTCAAGCAAGCTTTGCGCCGCTGGCTGGAGCGGCGTCTGGCCAGGGGTGGGGTTGTTGTTATGCGTGGTTTTCATCGGTAGTTAGCGGGTTTTTATCTCGAAGTAAGAAACAGGAAAGGCCACCCATTAAGCGGTGGCCTTTCCTGTCTGTGGAAGCACACTGGCTAGTCGCAGCCGGCAGTTTTCTTGAAGCTCTTGGCGGCGCCGGTGGTCGTTTCAAATTTGACCCGGACTTCATCGCCGTCGCTGATTTTCTTTGATTTCAATTTATCGACGGTTGATTCGTCGGAAACAATAACTTTCTCCTGCGCGCCGGACTTATTATCCTTCACCTGGACCGTTACACTGGCTGCATCCGGGGTTCCGAGTTGAATCTTTACCACTGACCCGACAATTTTCTTTTCCTCGGCCAAAGCCGGGGCAATGCCGGCGGTGGTAAAAACGGCAGTGAGGGCCAGGATGGGCAACAACTTTTTCATGATCAGTCTCCTTTTCAGCATGTTAGAACTTACGCAACGTTTACATCGTAAAAAACATATATATTAAAGTCAATATTTTAATATTTGTTCTGGGATTAATAAACCTATAAAAAGCATTTGAAACACAGAGAGCACAGCCAAAAGTAGGCGCTTCTAAGCGAGAACACGGAGTGAAATCTGAGAGTTACTGGAAAATTAGAAGCTCTATGTCTCATCAAAAAGGATTTTTTGAATTAGACCTCAAGGTTTTGATTTCTCTGTGTTCTCCGTGTCTCCGTGTTATTGAACTGCCGTTTTCAGGATAAATCGTACTATCTGAATTTGTCGACCGATGCGAGAAAAACTTGAGGGGTTTGTCAGAGCTGATTGAGAAATTTCATGGTACACTGCAGCCAAGTGCTGCGGGTTATGGCACTGGATGAAAGGTTTGAGTATGAGTGATGAGCTGCAAAAGTTAAAAATTGATAAAACGGCGCTGGGTCGTCGGCGGACGCCCTGGAAGGCACTGCTCGCCATCGGGCTGTTGTTGGTGCTGGTCGTTGTCGGTCTGGCGATTTCAGGTCGCCTGGGTCCGGCGCTGACCGTTGAAACCGTGACCGTATCGCAGGTCTACCCAACCCAGACCTTTACGGTGCTCAATGCCAGCGGGTATCTGGTGGCGCAGCGCAAGGCGGCTGTTGCTGCTAAGACTACCGGTCGCCTGGAGTGGCTGGGAGTTGAGGAGGGGAGCCGGGTGACGGCCGGGCAGGTGCTGGCCAGACTGGAAAGCCGGGACACGCAAGCGGTTCGTGACCAAGCCGTGGCCGGTCTGGCATCGGCCAAAGCCAATCTGGAACAGGTTCGCGCTGAACTAATCGATGCCGACCGTTCACTGCAGCGGCAACAGGAATTGCTTGCCCTGGGCATCGTAGCCAAGGCAGAATTCGATACCGCTGATACCCGTTCTGTCCGGGCCAGGAATGGGGTGCTGGCGGCAGAGGCTGCTGTTCGTGGCAGTGAAGCAGCCTTGCGGGGGGCAGAAATTACCTATGATTACAGTCTGATCAGGGCACCGTTCGATGCGGTGGTACTGACGAAAAATGCCGATGTGGGAGACATTATAACTCCGTTGGGGGCGGCAGCCAGTGCCAAGGCAGCGGTCGTCACCATTGCGGATCTCGGTTCGTTGCAGGTGGAAGTGGATGTGGCCGAGGCCAATCTGGGCAAGATCAGGGCGGGACAACCGTGCGAAATCCTGCTTGATGCGTTATCGGAGACCCGTTTTCAGGGGGTGGTCCATACGGTTGTGCCGACTGCCGATCGTAGCAAGGCGAGCGTGATGGTCAAGGTCAGGTTCAATGTACGGGACCCGCGGGTGCTGCCCGAGATGAGTGCCAAAGTGGCATTTCTGGAGCGTCCGGCACAGGCCGCTGATCAGCAGGCGGTTACTGCCATATCGCCAACGGTTGTGGTTGATCGCGCAGGCACGAAGGTGGTATTCCTGCTCCAGAACGGGCGGGCCGTGGCGACACCTGTAACCTTGGGCAAGCCGATTGGCGAGTATGTAACGGTTACTGCCGGGGTAAAGGCCGGGGCAAAAATCATTTCCCGGCCATTGGACAAGGTGCGTGATGGGGCTAGGGTTAAAACTGCTGATAAATAGACAGGTACGAGTCGGGAGCAATGAAAGGAGTTGGCGATGAAAAGTATGATCGCAGAGGCAATCAAGCTGAACAGCGAACCGGTAGCGCTTCTCTGGACAGATGATCTGCCGGACGGGGCTTTGCAGTTCGAAAAGGGGAAGTGGGGGTGCGCCATGTCCCTAATTGCCGTGGCTGCCAAAGGACGAACCGTGGCCCTGGATCGGGAAACTTTTGGTTGCATTGGCGGCGGCGTCGGACTCGGTTTTGGTAATCAGTATGAGGACTTTCCTGGTGGTTTGGATGGATTTAGCCATTTTTTGAGTAACGGTAACGCGCAGACCCCTCAGGGACCAGCCATTGCCGCAGGCATGGCTGCCGACGGCGCCCGCCAGGATTTTTGTGACCATTTTCTTCATGGCGAGCGCTATCGCCGTGACGCGGCGCTGGCACGCCAGTATGTCGACCAACTACCGATCAGGGATATACCGACCCGATATGTGGTATTTAAGTCACTAGCTGAGTTGGCCGACGAAGAGCAGCCGATTTCGGTGACGTTCTTCGTCAATCCTGATCAGTTGTCAGCCTGTGTGGTAATGGCCAATTATGACCGGGCCGATGTTGACAGCGTCGGGATTCCCCATGTGGCCGCCTGTCAGGTTATTGGTTTGCTCTCCTACGCCGAAGCAGCAACCGGTTGGCCCCGTTGCCTGGTGGGTCTTACTGATCTGTCGGCCCGGCAGAATCTGAAAACCGCCTTGGGGAGCGATAAGATGTCGTTTACCATGCCATTCCAGCGCTTCCTGCAAATGGAAGCCAGCGTGCCCGGCAGTTTCCTGGAAAGCGCGACCTGGCGCAGCCTGATTGACTGACCAGGCCATGACAGACCCAAAGGCTGCTGCCTTGAAACAGCAGATCGGCTCATTTGAAGCCACGCCGAAGGACCACCCGCTCCGGCGTGAGTTCTCGAAGTTGCATGGGGTTTCAGCTGTCTGTAATCTGGCGGTACTTGTCGGTGGCTTGGTACTGGTGATCCTGCCGTGAGAGGCATCCTGATCTGGGGGGTGGTGCTGGCGATGTTGCTGCTGGCGGCATGCGCCAAGGGGCCGCACCTGCAGCCCTTGGCAGCGGATGCGGCCATTCTTGCCTTTGGTGACAGTCTCACCGCTGGCACTGGCGCCGGCGAGACGGAAAGCTACCCGGCAGTCCTGGCGCAACTCACGGGCCGGCGGGTGATCAACGCCGGTATTCCTGGCGAGTTGTCGGCAGCCGGGGTGGCTCGATTGCCGGAACTACTGGATCTGGAGCGACCGGCCTTGCTGCTGCTCTGCCACGGTGGCAACGATCTGCTGGGGCGGCAGAGTTCGCAGACTATTGCCGACAACCTGCGCAGTATGATTCGCCTGGCCCGGGAACGGGGTGTTGCCGTAGTTCTGCTAGCTGTGCCATCGCCGGACTTCTCCCTGTCGCCGCCGCCGTTCTATGCGGACGTGGCCAAAGAATTCGGGATTCCCTGCGAACAGAAGGCCCTGGCCAAAATCCTCGGCAAGAGCAGCCTCAAGTCCGATCATATTCATCCCAATGCCGCCGGTTACCGGCAGTTGGCCAGAGCGGTGACGGAACTCTTGAAAAACAGTGGCGCTCTGCCATGATGGGTGCAACACCGGTAAAGCATGAGCATGGACGGATCGTTCGGGTTTTCCTAATTGTGATTGGCTGGCTGTCCGTAGTCGGGGGAGTCCTGGGGATTTTCTTGCCGCTGGTACCCACTGTCCCGCTCCTGCTGCTGGCGGTGGCCTGTTTCGCCCGCAGTTCTGAGCGGTTTCATCGCTCGCTGATTGAGCATAACTATCTGGGACCACTGGTACGTGACTATCTGCAGGGGGCAGGAATACCACGGCGGGCCAAGGCCACAACCATCGGCATGCTCTGGGTTTCAATCTCAGTTTCTGCCTTCCTGGTGCCGACCCGCTGGGTGCAGGTTCTGTTGTTGCTCATAGCGGCGGCAATTACCTGGTATCTGTTCCGCTTACCGACACTGCTGCCGAAGAAAGAAGAATGACCGTCATGGGATCCTGGTTGAAGCTCGTTCTGTTCATATGTATTGGTGCCGTTGCAGGTGCGCTGCTTGGCTGGTTCGGGCGCTGCTCAGGTGGTGGCTGAATGATGCTCGGGTCCCCCTGGACGGGGGCGCTTTATGGCGGTATCGTTGGGCTGGTGCTGGGGATGCTCCCGGGTGAAATTCGGTCCCCACAGAAGAAGGAGAAGGAATGACCCTGAGCTGCGGCAACCTGACCCATCCTCTCCCCTTGGAGCAGAGCGTAGAGTTTTTTGAGACCCTGCTGACCCGTCCCGGGGTGCGGATCGAGCGGATTATTTCCTATGGTCAGGCCACGCCAGCGGGGGAATGGTACGACCAGTCCTGGGATGAATGGGTAATGCTGGTGGCGGGGGCCGCCTGCTTGCTGCTGGCAGGGGAGGAACAGCCGCGCAGCCTGCAGCCGGGTGATTATCTGCTGCTGCCGGCCGGTTGCCGCCATCGGGTAGCCTGGACCGATCCGGCCCGGGAAACGGTCTGGCTGGCAGTGCATATCGGTGAGCCGGCTGGAGGGCACGACTGATGCCCCGCTATGTGGAACCAGTGTTCCGGCCGCCATCGGAAGCGCGCAGCCTGATCTTCCAGATTACGGTTGGCTGTTCCCAGAACCAGTGTGCCTTCTGCGGCATGTACCAGGGAAAGCAATTCCGGGTGCGGCCGGTAGCGGAGATCCTGGCGGAGGTTGCGGAGATTCCGGCCCACTATCGGCAGCGGGTGGATCGGGTCTTTCTGGCTGATGGTGACGCCGTGGTCTACCCGTACGAGGGGCTGGTTACCATTCTTGATGCCCTGTCGGCAACGTTCCCCGTCCTGACCCGGGTGGGCGCCTATGCTTCGCCCCGCAGCCTCACCACCAAGAGCGCCGCTGAACTGACTCTGCTGCGCGAAAGAAAGCTCCGTATTCTCTATTTTGGTCTGGAGTCAGGGGATGACCCGACGCTGCAAAACATAAACAAGGGCTTTGCCGGGGATGAAATGGCCGAGCTGGCGCTGAAGGCGCGGGGGGCGGGGATGAAACTGTCGGTGACCGCCATCCTCGGTCTGGCCGGTCGCACCCGGAGCCTGGAGCATGCCCGGGCCACGGCTGCCTGGGTGAACCGGGTGAATCCGGAGTACTTTTCGCTCCTCACCCTGTTCCATCGTCACAACGAACCGTTTGTCCGCTCCCTTGACCAGTGCACCCGGCGGGAGTTGATGCAGGAGACGCGGGAACTGCTGCTGCACCTTAACCCGGCCCGCACCATTCTCCGTTCCAATCATGTCTCCAACTTTCTTGAATTGGCCGGCAGCTACCCCAAGGACCGGGAGCGGCTGATTGCCGACGTGGATCTGGCTCTGGTGCGGGCGGCCCAGCAGCCTGGATTTCTCGATGGGGTACCGGAATACGAGGAAGAGTATTATTGAAGGAGGGGATCATGGCGCAAAATAATTGGACTATACCTGAGCTACTGCAGTTCTCCGGCGGTTACTGGGCTCCCGCTGCGCTCCATGCCGGGGTGAAGCTGGATATCTTTACCCCTTTGGCTGGCGGGGCGCGTACCGCTGCTGCGGTTGCGTCGGAGCGCGGCCTTGAACCCCGGGCCACGGCTATGCTGCTGGATGCCCTGGCTGCCATGGGTCTGTTGCTCAAGCAGGGGGATGACTATGTCACCACCGCCTTTGCAGCGGAAACTCTGGTGCGGACTTCACCCGGCTACCTGGGCCATATTATCCAGCACCATCATCACCTGATGGCTGGGTGGGCTCAGCTGCCTGAAGCGGTAAAAAGCGGTGGACCGATCAGGGAACGGGTCTCCCAACCCGATGACGCAGAAGCCAGAGAAAGTTTCCTGATGGGGATGTTCAATCTGGCCAGTCAGTTGGCGCCCCGCATTGCCACGGCGGTTGATCTGTCCGGCCGCAAACGGTTGCTGGATCTGGGGGGCGGCCCGGGCACCTATGCCGTTCACTTTTGCCGGCAGTACCCGGAACTGACAGCAGTGGATTATGATCTGCCGACTACCCGGGAATTTGCCGAAGGGGTTATTGCCCGGTTCGGGCTGGCTGAAAGGGTAACATTCCATGCCGGGGACTATCTCGCGGAGCCGATCCCTGCTGGCTTTGACGTGGCCTGGCTTTCCCATATTCTCCATGCCGACGGGCCGGCAGCCTGTGCCACTATCTTGGGCAAGGCAGTTGACGCCATGGATCCGGAGGGCATGCTGCTGGTACAGGAATTCATCATGAACGACGCCAAGGATGGGCCACAATTTCCGGCACTTTTTTCGCTCAATATGCTGCTGGGGACTAATGGTGGTCAATCCTATGCGGAAGGGGAGCTGGCCGGGATGATGACCGTAGCCGGTCTGCAGGAAGTGCGGCGGTTACCGCTGGAGCTCCCCAATGGTGCCGGGGTCATGGTGGGAAAGAAGGCTGCCAGCTAGCCACTGGTCGTGTTCTGTAGACAAAAAAAATGCCCCCGCTGCTGCTCAGGGGCATTTTTTGCCAGATTAGCGCTTCTGATTTTATTATGGTCTGCAGGCCAGGCTTATTATTTTAACCCATCCTTGAGAGTTACGATGCCATCATCAAGGTCATACTTGGCTGAAACGATCTTGATTTTCCCTTCCTTGGCCAGTTTGGCCAGGACTGGGGACTGTTTGGTCAGGTTCCCCTTGACCAGATCGATGTTGGCATCAATGACCGATTCCACGAACTTGACCTTGTCCTTGGCGGCGTCCCCCTTGACGATGGTCTTGGTCTTCTTTAGCGCCGGAGCAATGGCCTTGACAATGGCGCCGATGTTGCCGTGCCCTTTGCCGTTCAGGTCGACCGTGGCCTTGACCGCTCCGCAGCGCTCATGGCCAAGGACCATGATCAGCGGCGAGCCCAGGTGTTCGGCGGCATATTCGATGCTGCCAAGAATTACTGGGTCGACAATGTTACCGGCAACCCGGACGACAAAGATTTCGCCAAGCCCTTCGTCAAACAGCAGTTCCGGCGGCACGCGGGAGTCGGAGCAGGTGAGGATGACCGCATAGGGGGCCTGACTGCCGGCCAGTTTTTTGCGCGCGTCCAAGTCGCAGAGCTTCACGCCGGTCTGCTGGCTGTCAGTGTAGCGCTTGTTGCCGTCCATCAGGTTTTTCAGGGCTTCTTCGGCCGTGACTTTGGAGCCTGGTGACGAAGCAATGGCAATGGCGGCGAGTAGGCTGCTGGCGATGAGTGTTGCTACAACAGTAACGCTTCTTTTCATGGTTCCTCCGTGATTGGATTAATAGTCCCTTAATTTAAGCAATGCTTCGTAGATGTCAAGTCTGATCTGGTCTTTACGGTGGTGAAAAAAGCGTTACATTTTTTCATTGCTGCTGCCGATAGTTAACATCAGGCCTGATTAGTCTTAGATTTTTAGGTGGATTTATGGCTGAGGCAACGGAAAAATCTGAAGAAAAAAAGAATAAGGAGATTGAATTCAAACGTCCGGGCTATCGGCTTGTCTTGTCGATCACCCCTGATGCTGATCTTTGTCTGGCCAGTTATGAACCGGTTCCCGGCGGAGCACCGCTGACCAAGGACGAACTGGTATCCTATCTGGGGCAACTGAAAATCGTCGACGGGATTGTGGCGGAGGCAATTACCGCCTTGTCATTTGTGGCTATGCAGGGCAAGCCGCTCTATGGGGTAACCCTGGCCAAGGGCTCCCCAATGATCCCCGGGGAGCCGGGGCGGATTGCGCTGGCGGCGGAACTCGCACCGGAGATCGTAGAAGAAAAGCCGATTGAGCCGGCGCGGGTTGGCGATCCGCAGATTGTCGACTTTCACCAGGTGCAGGATTTTGTCAATGTCGTTCTGGATGAGTTAATTGGCAAGGTGCTCCCGCCGGGGCGTGGCACCCCGGGGCGCTCAATTCTGGGGAGTCCGATCCTGGCCCGGGAGGGGAAGACTTTTTCAGTTAAGCTGGGGAAAAACGTCCGCTATGGGGATGACGGAGTCTGCCTGTATGCCGAAACCGCCGGTCGGGTCTGCATTCGCGGTGAAGAGGTGTCGGTCGAGGATATTTACCAGATTTCCGGGGATGTCAATTTCAAGACCGGCAATATTGACTTCAATGGCTATGTGGAAGTGCGCGGCGACATCCTGGATGGTTTCAAGGTCAAGGCCAAAGGGCTGAAGGTGCAGGGCAATATCGGCGTCTGCCAGATTGAGACCGCGGGAGATCTTTCCTTTTGTGGCATGAATGGCCAGGGGAAGGGGACAATCGTCTGTGGCGGGACCCTGACCGCCAATTTTATCTATGAAACGACGATAGAGTCGGAAGGGGATCTGCTGGTGGATGCGGAAATCCGCTCCTGCCATATTCACACACTTGGGGCGATAAAAGTCAACAAGGGGGGGATTGCCGGGGGTGAGTGTGTGGCCCTGGCAGGGGTAGAGGCGGCGGCGCTGGGCAGTGTGACCTCCCTGCATACCAATATAATTGCCGGGGCCAACTATCGCGATTTGAAGGAGTTGAATCAGCGCTTCAGTGATTTGAAGGAGTTAATTGCCCGCTTCAACGCAGCGCAAAAAGCCAATCTGGATCAAAAGCAGTTCCAGCAGGATCGTATTGCCATCTCTAGCCACATTCAGGAAATCCGGGCGCGAACCTATGAACGGACCAATCCGAAGGTCAATGTCCGCAAGATGATTTACGGTGCAGTTAGCATTACGCTTGGCGGGGCTAGTGAGGAATTCCGGGAAGAGCGGTCCGGCCCGTTTTCAATCATCGAAAACACCATCGACGGAGGTTTCCGGTTTCTGGGCATGACCGATCTGGCTTTTGCCGCCGTGGAAATAGAGAAGACCTTTGTGCAACTTCATCAGCAGACAACAAACTGACAGGATTAAACAAGATATGAATCCGATAAAAATTCTCGTTGTTGATGATCTGGAAGTGAACCGACTGCTGCTGGGGAAAATGCTCGGTGACGTCGGCGAGGTCTATTTTGCAGAAAACGGTGCCGCTGGGGTGCAGACTGTGGAGGAGGCGCTGCTGCGGGAAGATCCTTATCACCTGATCTGTCTCGACATCACCATGCCGGTGATGGACGGCCTTCAGGCGTTGCATACTATCCGCGATGCCGAAGTGCGTCATGGAGCTGAGCGGGCCACCATTTTCATGATTACTGCCAGCTCTTCGCCGGATCATATGTTGCAGGCCCTGGAAAATGCCGGGTGTGACGATTTCATCGTTAAGCCGGTGATGAAGAAGATACTGCTGCCGTTGCTGGAAAAGCATGGGGTAATTAACTGCTAAGCGGGACTTAATAAACGGTTTTATGCGGGAGGTTCGCTTGGTGCGGACCTCCTTTTTAGTTGGGGGAAGCTAGGTGGGTTGTTGTGACGAAGGTTGTGCTGTATTGTTATGCCGGCGATTTAATTCTGGAGGACAACAGCAGATGATTTATCAGGTAGGCAGCGTCGGGCGGGTGATCGTTGCCCGGTTCAATGATGGCGATGATATTCTGGACGGTTTGCAGGAGATTGCCCGGCGGGAAAATCTGCGGGCTGCGGCGTTTCATCTGGTTGGTGGCATCCGTGGCGGGCGCTATGTGGTGGGCCCGGAGACCGAGGAATTGCCACCGGTGCCCATCTGGCGGGAACTGACCGAAAGCCACGAGGCGGTTGGCTTCGGCACCATCTTCTGGCTGAGGGATAAGCCGAAAGTCCACTTTCATGGCTGCTATGCCAAGCGGGACACGGTGCGGGGCGGCTGTCTGCGGGAAGCGAGCGAGACCTTTCTGGTGCTGGAGGCGGTTATTCAAGAGCTGGTCGGCATTGATGCCGTGCGTGAAGTGGATCCCGGTTCCGGCATGGCGTTGCTGCAGCTGGCCGGTGGAACTGCCCTGTGAACACCGACGTACCCATTGTCGTTATCCGCGACCTGATCAAGTCATACTGGCGCGGGGCGCAGCAGATTCCGGTCCTGGAAGAGATCTCCTTCGACATTGCCGCCGGTGAGTTCCTGGCGCTGATGGGTCCGTCCGGTTCAGGGAAGAGTACCCTGTTGAATCTGATCGCCGGTATTGATAAAGTGGATCGTGGCAGTATCCTGGTGGGCGGGGTGGATATTACTGCGTTGAGCGAGGCGGAACTGGCCGACTGGCGGGCCGGTCATGTCGGCTTCATCTTCCAGTTCTATAATCTGATCCCGGTGCTGACCGCCTTTGAGAATGTGGAACTGCCGTTACTGCTGACTGCACTGTCACGGCGCCAGCGTCAGGAGCATGTGAACATGGCGCTTTCTCTGGTCGGGCTGGCGGACCGGATGGACCACTATCCGTCACAATTGTCCGGTGGCCAGCAGCAGCGGGTGGCCATTGCCAGGGCCGTGGTGTCTGATCCGGATATTCTGGTGGCAGACGAACCCACCGGCGACCTGGACCGGGTTTCGGCCGGCGAAATTCTTGGGCTGATGGACCGTCTGGTGCGGGAGCATGGTAAGACGGTCATCATGGTAACCCACGATCCCCGGGCGGCAGAAAAGGCCCATCGGATCATTCACCTGGAAAAGGGGCTGCTGGTTCCTGACCCCCAGTCACTAGTCCCTCGTCACTGATTGTATGTTTGCCCTCAAACTGATTCTCCGCAATGCCTTTCGCCACAAGCTCCGCTCGTCCCTGACCGTGCTGGGGGTGGCGATTGCCATCCTCGCCTTTGGCCTGCTCAAGACTCTGGTGGGACTCTGGTACCATGGGGTCAACAGCGCCTCCGCCACCCGGTTGGTGACCCGCAACGCCATCTCGCTCGTATTCCCCCTGCCGGTCAGTTACTACGACCGGCTTCGTCAGGTGCCCGGTGTGACCACGGTTGCCTATGGCAACTGGTTTGGCGGTGTTTATATTAACGAGAAGAATTTTTTCGCCAATTATGCCATTCAGGCGGAAAACTATCTGGACCTCTACCCGGAGTTCACCCTGACCCCGGAAGAGCGCAAGGCGTTTCTGGCCGATCGGACCGGCTGCATTGTCGGACGGAGTCTGGCCCAGACCTACGGCTGGAAGCTGGGGGATCAAATCACCCTGAAAGGGACGATCTTCCCTGGCCAGTGGACCTTCAACCTGCGGGGGATCTACCATGGTGCGGAGCGGAGCACCGAAGAGCGGATCATGATGTTTCACTGGCTCTACTTGAACGAAACCCTGAAAAAAACGGTTGCCCGGCGGGCGGATCAACCGGGGTACTTCATTGTCGGGGTGGCTCGGCCGGAAGATGCGGCCCAGGTTTCCCTGGCCATTGATGGCCAATTCAAAAATTCCCTGGCCGAGACCCTGACCGAAACCGAAAAGGCCTTTCAGCTGGGCTTTGTGGCCATGACTGAGGCAATCATGGTGGCAATCAGGATCGTTTCCTACGTGGTGATTGTCATTATTATGGTGGTCGCTGCCAATACCATGGCCATGACTGCCCGGGAGCGGCTGGCTGAGTACGCCACCATGAAGGCGCTCGGGTTTCGCTCGTTTCATATCGCCGGGGTGGTTTTTGGTGAATCCATCACCATTGCGCTCGTTGGCGGCCTGCTCGGTATTGCCGGGACCTATCCGGCAGCCCACTGGATTGAGACGGAATTGGCCCAGTTTTTCCCGGCATTCAGTATTTCCGCTGAAACTATCCTCTTTGATCTGCTGGCCGCGTTGACTGTCGGGGTAGTGGCCGGGATCTTCCCCACCTGGCGTGGCTCGACCATCGGCATAGCCGAGGGGTTGCGGAGGATCGGCTGATGCCAATTCCCATCTCTTACAGCTTCCGCAACCTCTGGACGCGGCGTCTGACCACGGTGCTGACCGCCTCTGGCATGGCACTGGTGGTTTATGTCTTTGCCGCGACTCTGATGCTGGCAGAGGGGTTTCGCCAGACCCTGGTAACCACCGGTTCGCCGGATAATCTGGTGACCATCCGCAAGGCGGCCGGGTCGGAAGTGCAAAGCGGGGTGGATCGATTGCAGGCCGGGATTATCGAGGCGCAGCCGGAAGTGGCCATTGGTCCGGATGGTCGGCCGTTGGTGGCGAAAGAACTGGTGGTGTTGATAAATATTCCGAAACGTGTCACTGGTAAGCCCGCTAATGTAATCATTCGTGGGGTTGGTGCCGCGTCGCTGGCGCTCCGGCCCCAGGTGCGGCTGGTGGCGGGCCGGCTGCCACGACCGGGTGCGACGGAAGTAATGGCTGGCACCAGCATTGCCCGGCGTTTTGTTGGTGGTGGTCTGGGGGAGCGGCTCCGTTTCGGTATGCGGGAGTGGACCGTTGTCGGGACCTTTGCTGCCGGCACCACCGGCTTCAATTCCGAAATCTGGGGCGATGCCGATCTGCTGATGCAGGCGTTCCGGCGCCCGGTCTATTCATCGGTGCTGTTCCGGGTGAAGGATCAGTCGGCCATTGCCGCGGTAAAGGCCCGCTTGGAAGGTGATCCCCGGTTGACTGTGGAAGCAAAGCGGGAGACCCGCTACTATGAGGACCAGTCGGAAGGGATGGCCAAGTTCCTGCGAATTCTCGGTCTGGTGCTGACGGTGATATTTTCCCTGGGGGCGATTATCGGCGCGACCATTACCATGTATGCGGCCGTTGCCAACCGGACCACGGAAATCGGCACCATGCGGGCATTGGGGTTTCAGCGGGGGAGTATCCTGATCGCTTTTTTGCTGGAGGCGCTGTTTCTCGGGCTGGTGGGCGGGGTGATCGGCGTGGTTGCTGCCTCGGGCATGCAGTTGATTACCATCTCCACCATGAACTGGCAGACCTTTTCCGAGCTGGCCTTTTCTTTCAGTCTGACCCCGGAAATTACGATCAAGTCCCTGTTGTTCGGGCTGTTAATGGGCGGGGTTGGCGGGCTGTTGCCGGCTATTCGGGCGGCACGCCTGCCGATTGTCGATGCGTTGCGGGCCAGTTGATATTTGGGGCGGATATGGGATAATTTTGCCTCATTAAAAACAAAGGAGTTGCGGTGCGGAATAAAAAACATCTGGTTGAACCAATATATCTGGTGATGGCCCTCATGTCGGCCCTGTTGTACGGTGTTGATTACCTGGTGTTTGGCCGGGCCGGGGAGATCGGTTTCGGCCTGCTGGGGAACCTGGCGTTTTTGCCGATCTATGTGCTGTTCGTGACGTTGATGATTGAAAAGATTCTGCGGCAACGGGAGCGGGAATCGCTGCACCAGAAGCTGAATATGGTGGTTGGCGTCTTCTTCAGCGAAGTTGGCACCCCGTTGTTGAAGGAATGCCGTGAATTTATCAAGGAGTCCACCGAACTGACGGCGCTGTTGCGGGTGTCACCCCATTGGCAGGCCGCCGATTATCAGCGGAGCATTGCCCACCTGAAGCAGCATGAAATTCACGTCGACAGCCGCTTGGGCAGTCTTGACTGCTTAAAATCGTTTATTGTGGCCCGGCGCGGGTTCATGCTCGGTCTGCTGGAAAATCCCAACCTGCTGGAGCATGACGAGTTTACTGACCTGCTCTGGGCGGTGTTTCACCTGCTGGAAGAGCTGGAGGCGCGGCACTCTCTGGACGGTCTGCCCAGTAATGACCTGGATCATCTCTCCGGCGACATCAAGCGGGCCTACAGTCATTTGCTGCGGGTCTGGATCACCTATATGCAGCATCTGCAAAAAGATTATCCCTACTTGTTTTCTCTGGCCGTACGGTTGAATCCCTTAAATCCTGATGCCAAAGTTGAACTTGCTTGAATTTGTTAAAGTTTCATCCATCCCCGGCGATATGAACTAACAGTTCATCCCAGCTTTACTCGCCACCTATGTTCTGGTCAGCATTTGCACAAGGTGGAGCAGCAAAAGGGCGCATCCATTATGCAACTGTTGTTTATTTATAAAGACTCCCGCGTTTCGGAACTGGTTGAGCGGCTGCAGGAGATGTCGCTGGTGCCGATTGCCGCTGTCGACGAATTTGATCTGGGGGTGCAATATGTTTTCGAGAAGCGGCCGTCGTTGATCTTCCTGCAGGAGGAGATCGACGGGGTTTCTTGTGTAGCAGTGGCCGGGCATATCAAGACCCTGTTACGGGAAAGTGCGCCGCAGATTTTTCTGCTGCGGAATGATCCGGGGCGGAAAATGCTGGCCGGGCGGGACTATTTTGACGGCATTGTCGACCTGACCGGGTTTGGCGATGAACTGCTGACTGAGGTCCGACAGCAGTTGGACCGGGTGCCGGGAATGATTTGGCGCCAGGAGCTGCCTGGGTTGGCTGAGGGCGAAGTAAGCACGATGCTGCAGAATTCTGACGCTGCTGAGTTGGACCGGGTGGCGGAAAAATTGCGGGCCTCGGCGGAAACGCCACGACTTGATCCAGCTTTTGAGCTGACGAAAAATGACGTCTTTGTTCTGCAGCCAGATGAACCGGAACTGCTACCAGAGCCGTTGTCACTGGCGGCGTCGGTGGTGTCGCCCCCGGTTCTGCCCGTTGCAGCAGTCCTCACCGCCGCAGTTATGTCGTCACGAGAACCTGCCGAGTCTTTGTCGAAAGACCTCCCTCCCCATGCGCCCCAGCCCACGGCCGAGCCAGTGAAGCCGGTAACTGTAGCAGTGAAGCCGGCAGCTGCACCGGTTGTTACCGCTCAGTCGACGCAGGTGGCCGACAGCATGGTTGACGAATTTAAACAGTTTGACGAAGTGCTGCTCCGCCGCCAACAGCACCGCTCCCGCTCCTGGCTCCTGGTCGGTGGTGTCGTGGCAGTGCTCGTTCTGGTTGGGGTGAGCTTCTATTGGGGGGGGCGGATCTCGTCAAGAAAGGTGACCCCACCCCCGGTTGCAGCAACCATCCCTGCGCCATCACTCCCTGCGGTGCCACCTGCGCTCGCCCGGCTCTCGGCGGCGACGAGATTGACAGCGGCCATTCCTTTGCCGGCAACACTTGAGGCTGCGGTGGTGGATCGCGAGTATGCAGTTCGTAAACCGGGTTGGGAACGCCGGCTGGCGCCGACTTTTGAGCTGCTGCTGTTTCGCGAACAGGGAGCACTGCGGGCCGCCCAGGTAATCGCTCGCGGGTCAAACGGCTTATCTGACCAGCTGATGCGGGAAGCCATGCAACTTGCCGGGGGGACCGCAGTTGACTGGCGGAAAGAGGAAGTAAAGGGTGGTCTGCGGGTGTCGCTGGGGGTGTTGCCGAACCGCGTTGAGGTGCTACGCTATATGCGGCCGGGCACCAAGGCTCCGGTGGCCCTGGTGGTGGTCCTGCCATGAACGATTATCAAGGAGAAAATGTAGTGCATACGGTCAATACTGGTTTGCGACTGCTGTTTTTCCTGGGAACGCTCCTGGCCTGCTCGACTGGCTGGGGGATGGATCCCCGCTTTGAACTTGACCCGGCGCTCATAGGCCGAGAGCACGGCGGTGCCGCGGCTGCGAAGAAAAAGCCGCTGCCCACGGCTGGCAAGGCGGTGCGCTATACGGTGCAGCCAGGCGACAACATCCGCCTGATCCTGAAGCGTGAGTTCGGTCTGGGTGAGGCGCAGGTTGACGCCATGACCTCGCGGGTGCGGGAGGCCAACGGGATTGCGGATATCCGGCGGCTCAAGGTCGGATTATCGTTGCTTATCCCGCAACCGGGAAGTGGTCACCATGAGGCGCGGCGCTCGACAACGGCGACTGGGGCGAAAAAAAACGGCCGTCAGCAGTATGCCCAGACCCTGCAGTTACTCCGCCCGGCAACGACCCTGTTTGATGCGGTGACACCCCTCAAGGATACCTGGCCGCGACTGGTGCCCGGCACTGGCTCGGCCGCGTCAACCAACCTGAATTTTTCCGGCGCTACCTATACCCTGTCACTGGATGCTGCTCGCTATCCGGTGCTGCCCGGGGTAAATGGCAATAAGATCCTGCTGGATACGGCCGGCACCTTGCCGCCGCTGGTGCGGTCGCTGGTGACGGCCCGGGATCCGTCGGTGCGGATTGTCTCGGAAGACCCGGCCAGCCGGCAGCGGTTCGTGGCGGCGGTCCTCGGGGCGGCCGGCTTTTATTCGGTGGAGGAGAATTTTACGCTGACGGTTGGGGATGACCCGCAGCTCAAGGTTGTCGCTGATTTCAAGATTGAACGCTCCCCGGACAGCCTGTTAAAGCAGGAGGTGGCCCTGCTTAATCTGACCGAACAGGGGCGGCCATCGCCGCCGGCGTTGATTGAATACCTGGGGCACGAGGGTTTTCAGGTGCTGGAACCGTATGCGGTCGCCGGGACACCACCGGTCAGCGAACAGCGTGGTACAGTGTATCGACTGGCGCGGCGTGATGCTGTTTCGGTTACCGATACCCTGCTGCAGGCACTTGATCTGCCGGTCAGTCGCGACCGCAGCGTGCAACTGTTCAGTCTGGCCCGGGATGGGGTGCAGCTGGATATCAAAACCGATCGGACCTTTACCGATCGGGGTGAGCGGTATGTGGTCAATTTTTTTACTGGCGATCCCATTAGTTATACCTTGAGCCGCTTGTTGGAAACCCGCGGCTACAAGGTGATTGTGGTTGACCTGAAGGACGATTTTCCCAAGGCGAGCGAGCGGATTCTGTCAAAGATTGGTGCCGGCGAATCCTATGGAATGCAGACCCTGCAGCTGGTGCCAGGGTCGCAATACACCATTCAATTGACCGGGGTGACACTTGGTCAGAAGATTACCAAAGGCAAACAGGTCGTGTTGACGTCAAGTGAGCTGTCGCCGCTGGTTCGGGAACTGGCGCGCTATAATGGCATTTCGGTAATCGAGTAACGGGGCAAAGGGTAACGCACATGGCCATTAAAAAGCTGGGGGAAATTCTCCTCGAAAACCGGATGGTGACCGAAGAGCAGCTCAAGGAAGCACTGGAGTTGCAGAAGGTGTTTCCCAATCAGACCGTTGGCCAACTGCTCTGCAAACTGGGGTTTCTCAAAGAATCGGACCTGGTCTATATCCTGGAACAGTCCGGCAAGCGGCAGCGACTGTCCGACATTCTGCTGCGGGAAAAGTTGATTGAAAGCGAGCAGTTGATCACGGCCATGGATCTGAGCCGCAAGGAAGACATTACCCTGGCCAAGGCGATCCTCAAGCTGCGCTATGTGGATGAAGCCCAGCTGGCGCGGGTGATTGCCGGCCAATATGATCTGTCCTTTGTCCATATCGAAGCGCTGGTTCTGGAGCCGGAACTGGCCCGGCATATCAATGCCAGTTATGCCCAGAAGCAGCGGATTGTGCCGATCTCGAAGATTGGCAACAGCCTGACCCTGGCCATGGCCTATCCACTGAAATTTCAGGAGTTGAGGGAGCTGGAGGCGAGCATCAGGCTCAAGCTGATTCCGGTGGTTGCCCCGGAGGGTGAGATTCTGCTGGCGCAACAGAAGCTGTATAAAACCAGCGCACCCGTCCATGAACTGACCCCTGAAGAGGAGACTGATATAGAAATCTCCCCGGACAGTATCGGGGAAATTCTCAGCACGGCGAAACAGGAGGAGCCGGACATAGAGGAGGAGACCCGCAAGGTCACCGAGAAAGACAGTGTCATCGTCAAGCTGGTGAACAAGATTATTTACGATGCACATATGAACAAGGCATCGGACATTCATATCGAACCATATCACGGCAAGGCGGACGTCATGGTCCGGATGCGGGTTGATGGCCAGTGCAAGCTGTATCAGCGGATTCCCTACAAATACAAATATGCGATTCCGTCGCGGATTAAAATCATGTCCGAACTGGACATTGCCGAACGGCGCCGCCCCCAGGATGGCAAGATCAATTTTAAAAAATTCGCCCCCTTGGATATTGAATTGCGGGTGGCGACCATGCCGACTGCCGGCGGCCTGGAGGATGTGGTTATCCGGATTCTCAATACCGGTGAACCGATCCCGTTCGACAACCTGGGGCTGTCGACGCACAATGCCACCGCCTTTCTGGACGCGATCAATAATCCCTATGGCCTGATTCTGGTTGTTGGTCCCACCGGTAGCGGCAAAACGACCACCCTGCATTCGGCCGTCGGGCGGATCAATCGACCGGAAGTGAAGATCTGGACCGCCGAGGATCCGGTGGAGATCACCCAGAAGGGGTTGCGGCAGGTGCAGATCAATCAGCGCATCGGCCTGACCTTTGCCAGTGCGCTCCGTTCGTTTCTCCGCCTGGATCCAGATGTGATTCTGGTGGGGGAGATGCGGGACGTGGAGACCTCCTCCATTGCCATCGAAGCCTCACTGACCGGTCATCTGGTGTTGTCGACCCTGCATACCAATACGGCCCCGGACACCATTACCCGCTTGCTGGAGATGGGGCTCGATCCGTTCAGCTTTTCCGACTCGCTGCTCTGTATACTGGCGCAGCGGCTGGCCCGGAGTCTCTGCCCTGATTGTCGTGAGGTTTCCCGCCCGACGGATGAGCAGTTGTCAGTGCTTATTGAAGAATATGGTGCCGAGCAGTTCCGCCTGGTCGATCTGAAACCGGAGGCCATTCGTGTCGGGCGGGCAGTTGGCTGTGGCAAGTGCAACAATAGCGGCTATCGTGGGCGCATTGGTATTCACGAACTGCTGGTGGCCACTGATCCGATCAAGGCTTCAGTTCGTAAGAGGATGGAAACCGAGGTGATTCGCCGGCAGGCCATGGCGGACGGGATGGTCACCCTGCGTCAGGACGGCATTCTCAAGGTGCTGCAGGGAGTGACCGACATCCACGAAATTCGTCGTGTCTGTGTGAAATAGGCCGGAGCGAGGAACGAGGGGAAAGGATAACTTCTCGTCTCTCGTACCTTTACTTTTTCCCTTCCCTGCTATAGAGTACCCGCGTTTACATGCCTGTATTTCAATCCCTCGAGGCCTACCATGATGGACAAAACCAAGGTTGCCATTGGCGAGTTGCGGACCGCAATTGACGCGGTTGATGATCGACTGCTCGGCTTGCTGAATGAACGGGCGCGGCTGGTACTGGAGGTCGGTCGGCTTAAAACCGGCCAGCAGCTCGATTTTCATGTGCCGAACCGGGAACGGGAGATTTACGAGCGGCTGACCGCAGCCAATCCCGGACCATTCCCCAGCGATGCGATCCGCAGCGTTTTCTGTGAAATTATTTCGGCGTCACTCTCTCTGGAAGCACCGATGAAGGTGGCGTTTCTCGGTCCTAAAGCGACCTTTTCCCACCTGGCGGCCATGCAGCAGTTCGGGCTGGCAGCGGAGCTGGTGCCGCAGAAGTCGATACCGGCGGTATTTGAAGAAGTGGCCAAAGGGCGCGCCCTGTATGGGGTAGTGCCCGTGGAAAACTCCACCGAGGGGGTCATCTCCCATACCCTGGATATGTTCATGGAGAGCAGCCTCACCATCAACGCCGAGATATTGCTGGAGGTGTCCCATTTTCTGCTTTCCCGGACCGGCCGACTGGAAGATGTGAAGAAGGTCTATTCACACCCGCAACCGTTGGCCCAGTGCCGTAAATGGCTGGAAGAGAACCTGCCGCACGTACCGCTGGTGGATGTGGCATCCACCACCCTGGCAGCCCAGATCGTCAGCGAGGATTACTCGGCGGCGGCCGTGGCCAGCGAGTACGCCGCGACCATGTACGATTTGAAGGTGGTGCGGGAGCGGATCGAAGATCAGGTGAACAATGTTACCCGCTTTCTGGTGATCGGCAAGAGGCTGACAGAGCCGAGCGGCGATGATAAAACGTCATTGATGTTTGCGGTCAAGGACGAGCCGGGCATTCTGCACCGGATGCTGGAGCCGTTTGCCAAGCGAGGGGTCAACCTCTGTAAGATCGAATCGCGGCCGATGAAGAAAAAGGCGTGGGAGTATATTTTCTTTCTTGATCTGCTCGGGCATACCAAGGAAGCGTTGGTGGCTGAAGCCGTTGAGGAATTGAAAGGGTGTTGCCAATTCGTCAAGATACTTGGCTCCTACCCACGGGCGGCCCGCTGAGGCAGGTCGGAAATCTGGGATCGAAAGGGGTAACGTATGGCACTGGCGGGGATGCCTGCCGATATGGCAGTAGAGGATCTAATTATCGAGAAAACGCTGAAAAATGGCATGGATGTCGAGGTTCGCCTGGTCAAGCGGCCACGCCAGTACGAAGCGGCACTGTTCATCGACGGTAAATACAAGTCTGGCCCGCCGTTGCCCAGGCTGCTTGAGACGCCCAACGGGGATGTGACTCATTTTATGGGGGTGCGCCCGAGTGTGGGGTTGACCAGCAGGGAAGCAGAGGCTGTTGAGGAGGAAGTGCTTGCCACCAACAGCCTCAAGCACCTTACCTTCAAGGATGTGTGGGGTAAAGATGAAGATGAGTAACCAGCCTGAGTTTGGCCTCTGTGCTGCAGGAGACACTTTGTGCCGCTGATTAAACGGATGTGTATCGTTGGGGTTGGGCTGATCGGCGGGTCACTGGCCCGGATTCTGCGCCAGCAGGGTGAGGTTGGCGAGGTCGTTGGCGTGGGTCGTGGTCTGGCCAATTTGCAGCGGGCCGTTGAGCTGGGGGTTATTGACCGGTTCACCCATGAACTGGCTGACGGAATTGCCGGGGCTGATCTGGTCTTTCTGGCCACGCCAGTTTGCACCATTGCTGATCTGGTACGACAGATGGCACCGCATCTGGCCCCCGGGTGCATTGTGACCGATGGTGGTAGTGCCAAGGAGGAGATTGTTAGTGCTTGTGAGCCGCTGATGCCGGCTGGTACCTGGTTTGTTGGTGGGCATCCGATTGCCGGCACGGAACACTCCGGGGTCGAGGCATCTTTTGCCGAGCTCTACCAGGGACGGCGCTGCATCATTACGCCATCGAAGGCAACTGACCCGCAGGCGCTGGCCAAGGTGTTCAGGATGTGGGAGCTGGCCGGCAGCGAAGTGGTACTGATGGATCCGGTCAAGCATGACAAGGTGGTCGCTGCCATCTCCCACTTGCCGCACATGGTGGCCTACAGTCTGGTCAATGCGGTTGGCGCCTATGACCGCTGCGACGAGTCGATCATTAAGTATTCGGCTGGGGGCTTTCGCGATTTTACCCGTATTGCCTCATCCGACCCGGTGATGTGGCGCGACATTGCGCTGCAAAACCGTACTGCCATGCTGGAGATGATGGACCACTTCAGTGAACATCTGGCCCGGCTGCGCGGGATGATCTCTGCCGGGGATGGTCCGGCCATGGAAGAATTTTTTGCCCGTTCCAAGGAGTTGAGGGACGGGATATTGTAAGTCCAAATTCATTTGAAACACTGAGGACACAGAGATCACGGAGTAAATCTCAGCCGTGTCCGGTTTGGTAATTGCTTTTAGCCTCCCCTCCCTTGACGGGAGGGGATTGAGGGGTGGGTGAAGTAGGCACCGGAGTTAAATGTGGCAAGCTCCCCCACCCCCTAACCCCCTCCCGCAAGGGGCGGGGGGACATTTAAGGCAATTACAAAAACTTAACCGGACACTGCTGAGTACATCTAAAATATAGACTTTGAATTCTCCGTTCCCTCTGTGTCTCCGTATTATTCAATTGCCGTTATCATGGATAAAGGGAGCTACCCCATGCAAAACTACACTGTTACTCCGGCGAAACGTCTGGCCGGTGAAATTACCGTGCCTGGCGACAAGTCCATCTCGCATCGGTCACTTATTCTCGGCTCTTTGGCCAATGGCGAGACGGTGGTGCGCGGTCTGCTGCGGGGTGAGGATAATATGGCAACCCTGCATGCCTTCCAGCTGATGGGGGTACCAATCAGCGATGACGGTGAGACCGTGCGGATCAGCGGCCAGGGTCTGCGCGGACTGAAAGAGCCGACCGACGTGGTGGATTGCGGCAATTCGGGTACTTCAATCCGTTTGCTGACCGGGCTGTTGGCGGCCCAGTCATTTTTTTCCGTATTGACCGGTGACCAGTATCTGCGTCGTCGCCCGATGAAGCGGGTGGTGGGGCCGTTGGCCAAGATGGGGGCGATCATCCATGGCCGGGACGGCGGCGAAAAGGCACCGTTGGCTATTCTAGGTCGGCAGTTGACCGGCATGCACTATGAGTCGCCCATTGCCAGTGCCCAGGTGAAATCAGCCCTGCTGTTGGCCGGGCTTTACGCCGATGGCGAAACCACAGTGACGGAGCCGCATGTCTCGCGGGATCACTCGGAGCGGATGTTTGCTCATTTCGGCGCTGACCTGCAAGTGATTCCCGGTGGGGTGACCATCCGGGGGGGACGGGAGCTGACCGGTGGTGAAATCGTGGTGCCGGGCGACATCTCTTCGGCCGCATTTTTTCTGGTGGCCGGCCTGATCGTACCCGGATCGGAGCTATTGATTCGTAATGTTGGGGTTAATCCAACCCGTACCGGCATTATCGATATTCTGCAGGCCATGGGTGGCGACATTCAGCTGCTTGACCAGCGCATGGTCTCCGGGGAACCGGTGGCGGACCTGCTGGTGCGGGCATCCACGCTCAAAGGGATCGAAATTGGCGGCGATGTAGTGCCCCGGGCGATCGATGAATTTCCGGTCATTTCAGTGGCAGCAGCCTGTGCCGCCGGTGAAACGGTTATCCGCGATGCCCATGAGTTGCGGGTGAAAGAAAGCGACCGGATTGCCGCCATGGCGGCCAACCTGCGGCTGGCCGGAGTCGCGGTTGAGGAGACTGAGGACGGGATGATTGTCCAGGGTGGCGGCCAAATTAATGGTTGTCAGGCGGACAGCAAGGGAGATCACCGGATTGCCATGGCCATGCTGGTGGCCGGCCTGGTGGCTGGCGGCCCGATCGCGGTCAATGATACGGCTTGCATCGCTACTTCGTTCCCGACCTTTATCCCGTTACTGGAACAGGTGGCCTGCCGGTGAGTCGTGAACTGATAGTCGCCATTGATGGCCCATCCGGTGCCGGAAAGAGTTCGGTAACTGCCCTGCTGGCCAAACGGCTCGGGTACCTGCATATCGATACCGGTGCCATGTACCGGGCACTGGCACTGCTGGTGGCCAGGGCAGGGGTGCTGGTTGATGATGACGCAGCCGTGCAGCAGGTTTGTAGCGCGGCGGAGATCGCGTTGCAGCGTACGGCTGACGGGTACCAGGTGCTGGTGAATGGCGAGGATGTATCGGTGGCGATCCGGACGCCGGAAATCAGCCTGTTGACCTCGCAGCTGGCTTCCCGCAAGGTGGTGCGTGACCTGCTGCTGGTGCGGCAGCGGGCCTTGGGGAAAAATGGCGGGGTGGTGCTTGAGGGGCGGGACATCGGCACCGTGGTGTTTCCCGAGGCGGAAATCAAGTTCTACCTGACGGCCAGTGTGGCAGAGCGGGGGCGGCGGCGCTTTGAAGAGCTGCGGCAAAAGGGAGAGCCGGTTGTTCTGGAGCAGACCATTGCCGAAGTTGCCCAGCGTGATGAGCAGGATCGGACGCGTGAACATGCCCCGCTCTGTCGGGCGGCCGATGCGATCGATATCGATTCGACCGGCCGCTCCATTGATCAGGTATTGGACGAGATGATGCGGATAGTTGCCGCGCGGCGCGTTGCCGCGGTGACAGATTGATACGAGGTATGTCATGGAAGTGATTCTTGCCAAACAGGCAGGTTTTTGTTTCGGAGTAAAGCGGGCGACGCAGATGGCCTTTGAAGCGGCTGATAAGGGTGGGCAGACCTTCACCCTCGGTCCGATTATTCATTCGCCACAGGTTGTCCAGAAACTTGAAGCAATGGGGGTGAAGGTCCTGAAGGATCTGCATACCCTGGACGAAGGGACGATTATTATTCGTTCCCACGGCGTGACTGCTGCAGAGATTGAACAGGCAGTGGAAAAAGAGCTGGATATCGTTGATGCCACCTGCCCCTTTGTCAAAAAGGCCCAGGACCATGTGCAAAACCTGTCGTCAGCCGGTTACAATGTGGTGGTCGTTGGTGATGCCGATCATCCGGAAGTAGAAGGCATCGTTTCCTATGCCAAGGGCAAGGTCTATGTCGTCGGCTCCGGTGACGAGGCGGCGAAATTGCCCAAGATGGCGAAGATCGGGGTGGTGGCGCAAACAACGCAATCGTTTGAAAACCTGCAGAGTGTCGTGCTTGAATGTCTCAAAAAGGCGGGGGAGCTGCGGGTTTTTCATACGATTTGCGACGCCACGGCCGTGCGGCAGTCAGAAGCGGTTGAACTGGCGCAGCAGGTTGACTGCATGATCGTCATCGGTGGCTACAATAGTGCCAATACCAAGCGGTTGGCTGAGGTTTGTGCCGAACTGCAAAACCGGACCCATCATATCGAAACCGCTGACGAGATTGATGCCGACTGGTTTATCGGCGTGGGCAAAGTAGGGGTGACTGCCGGGGCTTCGACGCCGAAATGGCTGATCGATGAAGTGCTGGAACGGATCGCGTCTTTGGATTCTTATAAATAAGTTATTGAAAAATTCAGGAAGTGTGCTAGTTTATCTAGCCGCCGTGAGGGGCAAGAATATAGTGGGGGTAGATATTTAATGAAAAAAGACCAGATCATCAGACGATTTCACGATATAGACGAGGAGGAGCATGACTCAAGCGGCGAATTTGCCGAACTGTTTCAGGATAGTATCCGTCAACAGCAGTTCTCGGAAGGTGAAATCGTCAAAGGGGTAGTTGCCCGTATCACCCCAGACTTTGTATTTGTGGATGTCGGTTTCAAATCGGAAGGTGCCGTCCCGGTTGATGAGTTTACTGACGAGGAAGGTCAGCTGACCGTTAAGGATGGCGACGAGGTTTTCGTTCTCTATCAGCGTGGCGAAAGCGTCAATGGTACGATCCGGTTGTCGCGCAAGCGGGCCGAGTCGCACGTCGCCTGGGAAAAGGTTATGGAAGCCGGTGGTGAGGGAGGTACCATTGAGGGTAAAGTTGTTGGCAAGGTAAAAGGCGGTTTAACCGTTGATATCGGCCTGCAGGCGTTTTTACCGGCATCACAGATCGATCTCCGCCCCGGTGGCAACCTTGATCGGTACCTTGGCCAGACCTACCAGTTCCGGATTCTGAAGCTGAATCGCAAGCGTGGCAATATTGTTCTGTCCCGCCGGGTCATTCTTGAAGAAGAGCGTTTTAAAGTTAAGGATGTCACCTTGGCCAAATTGGCTGAAGGCGCAATCCTTGAAGGTGTGGTTAAAAACATCACCGAGTATGGTGCATTCGTGGACCTGGGCGGCGTTGACGGTCTGCTGCACGTAACTGATATGTCCTGGGGGCGTCTGGCTCACCCTTCCGATGCGGTCAAGGTTGGGGAGGCTCTGCAGGTAAAAGTCCTTAAATATGATCCAGAAAAAGAAAAAATCTCCCTGGGACTCAAGCAGTGTCAGCCGGATCCTTGGTTGACCGTGCCCCAAACTTACCAGATCGGCCTGCGGCTGAGCGGTAAGGTGGTCAGCCTGGTTGAGTATGGCGCATTCATCGCGCTGGAAGACGGGGTTGAAGGTCTGGTGCATGTCTCGGAAATGTCCTGGACCCGCCGCGTCCGTCATCCGTCCGAAATCGTCAAAGTTGGCGATGATGTGGATGCCATCGTTCTTGGCGTTGACACCACCAACCGCCGCATTTCTCTCGGCCTGAAGCAAGTGCAGGAAAACCCCTGGACGATTATCGGCGAGCGATATCCGGTCGGCACCAAGATCGAAGGGCAGATCAAGAACATCACTGACTTCGGGGTATTCATCGGTATCGAGGACGGCATTGATGGTCTGGTGCATGTGTCGGACATTTCCTGGACCAAGCGGATCAAGCATCCGGGTGAAATCTTCAGCAAAGGCCAGATGGTGCAGGCAGTTGTGTTGAATATCGATCCGCAAAACGAGCGGGTTTCGCTGGGTATCAAGCAGTTGCTGCCTGATCCTTGGAGCGAAATTCCGAAAACCTTCCCGATCGGCACTAAAATTCGCGGCAAGGTCTCATCCGTAACGGATTTCGGCATTTTCCTGGAGATCGAAGAAGGGATTGAAGGCTTGATCCATATTTCCGAACTGTCCCACGAAAAAATGGCAACAACCAAAGACTTTGCCAAGCCGGGTGATGAATTGGATGCCGTTGTGCTGAGCATCGATACCGTCGACCGCAAAATCGGCTTGTCGATCAAGTCGTTGCAGGATGCACTTGATAAAGCTGAGCTGGCCAATTTCATGGGCTCGCAGAAGCAGGCAACCTCAAATTTGGGCGAGTTGCTGTCACAGGCGAAGAATAACGAATAGGTTAAGCAAACTTTAGTTATGAGGAATAGATAATGACGAAGAGCGAGCTGATTGAAAAATTATCCGAAGCAAATGGCATTTTGAGTCGCAAAGACTCGGAACAGATCATCGGTATCGTGTTTGATGCCATGGCAGATGCTCTGCTTGATGGTGACAAGGTTGAAATTCGCGGTTTCGGCAGTTTTACGGTGCGCGCAAGGGAACCGCGTGAAGCGCGCAACCCGAAGAGCGGCATGCTGGTAAGAATTCCGGCCAAAAAGATACCTTTCTTCAAGACCGGCAAAGAACTGCGCGAGCGGGTAAACTGTCAGTAGAGTCGAGGGCAGGTCTGCCCGAATGGTGGAATTGGTAGACACAAGGGACTTAAAATCCCTCGGCCGCAAGGCTGTGCCGGTTCGACTCCGGCTTCGGGCACCATTAGAGCAATAATATTTAGTAAAATCAAGGCTTCACGGTTTATTCCGTGAAGCCTTATTACTAATAGATGATTCTTTGCATACAGGATTGGAAACACTCTACGCCACACTCAGACTATTATGATTAAAGTTCCCGAGTGTTCTTAAATAATCTCGTTATTATGTATAATGTACTAACGGCGATTTTTACGCAGATAAGGAATGCCAACGGCTGACATGTCGCTACAGACGGTAAAGAGGAAGCCATGATTGAAGCCGCAACCATTGTCGAAGCTCTTCATTACATCCTCAGCAAAGTGAAAAGTGCGGGTAAAATCAAGCTGATCAAGCTGATCTACCTTGCCGACAAATATCACCTGTTGCATTACGGTCGCACGGTAACCAACGATGATTACTATGCAATGGAGCGTGGGCCGGTTGGCACAACGGTAAAGGATGTGCTTTCCCTGGACAAGGAAATGCTGGCCAAAGAATACAAGTACATCGCAAGGCTGATCGCGGTGGACGAGGGCAAGTATGTAGCAAATCCGGTTGCGCACCTGCAGTATGACCACCTTTCTGATACTGATAAAGAGGCACTTGATTTAGTCATTGAAAAGTTTGGCAAAAAAACCGGCGCCCAGCTCACTACCTACACCCACAAGTACCCGGAATGGGCACAGCATGAGCATTTATTCCGTGGCAAAACCATCCGTCGAGTACGCATCGAACCTGAAGAACTTCTTTCAGTGATTGAAGACAACTGTTTTGGCGTATCAACGGAACATTTGGAAGAATCCCGAAAAATGGTTACCGGTATTTTTCACTGACCGTGAAACTCGCCATCCCGCCGTCAATCCAGATAAACACCATAACGGCTCCCTGCGTTTGCTATTTCAAAGATAAGCACCATCGCCCAGAAGGCCCCCCTCATTTTTACGTTATTATTCCGGTCAATGCCGATACTGATCTGGTGTTGACCATGATCACTTCACAAATCGCTTCGACAACAGCCTATTACCGGCCTGCTTGCCGAACTGCGCGAACTGATCCACTCAGCCCGTCAGCGGGTGGCCACTGTTGCCAACGCCGAGCAGACGCTGCTTTACTGGCGAATGGGGAGACGTCTCAGCACTGAAGTTCTGGGTGGTGACCGGGTTGCCTATGGTGAGCAGATTGTCGTATCAGTGTCACGACAATTGGAGATGGAATTCGGAAATGGATTTGAGAGAAAAATGTACGGCGAATGGTCCAGTTCACCGAGGTATTCCCTGACGAGCAGATTGTTGTATCACTGGTACAATATTTGAGCTGGACTCACTTCCTGGCGATGCAGCTAACAGCAGCACGCTTGGCATCGGCATAATAACCGGTGGGTAATAAACTCTGCCCACCCTACCATTAGACAAGGAGACAGTTATGCTCCAGGTAACAGACGAACTACTCAAGGAAATGACAGAAACCATTGTGCGTGGTGTGAATCCCCGCAAGGTTATCCTGTTTGGCTCACATGCAAAGGGTACGGCGCGACCGGATTCGGATCTGGATTTTCTGGTTGTGGAGGATGGGCCGTTCAATTCCGGCAGATCCAGAGAGGCCGAGATGGTGAAGCTTTGGGAAGTCTGTTTCGATTACAACATCCCGCTGGATTTTCTGGTCTACTCCCCGGAGGAGATTGAACAGTGGCAGGGGGTGACGAATCACGTCATAGCCCATGCGATCAAGGATGGCAGGTTGCTCTATGAACGCAATTGATCAGGCAAGACTGATGTTGGTGATGGCGTCCAAGGATATCAAGGCCATGAATTCATTGCTATCCCCTGAGTCTGCGGATGATGAGATTTTTGGTTTTCATGCTCAGCAGGCGGTTGAAAAATCACTCAAAGCCTGGATTGTCGCTGCCGGTGGCAGTTACGGATTTATTCACGATATCCATGCGTTGCTCCTGAATCTTCGTGAACTTGGTTGTGATATTAATCTGTTTAAGAGCCTTTTGATGTTGAATGTGTATGCTGTGCGCCTCCGCTACGAGCCGCTTGACATGCCCACGAATACTCTTGATCGCCATGAGTTGCTTAACAAAGTTGCCGGCCTTTATACTCATGTGCAACGGGCTGTCGGCACGGCTGAAGGTTTCACCAGCGAGGCGTAAAACGATGGCGAAATTCAACGAAGCAAAACTTGAGTACGCGATCATTGAACTCCTAGGCGAGGAAGGCTATCCGCACGTGCTGGGCGAAACGATCCGGCGCGATCCTGGCGAGGTCCTGATCAAGGGCGATCTGCGGGCGTTTCTGAGTGAGCGCTACGCTGACGAAGGGATTACACCGGCTGAAATCGACTTGATCATCCGCAAGCTCGAAGTGCTGCCTGCTTCCGACCTGTACGGGAGCAACAAGGCCATCATGAAGCTGGTTTCGGACGGCTTTCTCTTGAAGCGGGAAGACCGTAACCAGAAAGACCTGTTCATCCACCTGATTGACTATTCTCCAGCCGACCAAAACCGCTACAAGATTGTCAACCAGCTGGAAATCACCGGCTTCGAGAAGCGCATCCCGGACGGAATTCTCTACATCAATGGCCTGCCGCTGGTGGTATTCGAATTCAAGAGCGCCATTCGCGAAGAGGCGACCATCCATGACGCCCACGTCCAGCTGACGGTGCGCTACCGTCGCGACATCCCCGAACTGCTGAAATACAACGCCCTGTGCGTGATCAGTGACGGGGTGAACAATAAAATGGGCTCCCTGTTTGCGCCCTACGAGTTTTTCTATACCTGGCGCAAGATCGACGGCAGCGAGCAGATCGAAAAGGCCGGCATCAACTCGCTCTTCACCATCCCCCTGTGTCAGGATAGTTGTCGCCTCTCTGTGAGAGAAAAGTGTTAACTTGCGGGGCAAGGAAAGAGAGCGACGATGGCCAAGAAATATGCAGCAGAAATGAAAGAGAGCATCATCGCCAGATTGTTGCCTCCCCGG
>JANOEC010000050.1:0-11396 GCA_031412995.1 Geobacteraceae bacterium
CCGGTTCCTTCCCGTGCTTACTTATCAACACCTTCTGATTGCCTCTGGAAAAAAGCTGAAGAACATTTTTAGACTTATACACTGTCGGGTGCTTGCCTTCACTTGCTTTAAATTCAATGTTTGTGGTCTTTTATCAAAAAGTGGGTCAGTCAATTTCATTAGAGAAATATCTTAATATTCTTTTGGCACACTATTTGATTGTTTAATAGGCTAATAAATACAGCTACTTACCGCCTTGGCATGATATTTGATTTCAATTTTTAACATTAATGATAAAGATATAATATTAATTATTATAATGAAAGGTCTTAAATCTAAACTCGGCACCGTCGCTCTCCTTAGTTCATATTTACCAATTTTCTTCACCTTACGACAGTCAACAACAGTCCTTTGACTTTTGAACAGTATTAGTACGTTGCTCTGTCAATCTTATCCACCTGTCTTTTGCAATGATTCTTCCCCTGCTCAACAACCTCTTTTCTTTTTTTTTCTTCATGATTGTTTTGCATTTGATTCACCCCGCTTATAAAACGCTTTTAACTTTCCTGAAAAGATTTTAAGTTTTTGAAAAAGGGCTCCATATGTTTTCTAAATTCCCTTTAAAACCAACTTTTCTGGATTTAGACTTTTCCCAGATTGCTCCCCAAACAAAAAAATTAAGAATAACTACTAAAACTATTAATTTAAAGATCATTTGTTCGTTGCTCTTCTCATCAATTCGGCGCTCATTCATCCATTTCTTAACGTTTTTGCGTCGGTACATGAAGTACATGCTGATTGCTGAAAGAATGGGGCCAGCCATGTAAATTGCGGTATTGTCCATGCTCTTATATATCGGTTACCTTTCTTTCTCCCTTAAGCCTTCCTACTCCATTTTTATCAGAAATTAATAATCATAACTTCCCTTGTATATCTTATGGGACGCTACAGATAATAAGCTGTTTGTGTCACCCTGGTTCAGATATTACCCAGAGCCCAAAAATAGATTCTAGGGCCTCTCAGGAGTCCTTCCCTGTGAGAGCCCATGTTTAGCGGGTTTACAGTCGATCGCGAAATAAAACCAGGAATACCGCTGCGCTCTCGATTAAATATGAGTCGACCTGCCTCTAAAAAAACAGCGCGAACTCCAGATTATAACTACTAGATGACTGTATGGGCTAATGATAATCGCTGAAACTCATATATACTGTTAACTGATAACATTTGACACGTCCCGCCATGCACATATCGGCGGGACGTGTCAGCTTTAGTGCCATGTATAAAACGGATATTTGAGGGTCCATACGTTGGTGGCAATCCATTCATTTCCAATTTCCTATCCGTTTCGGACTGTCATCAGGGTCTCCTTGATGATGATTCTGATCATCGCCTGTGCAGGATCAGTTCTCGGGGCTGAACCATTGAAAGTGCGCGTTGAGGGAATCAAGGGGGCACCATTGAAAAACGTGGAGGCCGCTCTAGCCCTCCCCCCGGGTTTGATCAAGGACGGCGCCGTTGACAAGCCTTGGCTTGATCGTTTTATTCGTCAAGTAGAAACAAAAGTGCAGAGTGCAGTTGAGCCATTCGGCTATTATGAATCTCAGGTCAGCACGGCATTGCAGGGGAACGAGCAGGATGGCTATCTCCTGCAGGTCATGATCTCCGCCGGCAAGCACACCCGCCTGGCCGCTGTCGAGGTACAGTTACAGGGTGCGGGAACTGATGAAGATCTGCTCAAGGACAAGGTCGCCACCTTTCCGCTCCTTCCGGGCGATGTTCTGGTCCATGAACATTATGAAGACGCCAAGAATGGCCTGCTCAGTACGGCCCGAGAACTGGGGTATCTGGATGCATATTATTCCAGGCATGAGATTCAGGTTGATCCGGTTACATCATCGGCCAGGATTCATCTGGTTATGGCAAGCGGCCCACGCTACCTGTTCGGCGAGGCGACAGTCGAGGGGACAACCTATCTGCCCGCAGATTTACTCAAACGTTACATTTCGTTTTCGGCGGGAGAGACCTTTTCTTACAAAGCATTGGGTGAAACGCAGCTGAATCTGGCCGGTAGTTCTTACTTTAAGGACAGTAGCGTCATACCAAACAAGGAAGCAGCCACTGGATTTAGGGTGCCGGTGCTCGTCAAGGTGGTGCCATTGCCACGCCGCACGATCCGCCCCGGGATCGGCTATGGGACAGACACCGGCTTCCGCGGATCAGTTGCCTACAAAGACTTGAGCCTGTTCTATCCCGGGAACATGCTCAACGCTGACCTTACCGTTGCCGAACATTTTCAGGGTCTCGGCATTGCCTACAGCATCCCGAGCAAACAGAGCATTGATACGGCCACAACGCTCCAGCTCAATCTGCAGCGGGAGAATGTCAACGACATCCTGAGCAAACTGATGGCACTGGAACTGGACCGCACCGTCGGCTTTGGTGACAAACGGGTAGGAACCGCTTTTATCCGGCTACAGCAAGAACTCTACAGTGTCGGGCAGCAGGAATCCACCGCCTACCTGCTGCTCCCAGGACTCAGATTTTCGCAGCGGAACTTAGATGATTTGATCCGCCCCACGCAGGGATATCATTATGCACTGGAAGTGCGCGGCACCCATCGGCTGGTCGGTTCAGATGTCGGTTTCCTGCAATGCATCGCTGAAGGGAGCGGGATCACGGCGCTCCCCGGCCGGTTCTCCATTCAGGCCAGGGCCAAGGGGGCGACCAGCATCCTTGATGACCCTTTCAGTGACCTGCCGACCTCGCTCCGGTTCTTTGCCGGCGGCGACAACAGTGTCCGGGGCTATGCCTATAAATCGCTTGGCCCAAGAGGCTCCAGCGGTGAAGTGATTGGCGGGAAAAACCTGCTGCAGGGGGGGATCGAACTGGAGCGGGCACTCTTTGACCGGTGGGGGATATCCCTGTTCTATGACGCCGGCAACGCCTTTGATTCATTTGCGGATTACCAGATTTACCAGGGGGCAGGCATCGGTCTGCATTACCACACCCCAATCGGGGCGGTCAATCTGAGCCTGGCCCGGCAACTCGGCGTAACCAATCCCTCTAACCGAATCCATTTCACCATCGGTTTTCAACTGTGAAACGCCGCCTGCTCTATGGCGCTTTAGCGCTCCTGATCATTACCTGCCTGGGCGTGACCCTGGGCCTGGGATGGCTTTTGCAGACCCCAGCTGGTGTCAGGTGGCTTCTTCGGGCTGTATCGCAAAACAGTGCCGTGCAAGTGAGCGCCAAAACCGTCAGTGGCGGCCTCGCCTCTGCCGTCCAGATTAAAGAGTTAACGGCACGTTGGCCCGCAGGGGAATTGGCGGTCGCAGACCTGCGCCTGCGCGGTAATCCCCTGCTGCTCCCCTTTGGCACCTTGGCAATCAAGGAACTTACCTTGCACGGGGTAAGGTTACGTGACCATTCATTACCCCGCGCTGCAGAACCTGAATTTATCTGGCCTCGGGTCACCGGCCTGCCAACCTTCTTCGCCGCCAGGATCAATCACCTCAGCATTACCGATGTCTCCTATCAAGACCGGAAGCAACTGCCGGTTATGCTGCCCAATTTCACTGCCACTATGGGCTGGCACGACGCACGGCTCATTATTACTAATCTCTCCCTAATAGCGTCTGGTGGCCAGCTGACCGGCGCCATAACTGCCGGGTTCGGTAGCCCGGCGTTGGATTCCGACCTGAGTTTCACGCCGCAACAACCAGTCGCCGGCTGCAATCGCTTCAAGCTGCAGACCCTTTTTAAACCAGGGCTGGCAGCAGAACAGCTTGCTGGTGAAGTGAACGCGACTGCCATGACCGGAAAAAGCATGCGCTACACCCTGAATGGCATCATGGGGCTAAGCCGAAATTCCCTGAATCTGCACGGGGTGACGCTGACTGAACATGGGCGAAACGGCTCCCTCAAAGCCGAAGGAAACATTGCGCTGAGCGGCGAAAGCCGGCTGCAATTACAGCTTAATATGCTTGATCTGACGAAGGAATTGGGGCAAGAGACGGCACTTTCCGGAACAGTGGCACTAAACGGTGATACCAGACAGTATGCCGGTAAACTGAACCTCGCCACTAGCGGCGCAGGTTGGCGTACCGGCCGAATTAATGGCGATTTTAGAGGTGACAAGAACGGCATTGAGTTAACCAGGGTGAATGCAGCACTCCTCGGCGGCACGGCTGACGGCACCATCAGGGTCGACTGGCAAGACGTGGTGACCGTGCAAAGCTCACTGCATGGGCACGGACTTAATCCGGCCCATCTTGATCCAGCATGGAACGGAACCGTAAACTTTGACCTGCAAGGCTCTGCCACCTGGGCCGGTGGCAGCCTGAACCAGGCCAAAGCGTACGGACGCTTGCGGGAAAGCCGCCTGCGCGGGAAAGTGCTGCGTGGCGAGATCGCGGCGCAGCTGAAAAATGATGATCTCCAAGTCGACCGACTGCTGTTGACCGGTAACGGTTTTGATCTTCAGGCGGCAGGCCGACTCAGTCAACGGCTGGACCTGACCGCCAACATCAGCGACCTCTCCGGGCTCATCCCCCAGACCAGGGGGAAACTTGCCCTCAAGGGCTGGGGATGTTATGCCGCAGGCATTGCCAGTGGCCAGCTTAGCGGCCAAGGCAGCAATCTGGTGGCAGATGGGCTACAGATCACTTCTGCCACCCTGAACGCCGGACTGATTGCTGGCGCAGATCGTTCATTGCAAGGTAAAGCTGAGCTGCATGGTTTACAGTTTCAGGGGATGAAGGTAGACAATGCCTCGCTGCAGGCTGAGGGCTTGCTGGCGCAGCACCGGCTGACCATAGCACTCGGCTCGGCTGGTGCTACGATCAGCGGACAGGTCAATGGCGGCTATGTCGCAGGACAATGGCAGGGAGAGTTGACCGAGCTTTCAGGGCACGATCTGGTCGGTCCCTGGCGGCTTACCGCGCCGGCCAGACTGGCTATCTCCGCACAGGCCGCCACCATCTCGCCGCTAGCCGTGACCGGTTTGCCAGGTGAACATGCCGAACTAGCCGCAAAGTTACAGTTAAAACCATTTAAAGTAGCGGCTCAAGCTGGCTGGCATGAACTCAATCTGGCCCGGATCGAACAATGGCTGCTGGCTACCCGCCTAACGGGGCAGAGTTCAGGTGAAGTTACACTTGAACTATTTGATACTAACCAGCTGATAGTTAGAGGTAATGCCATTGGCGCAGGCACGATAACCCGTGCCAACCGCACCATCGGCCTCAACAAAGCACATCTCAATCTGGACGCCGGTCAAAGCGGGACAAAGGCAACACTCGAGTTAAGCAGCGGTGGAGGCACTTCATTCGCCGGCCGTTTCATTTCAGCTGAACCAGCCATCCTTGCCTTGCCGACGCAAGGGGAGCTGCAAGCCTCATGGAGTGGCATCGACGCAACGCTAGTTAAACGCTGGCTGCCCCAGAATCTCGATTTGCCGGGACGGCTTTCCGGCCAGCTCACCGGGTCATTATTGCCGGCGCAGCGATTTGAGTTGAGCGGGACCATTGGTCTGGCCGGCGGCGAGCTGCAATGGGATCACAACGGCCAGCAGCTGAAGGCGGCAGTAAAAACTGCTGGACTGACCTGGACCTGGCGGGGCGACTCGCTGAGCGGTGACCTGGCACTGCAGCTGGCGAGATTTGGCGAGGCCAAAGGGAGTTTCAAATTGCCGCTCAAGGCGCGCCTCGGTGCCCTACCCGACCCAGCCGGCCCGGTTAAAGGCAAGTTTCAAGGCAAATTTCAGGAACAGGGGATTCTGACCTCCATCTTCCCCGGACTGCTCCAAGAAACCAAGGGCTTGCTCGAAGTAAATCTCACTGCCGCTGGCACCTGGCAGAAGCCAGCGGTTTATGGCACCATGGAGCTATCCCGGGCTGGTGCCTACCTCCCGGCAGCCGGCATTTGGCTTGAGGATCTTCGGCTCGCCGCTCGCCTTGACGGAACTCAGCTGCAGGTGGAGTCATTTCAGCTGACGTCCGGTACCGGAATGATGGAGGGGACGGCAGAGTTCTCGTTTGCCGGCAAAAAGCTGGCAGGTTACCACGGAACCTTGCATGGCAAGCGCTTTCAGGCCATCCACCTGCCTGAGCTGCAGCTAGTAGTCGACCCTGATCTAACCTTTACCGGAGACTTGAACAGAGTATCCGCCCGCGGCCAGATTAATGTTCCGGAGTTGCGTTTGAACAGCCAGGCAGCCGTAAGGGTGATCATGCCGAGCAGTGACATTGTCGTGCTGAACAAAAAATTGCCTGCTGCCAAAACTCGTGGCCCGCAGCTCGACCTGCAACTCAGCATTCTGCTTGGCGACCAGGTAGTGGTCAAGAATGAGGGCCTTGATGCTCGCCTGGTAGGGAGCATCAACCTGCAGCAAACAGCTCCAGCAGCCTTTACCGGGCGGGGTGAGATCAGGGTGGCCAAGGGTAACTACCGCATCTACGGGGTCAATCTGAATATCAAGCGCGGCCGGGCCATCTTCTCTGGCGGTCCGGTCGATCGCCCGACCCTCGATATTCTGGCCTTGCGTGAAATAGTTGAGGTTAAGGCAGGGGTAACTGTTACCGGCACTCCGGATGCACCACTGATCAAACTCTATTCCGAACCAACGCTCCCCGATACCGACATTCTGTCATACCTCGTTCTCGGCCAAAAAATGGGGGAAAGCGGCCAGCAGACCGCCCTCTTGATGCAAGCCGCCTCTCTGCTGGGCTCGTCAAACCAGACAACGGATCTCCAAGGCCAGCTGAAAAAACTGGTAGGCCTTGATACGATAAAGATTTCTTCAGGAAAAGAACCTAATGTTGGCTATAAACCCATTGAATCGTCACTGCGTGCCAATCCTCAGAGCAAGACTGACAGCAAGGCCATCTCACAATCCATGCTGCAACTCGGCAAATATTTGACCCCCAAACTCTATGTCAGCTATGGCCGGTCACTCTTCGACGAAAGTCAGCAACTGCGAGCCCGCTATGCAATAAGCAAACAGTGGGAAATAGAGTCCAAGGTCAGTCAGCAAGCGACTGGCGGCGATCTGTTTTTCCGGATTGATCTGGAATGAATATATGTCCTGAATGGTAACAGTAAGTTTAGCTCTGTGAGCATCCAATTTCAACAACCGGGAGTCGATCGACCGGTGAAAATCCTCCATGGTATTCAGCTGCGGCAAGTTACCCCTTTTTTGTTTTTGGAATAAATATCTCGTCCGGGTCAAGCACTTCGTGGATCAGCTGCAATTCTGCCCGCGTAGGCGGTACGGTTTCACCGTTAACCCGGGAAATATCCAGGTCAAACTGGCACATCTCCCTGATTTCGCTAGGTGTTTTGCCAGCATGACAGGTATCAAGATACATGCAGCCGTTTTCCGCATCAAACCGAAAGACACCGGCGGTACTGATCACTGCGGATGGACCGCCGCGGTAGGCTGCGCCATACAACGATTTACGCGGGACGAATTCGCCGCCTGGCCACTGCTTGACCCGCCAGCCCGGGCTGGTAATGTAGCTGACGTTTTCCACAAAACGACGCTTCTCATGCACCATAATAAAAACCGTCCGTTTGGCAAAGGAATTGATGTCCGGATTGCCGCCGCTGCCGGTCAGACGCAACTCAGGATTCAGGTAGTCGCCGATGACGGTGGTGTTGACGTTCCCGTAGATATCAACCTCGGCCCCACCCAGAAATCCCAGATCCACATACCCTCGTTGGGCAATACAGAAGGCATCGTAGAGTCCGGACGCCCGGGAAGCCCCCATTTCACAGCGCGCATCACCAACCGAGGTCGGAATCTCTGGCGGACGGCCATCCAGGGTGCCGGCTTCAAAGATCAGCTTCAGGTTCGGCGCATGGGTCTTCTGGGCCAGCATGATTGCCACCATGGGGAGACCGGTACCAGCAAAGACGACTTCGTGATCCTGCACTTCGCGCGACGCCGCGCAACAAAGAAGATCAGCCAGACCATACTCTTCCGGCAGTGCATAATCGCTCATGTTAATTCCCTCCCTTTTTATTGCGCGGGCTGTAATTCAGGGCAGTATTGGCCTTCAGCCCCATCATTCGTGGCCAGCCCAGCTTCTCTAGATAGCTCATCTGATCATGCCCGTGAATCCACTCTTTAGCGAAGTCATCGAATCCTTCCTGGGTCCGGGTCCGGCCATAAAAATCCTTCAGGAAACCACCATCCACGTCATAGCGGCCAAACATGCCGGTGGGATGGGCACCGAAGGGGCATTCGAGGATATGGTTTACCTCAAAGCTTACAATGGTGTTCTGATCGGCATTACGGCGCAGATACTCTTCCGGCACAATCTCTTCGGCCATGACAATGGTAATATCAGCTGCCCGAGCCACTTCCGGGTCAGAGTAGTACTGGCCGTTGACGCGAACTGTCCCCTCTTCCCCCACCTGCTGGACGCACATGACCGCGATGTCCACCTTGGCCGCTGGCACCAGAACCTGGGCGCCGGCCCCATAGAACGGGTCTTCGGTAAATACGTACTTATGTGCGGCGATACGCTTACCATCACGCAGCCCAGCCTTGCCCAGCATGTCATATTCGGGATTATGGATATCCGTGCCGAGAGAGGTCTGGGTCACGGCGTAGGGTGCTCCGGCAGCCGCAGCAGCGAAACGAAACATCATCTCCGCATGACTGTAATCCTCGACGATGATTTCCTTGTTGCCGACCTTGCGCGACAGATTGGCGCCATACTTACCGTACAGTTCATGGCCGACCCAGCAGGATTCCCAGATGTCGACACAGCCGGCTCCAACCAGGAACTCGGTATGGGAACCACCATTCACCTCGACGAGATGCAAACCTTTGCGCTGCTGACGAATCAACTCATAGATGATCGCCATGGGACGCCGCCAGATGGTAAAACCTGAAAATGTAACCCGCGAACCATCCTTGATGATCTCGGCGGCCTGCTGCAGGGTTATGCGTTTACCGTCACTCATACTTCCCCCCTTATCTGCGGCAATGATTATGCGCTGAAATTACGTAATATTTCACGGGAGATAATCACTCGCTGAATCTCGTTGGTCCCCTCATAAATGCTGGTTATCCGGGCATCGCGGGCATATCGTTCCACCGGAAAGTCCTTGGTGTAGCCGTAGCCGCCCAGCATCTGCATGGCATCGTAACAGGCCTGATTGGCTGCCTCAGTGGCAAACATCTTGGCCATGGATGCCTCCTTGGCAAACGACTTCCCCTGTTCTTTGCGGAATGCCGCCTGCATCAGCAGTAAGCGGGCAGCCTCCAGCTCGGTATAGCGGTCGGCGATCTTCCATTGGATCGCCTGAAAATTGCTTATTTTCTGACCGAACTGGGCCCGCTCGGTCGCATAGCGGGTGGCACAATCCATGGCGGCCAAGCCGACCCCTAGCCCCAGAGAACCGATGCCAATCCGGCCACCGGCCAACTCCCCAACCGCCGTGCGAAAACCGTCGTTCAGTTTGCCCATCAGGGCGGCTTTCGGGATGCGACAGTTAGCGAAAACCAGCTCGTTGGTTGCCGACGCATGCTGGCCCATCTTCTGCTCTTCTTTACCGACAATCAGGCCCGGCGTGCCACCCTCCACCAGGAAGCAACTTATCCCCTTCCCTTTCGGTGCCTCCTTGTCAGTAACCGCCCAGACGACGAACACCCCGGCATAGGGGGCGCTGGTGATGAAGATTTTGCTGCCGTTCAGCACCCAGCTGTCACCGTCATCGGTAGCGGTGGTAACCATGCCCGACGGGTCGGAACCGGCACCGGTTTCGGTCAGGGCAAAGCTGCCAGCGGCAAACTCGCCGGAACATATTTTTGGGATATAGGCGCGGCGTTGCTCTTCCGAACCGACCGCCTGTATTACTTCACAGACCATGTTGTTGACCGAAACCGTGACCGCGGTCGATGCACACGCCCGGGCAATTTCGGTCATCGCCAGACTGAAGGCGATCGTGCCCGCCTCGGCGCCACCATAGGTATCCTGAACGTTCAGCCCCATGAAGCCGAGTTCGGCCAACTTCTGAAGATTAGCCAGCATCGGGGCACGGTCATCAGTCTGGTCAAGTTGGGCCGCTACCGGCTCTAGTTCGGCCTTGGCAAATGCACGGGCGGTGTCCTGAATCAATTTCTGCTCTTCGGTCAGATCAAGAAACATTATTATCTCCTTAATTGGCCAATTTAGCGGTCAGCGCCGGCACGAACTGCATGACATCGGCCACCACCAGCACGTCGGCTATCTCACCGATCGGCGCATCCTTATCCTTGTTAATCGCCACGATGAAGTCAGATTTCTTCATCCCAGCCAGGTGCTGAATCGCCCCGCTGACGCCGCAGGCGATATAGACCTTGGGACTGACTGTCTGGCCAGTGGTGCCGACCTGATGACTATGTTCCACCCAGCCGGCATCAACTACCGGCCGACTGGCCCCCAGTTCGCCACCAAGTGCCTTGGCCAGGGCTTGGATAACCGGCACATTTTCCTTTTTGCCGACCCCCCGACCGGCGGTAACGATGACTTCGGCCTTGGCCAGATCTACATCCTTGGCTTCGGCCGGCTCGTAGCCGACAAAGTTAACGTTACCCGCTGCCGGCGCCGTAACTGGCTGGACCTGCGGCGTTCCCCCCGGCTGAAATACCGGAAAGGCGCCGGCCTGGATGGTCAGCACTGCCTTGGCGCTGTTCGGCTTTACGGTGCGCCGCATCTTGGCATTGCAGCAGCCGACCACAAAGGCGCCATTGTTCAGGCCGATGACCTCAGAAACCTGCGCCACCTTCAGCTTGGCCGCCACACGTGGCGCCAGATCCCAGCCGTAGGAGGAATGGACAAAGACGATATAGTCCGGGTTTTCTTTTTGGACGGCGTCGAGGATCAGCTGCTTGTGCAGGTCCGGATTGTATTCGCCACAGGTTGTGGCATCAGCCAGATAAAGGGTGCCGCCGTAGGCCGGCAGCTGGCTATTACTGCCTACCAGCAGCAGGGCAGTATCGGCACCCAGGGCTTGGGCAAAACCGAACAGTTCGTAGGTGGAGTCAAGCAGTTTACCTTCCCGGTATTCGCCAATGAGTAATGTTTTCATGTGTGCCTCCTACCGCAGAACCGCAGTTTTGTCTTTGAGAATGCCCAGCAGTCGATCCACGAGGGTACCAACGTCTCCTTCCAGGACCACTCCCCCACCCTTCTTGGTTGGTGGGTGGAAACTGGTGGTGGCGGCACGTGGCTCGGATTTAAGTAGCTCGGCCACGGGAATGGCCTGGATTTCTTTTTTCTTGGCCTTCATGATGTTCGGCAGGGTCGGATAGCGCGGTACATTGACCGCGCCCGAGTTTCCCCGACCGCACAAACTGAATGGCCGATTGAAAGTGCGAGCCGCTGCGCTGCTGAAGCCCCACCTGCACGACGCGCTCTCCGCTG
>JANOEC010000051.1:0-5464 GCA_031412995.1 Geobacteraceae bacterium
GGTGCCGCGGATCGCTTCAAGTGCGACTTTCGCCTTGTGCTGACTGCTGAAACTTTTACGGCCTTTTTCGCTCATTGCCTGCTCCTTTTTACTGCAGGCTACCATCTTAAACTATTGTCCGAAATCTGGGGTCCACTATACTGTTTCTTGACGAGATCGGCGAATTACCTCTGTCTGCCCAGGTAAAGATTCTGCGGGTTCTGCAGGAGAAGGAAGTTGTCAGGGTTGGCGACAGCACTCCAATCAAGGTTGATGTCCGAATCATCGCTGCGACTAACCGCAATCTCATTCAGGAAGTATCCGCTGGTAATTTTCGGGCAGACCTCTATTATCGGCTTGCCGTAGCAGTTCTCATGTTGCCACCTCTGCGTGAACGTGATGGTGACATCAGTCTGCTCATCGATCATATGCTTGGGGAAGTTAACCGGGAAAGCGCTGGTGAACCAGGCTATATAGATAAAAATCTTTCTGCTAGCGCAATAAATATTATGTTAGCGTACCCGTGGCCGGGCAATGCACGGGAGCTTTTCAATACCATTCACCGTGCTGCGGTCTGGTCGCCAGACGAAATTATATCTGCTGAAGATGTCCGCGAGATTCTCCCTACCGCCCCTATTGCGAGTGCTCTCCCATCTTCAGGGCTTTCAATAGCTGATGGCACCAACCTCCCGGAAATATTAGCAGATATCACCCGCGAATATCTTCTTCTCGCTCTCAAGCAAACCGCCGGCAACAAGACAAAAGCTGCCAAGTTGTTGGGCCTTCCCAACTATCAAACCTTTACCAATTGGTGTGAAAAGCACGGCATAACCGAGTAGTGGCACAGCCATTGCTCTATAGGGAGGCATGAGCGAGATTATGCAATCCACCAACTTCGAAATACTCCGCCCAAGCAACCCGATCCTCGCTGATCTGGGTGCCTTTGCCGAGCATTACGCATGGCCGGATCCGTCCAGCGCCCTGGTGAAGCTCCGTGCGTATATCGAAACCATTGTGGGGAGCCTCTATTCCGCTTACGGTTTGCCCCGTCTCTATCAGCCGAGCCTGAATGATCTCATCAACAACCAGTCTTTCCGTGATGTCGTCCCCACGGTCATTCTCGACAAGTTCCATGCGATTCGCTACCACGGCAACAAGGCAGCTCATGGTGAGCCACAGTCACCGGAGAAAGCCCGCTTTCTGCTTCGTGAAGCATTCGATCTTGGCTGCTGGTTCTTCATTACTCAATGTGGCGGCAACAAATCAGATTGCCCGAGCTTCCAGGAAATCCCTGCGCCAGTAACCGGCGACCTTGAATGGAATGCAGTCAAGGAGAAGAAAGCCGTCCTCGAAAAACTGGCTGCCCAGGAAGCCAGGATGCAGGAGTTGCTGCAGGAACTGGAAGCCAAGCAAGCGGCTATTCACGTTGCCCAGAAGCAGGCTACTGAACTGAAGAGCATTGCTCAGGCAGGTAAGCAGGCCGCTGACGCTCTGTCCTTTGACGAAGAAACCACCCGGTTGCGCCTGATCGACAGCATGCTGGCCGAGGCTGGCTGGAATGTTGGTGCAAACGGAACCAATACCGAGTTCGTTGCCCAGGAGGAAGAGGTTCAGTGGCAGCCAACCAACACCGGCATTGGTTATGCTGATTACGTCTTGAGGGACGATAACGGACTACCGCTCGCGGTGGTCGAAGCGAAGAAAACTGCCAAGGACGCCAACATCGGCCGCAAGCAGGCCCAGCTTTATGCCGAAGGGCTGGAAAAGATGCATGGTCAGCGACCGGTCATCTTCTACACCAACGGCTTTGATGTCTGGATGTGGGACGATAAGGGCGGTTACCCGCCGCGTAAGCTCTATGGCTTCTACTCTAAGGATAGCCTCCAGTACTTGGTCAACCATCAACGGGAATCCCGCAAACAGCTCGACAGTGTTGTCCCTAACCCGGACATTGCCGGCCGCCTTTACCAGTTGGAAGCGATCAAGCGCGTGGGCGAGCGTTTCACTGCTGGTTACCGCAAGACGCTTATTGTCCAGGCTACCGGCACCGGCAAGACTCGCGTTGCCATCTCTCTGGTCGATCTACTACTGCGGGCCGGGTGGGTCAAGCGGGTGCTGTTTCTCTGTGACCGGAAGGAACTGCGCAAGCAGGCCAAGAACGTCTTCAACGAGTTCATCAATGAGCCGATGACCATTGTCCGCGCCGGCACCGCCAAGGACCGCACCAAGCGAATCTACCTTGCCACCTATCCGGCCATGATGAAGATTTTCCAGACCTTTGACGTGGGGTTCTTCGACCTTATTATTGCTGATGAGTCGCACCGCAGCATCTATAACCGCTACCACGATCTGTTCCAGTATTTCGATTCCTTCCAGGTGGGCCTGACTGCTACCCCGGTTGAGTTTGTCAGTCGCAACACCTTCCGCCTGTTCGACTGCGAGGAACAGGATCCGACTGCTTATTACCCGCTTGAGCGAGCCGTTGATGAGGGGTATCTGGTCCCTTATGAGGTCTACACCCACACCACGAACTTTCTCCGCAGCGGCATCAAGTACAGTCAGCTTACGGATGAGCAGCGTCAGCAGCTGGAAGATGACGGCGAAGATCCGGAAACCTTCGACTACAGCGCTGGCGAAGTGGATAAGCAGATCTTCAACAAGGAGACCAACCGGGCCATCCTGCGCAACCTCATGGAGCACGGCATTCGTGATGTCTCTAGTCAGCAAGTGGGGAAAACCATAGTCTTCGCCCGCAGTCACAATCACGCTATTTTACTCTCCCAGCTATTTGATGAGATGTACCCCCAATATGGCGGTAACTTTTGCCAGGTGATCGACAACTACGACCCTCGGGCTGAGCAATTGATCGATGATTTCAAGGGTGACGGGAGCAACAAGGAATTGACCATTGCCATCTCGGTGGACATGCTCGACACCGGTATCGACGTTCCGGCGATCGTCAACCTGGTCTTTGCCAAGCCAATCAAGTCTAAGGTCAAGTTCTGGCAGATGATTGGTCGCGGTACCCGCCTCTGCATGCACCTCTTTGGCCCCAATCGGCACAAAACAGTCTTTCGGATTTTTGACCACTGGGGGAATTTCGAATATTTCGAACAGAACCGGCCAGAGGCCCAGCCGGTCCCGGGGAAACCACTCATGCAGCGGGTGTTCGAGGCCCGGATTGAGCTGGCAGAAACAGCGCTCAATAAGGCTGAGCTGGCAATCTTCGAGCAAGCCGTAACCCTCATCGGCAAAGACCTAGCCTCCCTGCCGGAGCAAACCATTGCCGTGCGGGAAAAATGGCAAGAGAAGCGGAGTGTTTCTCGCACGGAAGTGCTCAATCAATTCTCGCCGGCCACGGTGCAGGTTCTCAAGCAGACAATGGCTCCGCTCATGCAGTGGGTGCCGATTCGCGAGCATCTGGATGCCTATGAATTCGACCTACTGGTCGCAACCATGCAGACTGAACTGCTACGAGAGAGCGGCCGCTTCGCTGACCTGCAAGGTGACTTGGTCAATCGAGTTGCCACGCTGCTCATGCACCTCAACCCGGTACGGGCCAAGGCTGAAACCATCAAGAAAGTTCAGCAGCCTGCCTTCTGGGAAAATACCAGCGTGTCGGCGCTCGAGGAAGTACGCCAAGAACTGCGTGCAATCATGCATCATCGCCATAAGGGGGATGTTGACCCCAGCCAGCCCAAAATTGTGGACGTAAGCGATGGCGAGATTGAATTTGCCCAGCGCAAGGCCAACCTCAAGGAAGTAGATATGGCGGCTTACAAGCGCCGGGTGGAAGAGGCGCTGCAGGAACTATTCACCAGCAGCCCGACCTTGCAGAAGATTCGGGCCGGCGAACCGGTAACTGATGGTGATCTGAATGCCCTGATCTCCCTGGTGCTCACCCAGCATCCGGGAGTGAACCTGGAACTGCTCAAGGAATTCTACGCCGAGACCGCAGCCCCGCTTGACTTCATTATCCGCTCACTCATCGGCATGGATCCGGAAGTGGTCAAACGCCACTTTGCCCTATTTGTTCAGCGTTACCCTAAGATCACGGCCAACCAGACTTTATTCTTGAGCTTGCTGCAGAACCATATCGCCAAATATGGCACCATCGAGCTGACCAAGCTCTATGAGCCGCCATTTACTACCATCAACAGTGATGGCCTGGATGGAGTCTTCACCGACGAACAGCAGATCGATGATCTCCTGACCATCATCCAGACCTTTCAGCTTCCGAACAATAAGGAGTTTGCCAGAGCATGATTACCGGACCGCTTAAAAACAGTATTGATACATTATGGCTTGAATTCCATACCGGCGGGGTGACCAACCCGTTGACGGTAATCGAGCAGATCTCGTTCCTCATGTTCAGCCGCCTAATGGACATCAACGAGACCCGCAACGAGAAAAAAGCCCAGCGGACCGGCAAGCCGATGAGCCGCCGGATGTTCAACGACAGCGAGCAGGATCTGCGTTGGCACAAGTACAAGCATCTCGGGGCCGAAGCTATGCTACCTCATATGCGCGATAAAGTTTTTCCTCACTTCAAGAGTGTTGCAGTTGATGGTGCCAAGTTCGGTGAATACATGAAAGACGCCCAGCTGATGATCCAGAAGCCAACCCTGCTGGTTTCGGCCATCAACATGATCGATGCCCTTCCCCTCACCGAAGGGGACACCAAGGGGGATCTGTACGAATACCTGCTAAGCAAGCTGACCACCGCCGGTATCAACGGCCAGTTCCGCACTCCCCGGCACATCATCCGCCTGATGGTGGAGCTGCTGAATCCATCTCTGGAACACAACGAGGTCATCGGTGACCCAGCCTGCGGTACCGCCGGCTTCTTGGTGGAAACCATGCTGTTCCTGCAGCGCAAATACACTTCGCCCGAGGGGATCATTGATCACGAAGGGGAGAAAATTTACTCCGGTGATTTGTTAGAGCCGCACCGGGAGCATATCCAGAGCAACCTGATTCACGGTTTTGACTTCGACGTCACCATGCTCCGTATTGCTGCCATGAACCTGCTGCTGCACGGCATCGACGCACCGGATATCCATTACCAGGACACCCTGAGCAGCAACTTCCCGGACAAGTTCCCCAAGCATGCCCAGAACTTCTTCGACGTCATCCTTGCAAACCCACCGTTCAAGGGGAGCCTCGACTTTGAAGATGTTCATTCATCACTGCTGGCCCAGGTGAAAACTAAAAAGACTGAGCTGTTGTTTGTCGCACTTATCTTGCGGATGCTCAAGAATGGTGGGCGCTCGGCCACCATCGTTCCGGATGGCGTGCTGTTCGGTTCATCCAAGGCCCATGTAGCCCTGCGCGAAATGTTGGTGGCCCCCTGTGTCAGGATAGTTGTCGCCTCTCTGTGAGAGAAAAGTGTTAACTTGCGGGGCAAGGAAAGAGAGCGACGATGGCCAAGAAATATGCATCAGAATTGAAAGAGAGCATCATCGCCAGATTGTTGCCTCCCCGG
>JANOEC010000052.1:0-57021 GCA_031412995.1 Geobacteraceae bacterium
GCATTGATCACCACCACACCCTCCGACTTGAGCCGTTGCGAAATCGTGTCGATTATCTCGTCCAGCTTGCCGCCGGCACCGCCGATAAAGACCCGGTCAGGATCCGGCAGGTCATCCAGCCCTTCCGGCGCGAAGGCCTCAATCAGCTTGATATTGCGGGCACAGAACTTTTTCAGGTTTTCGTTGATGAAACCGATACACTGCTGATTTCTCTCCACGGCAAAGATGCGTCCGTTAGGCATCAGGTTGGAGGCCTCGATCGAAACCGAGCAGCTTCCGGCGCCGATATCCCAAAACACAAGGTCGTCCTGCAACTGCAGCTTGGCCAGCGTAACGGCCCGCACCTCCTGCTTGGTAATCAGCTTCTTGGCGGTGGCGAATTCGTCGTCCTCGATACCGAGCAGCGGGAAGTGGGCCAGATTCGGCTCCCACGCCTTGATCAAGATCAGGATATTGAGCGGTGCCGCCGTCAGTTCCAGCAGCCCCCGGACATCAGTCTTGACCAGGTTTTCATCGGGCAGACCGAGGTTTTCGCAAAGCCAGGCGTCATAGCCTTCGGCGCCACGGGCGATCAGCTGACGGGCAATGGCAGCCGGATTGTTGGTGGCATCGGTGAGAATGGCCACCTTTTCCGAGGCAATGATCCGGTCGATGGCCCGGCCCAGTTCGCGACCATGTACCGACACAAACACCGCATCGTCCCACGGCTCCTTGATCCGGGCAAAGGCATACTGAACGCTGGTTACATTGGGCAGGATCTCCAGCCGCTCTTTTGGCAGGTTGCGCAACAGAAAGCGGGCAATACCGAAAAAATTGGGGTCGCCGGAACAGAGCACTGCCACCCGCTGATCCGTATGCTGCAAAAAATCCAGCAACAGGGACAGGTCGCCCAGTTCGCGCTTTTCCGCCGGGAAATCCTGGACCAGGTCCAGGTAGCGTTGATGGCCGGTAATCACGTCGGCATGGGCAATAATCTCCAGGGCATTCTTGCTGAAGCCGCCGCATCCTTCGAAACCGGTACCGATCAGGTAGACTTTTTGTTGGGCCATCGGGGCCTCCTTCTGTTGCTGCGCCATAAATTAGTCAAACAGGGAACGCTCAGGCACTATATAACACTTCGGAATTATACCCCACCAGCAAAACCTGCGCATGGAGATCAGGGGAAATAGTTTGCACAGTTGTCAGGGCCTTGCCGACCACCAGGGCCAGCAGCGCCGGATGGCGACCTGATTCTTCCAGGACCTGCCGGGCGGTGTTGAACCGGGACCAGGGACCAGGGACCAAGGTCTGCAGGTCTTCCTCAATCAGCCACTGTTCCAGGTGCTGCAGATCGAGAGTGGACGAAGCCACATGGGTCTGTTCGTGGCCGCAGGCAATCTTTAGCAGCTTGGCAAACTGGCCGGCCAGAATTACCTGCTTGACCCCCTTGGCCGTGCAGGCCCGCAGCGCATGGCCCACATAATCCCCCATCATCACATATGCTTCATCAGGGAGTGTTCCCTCGAGCCCTGAGCCCTGAGCCCCGAGCTGTCGTTGCGCCCCGAGCTGTCGTTGCGCCGCCAGTTCTGAAGTCCGGCCCGTGGCGAGCACCACGGTGTCGCTGCCGCTGGCCAGCGCAACATCAATGGCGGTGTCGATGGTGTCGGTCCAGGCCTTGGCCGATATGGGGGTAACAATGCCGGTGGTCCCCAGGATGGAAAGCCCACCGATGATGCCGAGCCGTTCGTTCAAGGTTTTTCGCGCCAGTTCGGCACCGTTCGGGATGCTGATGGTGACCGTCAGGATCTGCGGCAGACAGACCAGCTTGAATTCTTCCTGCACCGCCGCCATGATCATCTGCCGTGGCACCGGGTTGATGGCTGCTTCACCGACGCTTACTGCCAGCCCTGGCTTGGTCACTTTGCCGATGCCGATGCCGCCTTGCACAAAGATCATGCTGGCTCCGGGACGACCCAGCGCCTTGCGGCGCACCGTGGCGTGAATCTCGGCGCCATGGGTTATATCCGGATCGCTACCCGCATCCTTGACGATAAAACAGGAGGCGCTGGTGTCATCGAATAGTTGTCCCTGCAGGGTAAAGGTGGCGGTCTCCCCGCGGGGCAGGGTGATGGCGACGGTTGCCAGCAACTGCTGGGTGCGGAGCATCTGCGCGGCCCCCTTGGCGGCAGCAGTGGCGCACGCACCGGTGGTATAGCCGTATTGGAGCGGTTGTCGCGACATGGACGCTGTCCCGGCCACCGTCTGGTGGCTAGGCCCCTTCCCGGGCCAGGATCAGCAGCGCATTCACCGCTGCTGCCGCTACATTCGAACCACCTTTGCGACTCAGGTTCGTCAGGTAAGGGATAACATGCGCCTCGGCGACCCGCATCAGCTCCTCCTTGCTCTCGCTGGCGCCAACAAAACCGACGGGCAGGCCGATGATCAGGTTCGGGCGCAACCCTTCCTGCTCGATCTGGCGGCAGAGTTCAAACAGGGCGGTGGGGGCGTTGCCGATGACAAAAATGCCGGTGTTAGGGTCGGCTGCGGCGGTGCGCATCGCCATCAACGAACGGGTGACCCCCAGCTTGGCCGCAGTCTTGGCCACTACCGGGTCGGCCACCAGGCAGCGGGCATGAATGCCGAACGTTGCCAGGCGCGGCTTGGCGATCCCCGACAGTGCCATGGTGGTGTCGGTGATGATGCCGCGCCCGCGCCGGAGGGCGTCGATGGCCGCTATTACCAGGCCGGGGGACAGCCGTGTGGTGCGGCTGTACTCGAAATCGGCGCTGGTATGGATCAGCCGGCGGATAATTGGCCATTCGGCCGGTCCCCAAGGGTGAGGCCCGACTTCGGCATCAATAATCCGGAACGACTCGCTTTCAATCTCTTCAGGCAGTAAATGAACGGACATGGTTATTGGCTCTCGAAGCCCCGGACCGGGCCGTAGCGGTTGCGCAGCTCATGGTAGCGGTTGAAGGTGCGAACGGAATTGCTGCCATCACGCAGGGCGGTGTAGCCCTTGGCCAACTGCAGCCAGGCCAGGCGGTTTTCCGGGTCGATTGCAATGGCCCGGTTCCAGATGGTGACATCATCGCGCCAGTAGAGGGTTTGCTGCAACGCCAGCAACGGCAGGGCGAGCATGACGGCAACTGCCAGATAGCGGAGGCTGCGCTGCATAATTGGAGTGCTTTTGCGCAGGACCGAGTTGTAGCACGCCACCAGCAGCACGGCTAAACCGAGGAGCGGGGTATAAAGGTAACGATCATTTTTCAGAGTAATCAGCGGCACAAACTGCAGCACCGGGAGCAGGGCGATAAAAAACAGACCATACCAGAACAGGAGCGGTCTGGCCCGGCGCCAGAGGAAAAAGCCGAAAGCCAGCAGCAGTACCAGCGCAACCAGGCTGCCGGCAAATATCAGGTCCGGCTGTTGGCGAATCGGCACCATGTAGTAGGGACTTAATGTAAAGGGGAAAAAGCAGTCGCGCAGATAACTGATCAGCACCGGCACCATGGTGTAGAAGGTGGTCAGGGGGGTGCCGCCCGGGTATTCGCGCCGTCCGCCGCCAGCCTCTTCGGCCTGGCTGATGATGGCCATGGCGGCAAATGCCCCGGCCACCAGCAGGTAGGGGAGTTTATCCACCAGGCGCTGGCGGGTGGTGCGCGGTCCGTCATGGTCGTAGGTGAAGTCGTACAGCAGGATAACTGCCGGGAAGATGACCGCGATTGACTTGCTGAGCAGCGCGGCGGCCAGGCTGCCCAGGGAGAGTAGATAGGGGCTCAGGCGGCCAGTGGTGCGCGTGGTGTAGGCATGGTAGCCGAGCAGGGCCAACAGGAAAAAGAACATGGCCAGCAGGCTCTTCCGTTGCGAAACCCAGGCCACGGTTTCCACCTGCACCGGATGAAAGAGAAAAAGCCAGGCGCCAGCAAAGGCCTGCCATTCGGTAAGCGCCAGCCGGCGGAGCAAACGGTAAAACAGCAGGCCGCAGCCCAGGTGCAGCAGCACGTTTTCCAGGTGATACCCGGCCGGGTTGAGCCCCCAAAGGGCATGGTCGATCATGTAGGAGAGGATATGGAACGGGGCGTAATTGCCGACATAGTAGCCACTGAAGGCCTGGCGCAGATGCTCCAAGGTAAAGCCGGCCACGGTTTCATTCGTACTGAGGTAGTACTTGTCGTCCCAGGTGGCCAGAAAGTCAAAACTGCCGGTCACGGCATAAACCGCAATGGTGACGATGATCAGTAGCAATGGTGGTGACAGCCACTTTGGCCTGCGGGTGAAAAGCTGTGCGGATATCATGCTTTAAGCCTGTTCCATAGTTATTAATGCCAATTGCTGGCAGTAAGCCCTTCGTTAATGCGGTCAACAACGATTTCGGCAAGTTTGCGATGCACACCCAGGTGCGGTCCCATGGCCATGATCAAACCGGGGTGACGTGCTTGGGCCGTGGCAATCTCTTCCGGCAAATCGAACTGGACATGGGCCCCCATGAAAAGGAAGTAGGGGATCAGGAGGATCCGCTCGGCTCCCTTGGCCACGCAGTCGTCCACTCCAAGCTGGATGTTCGGTTCGTGCATCTCGCGGAATGCGACCTCGACGATTTCGTAGCCAGTCATCTGTTGAACCATCTGCGCCACCTCGCGGGCGGCGTCATTGGCCTCGGCAATCCGGCTGCCGTGGGCCATGAGGAGAATTGCGGTTTTCATTCACTGCTCCTTGTTAGGGGTACGTACCAAAAGCTCTGCCAACTCCCGCCTCGCCTCGCCAACGGTGAGCGGCAAGCGGGCAAAGGGGAGGTGCTCTTCATGTTTCAGCTGCCAGATCAGTTCGGCGATGTGGGGCAGCCGCAGCTTCACCTGCTCCATCTCGGCCGGAGCGGTAAAGACCTCTGCCGGGGTGCCGCCGCGCACCAGCCGGCCACGGCTCAAGATGTGCAGTCGATGCAGAAAAAGCGGCACCAGATCAACGCTGTGGGTAGCCATGACAATGGTGACCCCATGTTCTTGATTCAGCGCCGTCAACAGCTCCAGCATCCGGTGTTCGCCCATCGGGTCCAGGCCGGCGGTTGGCTCGTCCAGCAGCAGAATTTCGTGTCCCATGGCCAGCAGGCCGGCAATACAGACCCGCTTCTTCTGGCCGTAACTCAGGTGATGGATGTTCTTGGTGGCCAGTTCCGCCATTTCTACTTGGGCGAGGGCGGTCTGCACCCGGCGCTGCACCGCGTCTTCAGCAAAGCCCATGTTGCGGGGGCCAAAAGCCACATCTTCGGCCACCGAATGGGCGAACAGCTGATCGTCCGGGTTCTGGAACACCAGTCCCATGGTGCGATAGATGTCACGGGAGTGCAGCTTGAGGATGTTCTGGCCATCCAGCAGCACCTGCCCCTGATAGTCGCGGATCAGGCCGTCCATGACCTTGAGCAGTGTCGTCTTGCCCGAACCGTTGGCCCCCAGCAGGCCGCAGAACTCACCCCGTTGCACCTCCAGGTGAATATCTGCCAGGGCGGTCGTGCCGTCAGGATAGTTGAAGGCGTCGATTTGAATGGCGAGTCTGGCTACAGCTGCCACATGACCCCCATGCCGGCCACAAACAACAGGGAGCCAGCCACCTCGGCCCAGCGGAGCGGCTGGTGGCGAAACAGGGGCAAGCTGCCGTCATAGCCCCGCTGCACCATGGCTACGGTCATGGCCTGGCTGCTGTCAAAGGCCTTGATCACCAGGGCGCCGGCCAGGGTGCCGAAAGAGCGAAAGGAGCGCCGGACACCCACATAGCCGAGCCGGTTGCGCTGGGCGGCATGAATCACCTGGGCGTCATCGGCCAGCACAAACAGGTAGCGCCAGGCGAACAGGGTGACCTCCACCAGGCTGCGCGGTACCCGCAACCAGGCCAGGGCGGCCAGCAGTTCGGTGAACGGGGTGGCAAAACCGACCGCCGCTACCACGGCCACGGCACCCAGAATCCGGCTGGCAATCCGCACCCCTTCACGCAGGCCGTCAGCGTGACAGACAATCTCCAGGCCACCCAGGCTGCCGCTCCAGAGCACGGTCTGGCCACTGCAGAAGGCCTTTAGCAGCAGGACAATCACGGCCAGCAACAGCGGCTCAGCAAAGCGGATCACCAGCAGCCGCGGTCGCACCTGCAGGTGCAGGCAGATCCCCAGACCAAGACTCGCGGTGAGCAGCGGAAAGGCAATCCCCTGGTGACTGACCACCATGATCAGCAGGGTCAGAGCGGCCAGCAGCTTCACCCGGGCATCAAGGTGAGTGAGCGGGTGAGCCGAATTGGTTTTTGGGGGTTGGAACTGGTGCATCAGCTCTTGGGATCCTTTTTATCACTGATCAGCTGGCGCCAGCAATAACCGGCGGCAAAACCGCCGATCGCCCCGCCAGCCAGAAAGACGAACAGCAGCAGATCTCCCTGATCGGTATTGATCAGCGGGGATTTTACCACTCGACCCTGCTCTTTGGCGATCTTTTCCACCACCGCCTCGTCCACCCCGGTCCAGGGGCGGGGTGCCAGGGTAAAGAAGGAATAGACGTAGAGCAGCGTCGGCAGCAGGATGGCGTGCAGCAGCATAATTTTCAGGCGGCGTTTGCGTTCAGGCATTGTTCTGTTCCCCCGTTGCCGATAATAGTTTCATCTTCACCAGCAGGTCTGGCCGCTTCTTTGCCAGCAGCGTCACCATGCCGGCAGTCATGGCCCCTTCCAGCAGCCCGAGCGGCAGTTGGGTCGGCACAAAGGCCAGGACGATCTTGGTGGCCAGCGGCCAGAACGGGTCAACACCCCGAATACCGGCAGCCAGTATCCCGGAGGTGGCCAGATACGTTGTCCAATCAGCGGCCAGGCCAGCCAGAAACCCGGCTAGCGCCAGGCTGGCGCCAATACCGCGCAGCCCGCGAAAGACCCCCCATGCGGCAAATGAGCCGACAACCCCCATGGAAACGATATCCGCCCCCAGGGTCGACAGGCCACCATGGGCCATGACCAGGGCCTGAATCAGCAGTGCCACGGTGGCAATCACTACGCTGACCAGCGGCCCCAAGAGCACCGCCGAAATGCCGGTGCCGCAGGGGTGTGAGCAGGTGCCGGCGGTCGGCACCGGAATCGGCAGACAGGAGATGACAAACACCACCGCTGCCAGCAGCCCCACCAGCGGCTTGATCCCCAGATCCTCCCGCGCCAGCAGATTCAGCCGCCGCACCCCCAGCACCACAAACGGTGCCGCCATCGCAAACCAGAACGCGGCCCAGTTCAGCGGCAGAATCCCTTCGCTGATGTGCATGGCCTGGGCCGGGGCGGCCAGGGCGAGGAGCAGGAATGTCAGGGAAAGTCGGGACATAATCCTCAAAATTGTAGCGGCTTGGGCGGTGAGCGGGGTTCACCGCTCAACCGGCCTAATTATACGTCGCTTTTTAATGCTTATGACGCAGGTGGCACTTGCCGGCGTTTTTTTCCAGGAACGAACCATCCGAAAACAACAGTTTCAAATATCATCCGTAGCTTCTGACTTAGCGAATATTTCTCTTCAACCGCTTCTTCAGGTAGTTCACGACCAAGAAGGTCGGTGATTAAGCCTTTCGTGCGCTCTGAGTCTTCTGTTGCAACCATTATTGTTTTTTTGTTCAGGAGATCAATCTGTGGGCCGACGCGCATCGACCCAAAATTGTCGTTATGAATGAAGTATTTGATGCCATTTGAGTCGAGGACTCCGCGGATCATCGCAAGTTCAAGCTCGTCAACAGGTACGTGAATTTTTATCATTCTCTTTCCGTATAACTCGTACATAGTGGGTTACCCTGTATAGGTAACTTGTTGCCAAGACATAGGTAACTTATGGGGTGGGTATTGGTAAGATTTAGATTTTATCTCCCCGCAAATCCCCGGCAAACAGTTTCCCTGCCCCCCGCGACGCGCAGAAGTCGCCGCACATGGTGCAGGTGGCTTCGTCTTCCGGGGTGCGGCTGGCGCGGATGGCGCGGGCGTCTTCCGGGTAGAGGGCCAGTTCGAACTGCTTCTGCCAGTCCAGATCGCGGCGGGCCTTGGACATCTGTTTGTCCCGCTCCCGAGCCCGCTCCGGGTATTTGTTCATGTCGCCGATGTAGGCGGCGATCTTGGCGGCTTTTACGCCGATGCGCACATCTTCTTCGTTGGGCAGGGCCAGGTGTTCGGCCGGGGTGATGTAGCAGATCAGATCCGCCCCATGGCTGGAGGATTGGGCCGCGCCGATGGCGGCGGTGATATGATCAAAGCCGGGGGCCACGTCGGTGGCGATCGGGCCGAGCATGTAGTACGGAGCGCCGCCGCTCATCCGCTTCTGCAGCTGAATGTTGCCGGCCACTTCGTCCAACGGCACGTGGCCCGGTCCTTCCACCAGCATCTGGCAACCCATGTCGCGGCCGAGTTCCGACAGCTCGCAGTTGATCAGCAGTTCCTGAATCTGTGCCCGGTCGCTTGAGTCATGAATGGCGCCGGCCCGCAGCCCGTTCCCCAGGGAGAGCACGGTGTCGTACTTTTTCAGAATCCCCACCACCCGGTCGAACTTCTCGTACAGCGGGTTTTCCCGGCCATTGGCCAGCATCCAGGCGACCATGGAGACGCCGCCCTTGCTGACCAGGCCGCCATAGCGGTACCCCTGTTTGCGCAGCCGCTCGATGGTGTAGAGGTTGATGCCGCAATGCACCGCCATAAAGGCCATACCGTCGGCGCATTGCTGCTCGATGATGTCGAAGAGCATTTCTTCATCCAGTTTGTTCGGGTCGCCATACTTGCGGGCTGCCTCGCAGAAGGCCTGATAAAGCGGGACATTGCCCACCGGCAGATCAATGGCAGCAATCACCTCGCGCCGCACCCGGTCCAGATCGCCGCCGACGGAGAGTTCCATCAGGGTGTCGGCGCCTGATTCCTGGGCGGCAATGGCCTTGCGCACTTCAGCAGAGTAGTCGACGATATCGGAGGAGGTGCCGATGGAGGCGTTGACCTTGGTCCGGAGCCCCTTGCCGATACCGGCGATTTTGCTTGGTCGCCGACCGTGATTCCAGGGGATGACAATCTTTCCTTCGGCCACCATCTGGCGGATATATTCGGGAGTGAGTTGCTCGTCAATAGCAACGGTTTGCATCTGCGGGGTGATGATGCCCTGACGGGCCTGTTCGATCTGAGTCTGCTGCATGACTTCCTCCAAAAAATAGAATCAAAAAAACAGGAAAACAAATTAGCCGCAGATAAAGGCGGATAAAAGCGGATGAAACTGTAAAACAGAATTAATCGGGGATAGAATTTGCTTCATTATGGTTTTATCCGCCGTGATCCGCCTTTATCTGCGGTTAAATAAAAATTTTAGCTTAATTATTTCTTACTGCCGCAAAACTTTCGGCAGCTGGCGACAAAGTTGACTGCCAGTTCCGGGTTGCTGGCAAAGTGCAGGTGGATGTAGCTGGCCAGGCAGTTCTTATGGCGGAAGCCCTCTTCGCCCAGGTTTGTCCCATGTTTGCTGACCTGGTAGACGCGGCGTACCTTGCTCGGCATGGCGGTCATCTCGGAATAGTGAAACTCGTGACCACGGGCCACCAGTCCCTTGGGACCAAGGATGGTTGTCGTAGCTAATTTGACTTCCCGGTAGCCGAGGGCTTTGCGCTTGGGCAGCATCTGGGTGATGGTTGGGAAGATGCCGACCAGGTCCCGGCGCGTACCGTTATCGTTGACCGCATCGACCACTCCTTTGGAGAGGTAGATAAAACCGCCGCACTCGGCATAGGTCGGCATGCCACTATTGATCGCCCGGGAGATGGCACTGATCATGGCGGTATTGGCCGATAACTGCTCGGCAAAGAGCTCGGGATAGCCACCTGGCAGATACATGCCGTGAATGTTGTCCGGTAGCGTGCGGTCGTTCAGGGGGGAGAATTCGACGATTTCAGCGCCGGCTTCCCGCAACAGGCTCAAGTTGGTCTCGTAGACGAAGCAGAAGGCAACATCCCGGGCCACGGCAATGCGGGTGGTGGGGGGTGACGGGGTGCTGTCCAGCTGCAAGGGGAGCGGATCACCACTCGCCAGCGGCACGCCGGCGGCCCAGATCAGGCCGAAATCGATGTAGGCCCGGACGATGGCCACCAGGTAGTCGAGATAGTCGTCACTCAGGGGTTGCTCATCAACCGTGAACAGCCCCAGGTGGCGCGACGGAATCTTGAGCTGCTCTTCCCGCGGGATACAGCCGATTACCGGAATCCCCATGTCGAGCCCGTCAACCGCATCGCGCAGGATCCGGGCGTGGGCCTCGCTCCCCACGTTATTGAAGATGACTCCGGAAATTTTGACCCCCGCATCGAAGGTGGCAAAACCTTTGACCAAGGCCGCGGCACTGCGGGCCTGGCTGCGGGCGTCGACCACCAGGATGACCGGCGCGCCGAGGATTTTGGCGACCTGGGCGGTGCTTCCTTCCTCGTGTACGCCGTCAATGCCGTCGAACAGCCCCATCACCCCTTCGATGACGGCGATATCGGCGCCATAGGTGTGCTGGTTGAAAATTTCCCGCAGGGTCTCGGGTTGGCACATCCAGCCGTCCAGATTGAGGGAAGGTTGGCCGGTCACCAGGCGGTGATACCCCGGATCAATGAAGTCAGGCCCGACCTTGAACGGAGCAACGGTCAGCCCCCGCCGCCGCATGGATTCCATGATACCAAGGGTAACGGTGGTTTTGCCTGAGCCGCTCTGGGGCGCGGCAATGATGATTGATTTCAAAATATCCTCCTGTCCGGCAGTTGATCAACCATTCAACAACGTCACTACAGGATTACCATCGGCAAAATAGTCGATTACATTAAGACAGGCGTAGGTTTGCTCGATCCGGAACAGCGAACTGAGCGGTGCACCCATGGCATCCAGGAGCAGTACCCGGTTCATGCCGCCATGGCCGACGATCAGCACCTCTTCCCCGGGATGACGGGCGATGATCTCCCGCAGGGTAGGGACGGCCCGGTCGTGCAGATCCTGGGTGCACTCGCCGCCCGGCACCCGGTAGTTGACGACGTCTGCCAGGCGGGCGGCCCATTCCACCGGCCAGCGCTGACGGATTTCGTCCCAGGTGAGCCCTTCCCAGTCACCAATATGCAGTTCTCGCAAGGTCGGGTAGTGTACCGGGATGAGCCCGTGATTGGCGGCAATCAGCTCTGCCCCCCAGACGCAGCGGGAAAGGTCGCTGCTGTAGACGGCAGTCAGCGGTGCGGTAGCCAGGCGTTTGGCCAGCGTCAGGTATTGCTCACGTCCATGCGCGGAGAGTTCCACATCCGCATGGCCGTTATAGCGCGGCTTGCCAACGGTGGCGACTTCGCCGTGGCGGATCAGGTAGATTCTGGTTTTGCTGGTCACAACCGCATCCCTCCAACCGTAAGCAGTACCAGGCTGATCGTTTCCGCGAGTTCACCGGCACAACCAATAATGTCACCGGTGATGCCGCCCAGCCGGCGGTGAAAATAGACCCTGATCCCATAGCCGAGCAGGGTAACGGCGGCCATGATGACCATGCCTGACTGGCCGACCAGAGTGACGGCAATTGCACCAGACAGCAGTAGTGCCACGGTAAGCTGCAGCCAGCCGGTGCCAGCAGCGCAGGCGGCCCCGAGGCCATCGCTGCGGGCCTGGCGGGCCAGGGCCGCTACCGCCACCATGGCGAATCGGCCCAGCGTCGGTGCCAGCAGTAACCCCTGCCAGCGTAGATGTGCCGGCAGGGCAACGATTGCCTGCCATTTGAGCAGCAGCAACAGGACCAGGCCGACGACACCGACAGCCCCGGTGCGGGAATCCTTCATGATCGTCAGAAAACGTTCCCGACTACCCCGGGCGGCCAGGCCGTCACAGACATCGGCCAGACCATCCAGATGCAGGGCACCGGTGCAGGCGGCCAGTACAATCAGCAGCAGGGCGGCGACAATGCCGGCCGGCAGGTGCGGGGTCAACAGCAGGTCGAGCCCGACCAGCATCCCCCCCAGGACAAGCCCCACCAGCGGGAACATTGCCATGGCCCGGCCAATCTCCCGTTCATCCCGCCATTGGGGAGTGAACGGCAGCGGGATGATGGTCAGGAACTGAAAGGCGATCAGGAATAGGCGCATAAAGGCGGAAACGGGTGACGGGTGACGGGTGACAAGTGGTGTGACTGTATTTCCTCTGTCACTTGTTACCCGTTACTCGTCACTCTGCGTTCGTGACCCCGGCCTGTTCGAAGGTGGCCATCTCGTTCAGGATCTTGACTCCTGCCTCGATCAGTCCCATGGCCAGGGCGGCGCCGGTCCCTTCGCCGAGGCGGAGCTGCAGGTCCAGAATCGGCTCCAGGCCGATTCGCTCCAGCATGTAATGGTGGCCCACCTCTACTGACTGGTGGGCGGCAAACAGGTAGTCGCGGACATGGGGGTGCAGCTCACTGGCCACCAGGGCGCCGGCAGTGGAGATGAAGCCGTCAATCACCACCGGAATCCGGTTGGCGGCGCCGCCGAGGACCAGTCCGGCAATGCCGGCGATTTCCAGTCCACCGACCTTGGCCAGCACATCGATCGGGTCAGACGGATCAGGACGGTTGACGGCCAGCCCTTTTTCGATGACGCCGATCTTCCGTTCCAGGGTTTCATCATTGATGCCGGTGCCCCGGTGGGTCAAATCCCGCACCGGCAGGCCGGAAAAGGCGGCAATCATGGCTGAAGACGGGGTGGTATTGCCGATCCCCATTTCGCCGGTGCCGAGCAGGGTGACACCGTTGGCTGCCGCATCGTTGGCCAGGCTGATGCCGGTTTCCATTGCCAAAACGGCCTGCTCGCGGGTCATGGCCGGGCCTTTGGTGAAGTTCTGGGTGCCATTGGCGATTTTACGGACGATCAAGTCTGGCACGAGGCCAAAGTAATGATCGACGCCAATATCCACCACCCGAACCTCGACCCCGTTATGGCGTGCCAGCACATTGACCCCGGCGCCGCCGGCCAGAAAGTTCAGCACCATCTGTGGGGTGACTTCCTTAGGGAACGCGGAAATCCCCTCCTCGACGACCCCATGGTCGCCGGCAAAGGTGTAAATAACCTTTCTGCTCATGTTCGGGGTGAGGGTACCGGCAATGGCGGCTACCCGCCGGCCGAACTCTTCCAGACGACCGAGGGAGCCAAGGGGTTTGGTCTTGTTGTCCAGCTTGGTCTGGGCCTGGGCCAGGAGAGTGGGGTCGACGGCGACAATGCGGGAGAGGGTTTCTTGCAACAGGGACATGTGCAGCTCCTATTTCAGTTTTAACGGCAAGCCGCTGAAGGTGATGTACACATCATCTGCGGCGGCGGCGATCAATTCATTTGCTTCGCCCGCCAGGTCACGGAAGCTGCGGGCCAGCGGGTGCTCCGGCACTATGCCCATGCCGACTTCATTACTGACGATGAACAGCTGGGTCTGCAGCGCTGCGAAACAGGCAATCAACTCCCGAACGTCTTGCAGGACTCTGGTCGGATCGTGGTAATGAAACAGCAGGTTGCTGAGCCAGAGGGTGAGACAATCGACCAGAATGGCGCGGAAATAGCCGTCGTGACCGTGAATCACCTCAAGGACCCGAAGCGGTTCTTCCATGGTTTGCCAGGCGCTGCCGCGACGGTCTTGGTGGCGGGCGATGCGGCTGGCCATCTCCCCATCGCCGGCCTGACCGGTGGCGAGATAGCCGAGCGGATCGCCCTGTTTGGCGGCTAACTCTTCGGCCAGGCGGCTTTTGCCACTGCGGGCACCGCCGGTAATGAATGTAATTTTAGCCACAAAAAAACCCCGTCTCCGGGATGCGGGAACGGGGTCAGCTAATAGATGATAAGCCTGCCAGCCCCTCTTCCACGGAGGTGTCTTGCATGATATCGTCTGGCAGGTTTCCTGGCTCACGGGTCACTTTACTCGCCGCGCCTTCCTGAATAAATCAGTGGCTGAGTTGCGGTTTTCATCGCCGTTTACAGTTGCGGGACAGCAAGGGATTCGCACCCTTTTCCCTTTTACCTCCTGCAATTACGCAGGAGCACCGGACGTTTCTCTCGAATTTTCAATTGGTTGTAGCAGACCCCCCCGGCAAAGTCAAATTGATTGTGCCGGTTCAGTGGCGGGTGCTGGGGGGGGGGCTCAATGTGAACGATTGCGCGATGGCATTACTGGAGGTTGTAAGAGATCATTACCGGAATGTGGATCGTCATCTTTCGTTAAGTTCTTTCATAATCCTTGAGAATTTTAAGACTATACCCTGATAGTCCTTGTCAAGTTCCCTGATCATCTCTTCAATTTTCCCTGCACGTTGAGCATCAATCCACGAGTCTCCGTTATCGAAAAACCTTCCTATGGGGATATCAAGTGCCTCAGCAATCTTCTCAAGACGATCAATGGTCGGATAGCTCTTACCAACCTCAAGTCTGCTGACGTGCTTCTGCTCGATGCCAACCATTTCTGCAAGCTGTTCCTGCGACAAGCCACGAGCCTTGCGAAACTCTTTTATCCGTACACCAAGTTTTTCTTTGCCAGATTTCATTGACTCGCCTCGTCGGTAGTATTCATCTACGCGAGGCAAAATAAAACACCCGCCAATGAGGCAAATGAGCCAACCTTACTTGTCTTTCGTCATTATATGAGTTAAAGATACCTCATATAAAATTGAAACTGGCCAATATCCCATTTTATATGCAGATCATTTGAAAGTTATGAGCCCACCTGCTAAGGCAAGCAGGTACGTGGCTGAAACTCCCAGGCCATCAGATACTATTATGCATTCTTAGCTTTGAGCTAAATTCCATTAAAGTGCGTGAGTTATATGAAAACGACATTATTGATTGCCCTAATATTTATTGCATCAGTAAGCATTGCTCGCGCAGTGGAGACAGATAAAGGACTCCCAAAATTACTTTTGCTATACCAACAGTCACAAGAAGATACTGCAGAATATTCCAAGATAAACGGCGGTGAAATTCAAGCTGCACTCCGAGTTTTTTAATCATCATCTAATCACAAAATCGATTGGAGATGGAACTTCAATGGAAACAAATTTTTTCATTTGGTTAACTGTAATTATGTCTGCAATTGGATGTTTTGCAGGTTTTTATCAAGAACCACGAGTCAGAATATTAATCTGGAAGGATCGCTCAAAAGTTCAAAAGAAAAATTGGAATCATTGGGTATGGCAAGAAGTGATGATTTATTACTCGGATGATAGCGGTATTTATCATGGGGAAAGAGCTTTACATTTTGCTCAAGAGTTAGAAAAACAAGGATGTAAAATTAGTTACGTTGAAGGGATGGAGTAATTGTTTAGGTACATCAATTGCTTTGTTTTAGTTAGTAATTAAATATAACCGTCTGCCATAGTTATAGGAGATTTTATATTGTGCCAATGCCTAAACCAACTATAGTTACAATTAAGCAGCCTGAAAAGGCCAAAGAACCTGAAAAGAAGCAAGTGCTGCCACCTAAAGTTGAGAAAAATGATGATATGTCACTTGTAAATTGTAAGGTATGCAAAAAGCAAGTTGCCTCTGCTGCTGAGATGTGTCCGCACTGTGGAATACAGCATCCGGGCCGATCTGAACTTGATATTGTTGGTTATAAAGCTATGTCAGGCGTTGAAGGTTTAGGTCGCATTCTTGTTGTTGTTATGCTGGTATTCATTTTAGTTAAATGTGTCGCAAGCCACTAACAATAACAAAACATATTTATGAGGGGTGGGCAAAATGAAAAGGGCTCTTTTAGCAGGGGTTACAATTTGTGCCATGATGATTGGTATGACCGTGACAGCGAATGCAACTTTAATTGTGGATGGCAGGGTGAACTATGCTGGTGCAGACAGGCAATTGATCTACGACACTGATTTGAACATTACATGGCTTGACTATACTTCTGAGGGAATGAATTGGGCACCCCAGAAAGCTTGGGCAGATAATCTGTCATTAACAATTAACGGAATTGTCTTTGACGATTGGCGGTTACCAGTCACATTGAATACTGGTATATCACCTGTAAACCCAATGGATTTTACGGGCACGTATTCACAGGGCTATAACAACTCATCTTCAGAACTGGGTCATTTGTATTACACTGAATTGGGGGGAAAGGGGTTATTTGATGCCTCTGGGAGTTGGCAAGCAGATTATGGCTTGGCAAATACCGGACCTTTTGAGAATTTATTGTGGGGAACTTCTTACTGGTCTGAGACAGAGTATCCTTACGGCAATGAAGGGACTTGGTGTTTATTAATGGTCAATGGTGCCCAGATGTTGGTGAGCAAGGAGGGAAGTGGATATCGAAGTGGGCTAGCGGTTATTTCCGGAAGTACTGTTGCTGAGCCAGTTCCCGAACCATCCACCTTCATCCTTTTCGCTACTGGTCTTGCTGGCTTTGGCTTTTGGAGAAAAAAGAAACGTTTGTAGCCATTCCCGTTATTTTATCAGCGAATACATTCGCCCTATCAAAAAAGCTGCCCCCTTGGCACCCAGCCATCGGGGCTTTTTTGTGCCCATCCCACCAGAAAGGAGGTGACCCCATGCGCAAGAACCCATTTTTACAGCAACCATGCACGATGCCTCACTACCCATTCCGCCGCCTCGATGTATAAACCACTCCACCAGATCTCGAATTAATGTTGTTTATAGGCTATAGCCGTCTTCCACGAATACTGCTATAGAGTGAATTTAAATTAACTCTCTCGATTTGTATGTACCATGCGCAATACGATTTTTGCAGGCAATCCACTTCTGTTTGGACGCTGGGTCCGGTTTGAACTGGTCAGCATATACTGACCAATACCAAGACAGATTAATTTGAACATTTGCCAATTTGATTACATTGAAAATAGATTTTACCGGAGGTTGTAATGATTAGAAAACTAACAATGATCCTGCTCATCATCATTCTACCCACAATTTCATTTGGTTCGTCAGAGCTTAGCAAAGGGAAAATTAAAGATGCATTTATTGATAAAGAAATAGATTTGCAACCTCAAATCAGCAAATCTTTAGTTGGCTTTGGAATCGTCAATGGCATTAAATATTATTATACAAAATCAGTTAATAGAATTTTTCTTGCAAGCAAATCATTAAAAGCCAGTATCACCGATTTCGATTTTGATGATGAACAAGTTATTATTGATATGAACAGTAAGATATTTGGACGCGGCAAGATAATAATAAAGTTTGACGAATCATACGATGAAAAGATAAATACAGCCCAAATGATTGACATTGTTAACAATGTGGTTAACGGCAATACCAATGACGTGATATGCGATAAATCAACTAAGCTATGTCATATGATTAACAGTAACCACTATGAATCTAATGGTGAAATAACTAAGTATCGCGATATAAATCAAAGTGGATCAATTTACAAAAAATGCGGTTTTTGTTTTGAATCAATTTTGCACCTGACGGATGGTGAATTAGAGGATTCTATAGGAAGTAAATTAGCTGGCCATGTTAGGCATTACAGTCCTGTTAATATGAACGACGACGTGCAAAAGCGAGTAAACAAAATTGGCCAAATGGTGATTTCTAATTGGCCACTTAAATTAATGGGGTACGATTATGCTTTTCGTGTTGTTGATAATAAACAGATCAACGCATTAGCTGTTCCAGCAGGTCAGATATTTATTAACTCAGGCCTGATTAATGCTCTCGAAAATGACAATGAATTAGAAGCCGTGCTAGCCCATGAAGTTGCACATGTAGAAATGAGGCACTCATTAAGGCAACATTACGAATCGATTAAAAAGCAAAATGCACAGGCAGGAATGGCTGCAGTGGGCGCGATTGCAGGGGCTATGGCCGGTGCAGCATCTGCAGGAAATAATAATATGCCTGTGTCTGTGATTCAATCATCCGCTGCTCTCGGTGGCCTCATTGGTGGGTTAGGTGGTTATACAGTCGCTGAAATATTTTACAATGGTTACTCTAAGGAACTGGAGAGAGAAGCCGACGAGTTATCTTTATTGTATTTTAAAATAAATAAAAGGGATAAAAAAACTCTGCGCAATATTTTAAATAAATTTTCATATCACACTTTAACTGTTAGACATGATCCGGACCCTAAAAGTAAAACTCATCCACAAATTTTTGAAAGGCTAAATTATGTTGATTCTGTACAACTTAATTACATAAACAAAAGCTATTTTATTAAAGACAAAAATGATAATATGCATCAAATCACATTTTTATATGAAAGCAAGTATAATGACAGCCAATATTTGTATGCTTTTATTTCTAGTGTGCCTTCAAAAGCTTCCGAGCACTTCTCACATAGTATAATAATATCAACTGATGAAGGGAAATTTAAATACGGAATAGGTGATAGTCTAGTGAGTTCATACGACTTAGGTAACATTATAAGACTAATTCCAGATAAGAAACTCCCTTTGTCTTCAATTACCGATGTTGAGTTTTTAATATCAGAAAAAGATCCCAATTATGGTTACCCAAATGACAAGTCATATAAGATGAAATTAGGGACTTTAGATGGTTTGCTCTAATTCAAATCCGTTATAGTTATTAGATAACACTAGACACATGAACATAGGCAAATCAGGTTGCCAACTCTGCACAATTTATCAAGTTATGCCCCTTTGGTATCCCAGCCATCGGGGCTTTTTTGTGCCCAATCCACCAGAAGAAAGGAGGTGAACCAATGTGCAAGATCCAATATTCGCAGTAACCATGCAAGATGTCCTCTCCATCCTCTCTCGCCGCCTTGACGTATCCACCCTCTCCCCTGAAGAACTCGATCTCGCTCGCCAAGAAGTCAAGGAAGCCATCCAGCATCATCTCGACATCCGGGAATTCATTGAAATCGGCCTGGATGCCTGGGCTATCACCCGCCACCTGTAGTCAGTAGTCTTTCAACCACATCAACTGAATAGGAGGAAGTCCCCATGCTCATGCTGCTGCTGGCATTAGTGCTGGCATTCGTCTGTTTCAAACTCGGAGTATTACTCACCGTTGTCTCCATCATCGCAATCGGCATAAAGGTAATATCGGTCGGCATTTTGATCCTCGTGGCCTATTGCTTCTGGCGATGGTGGAGGAAACGACCTGCCAGGAGGATACCATGAACGACATTGTTGCTGATCTGGTGGCAAGATTGCCGGATAACCTAAAAGAGGACTGGAATGAACGAGCCGCCATGATTCAATACGATGGCGGTTTTTCTCGTTCTGAGGCCGAGGCATTGGCTTTGTTGTGCATTATCAGAAGTAATGCAGCGCTACTACTGCCATCTTATAAGAAGGAGAATTGATCAATGGATGAGGAAATAAAAACATTGAAAATAGCATCATGTCCCTCTTTGTCTGCCCGATCCATCTTGAAATTCGAAATAGGCTGCGATGGTCAGCAGACTATATTCTTGCGGATCACCGAGAATTCAGGCTCTGGTATATTCAGCAAAGCCTGGATTCCACTGAATCTATTTGGCCCGCTGCTGACATCTGAGGAAACAACTATTTCTGCCAAGGCAATACGATCCTTGTTCCAGGGCAAGTCAGTAAATACCTCGACCTTTTTCGTTGCTGCATTGATCACTGAGGGACTGCTCAAAATAGCTGATAGTAGCCAGCGTAGCTACCTCGCAGTGAATCCCTCCGAGTTCACGAAAAAAATCCTGGCTCTCTGCGACAATTCGCCACCAATTGAGGAAAAGCCCGCCAAGGAGAAGAAACCCGCCAGTAAGAAGTCAGAAAATCCGGCATAGGGGAGATATGAATGGGATTGATACTAGCGTTGGCATTCATCGCACTTCTCTACTATGGCAACCCGGACACCAATGATCGATGGTGGTATTGCTTCGCTGCAGGTCTTGTTGTGCTGACGCAGCTTGGTTTGTGGCATCCGAAATCGTTCGGTCTTTTCCTGGCAATTGTAGCGTTCAAATTCGTTAAAGACATATTCAAAGCCCCATAGTCCTGAATATAGTCATGTAAAGCGATCGGGCTGGTATCTCTATTGAGGTATCAGCCCCTTTTCATTCCAAGGAGATTCGTGATGACAATACATAGAATTGAGTTGAATGAGGGTGAGCGTATCAACTACCCCGCACTTCATTTCGGTGACGATTTCCCTTTTCGCCTGGAGCCTTTCATCTTTGTCATGGCTGGTAAACTTTCCCGTGACTATTATGGCGGCTACTGGCAAATGTACGAACTCGATAATGGCGGATTCTACATGGCACCGGATAATGAGAACCCCTTTCATGTGTCCAGTATGAACGGCTATGCAGGAGAACTGTCGGCGGATGCTTTCGGGATCACTGTCTGTTTGTATGCCTATAGCAACCTGTCATTTTCAGAACATGCAGAGTTTGCGGAAAGTTGTGCCGAGCAGTATCACTTGCTGCGGGAGTATATGTTTGATCATCCAGAAGTGCATGGGATTCTGGCGGTGATAGACTGACTCTGAAATTATTGTCTGGTAGTGAGGATTCAGCGTCCGGTGCGGCATAAGTTTGCTTCCGGTGATGCTCCCCAACCCATGCATCTCGGAACGGAAAAAATCGAAATATTTAATTTGACAAGTCGCCAGCCAGTAGCTATATTGCACTTATCGCAATAATATCAATATGTTAAATGCCTGTTTTAGGCATTCCCACAAGGAAAGTTTTTGAGACTAAGGTTTAAGGTACATACTATTGATCGAGAAAAAAATCTATCAATAGCGCCTTTAACCAGGTCCCAAATTTTTTCCCTTACGAAATGCTTCACCTAACAGCGAGAGGAGGACATTCGGCACGATAAAATTTTAAGATAGTTCAAACTTATATGCCAAGAGTGGCAAAACAACATCGATAGGACATGGCCGTTAGGTCGTCGAATGTTGGGCAAGAGCCTCCTGCAAGTGCGGGAATGTCCTCAGTAGTAAGCATCCCATTCGGATGTATCACTTATTGAGGTAAGGCTTATGCTAAATAAAGCATCACAACAATCTATCTTCACTATTGACCCTGCAACTATCCACATCAATAAAATCTGTCCGAGCACTACGGAAACTAAGCCCACCCTTATCTTGAGTGACAATCCCCTGTCTGACTGGTGCGGATCTGTCACATCATTCGCAGGATTCACCAAAACAAGACCTGCCCGTGAACTGAAAGACGCCAGTTGGGAGGATATCTGTAATCTGTTGCGTCCAGACCGACCTGTAATACTGTCGGCCAAAGAGTTCGGCGTGTTTGTTGTCCCTTGCCTGCTCAAGGAGGCACCGCTTGTTGGTGTAACGCTGGACATCGCAAAATATAAAGGCGATTCCACTGTCGGCAAAATGCGATCAAAGGATCATGTCACTGAGGCATCAATGCTGATGATTGATATTGACGGGCTACCTGAATCAGAACTGATGGTCTGTTTGGAGCAGTTGAAGGCAGAAGGAATCACTTTTGTTGCTTACACTACATTTTCTCATGGCAGTCCGGAAAAACCAGGGATGCGAGTACGCCTGGTCATTCCGCTCGACCACCCTGTGTCTCCGCTGGAGTATACATCCGCATGGTACGGGTTTGATATAAAGTTTCTAAATGGGCAAGCAAGGGCCGCAGACCCGTCTGGTGCAAAGTTATATCAACAACAAGGAACGTGGTGTTGTCATCCATCCAGGATCAGCCTTGCGAAATCATGGGAACATAACGGTGGTGGTGTTGCCTCAGCAGGTGCACTTATCAAAATAGGCCTGACCGTTCAGCCGTCAATTGTGCCTACATCGTCGGGACCAGCTTGTGAGGACTCGCCTGCTACAACATTTCCGGTCAGCAAAATAATTTTACTATTGGAGTGGGTTGATCCTGACTTGCCTTATCCTGAGTGGCGAAACGCACTTATGGCCGTATTCAATACCACTACAGGTAGCCATGAAGGGCTGGAAATTGTGGATGCCTGGAGCAGTAAGGGTGGAAAGTACAAGGACTACAGGGATATCCAGAGAATGTGGCGATCATTCCGCCTTGATCACCCTTGTCCGGTCAAAATCGGCACCTTAATTAAAATGGCGCGGGATGCGGGTGCTGATATCCCGTCAATTCTGCACGGCGATTCTTTCGAGGTCTGCGAGTCCGAGGAGGACTCTGACGAAAGTGACCCTGTAGTGTTGACTGAAATATCACCGGTCCTGTCTCCGCTTGCTGCAATGCAGCAGAAGTTCGGCATGATCAACTTTGGCGGCAAGTTGTGCGTTTTTGACCGGGAAGCTCTTGCTGCTCGCACAGCACATCACACAGCCAGAAAACTATTTCTGTCCAACCGCAGTGATGGATCATTGCTCATCGAGCGAGCCGTACTTGCGGAATTTCCTAATGCAATTGATGTGCACCGTATGGTCAGTGAGTTCTTTGTCAGCCCCCAGACAGTTTGTTATCAAGGGACTGAATTTAATCCGCAAGGCACATCACCTAACTACCTCAACCTCTGGGAAGGACCAGCTATCACTCCCGTTGAAGGCCACTGGCTCCTTATTCAGGAATTCTTGCATGATGTGATCTGCAATGGAGGTGGAGACAGTTACCTGTACCTTCTATGCTTTATCGCTCACGCCCTGCAGAAACCTGAAGAAAAACCAGGGGTTATGGTCATACTGTTATCGGGTCAGGGGACCGGCAAAGGGACATTGGGACGTATTCTGCAGAAAATATGGTCTGCGACCTTTATCCAAGTCAACAATATAGATGCTGTCATCGGTACTTTCAATGCTGTCCTGGAACGTTCCTATATTGTTTTCATGGATGAGGCACTGTTCGCAGGCAACCGTCGTGGCACCGACGAACTCAAGTCTATTGTAACTGAAAGCATCATCCAGATCAGCGAGAAGTATCAACCATCAAGGCAGATACGAAGCTGCCATCGCTTCATTGCCGCCACCAATGCCGATCACTTCAAAAATACGGAACGGGATGATCGCCGCGACTTCACCTTACGAGTGTCCGAGGCTCGAAAAGGTGATCACGAATACTGGAAAGTGCTGAATGATGAAATTGAAAATGGCGGGGTTGAGGCCATGGTGTACGACCTGTTGTTGATGGATTTGACAGATTTTAATGTCAGGAACAAGCCAAATACCCGTGAATTGGTTGAACAGAAAATTCATAGCCTCGACCCGATCCAGCGATGGTGGCATGACTGTCTTTACAACGGATGCATTGATGGTCAAGGCAATTGGCCACAATTTCTCAGTACGCAGGAAGCAATATTAGGTATTCACGATGTTAATGGCGGCCGGATGCATAAAAAGCCATCCGCAATAACAATAGCGCAGGCTCTTCACAAGTTATGCCCCAGTGCCACGCAGCATCAGCAGACAGTCTCACTAGGGGGGCGTCAGCGGGGCTATCTGCTGCCACCACTGCTGCAGGCTCGGGCCGAATTCGAGGGGTATCTGGGGGGAGCGGTTGAGTGGCCTGATTCGGGAGAGGCTGACGGGGCGACGCACGGACCGCTCGGAGACGACTCGGCATGCTGTGCGCCGGAGTTCTAGTCCTGGCAAGGCTTCGCGGGAAATGCACGGACCACTCGGCAATTTTACAAAAAATATTTTAGGTATGTCACCCCCCTCGGATCTCCAGGGGGTGGCAGCCAAAAAGTTTTTGAAAAGTGCCCGTGCGTCCGTGCAATTCCCGAGATCCCATGCCCTGCATGGCCCTGCTGGGAACGGCATCCCGAGTGGAGTCGTGCGGGAGTGCACTCGTGGCGCTGATATATTTCACTAACTTACTGAAAAAATAGGGCGAAATGAGGTAGTCAAAAAACGCAAATAGTCCCGTTCAGGATCGAAAAATACTCATCAAAGGAGCATGCAAATGCCCATTATTACTTTATCAGCCGAATTCGTTCGTACAGTTACCTGTCCGGCAGGGAAGAAGAAGGAGAACTATTATGATGCCAGCATCACGGGGTTCATTCTGGAGGTAAGGGCGTCCGGTGGCAAGACGTATGCGCTGAGATACCGGGACTCCCATGATCGCCAAATCCAGCAGAAAATAGGGGATTCAAAGTCGATATCATTCGACAAGGCAAAGACTGCTGCCAAGCTGATCCGTTCTCGTGTCGTACTCGGAGAAGATCCTGCGACTGAAAAACGGAAGAAACGCGATGTGCCTACATTGGCAGAGTATTGGAGAGACAAGTATTATCCCCATTCTATTCGGTCCAAAAGAAGCTCAGGCTCGGACCTCAGTATCTATCGCAATCACCTCATGCCCAAGTTCGGAACATCTCATCTGGACGAGATCAATCAACAGTCAGTGCTCGACTATTACCATGAGTTGTTGGCCAAAGAGTACGCCAAGGCCACTTGCAATAGGGTATTGGTGCTGCTGAGAAATATGTACAACATGGCTAAAAAGTGGAAGATCGCCGGCGCAGAAATTAATCCGGTGGCCGATATCAAATTAGTGGATCCGAATAACGCCAAAGAAAGATTCTTGACCTCTGATGAGGCAAAACGTCTGCATGTAGAACTGGAGAAGAGCGGCAATCCGCAGCTCAAAAATATTGTATCCCTGTTACTGCTCTTGGGGTGCAGATTTCGTGAGCTTCTTGACAGCCGCTGGCATGAGTTTGATCTGGAACGGCGCAGTTGGCGAATTCCTATGTCCAAGTCGGGGAAAGCTCGCCATGTGCCACTGTCGCAAGCGGCATTGTCTGTATTATCTCAACTCCCCCGCTGGGAAGGATGTCAGTATGTCGTTCCCAATCCCGATACTCTCAAGCCGTACACATCAGTATTCAGAACATGGAACACTGCTCGAAAGAATGCAGGGTTACCTGAAGTGCGAATTCATGACCTGCGACATTCGGCAGCGAGCTACATGATCAACGCCGGGCGTTCCATCTATGAGGTGGCCAAGGTGCTCGGGCACGCTCAACTGAAGACCACGTCGCGCTATGCCCATCTTTCGCAAGAGACTCTGCTGGCAGCTGTCGATGCCGCAGCCACCGCCACAGGGATAGACTGGAGCCACCCCCAGGAAGCAAAAGTTGCATAGGACACAACTATCAAACACCCGCCCAGCCGTCGTCATCGGTTGGGTTGGGTGGTTGGTGGGGCGAATTTGGTGAATCGGTTTAGGCAACGAATTTTGAATTTGGAAATGAGGCCACTGCATACAACGAGCACTTGGGAAGAGTGTGGGTCGGGAGGAAAAGACAAACAAAAAACGCTGCAACCAATTGAAAATTCTCAAAATTGGCCACAGCGTTACGGGTTTCGCCGTTTACAGTTGCGGGACAGCAAGGGATTCGCACCCTTTTCCCTTTTACCTCCTGCAGTAATGCAGGAGCACCGGACGTTTCTCTCGAATTTTCAAATGGTTGTAGCAGACCCCCCCGGCAAAGTCAAACTGATTGTGTCGCTTCAGCACCGGCTGTTTCAGCCGGTTGGATCAGTTCGGCCAGCCGTTGCCAGATGGCGTCCACCCCTTCGCGGGAGAGGGCGGAGAAGAAGCTCAAATCCTTGGACGTAACCCCCAACTCCTTGGCAATCAGGGCGGTCTGCTTGGCCCGCTCGTTTTTCGAGACCTTGTCGCACTTGGTGACCACCAGTACCGGCGCGATGCCATAGCCCCGCAGCCAGTCCAGCATCTGCCGGTCCTCGGCGGTGGGGATGCGGCGAACGTCCAGGATCAAGACCACGGCCCGCAGGGTTTCACGTTTTGACAGGTAGGTTTCGATCATTGGCCGCCACTGCTTTTTGATCGCCAGCGGCACCTTGGCAAAGCCGTAGCCCGGCAGGTCAACCAGGGTAAACAGGTTGTTGACGAGGAAAAAGTTGATCAGCTGGGTGCGCCCCGGGGTGGAGCTGGTGCGCACCAGGTTTTTCCGGTTCACCAGTACGTTGATCAGGGACGACTTGCCGACGTTGGAGCGGCCGGCAAAGGCAATTTCGGGGAGTTCTGGTGGTGGATAGTGACTCGGTTGGGTGGCGCTTTTGATGAATTCGGTCGTTTTTACATGCATGATGGGGACATAGTAGCGGCAGGGCGCGACTTGCGCAATGGAGAAAACCATTTATGCCGTTTGGCCGGAGCAAAACGATAAAGTTTGCGTTGCGGGCGCCGAAAAGAATGTTATCGTACTGAGGAGCCTGTCGGGTCCGACCGGCTCCTCGGGAATTACTCCCCCCAGGAGAAACTGAACTCATGAACAAAGAGCTTGAACATGCCATTATGACTGCCGGTGATCTGCCAACCATCCCGGTGGTGGCGACGCGGGTCATGCAGATGATGGAGGATATGAAGACCACTGCCGACGATCTGGCCAAGGCGGTGGCGTCTGACCCGGCGGTTGCCGCCCGGGTGATGAAGATTTCCAACTCCGCCTTTTATGGCTGTCAGCGCCAGATTCAAACCCTGTCCAGCGCCATTGTCGTGCTCGGCTTCAATACCTTGAAAAGCCTGGTAGTTGCCGCTTCAGTCAAGCAGGTCTATAAGCCGTTTGGTCTGACCGAGCAGATGCTCTGGGAGCACTCTTTTGGCGCTGCCCTGGCCGCGCGGCTGATTGCCAGTAAAACCAAAGTGGTCAATGATGAAGAGGCGTTTCTGGCGGGCCTGTTTCATGACATCGGCAAGATTATTATGAACAGTCTGGATCATGACAAGTTTCAGGACCTGATGCAGCAGTGCTACAACGACGATATTCCTTTCAACGAAGCGGAAAAGACGTACTTCCCCTTTACCCACGACGAAGTGGGGGCGTTTGTGATCAAAAAATGGAATTTTCCGGAACTTTTAACGACCGCGGTGCTCCATCATCATGATTTCGCCTTCAATGAACATGATGACGCCTATGTGGTTGATTTGACGGCGGTTGTCGCATTGGCCGACAGCTTTTGTAAGAAATATGGCATTGGCGAGCGGTTTGCCAAAGAAGACCTGGACCTGCAGCAGACGCGCGCGGCCATTCACCTGAAGTTTGATGACGAACGGATGACGATGCTTCATGAAGCTTTCCGCGATGCGTTCGAAAAGGATAAATCCTTCTTCTCCTAAATCAGCAGGTTAGTCTGCTTGCTCCGCATCAACTGCGGATTCCTCCTCCTCACCATCGCTCTGTTCGCTGGCCATCATTTCCCGCGCCTCAGCCGAGATGCTGACCGTATCCTTGCCGGCCCGTGGTTTATGCCGCCGCTCTGGGTCCTGTCCCGCTTCCTTTAGTTTTTTCAGCACATCACTGGTGGTTGCCCCAATAACGCTGCCAATTCCCTTCTGCTGCATCATGCAACTCCCTCCCTGGTTGAAGGTTCTCGCAAACGGCTGAAGAAAATAATTGCCAGGGCCAGTCCGCAAATCGGCAGCAGAAATGCCTGGTGGTAGGCTGCTGGCGAATATCCTGAAGCGCTGTGCGGTGACCGGTCAATCAGCCACCCCATGAACTGCTGCATGGTGGCAGCACCAAGCAGGATGAAAAAATTGACGGCGGTCAGCGCCGTTCCGGTAATTTCATGGGCAAAGCGCTGCCGGATCATGGGATAGATGGCGACCCCGGATGCAACGGTCAGGCCAAAGAGAAACAACGCCAGCAGCAGTAGTGGCCTGGGGATGGCGGCAGCTGGCCCGAGGAACAGGGTCATGCCCGCCAGCATGCCGCACTGGCCGAACAGGAGGGTGCGACGGTGTGAACCGATCAACTCTGCCAGCCGGCCAATGATCAGGCAACCAGCGAGAAAGCCGAGGGAGATGGCCAGCAGAAAGGCGCCGGCCGCTTCACGGGTCAGACCGACCACGTCCATCAGGTATGGCCCGCCCCATAATCCCTGTACCGCCATGTAGTTGGCGTACCAGAAAAAAGCAATGACCGCCATTAACCAGTAGTCCGCTTTGGTGGCGATTTGTGCAATTCCCGCGAGCGGAGACTTGCCATGGCTGCGGAACTCAACCCCAACCGGCGCCTCACTGCCCAGGGTGATGAGTAGCAGCAGGCAGACGACCTGGGCGCAGGCGATAACCCAGAAGGTCGGGCGCCAGCCAAAACTGCTCATGGCCCAGGCCAGGGGAGCGGTGCCGGCAATGTTGCCCAGGTTGCCGATGGCAATGATGAAGCCGGAGATGCGGCCGAACTCCTGCAGGTCGAACCAGTGGGTAAAGCAGCGGAGCGCGCACATCAGGACGCTGGCGGAACCGATACCGAGGAGAATCCGTCCGGCCAGCAGGGCAGGATAGGTGGTGGCGACGGTGAAGACCAGCAGCCCGAGCATGGTGATCAGGCCAAAGACCAGGGCGATCTGTTTGCCGCCGAAACGATCCAGTAGCGGACCAAGAGGGAGTTGGGTCAGGGCAAAGGCATAGAAGAAAGACCCGGACAGGGTGCCGAGTTGCGCGGCGGACAAGTGAGCCTCGGTTGCCAGATCCTTGGCCATGACCGCCAGGGAGACCCGGTAGAAATAGGCCAGAACATAGAGCAGGGCAAAGGCGAAGAATGTCTGCCAGCGTTTGGTCATGGTCGGGTATTTTAGGGGAGAATGCCCGACCGGCAAACTAAATTCTAGCATGTTGCCCAAAACGAAGTTTCAGCACAGCTAAAAACAGCCATCTCGCCGCCGTCCTCGAAAGCCCTATTGTGCGGCGTAGCGCTGCTACACCTCCGCAGGGCTTTCTGCGGGTGCAGCGATCTGACTATTTTTGAACAACCTGAGTTCTCTTATCGGTCGGTGCCGTAGGTGATCCAGGCGTCGCGCAGCCGCAGCAGGTGTTGGCGGATATAGCCGGGATCGAGTCGGTCCCGATTCTGGAATACCCGTTCGATACTGAAGGCCATCTGCGGATTCAAGCCGATTGACCGGCCTACCCAGTTACCTCCCTTGCCGGGCGAAGTGATCTCTGTTTCCTGGGAATAGCCCCATTCATCGATGCCCCGCAGCCTGAGTGGATATGATGGCATGTCGCGGCGTGGGGTGAGCGGGAAGCTCAAGGTGACTCCGCCGGCCTTTATATCTTCACCAAATGTGGCACGTGAACTTTTGTAGTAAACCGCAAACGAAGTGTCGCCAAAAAAGCGCTTCAATTCGAGGGTGAAGCCCTTGTCCTGATCGTAAAAACGGCCGGCAGTGGCTTCCAGTGACAGGTCAAGCGGGGCGTAGCGGTAACGGTAGGAGGCAAGGTAGACCTCTTTCTGGTCTTTAGTCTCGCTCTGCTCGGCGTAGATCTGCTTGAAGCGGAACCGGTGACTGCCTTCTCCCGGTGACCAGACCGCTTCATTGAAGGTGCCGTACAGTCGGTGCAGGATCATGCCGCCACTGACCGAGAGCCAGAGGTCGGGCGTGAGTTTTGCGGCCTGAATTAGTATCAAGCGTTCAAAATCCTTGTTGTTCCGGTAATTACGGTAGGTCTTGCCGTCATCCAGGTTGGAACTCCAGCTGACCGGTGTGTTAACCCGACTATTAAGGACGGCCCCGGGCCAGAGAGAAATATATGCATCGGTCTTGAGGGTGAGGTAATAGTCAAAGGTTCCGACATCGGTACCGATAAACGTTAGCAACCCCGGGTAGAGCATGGCTTCGGTTTTGAGGGCGTCACTGGAGGTCGGTATTGCCTGTTCCCAGGTGATGGCCGGGTCGGCCGGGGTTTCTCTGCTGATCTGCAACTCGGCAGTCAATTGATCTAGGTTGGCGGTCTTGGTGAGGAATGACCGCCAGGTTGTGGTAGTCGCCTCCAGCATCATGACTCGCAGGCCCCGTTTCAGCATGATCAGCCGCAACCGTTGCTCAGTTGGCTGCCCAATAGTCAGCGCGCGGCCCAGGATCAGTCCCATGGCGTCCAGCTCGTTATGGTTGAAACGGCTGTTTTCGTACTCAATGGCCAGCAGGTCATTCCCCTTGGTACCGACCCGAACGTTGAGGAAGCCATCTTTATCCAGTTGATGGCGCAGTGCCCTAAGGCGAGCAAGGTTGCCAGTCGGAGCTAGATCCCAGGGTCTCGTACTTGTAGGGGGAACTGATGCCGTTACTGCTTCGACTACGGCAGCTTCAGTGGTTGCAGGCTCAAGCTGGATCGGCACGAGTGCCGGGCGGTCTTTCACCAGGGGGATGCGGAAACCAACGACAATATCCGGATGATTGGTGCGGTAATCAAGTGACGTTTTCAGGGTAGCGTGCAGTTGCACGGGAAATGCAGCCAGGGCCGGCGGCGTCAACAGGCGCAGGCCGATATTGGTGTCGGTGGTATCGTATTCGGCGAGCAGATGCAGCCAGCTCAAGGCCTGCAGTTCCGCGCCGGCAAACAGACCTTTCATCCGGTCCGGCCCGTTGCCATAGCCGACGCTGAGGCGGAGTGGTCCTAAGGTTTCGCTGGCCACCGCATATTTCGTCCGCAGATGTGGTGACCCCCCGCCAATATCCTGGATGCCGATGGCCACAACCGGCAGCAGCGGATAGTCGGCAAAGAGTGGTGCTGTAGAGAGTTTGAAGTTACCGGCCAGGTCACGAGCTTTTCCCGGTGCTTCGGTAAGTCGTCCCCCCATTTCCAGCATGGAGAAGAAGCCGACCGAGAAGAGATAGTTTTCCTGGCGTGGTATTTCCCGTCGCCACTTTCCCTCGGTCTGGTTGGTGAAGAGCGCATCCATACGTCCTTCGGGTGTCACCAGGGCATTCGGGATGTTGAGCAGACCGGTGTAGCCCTGCAGGGAAGGGGTTGGGGAGAACTCGGCAGCAATGACATTGGATGCAGTTAGCAAACAGAAGCTCAGGACCAAAACGGCGCGGATACGAAGATTTTGCAGGGGCATGGGGGGATTCGTTCCCTTGATAAAAAGAAGGGGGACATGGCGCCCCCCTTGAGATTAAGAATCGACTAAGTAGTGCCGCTAAAAGTTGGTACTGCCCATACTGCCCGTGCTTCCGGTGGTAGAGACGGCAATGGTAGTGACGGTGACGGTTTTGGCGGTCGCAAGGGCAACGCCGCTTACGTTCTTTAAGTCGGTGTTAACTTTGAAGGTGTAACTGGTTGACGCCGCAAGTTGCGCACTCGGCGTGAAGGTAACGATAAAGTTGACTTCATCGATGGCGAAGGCACCGCTGACAGCTGCCCCGCCTGCAGTGAGGGTTATGTTGGCGGCAATAGTTGAAAGATCGATTGGTTGAGAAAAATGCGCCTTGAAGGTGGTGTCCCGGTTTACATCTGTGCTGATGCCGTCAAAATTGGTAGTAACCGTAGGCGCCGTTGCGTAGGCAGTCACGACTACGGCCGCTTTTGACGTGGCTGTGGTGATTGCCGCTTGAATTGCATTTGCCAGAATGTCGGCTTTGGCGGTGGTAATCACCGTGCCTTCGGCGGTTGCTCCCGTTGTGTTAATATTCGATAAGCCGATAGTGGTTACTACGTCATCGACGGACTTTACGGCGTTCGCGGCCACCGTTGCCGGGGTTGTCCCACTGAACATGGTTCCGTAACCTGTTTGAATGCTAGTCACGGCGGTGGTCACGGCGGTGGTGAGAGATAGTTTCAAAGCAGTGGGGGTATACAGGTCTGCAACGTTGGCGTTTGGCACCGTAGCCAATTGAGCCGCAATGGCCATAGCTGCTCTGTTCTGAATATCGATAAACACCCCACTCGGTAACCTGCCCCCTTTGTTCAGGGCATTGGACATGGAGTCGATGGTATTTTCGACGCTCTTGGCTAACATTAAGGCGGCAGTCGTGACGGTCTTGCTGATGTCGTCGTCGTACTTGATGCCGAGCAGCTCCAATTTGGTCTTCATTGCGGCTGGATCTGGCGCCAAAGCTACCAGAGTGGTCAGAGCGGATACGTTACGGGCTCCGGCAGGGGCGATCAGCTGAATTGCTTGTCGTCCCGTCAGGGTGTCGGTCCCTTTCTGGGACACTATGACATAGGTGTAGGTCGGGGTAGAGGGGAGCTTGAAGCTGCCATCGGAGAGAGTAAATGTAGCAATTTCATTAGGATCTTTGACATATCTCGTGCCGGTTGTCAGGCTGTCAGCAAATACAAACGCGGCACTAACCGGACCTTGGACTACTTTCCCTGACGGGCTGGCGGCCGCTGCCGGGGTCGAGTTGTTGTCGCCACTGCAACCAGTCAGGGCACCAGCGGTAAGGGTGGCGGCAAATGCCATTGACAACATCCGGGAATTGCAGAGTTTCATGAAAGTCTCCTTCGCTGAAATGGGGGGGAATCGGAATGGTTAGGAAGCTTTTAGCATATCGACACCAGAAAGCAAATCTTGAGTAAAACTATTTCAGCATGATAAAGCCCATCTGTCGGCCAGTTTCGCCCTTTTCCCGACGAAAGGAGAAGAAGCTGTCCGGGGTGCAGCAGACGCAGGTGCCGCTGATGTCGATCCGTTTATCGGCAAGTCCGGCGGCAAGCAGCTGGTGGCGGTTGACGGCGGTCAGGTCGAGCTGCCATTTGCCGTTCTCTTTTGCTTGGGCAAACAGCTCCCAGGCGGCCTGCTGGGTGGTGAAGCCGTTCTTGACCGGTGTATCCACCTCGTAGCAACAGGGGCCAATGGCCGGGCCAATGGCGGCGTGGATGTCGGCCGGTCGACTGTCGAAGACCTCGACCATCGCGGCAACCCCTTTGGCGACGATGTTGGCGGCGGTCCCTTTCCAGCCCGCATGCAGGGCTGCAACCACCTGCTGGCGCGGATCATACAGCAGTATCGGCACACAATCGGCCACGCAGACGCCGATCATGACGTTCGGCTGGTTGGTGACGATGCCGTCACACTCCAGGCGGCTAAAATGGCCGAAATCATCGTTCGGTTGGTCGATCACCAGCAGGTCGGCGCCATGCACCTGAGTGACGGTGACCATCCGCTCCAAAGTGGTGCCAAAGGCGCGGGCCAGCATGCTGCGGTTCCCCTGGACGTATTGGCTTAAATCCTGGGTGCCGCTGCCAAGGTTTAACGAATTATAAGGGGGGCGGGAAACCCCTTCGTGACGGGTGGTGAATCCTCCGGCAACCCCGGCTGCTGCCAAGCTGGTCGGTTCGAAGTAATAGATTTTCCCGTTATTTTTCTGTTTCATGGTGAGGCTCCTTCATCTGCGGGCTGCGTGGTAATTTATCAAACCCAAAGGGCCTAAAGGGTTAGGGGGTGGTCAGTTAGTCTGTTCTAAATAATCCACAATCCGTTGCATGTCTTCCGGTATCGGGGTGGTAAATTCCAGGTATTCGCCGGTGGTCGGGTGTACAAAGCCGAGGATTGACGCGTGCAACGCCTGTCGCCCCAGTTCTTTGATCAGTTGGCGTAGTTTCGGATCTTTCAGATTATTGATGCGCCCATCGCTGCCGTAAACCACATCACCCAGCAACGGGTGGCCAGCTTCGGAAAGGTGCACCCTGATCTGGTGGGTACGACCGGTTTCGAGACGCAAACGTACCAGGGTTACCTCGGGGTAGCGGGCTTCGGTCCGCCAGTGGGTGACCGACTGCTTACCGGATTTTACTTTGCTGGACATTTTTACCCGGTCAGTGGGGTGCCGGCCGATGAGGCTGCGAATGGTGCCCGTATCGGTTTTCGGGCTGCCATAGATCAGTGCGTAATAGATCCGCTTGATATCATGCCGCTGAAAGCGCTCGCTCAGGGCGTTATGGCTCCGGTCGTTCTTGGCCACCACCAGGATGCCGCTGGTGTCTTTATCAATCCGATGCACAATGCCGGGGCGTTCGACGCCGCCAATGCCGGAGAGATCAGTGCAGTGGGCGAGCAGGGCGTTGACCAGGGTGCCAGTGAGGTTTCCGGCGCCAGGATGTACCGACAGCCCGGCCGGTTTGTTAATGACGATTATGTCACTGTCTTCATGGAGGATGTCGAGGGGAATTGCCTCAGGCGTCGGTATGGCGGCAACGGGTGGCGGAATGGTGATGCTAAGGGTTTCCCCGCCCAGCAGTTTAACGGATGCCTTGGCGGTTTCCCCATCGAGCAGCACCATGCCGGCTTCAATGAGACGCTGGACAGCGGCGCGGGAAACGTCCGTCAGGGCGCCAGCGACGTAGCTGTCGATGCGGGTCGGGGTGGTAAGGGAAGGGATTGTCAAAGTAACAGTAGTATTCATTGTGCACGACTTTTTTCTGCGGTTGCCGGTACTGCCGGGAAATGGAACGTCAATTAATAAAAGGTCTGCTCAAATAGGAAAGGCGCCTGTGCCGAGCACTGCGCCTTCACTGCCGGAATGTCTAACGCGAACCGCTACCAGATTTCGGATTCGATTTTTCCTGCCCGCTTGATCAGGACGTCAACCACCGCAATCTCATAGATATTGCTGGCCGCAATTTCTGGCGATACCCGCTCGTTGAAGTGGACGCGCCCTTCATCGATCTCTGCGGCCATAAGGTCAAAGATGGAATCTTTTTTGATCCCTTCTTCGACCTTTTCACGATTGTAGATGGCAACATCCGAGACAATGGCCCGGGCAGCGCGACGGGCAAGGTCAGGATTTTCAATGAGAGCCATGGGAATCCTCCAAATTGACAGAGAAAATCATCAAGTTCTGTCTTTATAGCGCATCATTTACGTTTCGTCTAGCGTAGTGGCACAGCAAAAAATAAAGTTGCGCCGCCCCGACGGATGAGAAAAGTTGCCGAGCCGCGCTGTTCGGCGTTTTTAAGGGCATTGTGGTAGTCGGCAACACTGATAATTTTACGCTGATTAATGGCCGCAATGACATCGCCCGGCTCAAAGCCGGCTTCGGCCGCCGGACTGTCGGGGTTGACGTCCGCCACCACCACACCGCTGATTCCCCGGGCCTTCAGATTACGGGGCAACTCCTCGATCTCCAGGCCAAGCCAGCCGCGCTGCGGCGCTGTCGAGCGGGGCTGCTGGGCCGAAGCGCTGTCGGTGCTGGCCAGGGTGACCGGCAGGGATACTGCTTTGCCATTACGATAGACTTCCAGCGTTACTTGTTTACCGATTGGGGTCTCAGCCACCAGCAGCTGCAACTGCTGGGCGTCTTTTACCTCTTGGCCAGCGAATTTGAGTAGCACATCTCCCTGCTGCAACCCGCCTTTTTCCGCCGGGCTGCCGCTAATGACGTCATTGATCAGGGCACCCTTGGCCTTGGGCAGGGCAAAGGACTTGGCGATTTCATCGGTCACCGGCTGGATGGATACGCCGAGCCAACCCCGACTGACACTCCCCTTGCTGACCAGCTGACTGATGATCTGCTTGGCCATGTTCACCGGAATCGCAAAGCCGATTCCCTGGCCGGCAGCCACAATGGCGGTATTGATGCCGACCACCTCGCCATGGATGTTCAGCAACGGTCCGCCGGAATTGCCAGGGTTGATCGAGGCATCGGTCTGGATAAAGTTTTCATAGGTCTCGATCCCCATGCCGGAGCGACCGGTAGCCGAGATGACACCGACGGTGACGGTCTTGTCCAGGCCGAACGGGTTGCCGATGGCAATGGCCCACTGGCCGACCTGGATTTTCTCTGAATCAGCCAAAACCGCCGCTTGCAATGGCTCCTTGGCGTTGATCTTGATGACGGCAATGTCGGTTTTGGGGTCCCGACCAATAACCTTGGCGGAATAGACCTCATCGGACGAAGAGAGTTTGACCTGTATAGAGTCGGCATCCTTGATCACGTGGTCATTGGTGACGATGAACCCATCTTTGTTAATGATAAAGCCGGAGCCGAGGCTGGTCTGTTTCTGCACCCGTGGCCGCTGCTGCTCGAACAGGTCGCCGAAAAAAGGCGACAATACGAAGAACGGCCGGGCCATGCGCTTGTGGCTGATGGTGGAAATGTTCACGACCGACGGCGTCACAGCCTTGACCACATTGGCAAAGGCCTGCTGGGTGGCCAGAATATCCTTGGAGACCTCTTTCACCGGGGCGTCGGCGGTCGTACCTTTGGATTCGTAAAAGGCAGCGTCCTTTTTCTTGTCGCAGCCAGTAACAACGCAGAGCATCGTGGCGATACAAATATATAACAATCGTGATATCAACATGCTGAGTCGCCTTGGTCTGGAGTGAATGACAAAAGTAAAGGTAATCATTATTCGCCGTGCTGTCAACGGGTTGCCTTGTCGCCAGTGCCGGATACCGCTCGGGCTACCGACTGGCAGTTGTGCTGACGCATTTTGTGTGAATAGTTGTTGCAACTGATAACAGAATCATTAGGAGGTCGCCCACCATGAGTTTCATCCTTGCCCTGGATCAGGGCACCACCAGTTCCCGTGCCCTGGTGTTTGATCATGAAGGCACGGTTCGTGGTCTGGCGCAGAAAGAGTTCCGCCAGATATTCCCCGCGCCCGGCCTGGTCGAGCACGACGCCGAGGAAATCTGGGCCTCACAGCTTGGGGTGGCGGTGGAGGCTATTGCCCGGGCTGGGGTGACGGCTGCGGATATTGCTGCCATCGGCATCACCAACCAGCGGGAAACCACGATCGTCTGGGATCGTGCGACCGGCAAGCCAATCCATCACGCCATTGTCTGGCAGGACCGGCGCACCGCTGGCGCTTGCGAGCTGCTGAAAAACCAGGGCCATGAGTCGATCTTTCGCGCCCGAACCGGACTGGTGCTGGACCCGTACTTCTCCGGCACCAAACTTGCCTGGATTCTCGACCAGGTGCCCGGCGCTCGGGCCAGGGCCGAGGCCGGAGAGTTGGCCTTTGGCACGGTCGATTCCTGGCTGCTCTGGAACCTGACTGCTGGCGAACGGCATCTGACCGATGCCAGCAATGCCTCCCGCACGCTGATGTTCAATATTCACACCGGCATCTGGGACCCGGATCTGCTGGCACTGCTGCGGATTCCGCCGACAATCTTGCCTGAGGTGGTTCCGTCCAGTGCTCTGTATGGCGAGACTGCGGCCCGTTTCCTGGCGGCGCGGATCCCGATTGCCGGCATTGCCGGCGACCAGCAGGCTGCACTGTTCGGTCAGCTCTGCGACCGGCCCGGCATGGTCAAAAACACCTACGGCACCGGATGTTTCATGCTGATACAGACCGGCGAGCGCCCGGTTGCCTCAACCCACAACCTGCTTACCACCGTGGCTTGTCGGCTGGGTGACCGTACCGAGTATGCCCTCGAAGGGAGCGTCTTCGTGGCCGGGGCGGCGGTGCAGTGGCTGCGGGATGGTCTGGGGCTCATTCGTTCCTCAGCCGAGGTGGAAATCCTGGCCGCGACCGTGCCGGACAACGGCGGCGTCTACCTGGTGCCGGCCTTTACCGGTCTGGGGGCGCCGCACTGGGATCCCTATGCCCGCGGCGCCCTGTTTGGCATTACGCGCGGCACTACTTCCGGCCACCTGGCCCGGGCTACTCTGGAAAGTATTGCCTTTCAGACGGCCGACCTGCTGGAGGCGATGGAAGCGGATGCTGGCACCCCGCTGGCCGAGCTGCGGGTGGATGGCGGCGCGACCGCCAATGATCTGCTGATGCAGTTCCAGGCCGATCTGCTTGGCGTCCCGGTGGTGCGGCCACAAATCAAGGAGACCACGGCGCTGGGCGCGGCTTATCTGGCCGGGCTGGCTGTCGGCTACTGGCACGATCGCGCCGAAATCGGACAACACTGGCACGCTGAGCGGACCTTTACCCCACTCATGGCGCGGGATCAGGCAGCTGAATTGCGTCGCCGCTGGAGTCAGGCGCTGGAGCGGAGCAAGGGATGGGAGCAACCATGAAACGAGCAGAACTGCTGCAGCAGTTGGACGATGTTCCCGTCTGGGACCTGATTGTCATCGGCGGTGGCGCCACCGGCCTCGGCACCGCCGTAGAGGCGGCCAGCCGTGGCTACCGCACCCTGCTACTGGAGCAGGGCGACTTTGCCCAGGGGACTTCCAGCCGGAGTACCAAGCTGATCCATGGTGGGGTGCGTTACCTGCAGCAGGGCAACCTGTCACTGGTGCTGGAGGCGCTGCGGGAGCGGGGCTTGCTGATCCGTAACGCCCCGCATCTGGTGCACAATCAATCATTTGTCGTGCCGCTCTACGACTGGTGGGAAGGCCCATTTTACGGCATCGGCCTCAAGCTGTATGATGTCCTGGCCGGCAAGCTGGGGCTTGGACCTTCCTGTCTGCTCTCCAAAGAGGAGACACTACGTCAGATTCCGACCGTGGAGCCGCACGGTCTGCGGGGTGGGGTGATTTACCACGATGGTCAGTTCGACGACGCCCGCCTGGCGGTCAGTCTGGCGTTGACCCTGGCCGATCTGGGTGGGACCGCGCTCAATTACCTGCCGGTGACCGGTATTGTCCGTGAGGCCGGGGTGGTGACCGGAGTGGTGGCGCATGACCGGGAAACCGGTCGCGAGTTCCGGATCAAAGGGCGAGTCGTGGTCAATGCCGCTGGCCCTTTCATCGATGAGGTGCGGCGGCTGATCGATCCGCAGGTCAAGACACTCATCACCCCGAGTCAGGGGGTGCACCTGGTGCTGGACGGCTCTTTCCTCACGGGCGACAGTGCGATCATGGTGCCCCATACCGATGACGGTCGGGTGCTGTTTGCAGTCCCCTGGCATGGCCGGACTATTGTCGGCACCACAGATACGCCGATTCCGGCAGCGGTCATCGAGCCGCGTGCGCTGCCGGAAGAGATCGATTTCCTCCTTTCCCATGCTGCTCGTTACTTGGCCCGTCCTCCGCTGCGATCGGACGTGCTGAGCATCTTTGCCGGAATCAGGCCGCTGGTCCGTACCGATGCCGGCAGCGACACCGCCTCCCTTTCCCGTGACCATACCCTGCTGGTGGAGAGCAGTGGCCTGGTTACCATTGCCGGCGGCAAGTGGACCACCTACCGCAAGATGGGGGAGGATACGGTCACTGCCGCGGCCCAGGTCGCCGGACTGGACGACCGGCCGTCGGTCACCGGGACGCTGCGGATTCATGGCTGGCAGGAGGGTGGCGCTGCCGCTGATCCGCTGCAGGTTTACGGCAGCGATGCGGTGAAGCTCAAACAGTTGCTCATGGAAAACCCGACCTGGCGCGAGCCGTTGCACCCAGCGCTCCCCTACTGCGTGGGTGAAGTTATTTGGGGGGTGCGGTATGAAGCGGCGCGGTCGGTGGAGGATATTCTGGCCCGTCGTACCCGGTCACTGCAGTTGGATGCCCGGGCCAGCATTGCTGCGGCACCGCGAGTGGCGGCGCTGCTGGCGCAGGAGCTGGGCCGCGACCCTGATTGGCAGGAGGCGCAAGTGGAAGCATTTACGACGCTTGCCCAGTGGTATCTGCTGGATTGAATTGTCTGCTTGTTGGTAGAGTTGATCCGGTTGATATCAAGAACAAGCTGAAACCAGTCGCGAAAAAGCTTGGGTAGTAGGTGGCTTGCAGGTAGATTCGCTGCGGCACACAGTGAGTTTGTTGCTTAAGGTCGGATCGCCTGCTGCCGAAATAAGAATGAAAGTGTCATTCAGTGGACGAAGGGGTAATTCGGATGTTTTCGATCACCATTAAAACGCGATTAGGATTGTCGCTCATCAGCGTGCTGCTCCTGGTGATCAGCTTCGGGGCGTATTTACTAAAGATCCAGGAACGGCTGAACAATAGCATTCTGAAGCTTGAAACGCAGTCGATCACCCTGCAGCTTTTGTCAAACCTGCAATTAGTGGTGCAAGAGAGTCTCATGCCGGCCAACGATTATATTATCACTGCCAATCCGCGCTATATTGATGAGTTCAACAATCTGGATATGAAAATTGAAGATCTGTTCGGTCAGATCACGCAGCAGGGGGGACTTAACAAAGAGGATTTTGCCAGAATCCAGACCGCTAAAAACTTGTACGCTGGGGTAAAGCGGTCTGCTACGGAGATCTTCAGCCTGCCCTCGGCTGACCCGGGGCAGCCAAAGCGGATGGAGTCCATGGACTATGATTATGGTGCCCCCATGATCAATGAAGTGGCGCAGGCGAAAGTGGGGCTGGAGCGTTCTTTTTCGCAGGTACGTGCCGAGGCGGCCAGGCTACGCGAAAAAAGTTATGAAGTCACGCTGGTCGCGCTCGGAGCACTGGTCTTTTTGCTGCTGTTTGTCGGGTTGGTTCAGGTGCGGGCAATTTCGCGCTCGCTGGATGAGATTGTCCAGATGTTGGGCAAGGTGGCGGAGGGGGAGCGGGATCTTACGCAACGTATTATCATCAGACGCCACGATGAAGTTGGTAACATGGCCGGACTGTTCAATCGCTTTCTCGAGCAGGTGCATGGAGCTGTTCGCGATGTGGTGCTGGTAACGGCACAATTGACCAATTCCTCCCGTCGTGTGCAGTCGGCAACGAACCGTTTGCAGTCAAGTGCGGCAGATCAGTTGCGGGTGACGGAATCATCAACTCAGGCCCTGGAGGAGTTGAATCTGGCCGTAACCGGGATTGCAGGTGATGCCGCAGAGCTTTCCGGCCTTGCCACCAATGCCGCCTCGGCATCCTATGAACTTTCGGCTTCATTTGATGAAGTGGTACGGCTTACCGAGCAACTTGACTATACCGCCGATGTGACCCTGTCGACCGTTGATACCATTAATGATTCTTCTGATCGAGTGGCGCGAAATGTAGCGGACCTGTTGGGCCGGGCCCATGGGGTGGTTGACGCGGTTAGTCAAGTCCATGGTATGGCGGGTGAGATTGTGGCCAGTGCCCGCGAGCAGGTCCAAATCGCCAGCGAAGTCCAGGATGATGCGACTCGACTTGGTCTGACGGCGATTACCAGCACCACCAGTCGCATGGAGAAGCTGCGTGAAACCATTAGCGGCGCGGCTGGGGTCATGGATAGTCTGGGGAGGATTTCTGGTGAAATCGGCCGGATTGTCAATATCATTGCTGATGTGACGGGCAAGACCAATCTGCTGGCTCTCAATGCCAGCATCATCGCGGCGCAGGCCGGGGAATACGGAAAAAGCTTTGCGGTGGTAGCTGAGGAGGTCAAGCTACTGGCGCAGCGTACCGCAAGCTCTACCAAGGAAATCGAGTTGATGGTAGACCAGGTGCGGGAAAAGACCGCCTTGGCGATCAGGGCGGTGGATGAGAGTGTGCTGGAGGCTGAGGCCGGGGTCAACCAGGCGCGGGAAGTTGCCGCGATTTTTACTGCCATTCTCGAGAAAACTGCCGCTTCGCAGGCTGGCGCCGAACTTGTCGCGATCAATGCAGATCGGCAAAGTGAGGGAGTAGAATCCGCGATGTTCCAGATTGAAGAAATGCGGGTCATGGTGGGGCAGATCAGTGAAGCCGCTGAGGAGCAGAGCCGGTGCGCCGCGGCGATAGTGCAGGCAACCCGGGATATGCGCCGATTTACCCGTGAAGTGCGTGACAATGTCGGTTCCCAGTCAGATGAAAATATGCGGATTACCAAGATATCCCAGGAAGTGTTTACCCGCGTGCAGCTGATTGCCGAGGTAACTCTCAAGCAGAAAGACGCAACGCAAACCATTGCCGTCGGCCAGGAACAGGTACTGGAAGCGGCTGCCGTCAACCAAAAGCAAGTCAGACTGCTGGAGGAAACTGTCGAGACGCTGGATCGACAGGCGGCATTGCTACTGGCAAAGGTTGGTTCCTTTCGCATCTGAAGCGCTCCCCATGCTCCATAATGTTCGCCACTACTGACAAATCTGCCGGTAATCCAAGCCAAGTAAGTGATATTTCAAGGCTGCTCGCGGATTTATGCTGGTGTGGCCGCTAATCTCTGTTATACTTCTGCAGATTTTTGCCTCTTTTCCTGCGGGGAAAGCAGGTCGAGACAGAAACAAGCGTCCCCGGATAGGAGTCTGCCGGGCTTAGGAAATCAAAGCGAAAATTCGACTGGACGAGGCCAGATTTCGTCGATTGAGCAGGTTAATAGTTTGTACTATTGACCAAGCAGCCGGCGGAATATGGGCCGGGCAGGCTAATTTGCAGCAGATTTCTCCTCAGTCCGGCCGGCTCGTCATGTCGGTGCGGGCGCTTGAAAATACACTGACTGACCCCTGCGGGGTGTCGGTCGCGAAAGGTTTTACATGTCACGCAAGATGCTGATTAACGCCATGCACCCGGAAGAGGCGCGGGTAGCCATCGTCAAGGATGGCCGCCTGATGGAACTTGATATCGAGATCGCCGGGAGCGAACAGACCCGAGGCAATGTCTACAAAGGGGTGGTGGTGCGAGTCGAACCGGCCCTGCAAGCCGCCTTTGTCGATATTGGCCTCAAGAAACTCGGTTTTCTCCAGATGGGGGAACTGCACCCGGATAACTGGCAGTGGCGGGACGACATCCCGGAAGATCAGCGCAAGCGCCGCCCGCGCATTCAGGAAGTGCTGCGCCGGGGGCAGGAGCTGATTGTTCAGGTGGAAAAGGGCGAGCGGGATATGAAGGGCGCTGCCCTGACCTCCTATATCTCTCTGCCGGGTCGCTGCATTGTGCTGATGCCCGGGAGTGATTCCGCCGGTATCTCCCGTAAGGTAGAGGGCGAAGGCGAGCGGAAGAAGCTGAAGGAAGCAGTCGCCGATCTGGAAATCCCCGAGGGGATGGGCTATATCGTCAGGACTGAGGCGGTGGGCAAGACCAAGGCGGAGTTGACCAAAGATCTGCAGTTTCAGGTCAAACTCTATACTGAAATTCAGACCAAGGGGAAGAAGGGCAAGGCACCCGCCCTGATTTATCAGGAAAGTGATCTGGTTACCCGGACCCTGCGCGATTACTTTAACGCCGAAATCGACGAGATTCTGGTGGATAATGTCGAAGTACAAAAACAGATCAAGGCCTACTTCAAGGTAACTTCCCCCAAGCACGAAAAGCTGGTGAAACTGCATCAGGAAAAGCGTCCCATCTTCTCCAAATATCAGCTGGAAGAACAGATCGACCAGATTTACGAGAAAAAGGTGCTGCTGCCGTCGGGTGGTTCCATCGTTATCGAGCCGACCGAAGCACTGGTCTCCATCGATGTTAACTCGGGCAAGTCTTCCGGCGAAAAAGGGGTTGAGGATACGGCCTTCAAAACCAACATGGAAGCGGCGGAAGAAGCGGCGCGGCATTTGCGGTTGCGGGATCTGGGGGGGCTGATTGTCATCGATTTCATTGATATGCGGGATCGCAAGCATATCAGTGAGGTGGAAAAAACCCTCAAGACAGCGCTCAAGATGGACAAGGCCCGGGTAACCGTGGGCAAGATTTCCCAGTTTGGCATCATGGAAATGTCCCGCCAGCGGATCAAGCAGGCGATTGATCAGGCCGTGGTGCTGGAATGCCCCCACTGCAGTGGCCGTGGCAAGGTGAAAAGCGTGGAGAGTATGGCGCTGTCGTTTCTGCGTAAGGTTCATGCGGCGGCGGCCAAGGGAACGGCGGCCGAGGTCAGGGGCAATTTGCCGCTGGAAGTGGCCTATTTTCTGCTGAACCGCAAAAAACGGGAGTTGGCCACCATTGAGGACGACTACGAAATTTCGGTGACCATTAAAGGGAAGCCGTCATTTTTGATGAATCAACTGGATCTGGAAGTGGAGCGGCGGGAAAAGCCGGTACACCTGCATCTGCCAGTGGAAGATCTGTTTCCGGTGAATGAGCCGGAAAGCGTGGTTGACGACGAGCCGGTTAGCGATGATGAGCCGGCAGCAGAGGATGGTAAAGGGAAAAAGAAGCGGAAGCGGAACCGGAAGAAGAAGCCGACCGACGGTGTTGAGCTGACTGCTGATAGCGAAGAGTTGGCAGGCGATGACGAGTTGTCAGAGGCGGTGGAAGAGGATGATCAGGTTGACGCTTCTGCTGGCGACGAAGACGCTGAGCAGGCCGAAACTGCTGAAGCCGGGGCAGATGGCAAGAAAAAGCGGAAGCGGCGGCGGCGGAAGAAGAAGAGTGGTGCGGTTGGCGAAGAAGGGGGCACTGCGGGAAGCGATGCCGTTGTTGACGAGCAGGCAACCATTGAGACCGAGCTCGTAGCGGAAGAGCATGAGGGCCAGGAAGACGTGGCAACCGGTGACGGGAAGAAGAAGCGGCGGCGTCGGCGGCGCAAGGGGAAAGCACCAGGAGAAGCCGCTGCGGGCGAAGAAGGCAGTGGTGAAGAACGTGACCACGTAGCGGTAGAGCCGCTGTTGTCTGAACCAACGCCGGTTAGCGACACGGCTGTTGCGTCTCCGGCAAAAGCCAAGCGACCAATTCGTAAGAAGGCGGTGGCGCTCGCTGCTGCCGTTGAACCAGTCGTTGCGGTGCCTGAGATTGCGCCGGAACCGACAGCGGTGAAAAAATCACGACCGGCGGTGCGTAAAAATCCGGTTGTTGATCCGGCACCGGTGGTAGAGGTTCTAATTGCGGCAGCGCCGGAAAAGCCGGCGCGGAAGCGTGCGGCGAAAAAATCGGCCTTGGCGGCTGCTGAACCGGTCGCAGTCGTTGAAGCTGCTCCGGCGGCGGCAAAAAAACCGGCGCGTGGTCGGAAAAAGGTACCAGCTGATGGCGAAGAGTAGATCTATAATCGCGGCACTGCTGCTGTGCCTGTTACCCGGCATGGCGCAGGCGGCCAAGCTGGAGCCGGTCAGCCTGTTCGCGGTGATTCGCTGGCACGAATGGCGGGAGCAATATAGCGAACAGGCGACCGGTAATCCGGCATCACTCAAGGAACAGGGACCCCTATTCGGCATCGGAATGAACGTGCCGGTTGACCTGCTGCCAGCACCGACGGCTCTTGGCACGCTCATGCTGCGGAGCAGTGGTGAACTGTTCGGCGGGCAGGTGCGGTACGATGGACACTTACAGCATCCGAGTGGCACCCTGACGCCGTATCAGACAGACGTCGTATACTTGGGCCTGCAGGGGGCGACAGACATCGGTTGGCGTTTCCCGATCAAATCAGTGTCCATCGAGCCGTTTGTCGGCCTTGGGGCGCGCTGGTGGTTGCGCGATCTTCAGGGTTCAGGCGGCTATACAGAATATTGGCTTTCCATCAGCAGCCGTCTCGGCGGACGGTTGAGCTGGCCTCTTGCCGATGGACTGACTCTGGCTACCGCAGGCGGGGTGATGTTGCCGTTTTATACGACCAACACGGCCGATGGCACCACGCTCAAGCCGGATGGTCAATGGTCAGGCTTCGGGGAATTATCCCTGGCCCATGGGCAGTGGCAGCACCAGCTGTTTTATGAAGGCTTGCGCTACGAGAAGTCACCAACTGTCCGGGTAAGCCCAACGCTTGGCATACTGCAACCCCCTTCCCAATCCGACATCTTCGGGTACCGCCTTGGCTACCGCTTTTGATGCCAATCGACTGAGGATTACCCCTCATGCCTGACCTGCCCGCCTTGCAGACCGCTGGTGCTGTTGCCCTGTTTGGTGCCCTTGGCTGCCTCGCCCGTTATTGGCTTTCGGGCTGGGTCTACACCTGGCTGGGGATCTACACGGCCCGTCATTTATAGGAAGGAGCGGATGGAAACGTTTCGCGGCGAAAGAAGGGCTGATTCACAGTTTTTTGGCGGCAGCGATGATTTTATCCGCTTTTTCGCTTTCGCTGGGCGAAAGGTCAGCGGGAACCGCTGATTCGCCTACCGTTTTCCAGATCCGGTACCGGGCGCACTCTGTAAAATTATTCTTGCAGTAATTTGACTGGGTTAATGCTGCTGTCGAGGGCATGTTGCCCATGAACTCCGTGAAATAGCTGCAATTGTCAAAGCCTTCGCAGTGAGCCATGATGATTTCTCCTGAAATATTGGTAGCAATGGATGCTGTTGCCGCAGACCTTAGCCTTGCTTGATAACGTGAACGGCCCGGTCGAGCTGGTTCGGAAACAGATCTGCCGGTACCTTGGCTCGGCCAACTGCCTTAACAACTTGAAAGCGGGCGCAGGTCTCGTGTTTGTCCTGGCAATACACCGACTTCATCATCGATGACATTGACGGCATGTCAGCCATTTTGTCGTTGAAAAAAATGCAGGTAGTGGTCAGTTCACATTCAGACATGAAGTACTCTCCTTGGGTAAATTTTGCCTACTTGATGATAATCGGCAGATTTACCCCTAGATTAAGTGCTTTTTTCTCGGAGTACGTTTTTTATTACGGGGTGCGTTATGCGGGTTCTCGACAATCTTGATCCGGTCTGGTTGGAACAGCTGCAGCGGCAGTGGCTTGCGGACCCAGATTCCTTGCCTGCCGATTGGCAGGCTTTTTTTGCCGGCTTTGCCCTGGCGGGTGACGGCGAACGGCTCGTGCCGGAAGCTGGCGACCGCTGCCACAGTTGCTCTTTGAAGCAGTCTGGTGTCCAGTCGTTGCTCTATCGCTATCGCGACCTCGGTCATCTGCTGGCCTGTACCGATCCGCTCTCCCCCTGTGCGCTACAGCACCCCCTGCTGGACTTGGCCGAATTTGGTCTGGATGATACCGATCTGGACACGGTGTTCACCAGTCGGCGCTTTTACCGGGAAAGCGCGACCTTGCGCGACATTCTGGCGACGCTGCGGGCGACCTATTGCCATAGTATCGGCGTCGAATTCATGCATCTGGCCAATCCGCAGGAACGGCAATGGCTGATTGATCGGATGGAGCCGAACCGGAATCTGCCGACCCTTGACCAGGATGAGCGGCTGGCCCTGTTGCGCCGGTTGCAGGAGGCAGCCCTGTTCGAGGCCTATCTGCACCGGAAGTATCCCGGCCAAAAGCGCTTCTCTCTCGAAGGTGGGGAAACCTTGATCGTGCTGCTGGAACAGGCCATTGGCCGGGCGGCCGGGCTGGGCGTTACGGAAGTGGTGCTCGGCATGGCGCACCGCGGGCGGTTGAATCTGCTGGCCAATATCCTGGGCAAACCGTTGGCCAATATTTTCGCTGAATTTGCTGATAATCTGCCGCAAGCGTTCGTTGGCGACGGCGATGTCAAGTATCACAAGGGGTATGCGGCCGACCGCGACTTTCCGGGCGGTCATCGGGTGCACGTGACCCTGGCCTTTAACCCATCCCATCTGGAGGTGGTGAATCCGGTGGTGGAAGGAAAGACCCGCGCCCGCCAGGACCAACGGGGCGCTGCGGGCCGGCGGCAGATCATGCCGGTGCTGGTCCATGGTGATGCCGCATTTGCCGGCCAGGGAATCGTGGCGGAAACCCTCAACCTCTCACAATTGGCCGGCTACGGCACGGGCGGTACGATCCACGTGGTGCTGAACAACCAGATCGGTTTTACTACCCTGCCGCAGGATGCCCGCTCTACCCGCTATGCCACGGATGTCGCCAAAATGCTGATGGTGCCGATTTTTCATGTGCATGGGGACGATCCTGAGGCCGTGACCCAGACGGCCCGGCTGGCTGCCGAGTACCGGCAGACCTTTGGCCGGGATGTGGTGGTGGAAATTGTCTGTTATCGCCGCCATGGCCACAATGAAGGGGATGAGCCCTATTTTACCCAGCCCGGGATGTACGACCGGATCAAGGCCCGCCCGCCGGTGCATCGGCTGTATGCCACGCAGTTGCAGGAGGCCGGGACCCCGGCCGCGCTGGTGGTTGCCGGGGAGGCCGCAGTAAATGCCCGCCTGGAGGCGGCCCAGGCCCAGGCCCCGGATCCCTCGGTTGCCGCTGGTTTTACCGGCGACTGGAGCGGCGTGCACCGAGGGTATGCAACCGTCAAGGTGGCCACCGGAGTGGCACGCGCGCAGTTGCTTGCTCTTGGGCAGCATTTGGCTGAACTACCGCCCGGTTTTATGCTGCACCCCAAGGTAGCGGCGCTGCTTGATCGTCGCCAGGCCAGCATTGCCAGCGGCTCCGGTCTGGATTGGGGCACGGCCGAGGCGTTGGCCTTTGCCTCTCTGTTGCAGGAGGGCACGTCGGTACGCCTTTCGGGTCAGGATTCCGGTCGTGGCACCTTCAATCATCGTCACGCCATCCTGCATGATCAGCAATCGGCTGCCACCTGTCTGCCCTTGGCTGGCCTGGCCCAAGGTGGCGCGGCCTTTGCGGTCTTTGACAGCATGTTATCGGAATATGCGGTGCTGGCCTTTGAATATGGCTATGCCCTGGCATCTCCGACGGCCCTGGTGCTCTGGGAAGCCCAATTTGGCGACTTTGCCAACGGCGCTCAGCCGGTCATCGATCAGTTCATTGCCAGCGGCGAAAGCAAGTGGGATCGTTCCTGCGGCCTGGTGCTGCTATTGCCCCACGGCTATGAGGGGCAGGGGGCGGAACATTCCAGCGCCAGGATCGAGCGTTTTCTTCAGCTCTGCGGGGAAGACAATCTGCTGGTCACCTATCCGTCGACGCCGGCGCAAATGTTCCATCTGCTGCGGCGCCAGGTTCGCCAAACGTTCCGCAAGCCGTTGGTGGTCTTTACCCCCAAAAGCCTGTTCCGGCACCCGGCCTGCGTATCTGCATTGGATGAACTGGCGAGTGGTTGGTTTCGTGAGATTCTGGCCGATGCCGCTGATTATCAGCAGATCAGCCGAGTGCTGTTCTGCACGGGCAAGATCTACTATGATCTGGTGTCAGAACGGACAGCTCAAGGCGTTTCGGACATGGCTATTATTCGGATTGAACAACTCTACCCATTGCGTGCCGACTTGTTGCGGGAGGCACTGGCGCCCTTGGCGCAGGCTCGGCATTTTGCCTGGGTGCAGGAGGAACCGGCCAATATGGGGGCCTGGGAGTTCCTGCGTCGCGCTTTGACCGATGTTGTTGGCCATGAGCTGCAGTACGTTGGTCGACCAACAGCAGCAGCACCGGCCGTTGGCTCGCACCATCAGCATGGCGATGAACAGCGCCGGATAATTGAGGCGGCATTTCAGCGTCCGTGAATGAAAAGATGGGGGTATCACATGAATGATTATCTGATTCGGATTATGACCACCAGCGGCACGGTCCGCGGCCTGGCGTGCGTCACCACCAACCTGGTGCGAGAATTGTGTCAGCGTCATGACACCTGGCCTACAGCGTCAGTCGCCTTGGGTCGGGCATTAACCGGTGGGGCGCTGCTGGGGGCGACACTGAAGGATGATCAGCGGCTGGCGCTCAAGTTTGAAGGTAACGGGCCGTTGCGGAAGATCATGGTCGAGGTTGATGCCAACGGCGCGGTGCGTGGGGCGATCGGTCGGCCCGACGTGGATCTGCCACCGGTTAATGGTCGCGAGGATATTCCCGGGGCGCTGGGCCGGGCGGGATTTTTGACCGTTACCAAGGATCTGGGGCTGAAACAGCCGTATCAGGGGGTGGTGCAGTTGGCCACCAGTGAGATCGGCGAGGATCTGGCACTGTATCTGACCGAGTCGGAGCAGATCCCGTCGGCGGTCGGTCTCGGCGTGGCCACTGGCCCGGAAGGGGTGCTGGCGGCCGGCGGTTTTCTGTTGCAGGTGCTGCCACCACAGGATGCTGCGATTACCGACCAGTTGATGGCACGGATCGAGCAGCTGCCCGCCCTATCCGAACTGCTGCAGAACGGGGCGACGCCGGAAGATCTGCTGGAGCGTCTACTTGTCGGTATCCCCTATGAACAGCTGGAAATTCGTCCGCTCCATTTTCAGTGCAGCTGTTCACGGGCCAAGGTCGAACGGGTGCTGATCTCCCTGGGGCCGAAAGAGTTAGGCGAGATCGCGCTCAATCCCTCAGGGACGGCGGTTGCCTGTGAATTTTGCACCGAAAAGTATCATTATTCTCAGCAAGACCTGCAGAGCCTTTTGGTTGAGGTGTCTGGCACGACCTGATCCGATTAGCTGCCGCTGATCATGCTGATAAAGAGGCCTCACGACTATTGTTGTGGGGTCTCTTTTATTTAGGAACTACATGGGCATGTTGTACATAAAAATTTGCTAAGGATCCGCTCAGGATTGCCGAAGAAAAGAGTGAGGAATAAATTCTACGGAGGAACGAGCCATGTTTAATAAAGTTGGGATCTCAACGAAAATTCTCGGCACGATTGGCGTAATACTGACGCTGATGATTGCAATTGGCGTAGTTTCGTCAGCCAAGCTCAACCTGGTGACGGGACTGGCCGATGAAATCGGCCGCACCCTGCTGCCGAGCGTTACCCTCGCGGCCAAGATGCGCAACAGTGTTGATACCTATCGTCGCTCAGAGTTGCAGTTTTATCTGAAAAACAGTGAGGCGGACCTGAAGCGCTATATTGAGCGGATGGCAAAAATGCAGGAAGAGGTCAAAAGCTCTGCGGAAGGGTTTGCCAAGCTCAGTTTGACTGACGAAGAGAAAAAACAGCTGGCGGCTTTTGATGCGGCCTGGAATGCGTATGTTGCCTCGGCGCAAAAGGTCGTTGACATGGTTAAAGCGGGTAAGATGGATGAGGCCCAGCAACAGACCCGGGGCGAGGGGAAAAAGGTCTATGATCAGACCAACAAGGTGCTTGAAGAGCTGCAGGTCTATAATCAAAAGGAAGCTGATGACGGGGTGAAGCTTGCTGACCAGGCAGCTGCGAGTGCCAAGCTCTGGATCGTCTCCCTGCTCGCCATCAGTATTGTGCTGGGGGCAGCGTTTACCCTGCTGACGATTCGTTCAATTCGGGCACCGCTCAAGCGCCTGGCCCACGAAGCAGAGCAGATTGCCACCGGAGATCTGAGTGTCACCATTGATGTTGAGACCCATGATGAAATCGGCCAGGTGGCGCAATCATTTGAAAAAATGGTCAACAACTTGCGCGAACTGATCGGCCGGCTGGCGGATTCTTCAGCTGAGGTTTCCAAGTCCTCCATCGAGATGCAGGAAAATGCCTCACAGATGGCCACCGGTGCCGAGGAGGTGGCAGGCCAGGCAACAACCGTGGCCACGGCCAGCGAAGAGATGTCGGCAACAGCCGGTGATATTGCCCATAACTGTATTTTGGCGGCAGAAAACGCCAAGCGGGCTATTGATGCGGCGGCCCATGGCGCAACCGTGGTTGAGAGCTCGATTGCGGTCATGCAGCGGATTGCCGACCGGGTGAAGGCTTCCGCAAGCACCGTTGAAGAGCTGGGCGCCAAGAGCGATCAGATCGGTTCCATCATCAACACCATTGAAGATATTGCTGATCAGACCAACCTGCTGGCACTGAATGCGGCTATTGAGGCGGCGCGGGCCGGTGAGCAGGGGCGCGGGTTTGCGGTGGTTGCCGATGAGGTTCGGGCCTTGGCCGAGCGGACCACCAAGGCTACCAAAGAAATCGGCAACATGATCAAGGTAATTCAGCAGAACACCAAAACGGCGGTCGCGGCCATGGAGGAAGGGGTCGCCGAGGTGGAAATGGGGACCAATGAAGCCGCCCGATCTGGTGAAGCGCTCCGCAACATCCAGGAAGAAATCAACGCGGTCAACATGCAAGTGCAGCAGATCGCCACCGCGGCCGAGGAGCAGACCGCCACTACCAGCGAAATCAGTGGCAATATTCAGCAGATCAACACCGTGGCGTTCGGCACGGTGGATCAGGCCCGGGGTACTTATAATGCGGCGCAGCATCTTTCCAGGCTTTCCGAGGAGTTGCAGAAAGTGGTCGGTCAGTTTCGGCTGTCCTAGGAGGCTGTCGGAATTAGCATAAATCTGCTGCAAATCCGTCTGGCCGGTCCATATTTCGCCGCTTTCTTGGCCAATAGAACAACTATTGACCGGAAAAATCGACAAAATCTGTCCTCGGCCAGCCGAGTTTTCGCTCTGATTTCCTAAGTCCGACAGCCTCCTAGTCGGGTAAGTTCCTCGAGTGGAGCCGCAGCTACAGTGTCAATGTCGGGAAAATGGATCTGCTGCCGAAACAGAAAAAGCCCCCAGGGAATTCCCCCAAGGCGATCACTTAATCTGTTGAAAGAAGTTGTTGCTTAGTGAAAAGTTATGCTTATTAGCATGTTACGGAAGATTTAAAACACCGAAGGGAATCCGGTTATCATCCGCAACAAGCTGTAATACAATACTTTTCCAGATCATCAACAGATTAAGGGATCGCCTTGGAATTCCCCGGGGGCTTTTTCATGGTGACGTCGCCAGTGCATCCGGTCAGAATTTGAAAGGCACCGGGTTGGCCCGTTCTTTCTTCATGACCGACTGGCCTTCTGCAGAGGCGACAAACTGCATGAAGCGCTTGGTGCCCTCGGTTGGCTGTTTGCCAGTTATCAGCAGGAAATGGTGCTGCAGCGGCCAGCTGCCTTTCACGTCCTTGCCATCCATTTTCGGGGCCGTCATTTTGCCGGCCGCATCTTCCAGGAAAACGGCATTGGTCATGCCGATAGCGTTAGGCGTGTTGCCAAGTTGCGTGGCCATTTCCGTTGATTTAGCTACCATGATGGCATTTGCCCCTTCTTTCAGTGAGGCATAGCAGGCAATCCCTTCCCGCATGACCTTTTTCGTTGATTCATTCTCCGGTCGGGTCAGCACGACGATCGGGGCGTCTTTCCCCCCCACCTGCTTCCAGTTGGTAATCTTCCCCCCATAGATATCGCAAATCTGCTGGCTGGAAAGCTCCTTAACCGTAACGCTGCTGTTTACGGCAAAGAGCCCCGGCACCGTGGCGATCTCATAGCCGACAAGCGGCAACTCTTTCTCTTTAGCGCTCATGGTATGGGCTGCCATGGCTATATCGATTAGCCCCTTGTTCAGCTTCATCAGCCCCCCTTCCATGCCGAGGGATTTCTGCTCCACGTCGATGGTGTCCTTGGGGTTTTTCTTCGTGTAGGCTTTGGCCAGTTCGTTGAGCAGCGGGATCATGCCGCCCGAGCCGGCAATTTTTACCTGATCGGCAAACGCCGGGGCCACTGACGAGCAGAAAAGCAGGGTTGCAAGAAGTGGGGCTATTTTTTTCATGCTATTCCTCCGATTGTTTTTTTGAATGCGTCAATGGGCTACATATCGACGCGAATGGTGCTTACTTTAGCCCAGCCTGTTGCAGAACTGTTTTATCATCTGACCATACAGAGTAAAATAAAATCAGCAGCTGCATACTGCACTCAATACCACTGGAGAGGAGATACGTCATGGAAAAGACAAATATCGGCTGTTGGTTTGAAATATATGTGCAGGATATTGCGCGAGCAAAAGCATTTTATGAATCAGTTTTTCAGCTCAAGCTGGAGCGTTTGAATAGCCCAGACCTGGAGTTGTGGGCATTCCCGATGGAAATGGGCAAATGGGGTGCAGGGGGAGCGCTGGTTAAGATGGCAGGGATGACTTCTGGCGGTAACAGCACGATCATCTACTTCAGTTGTGAAGACTGTGCCATTGAGCAAGACCGGGTTCGTGCCGCTGGTGGACAGATTCTGCGCGAAAAATGGTCGATCGGCGAATATGGCTTTATTGCCTTGGCACACGATAGCGAAGGTAACACGATCGGCTTGCATTCGCTGAAATAGGGTGCTGGAGTGAAGTTCATTTGTTGTTAGCAAAGTATATCCCAGATGTAACCCCAATAGAAAAAGGCCCCCGGTCGGTAGCGGGAGCCTTTTTTCTATCTATATGATGTTGCATAGGTTTTAACTGGTGCTCAGAAAGCCCAGTTACCAAGTGGCTTGTCTGGGCCAGCCTCCAGGCGGATCGCATGGATACGTTAAATGGGGGCGCCTTCTGTTCTGGATTATGACTGCATCCTCGCAAATTATTCAATCTGTCACCATGAAATAATTTAAAACTACCCCTGTAAATGGTTGCAGGTAAGGCATTTGCTGGCATCATTGATGTCAGGATCGGTACCACCACAAAAAAACAGGAGGTAATTACAATGATTCCGGAAATTTTGCGGGAAATCATGAAACAAGATGGAGTGGTCGCAATTGCAACTTTGGGAGCGGATGGCCCGCATTTGGTCAACACCTGGAACAGTTATCTGAGAACCACCGAAGATGGCCGTCTGTTGATACCTGCCGGTTATATGCATCGTACTGAAGCGAACATTGCCTTCAACCCTGAAGTATTAATAACTCTGGGGAGCAGTAAAATCAAAGGCCTGTATGGACCGGGCGCAGGTTTTCTGATCAAGGGTAAGGCACAATTTGTAACCTCCGGCCCTGATTTTGATCTGCTCAAGGCAAAATTTGAATGGCTGCGGGCCACAATGGCCGTTACCATCGACTCTGCCACGCAGACTTGGTAATTCAGGTTGAGATAAGCCAGATCAGCGGTGAAGCCCGATGGTAAGTTGCTCGCCCGATTTCGATATGTGGCGTAGTTTGAGTGAAAAGGTTTACTCAAATAGAAAAAGGCCACCCATTGAGTCTGTTTTTTCCACCTCAACTGCCTCCACAATTCGGGAAAGCTCAGACACCCCTACAGCAGGTGTGGTGTTCACGAATCCTGTTGCTCTCGACCTGACTTACTCCGGCATGTCTGGCAAAATCCGGCCAGGCGGCAACTGCATCCTGCACCTGCCTGATAACCTTATGTGCGGTGCCGACACCGAACCGATCGGCAACCGCCAGCAGATCCGTCTGAGAAATGTCCGTAAATTTACCGTTCACCGCCATGAGATGCTGCCAGGTCCACTCACCGGATGGATTGAAGGCGTACGTTGCATCATAGGCCGGTGCCAGTTCCCACTGCCCACCTTCCCGCAGCATGAAGGATATATTCTTGGTGTGGTCGTCACAGTTTACCGCAATAACGTTGAAAACAATGCGACGGAATGCTTCTTCAAGCACGGCATAATCCAGTCCCAGGCGGACAACGGTCTGCAGAAACTGGCTGTAATCGTGGGTTGCCTTCTGTTTGTAGTCCAGATGCTCCATGGCGCAGAGTGATTGCAGATGATGCTTGCGGTTCCCGTCACGATCAAAGCGCCGGGTCATGAAGTGGGCACGACCGTTCTCTTCCAGCAGGCGACAGGTTGACATGGTAATGCCGGCGGCACAGGCCATCCGGTAGTAGGCATATTCTATCCGGCCATAATCCTGGGAACCACCAAGTTCCCGGTCAGCACCCATGCCGTCGAATTTGAGCAGCCAGTGTTCAAAGCCGGGTTCCACATCAAACTGTCCCGGTCGGATCTCGTCAGTCTCAGGATTCCAGGCAATAGCCGCCTTGGCCCGTGCGCCGCCCGCCGAAGTGCCGACCTGAATAATCTGCGCCAGAGCCGCTTTTGCAAGGTGGTCTGAACCCAGTTCACCATGAACAGCCTGACGAGCGCTTTCGACCAGGCGTGAGAGCTTGATGGCGGTGCTGCTGGCAATGGCCGGTGTGCGGGCCGGCTTGAATTCAAGCGCTCCCATGCCGCGCTTGCCCATGTACGCGAGGCGGTCAAGCGGCGTCACGAGTTTTTTATCGATACCTTTACTTGCCATCCAGGCATCGATCAGGGCGTTGCCGAAATCGTCCGGCAGGGCATCAGCAACCATTGCCGGCAGACGCTTGAAACTCAGCTCGGGAAGATCGACAAAGATGAACGGTTCACGGGCCTCTGCCAGTGGCATGGCAAGAGGAGCCAGATCAATGCCTGACTTTACGAATCGGCTGTCATACTCGAAGGCGTAGTATCCCAAATTTGGAGCCAGGGCGACTGCACCGACGGTTTTACCCCAGATGCGTACTTCAATAGCTTGAACCGGTTTATACATGAGATGTGCCTTTGGTTTTGGATGCTCGTTGTCGCGGTTGTTTTGCCTTCAGCATCTGCATCGGACTGATGGTAACTGTCGGTGCCAGGGTTTCCAGCCAGTCTGCCCGCCCCAGGGTACGCAACACCTTCACCAGTGACGTCAATGTTGCCCCTCTGCCGTTTTCCAGGTTTTTAACGGCATTCAAGGCAACGCCCGCCTGCTCGGCCAGCTGGCGCTGATCAATGTTCCGGCGCAGGCGCAGATCGCGCAACTGCAGACCGAAGGCAGCTTCTATCTCTTCGTGTGTTTTCGAGCTTTGCATAAAAAACCTTTTCAGGACTCTTGATACGATAAAATATAATCAATAGCCTTAAAATAGTCCATAGAATTTTCTGACACTGCCGTTTTCATGGAAGGGAATGCTGGTGCAGTACGCCGGCAGGTTGATCATCCAGCAACACCGGGAAATCCATCTCAACTGGCCCGGCGACAACCACGTCACCAAAGCCGATGTCCAACTGCAACACCTTCCTGGCTGCCGTCATGCGGGCTTCCAGTTTTACTCGAACACCGTGATAGTCAGCATCTTCCGTGATCCGCTCAACGGTGATCGAATTGTCGTCAAACGCTACGCCGTCGGCACAAACGATTCTGGCAATTGCCCTGATGATTCCGCACGTTTCATCAAGATCATTGGAGGTTGCCGAGCCGAGGAAGTCGATATCGCGGGTTGTGCGCAGCAGCGTCATCTCATAGGCAAGGAACATGAGCGCCCCTTTGAGGATCAACTGTTGCCGGTAGGGAGATATTGACAAGCGATAGAGGAAACGCTCCTGAAAGTACTGGAGCAGGACCGCATCAAAATCACGACCGGTTAGCCTCTTGGAGGGCGTGGAACCTTCAGACGAGTGCAGATACGCGCCATAAAGCTCGAAGAGACCTCGTATTTCAGAGCAGCGGTGGTCATCGGTTCTGCCCAGACTTCTTCATACAACTGTTCCCGACTGACTCTGGTATCCTTGTTGCTATTTGCTTTGTTTTCTCCCATTGAAGTGCCTCTCCAATTTGATGTTGTGCACCATTGGTGTTCCGGACAGCATAATATTGCAATGACATAAATTGCATGTCAATCAGACAGCTTACAGCACTGCGCAACTGTCGGTATATCAAGAAAAACGGATTGAGAACCGTTATTGGCCGTCAAAGAAGTTTTTATGAGAAAGGAACTGACACTTTTCGAAAATTAAAATACGGGGAGTGTTTGAATGTCCCGGATTCACCCCGAACGATGCTTTACAGGTTCCAGCAGACACATTTTGTTAAAAAAATAAGCTTGTTTTTTTAACAAAATTGACGGAAACTGCCGCCATGACCGTAAGCAAGCAGATCGAAAATCGGATTCACGGGCACGATCCCGGATGGGTGTTTTCACCGTCGGACTTTCTTGATCTCGGCTCCCCGCACACCGTAGGGATGGCGCTGATCCGTATGGTTCGAGAAGGACAGATCCGTCGTCTGGCCAGGGGGATTTACGATTTCCCGCGCAAGCATGAGCAGCTGGGGCTTTTATCCCCCTCAGTGGAAATGATTGCCGAAGCATTGGCTCGCCGCGACGGTGTCCGTCTCCAACCGTCAGAGGCGACAGCAGCCAATATGCTGCATCTTTCCGAGCAGGTTCCAATGCGGGTTGTCTATGAGACCGATGGCCCCGCCCGAAAGATCAAGGTCGGAACGCTAACCATCCAATTCCGTCGACGGG
>JANOEC010000053.1:0-32706 GCA_031412995.1 Geobacteraceae bacterium
AAGACGCAAACGCAGATTCTGAAGGCGTTTGGCTATGCAGTGAAGACTGGTGGGGTCTTACAAAAGTCAGCTTGATAACATTCTGTTATTATTTAGCTTATAGCCGTTTTTACAGCGCTTACCCTTAAACTCCTGATTGACTTTGCCCAGGGCCGAGACCGGAAGGCGAAGTCATCCGCTAAGCCAAAAAGCCGCAGGCAAAGAAAATAGAGCCAGTGATGAAGATGCTAAAGGCATTGGGGGTGCTTCTTGGTTGCCTGGTGGTGCGGAAGGCGCTGCGTACGGCAGAAAAGATTCTGGTGGCCAGTGAATTGTGCGCGACCGAACAGTTTGAGCTCTGGACAATCCCGTTTCAGGCGGCGGAGGCGATGGTGCTGTTTTATTCGCTGTCAGCATTTTTTGCAGCGTTTCTCTGCAAGATGAGCGGTGTGGACGACGACTGAGATCAGCGGTGATGGTCCTTTAATGCCTTGGCTACTTCCCGCTGGGTATCCTTCTTCTTGATGTCTTCCCGCTTATCGTACAGTTTTTTCCCCTTGGCGAGACCCAGCTCAACTTTGACTTTGCCTTCCTTGAAATAGAGCCGCAGGGGAATGAGGGTGTAGCCCTGTTCGCGGATTTTGGCGTAGACCTTTTCGATTTCGCGCTTGTGCAGCAGCAGTTTACGTATCCGATCAGGATCATGGTTGGCGCGGTTGCCAAAATCATAGGGGGAGACGTGCAGGTTATGGAGAAATGCTTCACCCTCACGGATCATGGCAAAGGAATCATGAAGGTTGGCCTTGCCATTTCGCAAAGATTTTACTTCAGTCCCCTGTAGCACCAGTCCGGCTTCGAAGCGTTCCTCAATGAAATAGTCATGAAAGGCTTTTTTGTTATTGCAGATCAGTTTTTCGGCCATGGAAGTGATAGTAGCAAGGGGAGCGTGGTAAGGCAACTGCTTTACTGCTGATTCAGCATGGTGTGCCGGCAATGTAGGTCTGCAGAATGCGGCTATCATTGATCAATGCCCTGGCAACATCCATTGGGTTCGCAATCGTCTCTGTTGGCTGCACGACGAGAAAATCAGCTGATTTACCGGCTTTAAGGCTCCCGGTTTCATGGCCGATGCCCAACAGTTCTGCCCCGGCGGCTGTTGCCAGTGTCAGTGCTTCTTCCGGGCTGAATGCGCCGGGGAAAAGGTCTTGCAAGGCGCGTAATTCATCCCAGAGGGAAAGGCTGTCGTTACTGGCCAGCGAATCAGTACCCAGAGCCAGTTTGATCCCCAGTTTCTTATACAGATGAATCGGGGCTTTGCCGACATTGAGGCGTTCATTGCTGCGAGGGCAGAGGATGACCCCCACTCCATGCTGGCGCAGCATTTCGGCGTCGGATGGGGTCAGATGTACCCCATGTACGGCAACGGTGCCTGGTTTCAATAGTCCTAACGTTGCCAGGTGCGCGGTTGGGGTGGTACGTCTTGGCGAGGGGAGGTACTGTTCCCAACCAACAAAAGGATAGAGCAGGCTGGCGATGGTACCGGAACTGTCATGGGCAAAGAGTAGTTCCTCGGCTGATTCGGCCAGGTGCATCACCAGGGGGATCTGCAGCTTTTCGGCTGCGGTGGTCAGCGACGTCAGGATCTGGTCGGCAACCGTATGGGGGGTGTGCGGTGAAATGCCAGGGGCAAAGCGTCCGACGGGAAATTGGGCAATGAGTTGCAGCAGGTTTTCTACCTGCGATGCGCCACGCAGCTGATCCTGTCCGATCACTTCCAATAATAGCCGACCCCGCATTGGTGTCGTGGCGTAATTACCGATCAGGGAAAAGTCGGTCACGATCTCGCCAATCGCGGTTGTGCCAGCCTCCAGTGATTTTTCGATTCCTTCCTGCAGGGAGAGTACCTTTTCCTCAATGGTGAGCCCGCGGGCGATCTTGATTACCTGAATGACCCAGTCCACATAGGTGCGGGGCAGATAGTCGAGCCCCTTGCGTAGCTTCCAGGCGGGAAAATGGGTGAGGGCAAGGTGGGTGTGGGCATTGACCAGGCCGGGCATGATAACGCAACCGGGATAATCGGTGACCGGCGCCGCGAAGAGGGCGGTCATTTCTGCTCGGGTGCCAAGAGCGATGATCTGGCCGTTGTCAAAGGCCATTGCGCCGCCGGTGATTAACGGACCCTGTATGGGGAGAAGATATGATGCGGCAACGATTTGCATGGTGTGCCCCCTGATAGTAGTATTGTAACAGGGGAATAAAAAAGGGCAATCGCTCTGCACGATTGCCCTGGGCTGAGAGTAGGTGGAAAGAGTTACGAGACGAATTTAATCAGTTTTCCTCCCCAAGGATACCGTTGTCGATGAGTCGGGTGGAGCCAACTTTTATTGCCAGCGCCAGCAGGGTATCTGCGGTGGCAGTGACTACCGGTTCAAGGGACTGGCTGTTGCGGAATTCGATGTAATCAATGGTGGCTGGTGATTCAGCAGTGATAATGTCGCGAGCGGTTTGCAGCAGTACGGTGACGGTGTTTTCTCCCTGCCGGAAGAGGTTACGGACTGCGGCGATGGAGCGGTGCAGACAGAGGGCACTCTGTCGTTCATCAGGGGAGAGATAGGCGTTGCGCGAACTCATGGCCAGACCGTCAGCTTCACGGATAATCGGCATGCCGATTATCTGTACCGGCAGGTTCAGATCAGCAGTCATGCGGCGGATGATGGCCAACTGCTGGAAATCTTTCTTGCCGAACAGTGCCAGATCTGGCTGACAAATGGTGAAGAGCTTGGTGACCACCGTGGTGACCCCGCGAAAATGGCCGGGACGGCTGGCGCCACACAAATGAAGGGACAGCTCTTCAACGTTGACATAGGTTTGGTAGCCGGTCGGATAGATCTCACCGGCGGTCGGGGCGAAGATGATATCAACACCGCAGGATTCCGCCAGTTGGCAGTCACCAGCAAGGTTGCGGGGATAGCGGTCCAGATCCTCATTCACGCCAAACTGGGTCGGGTTAACGAAGATGCTGGTGATGAGCAGGTCACTCTGCTGCCGCCCGGTCCGCATGAGCGAAGCATGGCCTTCATGGAGAAAGCCCATGGTGGGCACGAGGCCAATATGGTGCCCCTGGCGGCGTTCATTGAGGGCGAGAGTCTGCATCTCGCTGGCAGAGGTAATGATACGCATCAGTTGAAAGAGTGTCCTTCCGTCGGGAACGTCCCGTTTTTTACTTCCGTGATGTATTCAGTCACGGCACCGGCAATCAGCGGTTTTAAGTCGACGTAGCACTTGACGAACTTTGGCGCATATTTTTCACAGAGTCCGAGAATGTCGTGAATGACCAGGACCTGACCATCGCAATTGGGCCCAGCGCCGATACCAATAGTTGGGATGGCTAGTTCTGCCGTAATGCGGGTTGCCAGCTTCTGCGGTATTCCTTCAAGTACCACGGCAAAGGCGCCGGCAGCTGCGACCGCGTGCGCATCGGCCAATAGTTGCTCTGCCTGTTCATCGCCCTTACCTTGCACCTTGTACCCACCCATCCGGTGAATGGATTGCGGGGTCAGCCCAATATGGGCCATGACCGGAATATCCATGGCAGTGATGGCGGCAATGGTCGGCGCCACATTGGTGCCACCTTCGATTTTCACTGCCTCGGCACCACCTTCTTTGATCAGGCGGCCAGCATTCCGGCGGGCCTCACTCAGATCGATCTGGTAAGACAGAAACGGCATGTCCGCGACAATGAGCGCCTTAGGGTTGGCCCGCACCACGGCCCGGGTGTGATAGATCATTTCCTCAACTGTTACCGGCAGGGTGTTCTCGTGACCGGCAACCACGACCCCCAGGGAGTCGCCAACCAGAATCACGTCGATACCGGCCGCATCGATGAGCCGGGTCAGCGGATAATCATAGCTGGTCAGCACGGTGATTTTCTCAGCCAGCTGCTTCATTTTCTGCAGATCGATAATGCTTTTTTTTCTATTCATGGCCCCAACTTAAAAAGCGTCTTCGTTTGGGACGAAGACGCTGTATTGAAGACAAAAACGGCATGTTTTTGTCAAACTGGCGGCTATTTGCTCCGACCCGGTTCTGGTTAAGAATCCCGGCGGTATGTTGATGATATGTTTACTTCCTGTTGGCGACTCCACTCAAGGTAGCGGGCCAAACAGCTTTACGCATTTGATCATAGCGGTGACGGATTTGTCCAGTGATATTAATCAGGGGGGAGGGGTTACGTAGAGGTCTTCATCCCGGCCAGTGCTTCGACAACCTGCGCGCTGTCTTCCTGGCGGCTCTCAAGGTCGGTAAAAATATTGGTGATGAGATCTGCAGTTTGATCGGCAGAGATCCTGATCTCATTAGTATCACGAACTTGGCGCCCGGTAGCTTCAACCATGCCGAGGGTCATCTGTTTGATCGTTTCAACGGACTTGGCAATATGGCGTGTGGCCCGGGATTGCTCCTTTGAGGCATTGAAAATATGGCTGGACATGGTGCTCAGTTCTTCTACGGAATTGGTCATCATGGCAATGGTCGATGATTGCTCCTCGGTAGAAAGTTTAATCTCTTCAGTCATTTCCATTGCTTCATTGGCACTGTTAACGATTGTTGACAGGGTTTTTCCCGTATCCTGGCCGAGTGAAACGCCCTTTTGCACCAAATCTTTGGTGATTTTGACATTGTTTGCGGCCAGGCGTGATTCGGACATGATCTCTTCGATGATGCCAGTGATCTCACCGGTCGAAAGGCCGGTCTGCAGGGAGAGATTGCGAATCTCGTCCGCAACAACACCGAAACTGCGACCATATTCACCGGCTTGCGCGGCAATAATGGAGGCATTGAGGGCAAGCAGGTTGGTCCGTTTGGTAATATCATTGATGACACCAACGATCCCCTCAATCCGGCTACTGTTTTCCGCCAAACGCATGATGCCGCGATACGACTGGTCAACGGCCTGTTGGATTTCATCCAGTGCGGAAATGGTCTCATTGACCATCTGCAGTGAGTTATCCGCCTGACTCTTGACCTGACTGGATACATTGTGGGAAATGGCGGCGTTCTGCATGATCGTGTTTAAGGTGGCGCTCACTTCTTCCATGGCCGACGCCGATTTGTACACGGTATCGGACAAGGCATCCAAATTGGAACTGACCTGCTCAATTGCTTCACTGATCTGATTGGCGGAAGAACTGGTAGTATCAACTGCGTGCAGGATTTTTTCAGCGCTGCCAGCAATTTGGCTGGTGCCATCGGAGAGCGAGGCCATCGCCAGTTTGAGATTTTTTACGGTCCGGGAATGTTGTTCGCGATTTTCCAGCAATTCGCGAAATGTTGTCGCCAGTTTTGCCGTTAACGTGTTGACTGAATTCAGTAATTTGATACGGGTAACTGCCGAAACGATTTGATCGGAAAAGAGCATGACCGTATCAATGTCCGTATCGTTCAGGGTGCGATGGCTGAATTTATTGTCAATGCCAAACATGCCGATCGGTTGTCCCTGAACGACAATCGGACAGAGAATGAAACACTTTGACCGGAAAGGTTTCAGCTCATTGTAGGGGGGCTGCAGACGGTAATCATCGGGGTAATTATCGATATCGTCGATCAGGTAGACGCGTTTTTCCCGGAAAGATTTGTTGATAATGCCAATCCGGTCATCCAGGGGAAGCTGGACCGCAGACATTAGTCCTTGGGAGTCACCCGTTGAAATCACCAGATTCAGGTGCTGCTGGTTTTCATCACTCATCAGGATGTTGACCCGCTCATAGCCGAGAACGTTGTGCAGGCTTTCGGCACAGAGTGAGATGACTTCCTTGAGGTCAGTGGATTTTTGCATCAGGCTGCTGATCTGGTGAAAGCTTTTTACGTTGTTGTCGAGCACTTTGTAGCGATTTTCAAATATTTCCTTTTGGCTGGCTACTTCGTGATGAAGAGTATCAAGTTCAGCTGCTCGCTCATGGAGTTCATCGGTCGATTTACCAATCAAGGCACCAAGACTACCCATGACCAACGACGTGCCTACGCCCATATAGAGGTATAAGGCCACATTTTGCGGTGACTGCGTAATATCTGAAAGTATCTGATCGACAATGCTTACGCCAGGTTTGGCGAAGAGGGCCAGCCTGATTACTGTCCAGGCTATCGGTGCACCAACCCCTAACAGGGCTCCAAACAACAGATAGCGAAACTTATTGTTTTCATGGTTAATCTTAGTTCCCATGATTTCCTTTCACATCCTAACGGTCATTAACTATGGGTCAGCGTCCGAGCATGATGCCCAATTCTTCCGCGCAGTTTACCATATCGCCAGCCGGATTGACTAACTTTAGGGATTTTACGGCGTTTTCGATGGAGGCTGCGGCGATGTTCCGCCCCTGCAAACAGACCATCTGGCCAAAGTTGCCACGTTCAATCAGTTCCAGGGCCTTAATGCCGAAGCGACTGCCCAGGCAGCGGTCAAAGGTGGTTGGTGAACCGCCACGCTGCAGATGACCGAGTACCGTAACTCGTGACTCCATATCCAGGCAGGAACTTACCTGACGAGCAACAAAGTCGCCAATCCCGCCAAGACGTTCTACTTGGTGGATAGTGTCCGGCCCCTGCTTCACCATTCGATTTCCTGCTTCAGGGAAAGCCCCTTCGGCGGCCACAATAATACTGAACCGCCGTCCTTGCTCGCGACGGTGGTCGATTGCCTGACAAATCCGCTCCGGGACATAGGGTATTTCCGGAATCAAGATTACATCCGCGCCCCCGGCAATGCCTGATTCCAGGGCGATCCACCCGGCATAGCGTCCCATAACTTCAAGTACCATCACCCGGTGATGACTTTCGGCGGTGGAGTGGAGCTTGTCCAGGGCGTCAGTGGCGGTTTCCAGGGCCGTGTTGTAACCAAAAGTGACGTCGGTTTCCTGTAGATCGTTGTCAATCGTTTTGGGAATGCCTACGATGGGGATCCCTTTTTTGATCAGCTCCAAGGCAATTTTAAGGGACCCCTCGCCGCCGACAACAATCAAGGCATCAAGCCCCAGTTTTTTTATGTTCTCAATCACCAGGTCCGAGCGGTCAACTGAGGCGGTTCCCCCAATTGCATCATCTGCCGGTGCGAAGGGGTTGCCTCGGTTTGATGTGCCCAAAATAGTGCCGCCACGGGGGAGAATGCCGCGCACGGAATCGGCGTTTAATGACAGGCATTTGTCAGGGTGGTAAAGACCTTCAAAGCCGTCCTGGATCCCGATAACCTCCCAGTTGTGCCGACCGGTTGCGCCTTTCACCACTCCGCGGATGACTGCGTTAAGTCCTGGACAGTCACCGCCACCAGTCAGTATGCCGACCCGCTTTGCCATATAATTCTCCCTGTAGTTACAATATCCGTGAATAGTCAATGATCGTGATAGCCAAGTACCACCAGGATACAGGAGCCGTCGGCAATCAAGTTGATACCTGCGTCGCGGCAGCGTTTGATGGCGAGCGGACTTTCGGCCCCCGGCTGCAGCCAGATGTTCGTTATTCCTTTAGTGATTGCAGATTCAACCACTTGTTCAGTAACTGCCGGCGGGGTGATAATTGAAATGCTGGTCACTTCCGGTGGCAGATCAGCAACGCCGGCAACACAGGTTAATCCTTCGATGCACGTTTCTTTTGGATTGACGGGAATAACACGTTTGTTACGCATCAGATAACTACGCACGACCTTATTGCCGAATTTATTCCGGTCGGCAGATGCGCCGACAACGCCAAATGCGGTTGCTGATAGAAACGATTCGATCAGTTCCTGGATAGGCATCTTTCTCCCCAGTTACGTGCAATTAAAGTTTGATTACCATATCGGCTTGCAGGAGCGATTCGGCAGTGGTGAACATGTTGGTGACACTGCCGGTACGGAGTAGATTCTTCTTCTGAAAATAGTCGAGACAGAGGCCGCACGACATAATTTCCACCCCACGATTGGCCAGTGCGTCCAGCGCTGCCAGAACTTCGGAACCTTCAGTGGTGAGATGCACGGCGGTGTTGAGAAAGAGCATCCGTTCTGGAAGTAACGACTGTTCCATCAGGGAGATAATAAAGTTTTTCATCAGTAATTGACCCAGTTCTGCTGGCCCGTCACCGAGTTGGTTTGAGGTGAAGAGCATCACCCGGTTGCGGATAGCTGTAGCCGACATTTCATCCAGCTGCGCTGATGGCGGCGTGGATTGGAGCGAGATACTGTTGCCCGTGGTTGATTCGCTGGTGACATAGCAACGGTTGCTCAGAAAACGTAGCACATTTTCATGGGGCGCTCCTTGATCAAGCAGAATGGTTATGGGTGTTTCAAGGTTATTTTCAATGGCCCGTTTCACCATGAGGACTGGTTCAGGACAAGCCAGGTTACGACAATCAATAGTGAGCATGCAGTGGGTTTCCTTGTTCTCTGAGTTTTTATCCAGCACAAATTTACTGCATAATATTTTGAAGCTATGCCGATTGCAAGTGCTACTCAGTCCCAGCCAGAGCAGAACTGAAGGACGGTTCCGAGAAATAAGTATAGCTACGAATTCTGAATAAGGTGTAGTAACTTTTTTATTGTTTGAATTGTGCTCTGCTACTAGAATCGGTCGTTAATGTATTATATGAAGTTTCTCTTTAGGATATAAATAAAGTGTTTAATAAAAATAGCTACTTATCATTGTTTTCATGTTTATCGTCACTAAAAGTAGCCCTTGTCTTTCTACTGCTGATCGGCTTAGCCGCAATCCCCGGGACATTTGTTGATAACCGGCATGCCTATTATGGGAGCGGCGCATTTATTCTGCTCCTCGCTGGTTTTTCAGCGAACCTGATTATTTGTACCATACAACGCTGGCGGCGTCTGGCGATTAGCGTGTTGGTTGTGCATCTTGGCGTACTGTTGACCATTGCCGGCTTTGTGGTGCGAGAATTAACTGGTACCGTGGCAACGATCAATGTCTATGAAGGTGAATCGACTCGAACGTTTTATCTCCCCTATGATGATGTTGATATTGACCTTGGATTTTCCCTGTTCGTGCGGGCAATACACAAAGACTACTATCCGGTACCGGTCAGAATTGGTGTGCTGAAGGGGAACGAAAAGTTAAGTCTGCACACCGTAAACACCGGTGATGAATTCGATCTGGAGAAGTTTCGGGTAGTGGTTGAACGGTTCAATCCACTGAATCGCTCGGTACACCTTTCCATGTATGATGGTAGCCGACTGCTTGGTACAACTGATCTCGTTGACGAGAGCATGCCCACGGCAGATTTCCCCTTTCGTTTACGGCTGGTTGCATTCCAAACCCCGCACCTGAAGCGATCCTGGGTGGATCTGGAGATAGCCAAAACCGGTCAGGCGCCAGTAACGGGACAGTCAGAGATTAACCAGCCGCTCTCGGCACAGGGGTACGACTTTTATTATGTTCAAAACGCCGCCGATGATAATGGCCGGATCTATGCTGGTATTCAGATTGTTAAAGACCCCGGGCGGCCATTAACGTTTCTCGGGATGGCAGTGGCAGCAATTGGCGCATTGATGGCAGCCTACAGGAGATTGTATGGGACTGGGTAGTCTGCTGACAATGAAACGGAAGGATGGCTGTGAACTGCATGGCCCCGGGCATGCCGCAAACCGGACGCTCTTGAGTATGGTCGGGGCGTGCTTAATTTTAATTGTCTGGCATGTCTGGACCTATGGCCCCAGTGGTCATTTTTCGGCAGCCGGAGTTGCGGTTGAGTCGTTGCCGGTGCAGGTAGCTCGCGAACTGTGGGACCTGATTGCCAGTAAGCATGGCATCCTGGCAGAATTACGCGACGTTTTCCCTTATTTCATGGTTGGCATTCTGCTGGCTGGCTATCTGCGGACCTACAAGATTGCCGTCAAACTGCAGGCATCATTACGGCGCTATGGTGCATTGAGTGTGGTCATCGCTTCTTTCGTCGGGATTATTACCCCGTTGTGTGCCTGCGGGACCTTAACGACCGCGGTCAGCCTGTTGTTTGCCGGTTTGCCGCTGGCTCCGGTTATCGCCATTTTGGTCACATCACCATTGATGAGTCCTTCGGCGTATCTGCTTACGCTCAATGATCTTGGTCCAGAATGGACGGTAATCAGGACTATCGCGGCATTTTCTATGGGTATCTTTGCCGGTTATGTTACTCATTTTCTGTGTCTCCGCGGCTTTGACAAGGGTGGCGTTTTTGTTGAGGGGGGTATTGTCCGGGGTGATTTTCATGACGAGGACTACCCGGACGAGCGGCTCCGTTGCAATTGTCGGCAAAAATTCGGCAATCGTGTTGCGGTGCGTACCAGTAACAAGTTTCTGATCTTTCTCGCCAAGTCAGTAGAGATGCTCTGGGTGGTCGGTAAATATGTTCTTGTTGGGGTAGTCATCGGGGCCATAGTTGAACGTTATATGCCTTATGAGTGGATTTACCGTTTTTTTGGTCGCCAGGATCCGTTGAATATTCTCTGGGTCACCCTGGGATCGGTGCCGCTGTTTTTGCATCAGATCAGTGCGTCGAGCATTCTGGTGCATATAAAAAATTCACTGCACGGGACTCTGGATGGTGGCGCCGGCTTGGCCTTCATCATTGGTGGCCCGGTAACGGCAATTCCCACCATGGTTCTGTTCTGGACATTCTTTAAAAAACGATTTTTCTTTCTCTATATGTTTGTTTGCTTGGTCGGGACGATCCTGATCAGCCTGCTGTTTCAGCAATTTGTTTTTGTTCCTGGCGTAGATACGGGTAATCAGCTGTTTCGTGGCGTATCCCATCTTGCCGGCGGTCGTTCGGCAAGTATCGTGAAAGAAGGGGAGCGGGTCAAAGTTGCCCTTGATCCGCAAGGCAAAAATATTATTGCGACGTACAGTAATGATGTTGAGGGACACGGCTGTATGGTATTTGATGCCAGCTTTGCCCGATTTGTTCGTGCCACAAGCAGTAAAAGTGATGATTCGCGGTATGTGGTCAATATTGCCGACTGGCTTGAACAGGCTAATTTATCTCAGGAAAAGGGAAAAATACTGCTTTATGTTGTGGAAGGCACAGGAACTGCTGCCAACGAGATGCTCACTGGTGTCGCGTCAGTCTTGCGTCAAGCCAAGTTTGCTGTTACCGTGGCAAATCGTCGCGATTTCCCACAAATAACAGAGCGTATAATTGCCGGGCATGGGCAAATTTGGTTGTTTGTTGCCGGCAGCGATGCATCACAACGGTTTTCAGCGAAAGAGACTGATTTATTGACTAAGGCCGTTGAAAATGGCCAGAGCATGATGGTTGCGATGGACCCTGCAAATTCCTCAATAATTGATACTTCTGCGGCAAATCAAATAGCAAATCATTTTGGCGTCCGGTTTAGCGGAGTTGTCGATAATGGGCAAGAAATTCCAATAGCAATCGGGGCATCCTTTTTTGCTTCGGCGGCGGAGATGTTGGGAAAAGTACTTAAATTCGTAAACAAGGCATGATTCGATCGACATACTACGGGTAATGAATTCAATAATAATCTGACAGGAGAAACAGATGAAGGCACAAATTTATGATGTCCAGAAATTGAAGAAGTTTTCCGACGAAAAACGTCACCAGGAAACCATCTGGTCTGATGATCACAGTCGCGTCACTCTGATCTGCATGAAGCCGGGGCAGGAAATCATAACCCACACCCATCTTGGCAGCCATATCTGGACCGTCATTGAGGGACAGGGCGAGCTGCTTGCCGGTGGCGCTCCGCAGGCGATCACCGTTGGCCAGATTGTCGTAGTTCCGGCGTTAGAAGATCACGGCATTCGTAACTCATCGAATGAAAACCTGGTAATTGCTTCAATTACTGCCCAGGGTGACTGATTCATAATGAGTCAGATCTATCGTAATCCTGATGTGCTTTGGCGTGAGGAGGCTTCAGCTGTTGCTGCTGCGCCAGAGGAAACAGTTGCCGGAATTCTTTTTGCCGATGGTCAGATGCTGTCTCTGAATGAATTAGGTATGGAAATCTGGAAGCAGTGCGATGGCCGGACTGCAGAGGAGATTGTCGGACTGCTTTTGGCCGAATTTGATGTCACCGAGGCAGTAGTCCAGCAAGATGTTGCTGACTTTCTTGCTGAACTGGCCAAGAAAGGGTTTATCCGCTATGAGTGAATGGCAGCTCAAGGCGCCGCTCACCGTCAATTGGACGTTGAACACCAGCTGTAATTTCGCCTGTCAGCACTGCTACAGTCGCACCGAAACTGAGCCTGATCTCCCGACTCAGAGTATTTGTGATGCCCTGCGCAAGGTTGCTGCCTGGGGAGTCCTGGCAGTAAACTTTGGTGGTGGTGAGCCGCTGTTGCGTCCGGAACTGGCCGATATTTCCCAATGCGCATCCCAGGCAGGCATGCGGGTGTCGCTGAATACCAATGGCTATCTGGTTAATCAAGAAATGGCAACGCGCCTGGCCTCAGCTGGCGTGCACAAGGTTGGGGTCAGCATCGACAGTCATCTCCCTGAAGTACATGAGCATTTCCGCGGGGTAGCGGGCAGCTTCGAGCGAGCAGTCGCTGCCGTTGGTCACCTGCAGGCTGCCGGTCTGCGCACCACCTTGTCGACGGTTATCTGTCGCATTAATCACACCCATGGCCGGGAACTGCTTGATTTCGCGCGGCGGCTTGGGGTTGAACAGATCAATTTTCACAACTTCAAGTGCAATGGGCTAGGCTACGCCAATAAGGATGAGCTGGACCTTAATTCTGCTGAGTGGAAGATTTTTTATCGCGAAGCGCTGGCGCTTAAAGCCGAAGGCGGTCCAGATATCAGTTTTGACGATCCAATCATTGCTTCATTGGGGATGAAAGGCGAGAGCAGTCTGGTAAAAGGGAGCATTTGCGGCAAGCTATCCCTGGCAGTCAAGTCAAACGGAGATATTACCCCTTGCGGCTTTATCCCGACCGTGATCGGTAATGTGGTGACCGATGATCTGGCAAAAATCTGGCAGGATTCATTGGTGCTGCATGCCTTGCGCAACAAGAAGGCCGCTGGTAAGTGTGGCGGCTGCGACCATTATGCTGAGTGTCTTGGCGGCTGCAGTGCTCGAGCTCTGGCGATGACCGGCGATATTAACAGTCCTGATCCGCACTGCTGGGAAGAATAATCGTGGTTGAACTCTCCTCTCCAATCAGGCTTTATTGGGATCTGCTTACCGATCAGCCGGCAAACGAATACGTCAACAGAGTTTGCGCTGATGTTATGGCCCTCCGGTTTTTAAGTATTCATCTGCGTGATCTTGGCGAATCGCTGGCACCAGCAACGACCCAGGCCATTGAACAGTTGTCCGGGACAGGTCGGGCTCTGCTGTTGTCCACGACGCTATCGGCGGCTTTAGGGCTAGCAGGGGTGCTGCAGGGGAAACTGCGCCAACTCTTTGTGCATGTTGCCAGTGCCGCTGAAATTTCCCGGGTTGCCGAACTCCGCCGTCGTTTGGCGCCGTTGACCGTTGGCATCAGTCTGGCTATTCCAGCCGTTTTTCTGGCCGAACTGCCGTCATTGTTGCAGGTGGCTATCGGCGAAGACCTATTTGATATCCACTTCCCAATGCAACGGCTGACTGCCGGCGAATCCTGCTGGACCCCATCTCAAACTGAACTTGCCAGATTAGCTGCACAGATTCAGGCGAATCCCCTGCCGGCGGAGGTAAAGCTGACCATTCATGATCCGTTTCTCTGGCGGGCGTTTCACGCTGAGTTGCCGTTTCCTGATGGTGGTTGCCAGGCGGCTAATACCATGCTCTATGTCGCGACAGATGGTCAGGTATACAGCTGTCCGCTGATCCCGGTATCGCTGGGGAATCTGCATGACCAGTCACTGCCGCAAATTGCCGTCAGCCCGGCTAAAGTGCAATTGCGGAAAACCATCAAGACCCTTCCTCAAATCTGCATTGGATGCCCTGATTTAGCCGGTTGCCATGCTGGCTGTCGCGGCCGGGCATTCGTGCTGAGTGGTTGGTCGGCTCATGACCCGGCCTGTGGACGTTAATTCAAGAGGAGAATGCACGATGTTCGGTGTTGGACGAATACTGGTTGTTGCTGGTTGTATCATTACTCTGCTAGCTCTGCTCTCTGGCTGTAAGCCCAGCAGCAGTGGTGGCGGTGCTGGCGGTAAAACAGTAAAAATAGGCTATATGTTGTGCAATAGCGAAGCGGAAACAACGGCCCGTTTTCGCGCTTTGACCAAATATCTCGCCGACACCACCGGCGTAAATTTTGAGTTCGTTCCGGTTGACACTCATGAGGTTGAGAAACGTTTCAAGAGTAACGAGTTTGCCTTCACCCATACCAACTCACTCCTGTATGTAGTGCTTAAGGAGCGTTTTGACGTGACACTCGTAGCGTCAGAAAAACGGGGCAGCTTTGGGGCAAAAACCGGTGGCGCCATTATCGTGCGTAAAGGGAGTGCCATAAAGACGCTGACTGATTTGAAAGGAAAGCGTTTTGCCTTTGGTCCGATGTTGGCTCCGACCGGCTATCTTGCCGAGTATGACTTACTGCTGAGTGGTGGTATCGATCCTGAGCAGGATTTGATCTACACCATTCCCGCCGGCACCCACAAACATGAAAAGCTCATCTATGGCGTGTTGTACGGGTTATACGATGCGGCTGCCGCCCCGGTCCTCGATCTGGAGATCATGATCCGTGAAGGCAAGATTACCGCTGATGATTTGACCATCCTGGCGCAGACACCGACCATCCCATATTGCACTTTCGCTGCGGCCAAAGGCACTGATCCAGCTTTGGTGGAGAAAGTACGAGCCGCCCTCCTGGCCCTGACCAATGATACTACTGCCGAAGTTGATGGTGAGAAACTCAAGGTGTTGAAAGCAGCCTGGATCGACGGTTATGAAGTTCTTAACGATAAAGAGTACGATCTGATTCGGGAAATGGCCAAACGGGTTAACGTAGCCCCTTACCAGAAATTCTGATGCACGGTTGGAGTTGACGCTGAAAACTGACGGTTTCGATAAAATCTTATCTGCTGTTTTGCTGGTGCTGCTGGTGGTTGCCGTCGCAATGCTGCTTGCGGACAGTCCAGTTCCGGGGGGGGCGTCGAACAGTAAGGTGCTGGAACGTACCCTCAAGACTCAAGCCCGCTTATTATTCATTCAGAACACCTATCAGCCGGTTGAACTGTTGCTCAAAGAGAATCGTTCGCAGGAAGCGTTGCTCAAGCTCGAGGAGTTGGCGGTGCGTTTTCCCGGTGAAGCCCATGGTTTACTCCTGAAGGCTTCTGTACTGGCAAAACTTGGGGCAGATGCCCAGGCAGCGTCAAGTTATGCTGCTGCGGTGCGTCAAAATGGCGAATATGTTGATCAGAAAAATCCGTTGTCCCGCCGCGATGAAATCAGCAAACTGACCGAAAATGGCTTGGTGAAATATGTTCCCCTAAGCAAAAGTCAACCGGGTGACGTTGCTCTAAAACAGGTGGTCCGAGACCTCTACTATCTTAAGAGTCGTTTGGCTGGAGGATGTGAGTAAGTGGTTGGCAAAGGGATGGTCATTGCTGCTGGCGCTGCCATGGGGATTCTGGGCGTTCTGCTCACGGTCTGGGGCAATCCGGAAAATTCAGGGATTTGCATTTCCTGTTTCATGGAAACGACTGCCGGGGCATTGGGGCTGCATGCCAATGAACGATTGCAGTATCTCCGCCCGGAGCTGATGGGCTTTGTCATTGGGGCAACATGCAGCGCCCTGTTGGGCAAGGAGTTCAAATCCCGTGGCGGCAGCGCACCGATGGTGCGGATATTGTCCGGCATATTGTTGATTGTTGGTTGTGCGGTTTTTATCGGTTGCCCAATAAAGATGATGTTACGTTTTGCCGCTGGCGACTTTGGTGCAATTGCCGGCATCGTCGGTCTGGTAATCGGCGTCTGGCTCGGCATCCGCTCCTATGCCCATGGAGTTGAATTGCCGAAGGCTGCCAGCGAACTTGGTGGCAGTGGTTACATCATGCCGGTTGCAGCGGTCGGACTCCTGGTTTTATTTTTTGCCATGCCAGCATTCATTCTGGTTTCTGCCAGCGGAGGTGGCGCGGCGGCCGCACCCTGGATACTGTCACTCCCCGCAGCGATTTTTCTTGGCTATCTTTCTCAGCGGAGTCGTTTCTGTATTACCGGCAGCTTGCGCGATATGCTGCTGATGGGGGTAAAAACCCCAATGTTTGGTGGCTTTGTCGCCTTTGCCGTCACGGCCATCGGCGCAGCAGTCCTGACCGGCCGCTATCATCCCGGCTTTGCTGGTCAGCCCGGGGCGCACGGAGAGCACCTTTGGAGCTTCCTTGGGATGTTGTTGGTCGGCTGGGTGGCGGTGCTGATTGGTGGGTGTCCGTTTCGGCAACTGGTCAAGGCTGGGGAGGGTGATACAGATGCCGGCCTGGTGACCGTAGGAATGCTGCTTGGAGCGGCGCTGGTGCAAGCCTGGGGGGTTGCCGCAACCGCTGCTGGTGTGCCGCTGGCAGGCAAAATTGGTATCCTTTTTGGCTTAATTGCAACGATTGCCGGGGTTTTGGCATACCGTCAGCGTAGCTGATCTCCTAACCTTTCCCACTATCACCAAAACTCAGTATTGCGATCTTGATCGTAATCGCTGATTGCGTTACGAATAGGTACTGTTTTTTGCCATCCAGACAGTAAAATGTCTGCTGCTGCCGAAGGACGGTTCTTTCCGTTCAACCAGATCCAAATTCCCCTTAAAACCAAATAACCCTTCAAGCTTTTCGACTAACATGCTTTCACTGGCAACTTCACGATTTTTATTTGAATGAAGCAGTTTTTCAGCGGTTGTTTTCTGAAATGAAAATAGTTGCCGTTTTTCCCGATCAAATAACAGGCAATAGTGTTCGTCAGAGCCGGAAAGGTGGGCATTAGCCAACAGTTGGGCAATCTGGGGGGAGCCGGTGAAGGATTGCCAACCTTCAGTCGCACATTGACCATTTACCGTCCCATCATGGAAGCAAACTCCAGCAGCTGCGGTGAGGTCGAATAATACAAAGCGATGGTTGCCCGTATAGCCAAGTAATTGTTCGAGGTGGGGATATACATTGATTGGTAAAATACTGCCGACATTTATCATTGGTTATCTCGTACTGGGAAGTTGCCTTAATATATCGGGCCCACCAGTCTGAATGCAATTATGATGCTCTGCTCATCTGTGTGGCTGCTAATGGAGTTGGTTGCTTCAGGTCTGGGCCAGTATTTTCAGCAAATGGGGGATCATTTGTTTTTTCCGTGACATGACGCCCTGCAGTTCATACAGGTGTGGTTCACGTTGGGGATATTCCATGACATGGGCTATGCGGGTCTGCCCCTCCACCAGAAAAAGGGTCATTTCACTGACAATATCGGTCACCATCAAGCCGGCAATGAACAGATTGTCCCGCTTTTTGATGCCAGCCAAAACCTCCAGCAGCTCATCCTTCATGGCGTGGAATTCGGTAAAACCGACCACTTCCACCTGGCCAATGCCAAAGGTATGTTGCTCATGCTTGAACAGCTTGAAGTCCGCCTCAACGATCTTCTGCGGCGAGCCAAAGTTCTGCAGCGAACTGCAGGTGGCAAACATCTCTGCACCAAATTCTGCAGCATTGAGTCCGGCGATGGTCTCCAGCCAGGCAATGGTCGAGCGGTCAATGGCCGTGGTGGTGGGGGATTTGAGAATTACGGTGTCAGACAGTATTCCTGCCAGCAGCAGGGTGGCCATGGTTTGGTCCGGCTCGATGTTGCTTTCACGATAACGACCTGCCACCAGGGTGCAGGTACTGCCTACCGGCGCCGCAATGAAGGTTATCGGCTGAATAGTATGGCGGTTACCCAGTTTGTGGTGATCAATCACTTCGCTGATTTCAACACTGTCAGCGCCGGGAACTGCCTGCGCCAGTTCGTTGTGATCCACCAGAATCAACGAGTAGGGAAGTGTGGCCATGAGCGATGATTTTGTTGCTACCCCAGCCAGGGAGCCATCTTCTTCCAGCGCTAAAACGGCAGCAGATTTTAGCAGCTTCTGGCGCAAATGAGTGAGCGGTTCACTGATGCCGATCGTCGTGAATGCCTGGTCGGCAAAAAGGGCCACCGGAGTTGATAAACGGGCCAGCCAGGCTGCGCTGGCGGTGTCATGCGGGGTGAGTAGCACCATGACCCCGTTTTCCGTGGCGGTGGCTTGCAGGTCTGGGGTGAGCGGGTGCCCGCCAGTCACCACCAGGATGCGTACACCCCGCTCAATGGCGGCTTGCTGGATGGACCGCCGGTCACCGGTCATGATCAGTAGTTGCCGGGGATCGTAATCAGCGATGCGTTCGAGAAATGATTCTTCCCGCATGGCGCCAATGAACAGCTTGAGGGTAACTGTCTGGTTATGATCAGCTCGGTCAGTCGCCGTAATGGTACCGTTCAATCCGCGCTGCAGCGCCTGGATGGTGGTGGTTATTTCGCGATGGTGTTCCTGATCAGGGAGCAGATAGGTTTCTGATAACCGCAGTAGGGACAGTATCCCCACCGGCTTGCGGTCGTCATCAATCACCGGCAGTGCCCGCACACCGTTGCCATGAAATTGCGCCAGAGCATCATAGGCCGAGTCAGTAGCGCATATGGTCACCGGTTGACGATTCAGGACATCCCGGACCTTGGGGTGGACATCAGCCAAAAACAGTGGCGTTGGTATCCGGAGACGCTCAAGGACGTAGCGGGTTTGTGGATTTGGTTCGCCGGCAATGGCCGGGATCACGCCGGTCTGGCCAAGGTTCTGTTTGAGTGCTGCATAGGCAATGGCAGCGGCGACGGAGTCAGTATCCGGATTGCGATGACCAATGACGTAGACAATGTTTTGCACGAGTTGCGATAACCTTTCGTTGCTGGCGTAGATGGCTTCATGTTGAATTAGTGTAAAACTAAGCCAAGTTCAAACGGAGACAATCATAGCACTTTGATAGTAAAATCGACCCAAGATAATGAAACTGAAATGGTTTGCTGTTAAGGGCAGGGGGAGTTTATATTGACGTAATCAGCGCCGGCTGGCGGGATCAGTTCATTAAAATAATGAATCGATGCATACGACGATGACGGCACCGGCAAGCAGGCCGAGCTGTAGCGGCTGACATAAATGAGATAACGGATACCATGCTCGGCAGCAGTGCGCAAATTGGTTTCACTATCTTCGCCAAGCATAGTGCGCTCCGGCCGGTAGGAAATTTTATCGTAAAGCTTTGTCCAGAATCGTACATCTTCCTTTGGCAGCCCGAGATCGTGGGCGGAGACAATGCCGGAGAAATAGCCACCGATTCTGGTCTTGCGCAGTTTAAGGTCCAGGGTTTTACCATGGGCATTGGAGACCAGCCAGATTGCTTTACGCTGTTGGTGCAAAAAGAGTAGAAACTCGATGACGAAAGGGTGTACGGCGATGAGGTGGTCTACTTCCCTTTTAAGCATGGGAATGTCGAGTCCGAGTCGGTCTGACCAGTAATCAAGGTCGGTCCAGTTCAGGGTGCATTCCTGTGAGCGAAACAGGGCGTGCAGCATGACTCGAGCTTCAGCGATGGGCAAATTGTGCTTTTTGGCATAGGTTGCCGGTACATGGTTCAGCCAGAAGTGATCGTCAAAATGACGATCCAGCAGGGTGCCGTCCATGTCCAGCAGTATGGTGTCTATTTCGGACCAGTTAATGAGCATAGAAAAAGAACGGGGAAAGCCATTGAGGCTTTCCCCGCGATGTTTACCTCTAGTCGTTATATTACTTCTTTTTGATGGCTGCTGGTTTTGCCGGTGCGGCAGCAGGTGCTGTCTTGCCAGCAGCAGGTGCCTGGGTTGACCAGTTATTCAGGTCGTGACCGATGTTATGGCAATCCTGACACTTGCCGAAGCGAGCCATCATGCTGGCTGGGTGCGGTGAACCATGGCAGTCGGTACACTTGGGCACCATTTTGTGCTTCTTCTCGTGGCAGCTGACGCAGAGCAGTTTGGCGTGCTTGGTCTTGCTGGCAATCAACAGGTCGTATGCTTTCTTGTGGCAAGCAGCACAGGACTTGTTCGGGGTCTCATTGCCATAGGTAATGGCCTTAGGCATGTGGGCCTGGTGACAACGACGGCAATCATTCTGGGTTACGTCAGCCGAGTGGTAGGTGGTGCCGTTACCGGTAGCCATTTTGTGGCACTGGGTACATTTCGGGATCTTGCCATGTTCGTTGTGGCAGAAGGAGCAATTGAGCGTCGTATGCTTCGACTTGTTGTCCTTCAACTTGATGATCTGCTGGGTGTGGCAGGTCAAGCACGGGTCAGTAACATTGTTGCCGAACTTAATATCCTTCGGTGTATGTGGGTTCTTGTGACAGCCAAGGCAGCCGGCAAGCTTGTAGTGAGGCTTATCCGAGTGACACATGCTGCACTGAGGAATTGGCTTTTTAACTGCGGGTGGGTGGCCAACGTGGCAGTCCTGGCAACCAACGGCGGTCTTGTGCGCACCACCTTTAGTTTCGATATCAACCGGGGGCTTGGCGTGACACTTTTGGCAGTCGGTATTCAACAGTTTTGCGGCATCAGACTTGGCGGCCGGTGCCGGGGCAGCAGGTGTGGGGGCGGCAATGGCAACCGAGCTGCCGATAATCAGCAATGCAGCTACACAGGCTGATTTGATGATGGTACGAAATGGGCGGTTCATACTTCCTCCTAGGTTGTAATATTTTATTCTATTAAAGGCAGCTTAAAAAATGCAGCGCAGTGTATACCACGTAAAACTGATGAATGTCAATGATGCTTTACGGTTATATTGCATGTTTTGCGATGAAGTCACGCACGGTTTGCTGATTCGGCGCCATGACTTCACAACGGGTTGGCAATGCTTCCAAACCTGCAAGTGAAGGGGGCAGGGGAGGTTTACTGCCCGTGGCCAGTTCGACGGCCTCGGCAAATTTGGCCGGGTGGGCAGTCGCCAGGCAGATGGCGGTTGTCCCCGGGGGGGTGCACTGCTCGGCGGCGGCCACACCGATCGCTGAATGGGGATCAAGCAGATAGCCGGCAGATTGCTGATACCGGGCAATGGTCGTCAGTGTGGTTTCTCGATCAATCGTTTTACTGAGAAAGTCTGTTTGCAGTTGCGTGACCTCTGCGTCCGAGAACGTCATGACTCCTGAAGCAGTAAAATGATCAAATGCCGCGCGCAGTTTATTGGCATCTTCACTGAACAGATAGAACAGATACCGTTCAAAGTTCGAGGCCACCTGTATATCCATTGATGGTGCCAGCGTCGGGACAACTGCCCCCGTTGAGTAATCACCGGTGTTGATTACGCGTGACAGGATGTTGTTTTCATTGGTGGCCAGAATCAGTTTATTCATCGGCAGGCCCATTTTTTTGGCAATATAGCCGGCAAAGATGTCGCCAAAGTTGCCGGTTGGCACAGAAAAGGAGATGTCGGTCTGGCAACCGGCCGTCCGCGCCTGCAACCAGGCGGAGAAGTAGTAGACGATCTGGGCCAGAATCCGTGCCCAGTTGATAGAATTAACTGCGCCCAAGGCATACTTTTCCTTGAAGGCGAGATCATTGAAGAGCGCTTTGACCATGTTCTGACAATCGTCGAAGGTCCCCTGAATGGCAATGTTATGGACATTTGCGTCGGTTACCGTGGTCATTTGCAGGGCTTGCACTGGCGAGGTCCGCAGGTGCGGATGCAAGATGAAAATATTGATGTTTTCCTTGCCACGTACTCCATGGATGGCGGCGCTGCCGGTATCGCCAGACGTCGCGCCAACAATGTTCATTTTCTGTCCCCGCTCGCGCAGGAGATATTCAAATAAATTTCCCAGCAGTTGCAAGGCAACGTCTTTAAACGCCAGGGTGGGGCCGTGGAACAGTTCCAGGATAAACAGGTTTCCTTGTTTGACCAGAGGGGTAACCAATGGGGCTTGAAAGCTGCTGTACGAGCGGTTGATCAAATCATGCAGGATGGGCGCGGGAATGTCGGTGGCAAAGCGGCTGATGATTTCAAAGGCCAGATCCTGATAGGACAAACTTCCCCAAGCAGTCAATTCGGCACTGCTGATGGTGGGGATCTGTTCCGGCAGCAGTAGGCCGCCATCATTGGCCAATCCCATCATGACTGCGTCTTGAAATAAAACGGGTTCGATAGTCCCGCGGGTACTGATATAGCGCATCTTCTGTGCGTCCTCCCGGCATGTGGTGTTAAATGCGGCCCTATCCTAACAGTTGTGGCGGCAAATTAAAAGTCGGTACACGCTTTTCCCGGTATAGAAAAATCAAGAAAGTCCTGTTACCATGAGCTCGCTATGGCTAAACTCGAGCGAATCGATAAAATGCTGGTGGATCGTGGCCTGGTGGCTTCACGTGAACGGGCCCGCGGGCTGATCATGGCGGGACAGGTCCTGGTGAACGACCAGGTTGCCGATAAATGCGGCGCAACCTTCGCCCCAGATGTTGCCATCCGAATTCGTGGTGGCGAGAACCCTTATGTCAGTCGTGGTGGCCTGAAACTGCAACACGGGCTTGAGTTTTTCGCTATTGACCCGACCGGACTGGTGGCAATTGATGTTGGCGCATCGACCGGTGGGTTTACGGATTGTCTCCTGCAGCGTGGGGCCCGTAAAGTTATTGCGGTTGACGTCGGTTATGGTCAATTGGCCTGGAAACTCCGGCAGGATGAGCGGGTGGTCAACCTGGAAAAGACCAATATCCGTTATTTGACCTCTGAATCGCTGGCAGTAGAACAGCCGGATCTGGCGGTGATTGACGCCTCATTTATTTCCCTGGATAAGGTCTTGCCCAGCACCATGCTGTTGGTCCGGCCCGGAGGGACGATCCTTGCCCTGATCAAGCCGCAGTTTGAGGTTGGCAGAGGCGAAGTGGGGAAGGGCGGGGTGGTGCGTGACGCGGCCAAGCATCAGGCCGTGATTGAACGGGTAACCGAACTGGCCACTTCACTCGGACTTACGGTTACCGGGGTGACGGAGTCGCCAATATTAGGGCCTAAAGGAAACCGAGAATTTCTTATTTGTTTGCATACCGCAACGAAAACGGAGGAGCCATGAGTTCGTGTCTGTTTTGTAAGATTATTTCCGGGGAGATTCCCGGCAAGAAGGTTTTTGAAGATGATCAGGTTGTGGTTATCGAGGACATCGCCCCTGCTGCCCCCCATCATCTGCTGATTTTGCCACGCAAGCATATTGCCAGCCTGCTTGATTTAGCGGAGGCTGATGATCTGCTGCTTGGTCACGTCCATCGGGTCGCCGCACGGCTTGCCACTGACATGGGATTTGCATCTCCCGGTTTCAGGGTAGTGGTGAATACCAATGCCAATGCCGGACAAACAGTATTTCATCTCCATTTTCATGTTTTGGCGGGCAGAAGTTTGACTTGGCCGCCAGGATAGCTTATTTATATAGATGAGTTTATTTTTAGTAAGGAGGCGCAGATGAAGTTTATAATACCACTGGTGTTATTCAGCCTGTTGTTGACACCGCTCGTTGCCTCGGCAGATATTTTTCGTTGGGTTGATGACCGTGGTGTCGTCAGTTTTACTGACAATATGGGAAATGTCCCGGCCAGGTTCCGGGCAAAAGCGGTTCAGGTTGATGCGCCGGTAGAATCAGTGCAGGAAGTTGTGATTGATCAGGGGGCAGCAAAAGAGAAGCCGACGGCAACGGCCGCTAAAGATAAGACGGAAAAGAATGAGCCGGCAGATGATCCGAAAAAGAAGAAGCTATTTGGTGGCAAGGATGAGGCCACCTGGAAAAAGGAAGCTGAGCGGATGAATTTCCAGGTCGCAGATACTGAAAAACAGATGACTGAAATGCGCGACCGACTGGCTGATACCAGTAAAATGTCCCGCACCGAATTTCTCAGCCTGCAGAATTCGCTGAAGTTGCTGGAGAAAAGGCTTGAGGGTCAGAAAAGTCAGCAAGACGGCTTTATGGATTCAGCCAGAAAAGCCGGGGCACCATTGTAGATTTGCATTGCTGCTAATTTTTAAAGTTGTTTTTGTTTCCTTATCGAATGGCTCCAGTTTGTGACTGGAGCCATTTTTGCGTAGACATGGCTATCGTCCTCACTCTGTTTAGCCACGGCGACCAAGACGCCATGGCACCTTCTGCCGCCCTCATGCATCACCAGTTATAACCCACGCTATTCCCTCCAGTGTATGTATGTAGGCCGAGGCTGCAGTTTGTAAAAAATGATAACTCCATTGAACGAAAAAAAGCCCTCATTTCTCAGGGCCTTTTGTACGTGTCTGGACTGAGCCGGACTTTATATTGGCTGGAATGGACTCACATAATATTGAAATCACTGGTATTATTAGCTGGTTAAATATGAAACACCACCAAAAACACCACCAAAAGAATTTGCTGCCCCCTGTTTATGTAGCCAGTTGTTTCATCCGTTGCAGGGTATCGGGGAATTTTCTTACCAGTAATATCAAGTCACTACTGTCCGGTTAATAGTTGAATAAGTTCAGCTGTTTATAGCTGAGAGTATCAGTTTTCTGCTTGAGAGCCTCTGCAACCAGTTCCTGAAATGGGCTTTTTCTCGAATAAGTTGACCTCAAGAATCTGTAGAAAAGTGTACAGCGAGCACGGAATGACGAGACGTTTTTTGGTGATAGCCACGAGCAGATACATGCAGAGCCCGACCCATATCTGGCTTTTAACCGCATTCTCGGATGTTCCGTAAAACTTCTTGAACCGCAGGTGTTGCTTGATCCACTTGAAGAACAGCTCCACCTGCCACCGCTGCTTGTAGACGTCAGCAACTGTCTTTGCCGGGATGTCAAAGTTGTTGGTTAGAAACACCAGCCGCTTGTTTCGTTCTTTGTCAACATAGCTGCGCCCTGCTTATGAATTGCGAACAATCGTGCATAATCAACATAGCCGCGATCCATGGTATAGATGGCATCTTCTTGAACCGGCATTCTGTCCAGCAACTTTACATCATTCACTTTGCCGGTGGTTATTGCCACGAATGTCGGGATTATTCCACGCAAGTCAATCAGCGTGTGCATCTTGACCGCTGCCTTGGTTTTCCGAAATTCGGCCCACGGAAACAACGTCAGGCAGAGATCAATAGTCGTAGAGTCAAAAGCAAATAGTGGTTGCTTCAGTTCGATGGCAAGCGGATCACCCTTGTAAAGCTCTTGGGCAATGCCGATCAGGATCTGGCCAAAATCCTGAAAGATCCGCCAATCCCTGCGCTCGTTCGCATCGGCAAGCGTCGTGCGGGATACATCACCACGAAATCCAATGTGGTAGAGTTTCTCCTGATGAGAGTTCAGGCAGGTTTCAATGTCCCGCAAACTCTCACGCCCGGCCATCTGGGCATACGCCAGACAAAGAAACTGGTCGAATGTGGAAAAACTCTTGGCCCAGTACTCACCGCGATATCGGTGAACGCAGACATTGAACTCATGTCGTGGAAGGTATTGAAGCAACTGCCGAAAGACGGTATGGCCAGAGTTCATTGGTACCCTCCTGAGCTGTCAGGAAGGTACCACCCCGGAGCCCCGGGATGAATTCAAATCGAAAAAAGAACAATCGTGTCAAAGAACGTCAAGAATCAGATGGTTATAGCTGTACATTCGAAATTTACCGGACAGTAGTGATATCAAGCATAAAGGCAGATTCCTTGACTGATACACAAAATGTATCGTAATCACAGAATCTGCCTTTATTGTTGCCGTAAGTTATCGATATTGCTAAACTTACTATATATTGGTGCGGTGGAATGGACTCGAACCATCACAGGGTTGCCCCCGCCAGCCCCTCAAGCTGGTGCGTCTACCAATTCCGCCACCACCGCATTTCGAACTGTTGTTACCTGGTAGGTCCGTAAATCTTTGCTGCAAAGAGAAAACTTTCTATCACGGACGATAAAAGATCGTCAAGCAAAAATTACTTCTTCGGCGCTGGTGCTGCCGGTGCTGGCGCCGATTGAGCCGGTGCCGCCTGCTGGGCCGGTGCCTGAGTTGCCGGTGCCTCCTGCTGGGCCGGGGTCTGAGCTTCCGGTGCTGCCGGTGCCGCTTTCTGGGCTGGCGCTGTTTTGCCTGACTTTCCGGACATGATTGACGAACCGCCACCGGTACCCGACATATAGGCCAAGGTCAGCGAGGTGAGCATGAAGATGATCGCCGCACCAGTTGTCAGGTTGCTCATGAAGGTGTTGCCGCCACTGGCGCCGAAAACTGACGAGCTGCCGCCGGCCCCGAACGATGCCCCCATCTCAGCCCCCTTGCCCGATTGTAGCAACACAATGGCAATCATGGCGAAGCAGACAAGAATATGCAGAAATACTAAAAAATACATCATACCGAATCCCCTTAACGGTTGGTAAATAATCAAGCTATTTTAGATAGCACAGGGCAAAACTATCTGTAAAGGGATAAATCAATTGCCAAAGTTTACAATGGCGGCAAATGAATCTGCCTTGAGGCTGGCGCCACCCACCAGTGCCCCATCGATATCCTTTTGGGTCATGAGTCCTTTGACGTTTTCCGGCTTGACACTCCCGCCATACAGGATGCGGGTTGATTCAGCAGTTGCCCCGGTGTAAAGCGCCGCAATCGTGGTGCGGATAAAGGCATGGGCCTCCTGCGCCTGGTCATCGCTGGCAGTTTTACCGGTACCGATGGCCCAGACCGGTTCATAGGCGACGATCAGGTTACCGAGTTGGGTGGCGCTCAGGCCGACCAACCCGCCGGTCAGCTGGGTTTTCAGTATGGTGAACGTCTGGTTTGCTTCACGTTCCGCCAGGGTTTCGCCAATACAGAAGAGGACCGTCAGGCCGGCAGCGAGTGCCGCCATTGTCTTCTTGTTGACCGTGGCATCGGTTTCGCCGAAGTATTGCCGCCGCTCCGAGTGACCGATGATGACGTGGGTGCAACCCGCATCTACCAGCAGCTTCGGTGACACTTCGCCGGTAAATGCCCCTTCGGCTTCCCAGTAGCAGTCCTGGGCGGCGATCTTGATCTCCGTATCCTGTGCTGCTGTGGCTGCAGCATCAAGGGCGGTGAAAACGGGAGCGATTACCACCTCAACGTTTAGTGTGCCGGCGATCAGTGGGGCCAACTCTTGGACAAATGTAGTAGCTTCGCCAATTGATTTGAACAGTTTCCAGTTGCCAGCAATTACAGGTATTCTCATGGCTCCTCCGCCTATTTCGTTGTTTTGGTTTCCAGTGCCTTGACACCGGGCAGTTGTTTCCCCTCAAGCAGTTCGAGAAAGGCTCCGCCGCCAGTGGAAATATAACTTACCCGGTTTTCGACCCCGGCCTTGCGCACGGCAGAGTCGGTATCGCCACCGCCGATGATCGTGGTGCCGCAGCAGTTGGCTACCGCTTTGGCTACGGCAACCGTACCGCATGAATAGGCATCCATTTCGAAGACGCCCATGGGGCCGTTCCAGATGACGGTCTTGGCATCATGCAGCGCTTCAGCGAACAAGGCGGACGAGGCGGGGCCGATATCCAGGGCCATCCAATCAGCGGGAATCTCCTGGGTGGTGGTAATAAAGTGTGTTGCCTGGGCGTCGAATTTGTCGGCAACTACACAGTCGACCGGCAGATAGAACTTGACCCCGCTCTCCTTGGCTTTGGCCAGAATTTTAGTGGCGGTAGCCAGTAGCTCGTCTTCCACCAGAGATTTGCCCACCTCATGGCCCATGGCTTTGATAAAGGTAAAGGCCATGCCGCCGCCGATGATCACCTTGTCAACCTTGGTACAGAGGGTCTCCAGGACTTCCAGTTTACCGGATACCTTGGCCCCGCCAAGAATGGCCACCAACGGGCGGACCGGATTGGTCATGATTTTGTCAAAGGAAGCCAGTTCACTCTGGATCAGGAAACCAGCCGCCGTGGTGGGGATGCACTTGGTGATGGCTTCTACCGAAGCATGTGCCCGATGGGAGACCCCAAAGGCGTCATTGATGTAAATTTCGCAGCCATTGGCCAGTTTTTGGGCAAAGTCAGCATCGTTTTTTTCTTCGCCGGCATAGAAGCGCACGTTTTCCAGCATGACCACGTCGCCCGGTTGCATCCCGTTAACAATGGTATCAACTTCGGCGCCAAAGCAGTCCGGCGCGAGAATTACTGTTTTGCCCAGCATTTCACTGAGGCGCTTGACTGCCGGTGCCATGGTGTATTTCGTTTTCTTCTCCCCCTTGGGGCGTCCGAGATGGGAGGCGAGAATAACCTTGGCCTTGGCGGCAAGGGCATATTTGATAGTCGGCAGCGCACCGACAATGCGGGTATCTTCAGTAATGTTACCGTTATCATCCTGCGGGATATTGAAGTCGACGCGGATAAAAACTTTCTTCCCTTCAAGGCTCCCTAGTTCATTAATGTAACGAATTGCCATGATCTGCTCCTCTTAACTGGGGAATATAAAAAAAGGGGGAAGACAATGTCTCCCCCCTTTTACGCTTTACAGTCGGTTATTTGCTGGCAATCAGCTTGAACAGGTCAACGACCCGGTTCGAGAAGCCGCATTCGTTGTCATACCAGGAAAGCACCTTGACCATGTTGCCGTCCAGAACCTTGGTGCTGTCGGCGTCAACGATGGAAGATAGCGGGTTACCATTAAAGTCGATGGAGACCAGCAACTGTTCTTCGAAGCCGAGCACGCCATTGAGGTTACCTTCGGCCGCTTTCTTCAGGGCAGCGTTAACCTCTTCCTTGGTGGTCTTTGTCTTCAGGGTAGCGACCAAGTCGACAACCGAGACGTTCGGGGTCGGAACCCGCACGGCCATACCATCCATTTTACCCTTCAGTTCAGGCAGTACCAGAGCAACTGCCTTGGCAGCTCCTGTGGATGTAGGGATCATTGACATGGCAGCGGCCCTGGCGCGGCGCAGGTCTTTGTGGGGCAGGTCAAGGATATTCTGGTCATTGGTGTAGGAGTGAATGGTGGTAACCAGACCTTTTTCAATGCCGAATGCATCTTGCAAAACCTTGGCAACCGGTGCCAAACAGTTGGTGGTGCAGGAGGCATTGGAGATGATGTTGTGCTTCTTGGCATCGTACAGGTGGCTGTTAACGCCCATGACGATGGTAATGTCTTCACCGGTAGCTGGGGCGGATATTACAACTTTTTTTGCCCCGGCCTTGAGGTGCAGTTCTGCTTTTTCACGGGCGGTGAACAGACCTGTAGCCTCAAGGACAACGTCAATTTTGTCTTTTTCCCAGGGGAGGGCAGATGGATCTCTTTCGGCGTAGATTTTGATGGTTTTACCGTTAACGATAATCGCGTTTTCGCCTACTTCGACCTTGCCTGGGAAAATTCCGTGGACCGAGTCATACTTAAGCAGATGCGCCAGCGTCTTGGCGTTAGTAAGATCATTGATGGCCACAAACTCAATATCTTTTTCCTTGATCGCCGCGCGAAGCACCATTCTGCCAATTCTGCCGAAGCCGTTGATTGCTACTCGTAAAGCCATGAGCTATCCCTCCTGGGTAAAATGGTATGCCGGACACGTGTTGGGTGCCGCAAAACTTTTGCATCATAAACAGAAACTAAAACAGTCGTCAACTGGTTTCACCAAGCCAACTCCCCGTCTCCGTTCGATTTTAGACCCTTCACTGACGAAAAAAATCTGTAAACGAGCAATCCTGTGGTAAAGTCACTGCAGCTTTAATGACGAGGGGTTGTTAGTATCCAATTTGTGGCGCCTATGAAAAATACTCTCGGCAATAAAATCATCTACTTCGCGTTTCTGCTGTTGTTTGGCACTATTCTGGCGAACTCGGTAATTCATACGATTGCCTTTCGCCAGAATTACATTAATGCGTTGGTGCTGCAGTCCCAAAACCTTGGCATGGTCACAAAAGGGAATGTAGAAAAAGTCCTTGGTTTGGGGGTTGAATTATCTTCAATGCCTGGATTGTCGGACAAGTGCAGCGAGATGGTCAGTGCCAACCCCGGTGTTTCTTACTGTGTCATTACCGATGCTTCGAGCAAACCTATCTATGCGAATCTGCCACAATTCGCGACGATTCGCTTTGATCAGAAATTTGACCGCTTATCGACCATTTTTGATGAGCGGCTTTCACTGGTGATGCTGGATGGTGAGCGGTATTACAATACCGCTGCCGCCTTGAAAACTCCGGATGGGAAGATCGCCGGTTTCGTTCAGGTTGGTTTTCCCAAGAGTGCAATCAACAGCAAAATTTTCACGATAGCGTTATATGACCTGCTCATATTTTTCGTTTCCTTCGGCATTGCTTTCACCATATTTGTTCGCTTCTCGCAGCAAAACATCCTCCGCCCCATGGCCATAATCCTTGAAGGGGTACAAAAAATATCCCGCAGTCACTTTGATACCCGGATTCCAGATCTCGGCGTTTACGAATTTAGTGAATTGGCGACCAATATCAATGCCATGTCCAGCACCCTCAAAACCAGTGAAGAAGAAGTAAAGCATAATTACGAAGAACTCGCTGCCACCCACGAGAAACTGCAGATTTCCTATCTGCAGCTGGAAGGTTTAAGTCTGGAAGTTGAGCAATCGGAAGAGTTGTATAAGTCGCTGATGGAGGATTCCAGTGACGCCATCATCGTGGTGGATGCGCAGGAGCAGGTTAAAATGGTCAATAAAATGGCCGAGGAATTTTTTGGCTATTCAGCTGATGAGATGAACGAGCTACCATTGACCAAACTGTTGCTCTTGCTGCACATCGATGATATTCCGCAAATTCATAAAATGTTCAAAGAGGCGATTGCCGGTAATCATTGGGTTGACGAGATCGTTTTTACCAAGAAAAACGGCGAAAAGGTCATTGGCCGCATGAACTTGAGTAGTGTCAAGAGTGGCGAAGAGTCTCTGGTGCAAGCGATTTTCCGGGACATTACCCGGGAGAAAGAAATTCTCGAAAACCTCAGCCGCAGCGCTTCAGACCTGGCCCGGCTCAATAAGATGAAGGATTCTTTCCTCGGCTTGGCGTCCCATGAATTAAAGACCCCACTGACGGTGATCATGGGGTACACCGAGTTAATTTTGACTGATATGATCGAGGTGGTTGATCCGACGGTTAAGGAGATGGTGCAAAACATCTCGAATGCGGCGTTTCGGTTGGACAGCATCGTCAAGGACATGGTTGATGTTTCCATGATTGACGAGCAGCGCCTGCAATTGCAGATTCTTGAGCTTGATCTGAACCGTCTGCTGGAAACAACCGCGGCTGAATTGCGCTTTTTCTTTTCCATGCGTAAACAGGAACTGGTGCTGAAGCTTGACCCTTCTCTCCCGCACATAAATGCCGACACTTCGCGCCTGGTGCAACTGTTTTCCAATGTTTTGGGTAACGCCATCAAATTTACCCCTGATGGTGGCACCATTACTATCATTACCAGCGCCAAATATCTCACCCGTCTCCGTGGCGGCAATCTTGCTGATCACGGAACGACCGTCGATGGCGCGCGTGAACCGCGACTTTTTGTCGAAGTGGCGATCCAGGATACCGGCATTGGTATTGACCGGGAAGAGCAGGGGCGGATTTTTGAGAAATTTTATGAGGCGGGAAATATCTCAGAGCATTCTACCGGGAAAGTAGCGTTCAAAGCCAAAGGAGCCGGGTTGGGACTGGCCATTGCCAAGGGGATTGTCGAAGTTCATGGGGGCGATATCTGGGTTGAGTCGGCCGGCTATAACCCGGAAAAGTTCCCCGGTTCAACTTTTCATATTCTGCTGCCCGTATCACCGGTGGCAAATAACAATAAACTCGATTTTACCAACCTCCTGCATTAACTAGGAGGCTGTCGGACTTAGAATTAATCTGCTGCAAATCCGTCTGGATGTGCCATATTTCGCCGCTTTTTTGGTCAATAGAACAACTATTGACCTGCAAAATCGACAAAATCTATCCTCACCCAGCCGAATTTTCACTCTGATTCCCTAAGTCCGACAGACTCCTGATAGCGTGGGATTCATGACGTATAACCACGCTTTGGGTTAAGCAATCACTCATGCAAATGGCCTTGAACCACTCCGTGCTTTCCTGTATATGTTGAAAGATTTTGGTGCGTTTGGCCTGCGCAAGAGCAACGGAACAGGGGATACGGGGAAACGATGCGGGTTTGTCTGCTGGCCAGTGGAAGCAAGGGGAACGCTCTTTATATTGAATCTGGTGATACCCGGCTCCTGATTGATGCCGGGCTTTCTGCGCGTGAAATGCAAGCGCGCCTGGCCGCCATTGATGTTGATCATCTGTCGTTGCACGCCATCGTTATCAGCCATGAACATAACGATCATATCCGTGGTGCCGGCACGCTTTCCCGCCGCGGCAAAATACCGTTACTGATCAGTAATAAGGTGGCAAAACCGCTTCGCGCTCTGGTTGGCAAGACTGAGCAGGTTGAATTTGCGACCGGTGACGCCTTTTGTTTTCGTGATCTGGAGATCGAGCCTTTTCCCATCACCCATGATGCCGTGGATCCGGTCGGTTTTGTCGTTACCAGTCGGGAAGGGCGAATTGGTTTTGCGACTGATCTGGGTATTGCGACCCGGCTGGTGCAGGATCGTTTGGCCAATTGTCGTGCGTTGATAATCGAGTCGAATCATGACGAGCAGATGTTGCTGGACGGGCCGTATCCGTGGCATTTAAAGCAGCGCATCAAGTCGCGGCGCTGTCACCAATCACCACGTCGGCGCTCGGGTCGAAGCCGGCATCGATGAAGTCGCCCATTGCGCCGCCCATCACGATGTCGTAGCCATCGCCAGCGTAGATCACATCCTCTC
>JANOEC010000054.1:0-5245 GCA_031412995.1 Geobacteraceae bacterium
TACGACGAAGGAGCCTCAATAGCAAATGTTCACTATGGGTTTCAATTATGAAGCACTTAGCCATTCCCGGGATTTGGCTAATGAACAAATCACCGAGATTGACCTGCAATCCAGGATGGATGTGCAATTCAGGCTGTTCTATCATCAGGATATCGGTTCCCTTATCCAGCGAGCCGACGACAACTGGCAGTAATTGGGAAATGCCGATACCAATATCCTGCGGCAGCACTTCAAGGCGGCGCTTCTCATCAATCAGAATCAGCTGCTTTTCCTCTGGCAATGACTCGACCTGAGCAGAAATCTCCTCATCCAGATACTCTCCCGATGCCAGTATCCGATACAACGGCCCGTCCATATCCAGCTTTTTAAACCGGCTCATTTTCAAGCTATAGCCGGCATTCAAGCGATCTTCCCGCGAAAGCCATGCACTGACGTCATCAACAAAGCTAGCAGTAGACTTGTATAGAATGTCCCAAGCTGCGAGCCCGCTGGCCCAACGGCTTTCATCTTCTGAACGAACTGCCATGAAATCACGTGGAGGGGTTTTTCTGATTGGACCGATGTAGCGGGACTTTTTCAACGCATCTGTTAGGACTTCCCGTGGGCCTACCAACAATTGTGACAAATACCCTTCCAAAGCCTGAATCAGTGATTGATACGGGCCGTCACTTGGTGGCTCAACAAAACATTCTTCAGCAATGGAAAGCGGCCTGTTCCATTTGGGCAACACGGTCGGATTGGTAAGGAGCAGGTTTAAATCGGTACCTGAACCGACTATCTTCTCGTTTACGACGTCATTGTAGTAGTCCCAAATTACATCGAAATCGTCATCTCGCTTTAAGCGATGGTCTGGATTGATGTACGATATGCGGACCCGCTTGCCGTCGTCCGCACACGTAATGGTTGCAAAATGGATATCGTTGAACCCGGTTGCATAGGATGATAATAATGGCCGCCCCAACAGATGGCTCCATTTTACTTCCAACTCAATCCAGCAGGTATTGATTGCTACGACCTGGTTAATATCCCAATGTGTAACGTCTTCTTGAAAAAAGCCTTTTGCTGAGGGATCGTCCTCTTTCCAGTTACCAGTATGAAATGAAGGGAGGTCGCAAATATCCAAAGACATTTCGATCTTGAATCGAATTTTTCGCGTCAAATCATGGTTGTGGACCAGATTCTGAAACCCGCCGAGATCAAAAGACTCATCAGCGCCAACACTTCGATCAGCATCGACGTTATTCCGCTCCAAAATCTCCCGCACATAGTGTAGAGCCTGGACAATTGTGCTCTTGCCGGCACTGTTCGGACCAAAGAGCAGGGTAATCGGCTTAAACTCGACCCGCACCGGCTCGCGGATGCCTTTGAAATTTTCTATGGTGATTGCTTTGATATCCATTAAGTTCTCCGCATCATATCAGCGGCTATTACCGCTATAAGTCATACCGACATTTTACGTATTCGAGCCAGTTTTTCCATTTGCCTATTGCATCATTGTGTTCGACAAATTCAACCCATTGTTGATGAGTGAATGTGGCGAACTTAGCTTTACCCGCGAAAAGGCTACCCCATTCGTCACAAGTATCTATGCCGGTTCTCTTTAAGCACCCGATAAGCGTCTCATTCCTTTTGTCATAGGCTACACTGGATATGGCTTGCGAAAATCTGCCTGACTCTATAAAGGCTTCGGCCAATGCCTGTTGACGGAACAACTGGTAACCAGCCATTGCTGCAGGACAGTTTTTAATAACTTTTTTGCCATGCTCGCTAATTTTCAGATATTCCCAGTACCTGCGATTCTGCCGCTGCCCCTCCGCCCAATCGAGCAGATAACACTGGGACTTGAGGTCCGAATATGTTTTACCGAAATCCAGGCATCTGAGAGAATTCGGGTTGCAATATTTCGGTTTTCTGCCGGAACAGGAATAGAAGGAATGTTCAACAAACTTGTTTTCGGTAAGGACGATTCCCTCATTTCCATCTGCAGTTTCAAAAATAAAGGCAACGTCTGGTGATGTCTGATTCTTGCCACGCGTTCCGTCGGGTTCTCCCAGCAACGTCTTCGGGTCATAAGGTGCCGAGGCAGCATACTCAAGCTCGATATCAGTTACTGATGCAATCTCCGACGAAACATGCTGCCGCAAAAACCCTGCTATCAGTTCCTTATCCTGCCTGAAAGGAAAATAGAGATTGGCACAGAGCACCCATGAACTTCTGAGGTTGTGTACGCCGGTATGATGATCAATTTGATTTTGTTGAAGATAATCAGACAATGGTTCGACAGAACCGGCCTGAATCCCTTTCCATAAACCATCCTGCCAACTGTTGCGGGGGAGGATAAATGGATAGCTTATTTTGTTGTGCACGCCAGGAGTCTGATCCTGCAGATGATCCCGTCGCCAATTCGTCTGGTGTTCACGCGTATAAGTATCGAACTCGCTCATAGATTGCCTTTTGCCTTAATTTATTGCGCTACCTTGCTTGCTGCAGCTATCGTCTGAGCTCCATTCTTCACGACCTCAACGACCTTCACCCCACTATCTGAATGTCCACCTTCGCCATCGAGGTATCCTGATGGCATCAGGGCAAAGATGGATTTTGTGGTTTCCATCAGTACGGCATCTTTCATGGAAGTATCATTGGCTGCATTGGTGAATGCCTGGAAAGTCTTGAGGGCATTGGACCGGTGTTTATTGACAGCTTCAAGATGCTTTGCAGCTTTATAGAGTTTTCCGCACCAGACTGTGGCAGTAAACAAGAGGCCAAGCATGATTAGCTTAGAGGAGGTCAACTGAATCAATTGGGTTGTTTCCAGTGAAGGGTGGTAGAACATGGACCCTGCGGCGGCGACAAGGGTTAGTCCTGCCATTAAGGCAGTGGCCTTCAGCCATGTTATCGCATTAGTTCCCTGACTATCTGCTTCAGCAAGAAAATCAGCTGTAAAGTGCCCAACTCCCACAGTAGCAGATGCCTCACGAGCAGCGACAATGATCTGATCAATTTCGCCCTGTTTTTTCCTTACATCACCTTTCGCGTTCTCCAAGAGTTTCGACGATTCTTTTACGGTTCTATTCAGTTCTTGGATGTTTTTTTGAATATCACCTTTTTGATATGCCAGGAATGGAATCCAAAGGTGGGTATGTGTGTAAAAGCTATCAACCGTCGGTTTTAGCTGTGACACCAAACTATTTCTTTGCTCAAGAGGATTTGCCTGTTCAATAGCGAATTTCTTTATCGACTCAACAATACTGAAAACTGGTTTGCACTGCTCAATTATCGTATTGATGGCCTGATCTGGTAGCAAGTCAACTGGTAACAATTTCAGGTGATTCAAGATGGAAAAAAACTTCTCTAACTCAGGTCTTGCCTCCTCAAAATTAATTGTTCCCCAGTTAGGATTGCTGACCAACTCATCAATCGGTTTTTCGATGCACGCATCAATCATGTTCATCAATTGCTTGATGTAGGCGTCTGAAGCCATGTTCATTCTCCTTTATTACAGCTCTCCACGGAAAGCGCGATGGATACACGAATTTAAAAATCTATCTGAGTTGGCAGATAATTCTGATGAACACCTCTCCATTTTTGAAATCTTCTCAATCTTTGCAACAAATTCGTCCTGGATAAGCCTTGGCGGTACAGGAATCTCAAAAAGCCTGCATTGTTCAAGGCTAAGATTCAGCTGCCTTATGCCAGCAGCAAGCCCAATGATTCTATCAAGAATTTTCTTATGCCTGAGCGTGTGAAAAAGATACAGAGGAGCAATTTCTTTCTTGGCCCTAAATATTGCTACCGCCTGATTCACGTTCCATTCGGAAAACTGATCTTGAACATATCCAATTTTCCCCAACGGTGGCCCCACGATATTCATGAGTACATCACCTGGAAACACCTTAGACCTTTTGAATGGTCCATTATGAATTTCTGCACTAATAAAAGATGGGCGATTGTCGAAATCAATTTTCCCATCATTCTGGATATGTAGCACTTTAAGAAATGGAATATCTCCTTCATCAGGGGTTTCTCGAAGTTGTGAAGAACTTGGAGTTGTTCCCTTTGTTATGAACTCACAAACATCTGAAAGATTTCGTTGTGGATATCTCGAAATATCACCAAAAGTATCTCTATAGACAGAACAAATAAGCTTGTTCAGCAACCCTGTCGACTCCTGCCGCTTGCGGCGGATGGCGTCGGCCTTGTCGAGGATGGCGGCAATGCGTCGCTGTTCGTCGAGAGGGGGGAGAGGGACTTTTATCGCTTTAAGGTACTTGAAATGTCTGCTGTAACCTGTATCTGACGGGAATCTAACAAGATGTAAATAGTAATAACCAAACCTTGCGTCAAGCTCAGGGCATGGTGCCAGCACCTTCACACCATCTGCACCTAAAGCAAAAGGCTCAGTTACAAATTTCAAGCTTTTCGTATGATCTCCAAAGAGAACTACTGGAAGATTAACCTGACAACGCATACTAAAATCGTCGACATAGCCAGCTATAAGGTCTTTCCCTTGATCAATGACGTGCAAACAACCTTCCTTCTGATAGTCACTTTGCTTGATTTTAGCGTTGCCGCCAGTTGCATCTTCAAATGCGTCATCAAAAGGAACGACTTTCCAGCCTTTGGGGAAATGCTGTATTTCTGGAACAAGTGAAAGGATATTCATCCTAGCATCTCCTCCAATTCCACCAGATCCTGCATAATCTCGCTCTCCAGCCCCTTCAACTTCTTCAGAATCTCCTTGGGCGGATCAAACTTAACGTACTCATATACCGTCTCCTTGAAACGGTTCAGCGACAGGTCATAGTTCTTATCCCGTATTTCCTGCGCTGACACAAAAAACGCCTTGGCAGTGCGGTCAGTATCCTTCTTCGAATCACGGCAATTCCAGCTTGCCAGGCAACCAGGAAGATCGCCGGCGAAAGTGCTGTCGTAGAGTTGTGTTCGTTTGTCATCCAGGGAGAAGCCGTCATCCTGCATGTCATAGAAGAAGACGTCCTCAGTTTTGCCACCCTTGGTGAAGATCAGAATACCGGTGGACACTCCGGCATAGGGGCGGAAGACGCCAGATGGCAAGGAGATGACCGCTTCCAGCTGGTTCTGTTCCACCGGTCGTTGTCAAGGGAGTTGTCGCATTTTCTAAGCTGCCACCTTTGAGCATTCTCGATGATTATGATCTGCTTTTTGCGGATTGAGAGTCACAATTTTTACCTGTTCCCAATTCCGACAATTTCCTGACCATCGCTCA
>JANOEC010000055.1:0-25506 GCA_031412995.1 Geobacteraceae bacterium
GTTTGGGGAGGGAGGCGGCCGGCGCCTAGGGGAGTTGGCCGCCGCCGCGGAACGGCGCGTCCCAGTTCTCGACGATGCGGATGGTGTTGCCGGTCGACAGATCCGTGCCGCGGAACATGATGAATCTCTTGCCGTCAGGGAACGCGGCGTAGTTGCCGATTGGAGTCGGGAGTTCGAACAGACGTTGTGGCTCCCCGAACGTCGGCTCATTCCCGGTAGAAACCCGCACCGCCATGATGGCCCTGTCCTTGGCATAGAAGATTTCATTGCCGTCCGCGGGCCAGTAGGGGTTTGAGCCGCCGTTGCTGGAAACCAGCCATTTCCCGGAGCCCTCCGGGAACGGCCGCACATAAATCTCCCACTGGCCCGATTCGTCCGACTGGTAGGCGGCATACTTGCCGTCTGGTGAGATCTGCGCCAGTTGCTCGGCAGCCGGAGTGCGCAGCCACGGAATCGGCTCGGAGCCCTCCCGCAAGGGGCGGGGGGACTTTTCAGGCAAATGCAAAAAATCATCCGGGCACTGCTGGCTTTTCCTAGCGGAAGTAAAGCCGTACGCCGCCCATGACCGAAACCGACGACGGGTCGAAATCGCCACGCTTCTGCCCACCCACCGTGATGTCTGCGTCAAGACCGCCGGTCAGTTTCAGCTCACCGGTCAGGGCAACATTGCGGGCCATGAAGTAATCCACCCCGCCCTTGATATGGGCGCCGATGGTCGTGTCCACCTTGGCATTGTCCATGTCCGGCAACAGGATATCCAGGCCGGCGCCGATGTACGGCACCAGTTGCCGTTCTGGGGTAAAACGATATTGCAGGCCGAAGGCCATATCGGTCATTGTTGCGTCCCCATCATTGGAATTTTCTACATTGAACCAGGAGTGGGTAACTGACATTTCAAAGGCGGCATTGTCGTCAAAACCATAAATAATCCCACCACCGAGAATGAAGCCGGGGTCAGTTTCTACAATAAACTTGCTACCTGTTTGAGTGTCAGTAGATTTACTGTCCGCCGGAATGATCATCCCCATTTTACCGGTCAATCCCAGTGTTCCCTTGATGCTGTCGGCCAGGGCCGCTCCTGATGCTGCCGTCACCAACAGGGCTGCTGTGGCCAATGTAACCATTATTTTTTTCATTTACATACCTCCACGATTATTAAAATTTATTTCTGGCCGGCATTGTAGCCAGCAGCAGCCCGCCTGGCAAGACCAAGTTCATAATCAGCTGAAACTGCGCTGAAATTCCGATCAGATCAACTCCATAACCGCCTTAACCGTCTTTTCAATCCCCTCAGCCGCCTCGGAAATCCGTTCAGCCAGCATGTAGGCGGGAGTGGAGACGATCCTGTTGACCTGGTCCACGACGAAATCCTGCACCGGACAGGCAACATGGCTGCTGCCGGTGGCGGTGATCGCTGCTGCTGTGCCGGCGTCGGTGCCGATGGTGAGGGAGGGGTGGTACTCTTTGCCCAGGGTCGCCGCAATCAGGGCCGGGGCAATACAGATGGCGCCGATCGGCTTTTTCGCCGCAGCCATCTCCTTGAGCAGCCGCGCCACTTCGGGCTGAATCGCGGCGTCAGCCCCCTTGACGGCAAAATTGCACAGGTTTTTGGCCGCACCAAAACCGCCGGGGAAGATAATCGCATCCAGATCAGCGGCGGTGACGGCAGCGATATTCCGGATCTTGCCCCGGGCAATCCGGGCCGACTCCACCAGCACGTTGCGCGTAGCTCCGGTCGGCTGGCCCGTCAGATGGTCCACCTCAGCCAGTTCGATATCCGGTGCCATACAGACCGCCTCAGCTCCCTGGCGATCAATGGCCAGCAGCGTGATAACTGCTTCGTGAATTTCACTGCCGTCATAGACCCCGCACCCCGAAAGAACTACCCCTATCCGCTTTTTCATGCCCGCCTCCTTGCGACTAATGAATGATCTGCCGACATCGGCACTAACTGCTGGGAATAGTACGTCGGCCTCGGCAGTTCTGCAAGGGCACGACGTCAATAATTTCGTGACCCTTGTTTGACAACAGCCACCGCTTTCCGTTAGGGTGGCGAAATGGAAACAACTCTGGTCAATGCCGGCTATCCGGCACTGCTGCTGCTCAGCTTTCTCGCGGCGACCTTGATCCCGCTCGGCTCGGAATGGCTGCTGATTCTGCAGATTGCCGCCGGCGGCAACGTAGTGGCATCAGTACTGGTGGCAACCGTGGGGAATCTGCTGGGGGCGCTGACCACCTACTGGATCGGCTTACGGGGCAGCGACTGGCTTATTGCGAAAGTCTTACGAATCTCGCCCGAGCAGAAGGAACGGGCTATCCGCTTTTATCAGCGGTACGGATCCTGGTCTTTGCTGCTAAGCTGGCTACCGATAGTCGGCGACCCGCTCTGCCTTATCGGTGGGGTTGTGCGGGTATCGCTATTACGCTTCACCACCCTGGTGGCCATCGGCAAATCCGCCCGTTACGCCACCATTGCCTGGCTTACCCACCTGGGCGGGCAGTCATTGGCCGCAAATGTGATGCATTATTACCTGTAGTACACAAAGGAGTTTCATGATCACCATCAAGAAGCAGACCCTGGACAATGGCCTTCGCCTGGTCGCCGTTGAAATGCCTCATCTGCACAGCGCTGAACTTGCCGTCTATATCAAGGTTGGCGGCCGGAACGATCCACCGGAACGGGCCGGTCTGTCCCACTTTCTTGAACATATGCTGTTTCGCGGCACTGCCGATTTTGCGACGAATCTGGAACTGGAGCTGGCCTTCGAGGCGCTTGGCGGTAATGTCAATGCCTCTACCGATGAGGAGTCCACCTGCTACTTTTCCCGCACCCATCCCGACCGTTTCACTGAAGGACTGGCCCTCTTTGCATCCATGCTGCAGCGCCCAACGCTGCCCGGTGTTGACATCGAACGCCAGATCATCACCGAAGAATCGCTCGATGATCTTAATGAGCAGGGAGAAGAGGTCAATCCCCACAATCTGACCAGTCGCATCCTCTGGCCCAACCATCCGCTCGGTCAACCGACCATCGGCTTTCCGGATACGATTGCCGCCATTGATGACACTGACCTAGCCCTTCACCTGCAGCGCTATTACACACCGGCAAATGCCATCATCGTTGCCGCCGGCGCCATATCAGCCAGTGCCTTTTTCGCTGCCGCGGAGGATGCATTTGCCCAGTGGCATGGGGCACCCCCACCAGCAACGCTGCCTTGTACAGAGCATTTTTCCGGTCCCAAGGTGTCGTTCGTTGCCGACTCCGACAGTCAGGTGCACCTGCAGATTGCCTTTCGCGGCTACTGCCGCGATGACCAGCGGCTCACTGCCTGCCGGCTGATCCGGCGCATCCTCACCGGCGGCGGCAGTTCGCGCCTGTACCTGTTGCTGCGTGAACAGCTGGGCATTGTTTACTCGGTGGATGGCACGCTAGCCGCCTATGACGAAACCGGCGCTCTGACCATCGACTTTTCCACGGCGTCAGAAAACGTGCCGGGCGCGGTGGCCGCCGTGTTAACTGAAATACGGCGCCTGGCAGTGGAACCACTTTCACCGGCAGAACTGCAACGGATCAAGCAGGGCTATTATTACGATCTTGATTTCAGTCGGGACTCGACCTATGAAATGCAGGTACGGTATGGGTGGGGAGCACTGATGGCATTTGTGCGGAGCGTTGATGATGATTATCGCGATGCGCAGGCCATAACCGCAGCTGATATTATGGCCACCGTCCAAGAGATCTTTGCTCACGATCGCCTGGTCGTGGTTGCCGTCGGCCCGACAACCCAGAGCCAGCGCGACGCCGTCACGTCAACCGTGGAGAATTACCGCTTGTCACCGTAGCTGGTTTCAATCACGTACGCCTTAAGGTTGCCGACCAGACCGGCCAGTGCGGCAAAATCGTCCAGGTTTTCGGCTCCGGCCAGCTTCAGATGCGTCAGATCGGCCGGAACCTGATTGAAGGTCGGATCAACGGTGAGCCAGGCACCAGTGACATGAACTTCGGCCCAGGCGTGATACAGCAACCCCTTGCCCGGGGCATACACCAGACCAACGGCCATGCGGCTGGGCAGTCCGGCCGCCCGTGCCAGGGCGACAAAAAGACGGGCGTGACTGACACAATTCCCGGTGCGCGACTGCAGGGTATCAAGTGCCGACTGGCCATCGGTCACCGTATCCTTGACATAGTCGGCAACCCAGGGCACCAGCTTTTCAACCATCCGCCGGGGATCTTTTTCCCCGCCAAGCACGTCCTGCACTTGGCGAATGATCGCAGGATGGTCTGCGGGGATTCTCATGGTCGGCTGCAGCAGCTCAGCTAATGCTGCTTCAGCTACAGACTCCCCCGGGATGGTCTGTTCACGGATAAAGCGGACCCGTTCCAGGGGCAGTCGTTCCGTTAGCTGACCCGGGCCGTTAAGCAACGGCACATCCTTTGGGTATCCCTCCAGCTCAACCACCAGCCGCGACAGCTGTTGTGGCCGCTCCAGCGGTTTTTCCAGGCGAATCAAACTGAAATCCAGCACCAGATCCTTTTTGGCAACCGCTGCCGACAACAAGGTCTGCCTGACCAGAGCGGCCGGTTCGGCAATCGTCTCAATCAGTCCATGGCGCACCGATTCCCGCAGGGTATTCCCTTCGCTATCCACCCAGATATCATTATCAACAAACGGATACAGGTCGTTACGAAAGTGATAAGCCCTGACACCGGCAATGACTTCCTTGCCGATGGCAGTAATCGTCACGTTCTTGATTTTCACCCCTTCAGGGTCCAGCATCTGCATTTTGTATTTTTTACCGGCAACCGCCCCCTTGTGCAGTGGATAGAGGTTCACCAGTGCTGGGGGATACACCTTGCCTTTTATCGCAATGAACTGCTCCTTACTTGTCCCGCCGGTGGTGACCGTGGCCTTGATCCCCTTTGCCGTCACTGTGCCGGAAAAATTCAGGGGAGACCGATCGATGGTCTGCTCCACGGCGAAACTCTTCAGGGCGAAATCCGGGGCGACAAGATAGCGTTCACGGGACATCGCTTCGCGGGTAAAACCGAGGACGACCATCTTGGCACCACTCTCGGCGATAATCTCATACCCATCCTTATCAGGGTTGATGGCGATACGAACAAAGCCGACCAGTTCATCCTGCATGCGGATGGTATACCACCGCTCGCCCAGCGGCAGCTTTTGCAGTGGCGACGCATCAGCGGCACGAGTCGCCCCGACCAGCAGGAAGAGCCCCAACAACAGCCCCAATCCCACGCGCCGCCAGACTTGACGCGCGCACTGCAGATGCTGTTCGGTACGGGTTATTTCCATGATACTACTCCTCATACATCCGCCAGACCGGCGTGAATCCAGGGGAAAACTCCCCAGATAACCAGCCAGATTTGTTTCATTGCTTTATATCACGGGGAAATTAAAACCGGAAATCTATTCAACCCCACCACCAACCCAAACCATTCTTCCTAAAAACGGCAGTCAATTAACGCAGAGGCGCAGAGACGCAGAGAAATCAAGAACTTATCCAGAATTTGATGCTCACCAAAAAGGTGAAGGCCGTATTTTGCTTAAATGACCGTTTTTACTCTGCGTCTCTGCGTCTCTGCGTTTCAATTGCTTTCAAAGGTTCATTCAACCGCTTGCCGTTACCACGAATGGGGGCTATACTAAACATATAAAGAACTGATTGCGAGAGTCTCAGGACTCTCATCATGCCCTAGCTGACCAGCCCTCCTAGTCACTAGGGTGTTTTTTGTGTGCGCCACAAATGGCACACCGCATACATGACTGTGCCACCCCTTGCACACTTGTCATGTTCTACGGTATACTGAAGCCATGAATCCAATCATCACTCTCCCTGACAAGTGCCGTAAATGCTATTCCTGCGTCCGTAGTTGCCCGGTCAAGGCCATCAAGGTCGACAAGGAATATACCGATATCATGTTCGACCGCTGCATCGGTTGCGGCAACTGCCTGAACAATTGCCCCCAGAAGGCCAAGGTTGTTAACGACAAGGTGGCCATGACTGAAAAGCTTCTCGCGGCCAAGCAACCGGTGGTGGCCGTTCTGGGCTGCTCTTTTCCGGCCTACTTCCACACCGCAACGCCCGCCCAGGTGGTCGCCGGGCTCAAGCGGATCGGTTTCAGCGAAGTCCATGAAGGGGCCTATGGCGTTGAGTTGATTGCTTCCCAGTACGCCGAGGCGATCGAAAATGCCACCGCGCCGCTCATCTCCTCGCACTGCCCGGCAATTGTCGACCTGATTGAGCGCCACTACCCAAAACTCCTGAATAACCTGATCCCGGCAGTCTCACCCATGATCGCCATGGGTCGCTTTCTCAAGGGGGTCCTGGGCCAGGAAACCCGCGTGGTTTATCTAAGTTCCTGCATTGCCGCCAAATTTGAAAACCAGGCCGCAGAGACCAGCGGCGCCATCGATATTGTCCTGACCTACCGCGAGCTTGACGGCATGTTCCGCAATCGCAATTTGACCCTGGCCACCCTGCCGCCGGCGCCACTGGACGGCATCGAACCTCACCTGGGCCGCCTGTTCCCCATCTCCGGCGGCACCTTCAAGGCCTTCTCCATCCCGACTGATCCGATCGACACCGAAATCATCATTGCGGAAGGTGAGGCCAATGTCATGGCCCTGATCCGCGACCTGGCCAGCGGACGGATTTCACCCCGGATTGCCGATCTGCGCTTCTGCTACGACGGCTGCATCGGCGGACCGGGCAGCAATAATGCCTTGACCAGTTTTTACAAACGGAACCTGGTCATTAACCACTTTAACGCCCAACTCCCCTACGCAACCGCCGAACACTATCAAAACAGCCGTAAACCCCGCACCATGCGCCGACTTTTTACCGACAAACACGCGCGACTGCCGATTCCGAAGGCCAGTGACGTCAAGAAGATCCTGCAGGCGACCAGTAAATACACCCAGAAAGATGAACTGAACTGCAAGGCCTGCGGCTATCGCTCCTGCCGCGAGTACGCCGTAGCCGTATTCCAGGGCCTGGCTGACCTGGAGATGTGTTTGCCGTTCAACCTGCAACAGCTGACGGCCGATCATGACCGGCTGATCCAGAAATACGAACTGGCCCAGCGAGAACTGGAAAAGGAATATCAGGACGAATTCATTGTTGGCAGCGATCGCCCGACCATGGAAGTGCTTGAGCTGATCAAACAGGTCGGGCCGACCCCAACGACCGTACTGATCCGGGGCGAATCGGGCACCGGCAAAGAGCTCACCGCCCGGGCCATCCATCGCCACAGCACCCGCAATGATAAACCGCTGGTGACCGTCAACTGCACCACCCTCACCGACTCCCTGCTGGAAAGCGAGCTGTTCGGCCATAAACGGGGCGCCTTCACCGGGGCCATAGCCGACAAGAAAGGGCTGTTTGAAGCAGCCGACGGCGGCACCATCTTTCTGGACGAGATCGGCGATATCACCCCGAAACTCCAGGCAGAACTGCTCCGGGTGCTTGATTCCGGCGATGTCCGCCCGGTTGGCGGCACCGCCGTGAAAAAAGTCAACATCCGCCTCATTGCCGCCACCAACAAGAATCTGGAACAGGGCGTTAAAGAGAGCTGGTTCCGTGAAGACCTGTATTATCGACTCAACGTTTTCACCATCAATATGCCCCCCCTGCGCAATCGTATTGAGTCCATCCCGACCCTGGCCCACCACTTTCTGGCCAAGGCCAGACATAAGTTGAACAAGAACCTGATCGGCATTGAAGAGCGGGCCATCAAGGCCATGAGCCAATATCCCTGGCCGGGCAATATCCGTGAAATGCAGAACATTATCGAGCGGGCCGCAGTGCTGGCCCACGACGACATCATCCGCCTGGGCAACCTGCCCCTGGTCTTTGCCGAGAATTATGCCGAGCGGGCCCTGGATATCCCTGACCTGACCTCATTCAAACATGAACGGGAACCGCATGTCCTCCGGGTAGAAAAAAAGCTCATTCAGCGCTACCTGACCGAAGCCGGGGGCAATGTCTCCCAGGCGGCGATTCTGGCCAACATCCCGCGCCGCACCTTTTATCGGCTCCTGGATAAGCATGCCCTCAAGCGCGCACCGGCTCGTCATCTTCAGCTGCCTTCGAGCGAAGACCTGCCGTAGCCTCCCCGCAGCGCCAATATTTATGACGACACTTGTGCCAAATGTGCACAATTGGCCACCATGTGCCACATCTGGCACAAATACCGACTCCCCGCCCGGCTAAGATGAAGATCCGCACACGTACAATCCATGGTAATTAGCTGTTTTATCGTTATTTTTCCCACTTACACTACATTGGCACACCATTAGCATAGTATGTGTATTCACCAAAACCAAACAGGCTCGCAACCATAGAAGGGAGAATACCATGGGCAGAATGAGAGAGAATCCACGTTACAATGTCATTTCAATGAGAATCAGTGACGACGAGCGTGATACGCTTGAGTTGATCATGAACGAAACGCATATGAGCGTATCCGAGGTTATGCGCGAAGCCATGAATATTTTCAGGTCACGCATCGACGGGGTCCAAATGAGCAATGCTGCCTAGCTCAGGTTCACCCCCTGGCCAGCGTTAAGCGCTCCCCTCAGCAGCAGCAGGGTACAATCAAATTAGACGCTAAAAGGCTTTGCCGGTTTCGGTGAAGCCTTTTGCGTTACTTGCAGATCAGCAAAATGCCGGTAGGCTTCTGCTACATCTAAACTTCGGGGTATCTGCATGAAACGTGTGGTGATCGTTGGCATGGGATTTGGTGGCGTCAGGGCCGCGCGGGAATTGGCCGGGAAAAACCTGGAAGTAATCCTGGTGGACCGGAATAACTACCACCTGTTCCAACCTCTGCTCTATCAAGTGGCTACTGCCGGCCTGGAACAGGAATCGATCGCGTACCCGGTGCGGGCCATGTCGCGCCAGTGGGGCAGCAGATTCCATCTGGCGGAAGTAACGGCCTTTGACTTTGCCGCACGCCAGGTAGAGACCAGCCATGGCCCGGTTGCCTATGACTACCTGATTATCGGCGCGGGCAGTGTCACCAATTTTTTCGGCATGGAAACGGTTGAGCGCTATGCCTTTGACCTGAAAAAGCTGGTTGATGCGGAGCGATTGCGCAATCATATCCTGACCGCCTTCGAACGGGCGGTGGTTGAGCCTGATCCGGCCAAGCGCCGGGCCCTCATGACCTTTGTGATAGTCGGCGGCGGCCCGACCGGCGTTGAATTCGCCGGGGCGCTCATCGAACTGGTGCGCTATGTGTTGGCCAAAGACTACCCCGAACTGAGCGTGCAGGCAGCCCGGGTGGTAGTCATCGAAGCGGTGGATCGCTTATTGGCAGCCATGCCGGAGAAATTGCAGACCTATACATTGGACAAGCTGCGCAGCATGGGGGTGGAAGTATTGCTCAACGCCCGGGTTGTTGATGCCGGCCCGGATAAAGTCACCCTGCACGACGGTGCGATCATCCCGGCCCATACCCTGTTCTGGTCGGCCGGCGTCAAGGCTGCACCGCTCAGCGCCGCTCTGGGGATCGAACTTAAACCTGGTGGCCGCGTGCCGGTACAAGCCGACTTATCGTTGGCAGACCACCCAAATGTCTTTGTTGTGGGTGACATGGCCTATCTGGAGCAGAATGGTGCCCCATTGCCCATGGTGGCGCCGGTCGCCATGCAGATGGGCATCCATGCCGGCAAAGCCATTTGCGCCCGCGAGAAAGGCCATGAGCTCGGACCATTCCGCTACTGTGACAAAGGCAGCATGGCCACCATCGGCCGCAGTGCCGCCGTTGCCACCACCCATGGCCTCAAACTGCATGGCTACCCGGCCTGGCTCGCCTGGCTGCTGCTCCACCTCTATTACCTGATCGGCTTTCGCAACCGGGTCGTGGTCATGCTGAACTGGATCTGGTACTACTGGTTCCATGAGCGGCAGGTCCGCCTCATCACCGACAACACCGCCCCGCGCGACTGATCCGCAGGGCCATTCCCCTTTACAGCCACCCCCCAAAAGCGCTATGCTCCGACGCGGCGACCAGCGCCAGATCTCCTAAGTCAAAGGAACCGTCATGTCCAGAACGCTCAATTTCGTCACGGCGATGACCCTCGCTGCCCTGATTTTTCAGGCGACAGCTCATGCCGAAAATACGCCGACAACTCCGGTTGACCCAACACCTGCCACCGCACCTGCCACCGCGCCAGTCACGGCGGTGACGGCACCGTCAGCTCCGGCCCCGGCAGTAAATCTGGAGCCAGCAGCGCCGCCACTGGCTGCCAGCTCATCGTTGCCGGCAACAGTGGCAACAGCCGCCGCGCCAGCTGCCACAACGCTTCGTATCGGCTATGTCGACCTGTTGAAGGTTGGCTCGGAATCGATCCCCGGCAAGGCAGCCGAAACCAAGTTCAAAGCCAAGGTCGACAAGTATAAGAAACAGATCAGTGACAAGGAAAAGCAGCTGGAAAGGCAGAAGAAGACCATTGAGGAGAAACTGCCCACCATGTCGCCGGAAGAGCGGCAAGCCAAGGGTAAAGATTTCGAGAAAAAGCTGGATGACTACCGGAAGTTTGTGCAAAAGGCCCAGAAAGAGATGGAGCCGTTGCAGCAAGAACTGTCACTGTCAATCTACAACATCATGGAAGCAGCAGCCCGCGAATACGGGCAAGCCAAGGGGCTGATCGCCATTGTACCGAAAAAGGAAATGCTCTACATCGGCAGCGCAGTGGAAGGGGTGGACATCACCGAAGACCTGCTGCAACTGGTGAATGCGCGCAACAAGGAAAAGAAATAAACCTAGAAACGGCAGTCAATTAACGCAGAGGCGCAGAGACGCAGAGAAATTCAGAAGCTTAAACTGCTTCATTAAGGTGAAACCCTAAATTATTAACTTACTGTTTTCCCTCTGCGTCTCTGCGACTCTGCGTTCAAATATTATTAGCAGGAAATTCCCACACTGTAGCTGCTATCAACCGGCCAGAGACTCCAGCTCTTCCCAGCGGGCATAGACTGCAGCTAACTCTTTTTCGAGCTCAGCCAGTCGTTCATTCAAGCGCGCCACCTCGGCCCCGGCGGATTTATAAAACTCCGGATCAGCCAGGGTGGCGTGCAGCGTTTCCTGCTCCGCCTCCAGCAAGCCAATTTGTTCCGGCAGCTCTGCCAACTCCCGCGTTTCCTTAAAGGATAGTTTCCGGGGTCGTTCCTTGACCGGCGCTGCGCCCTTCGCCCCTGCCTCTTTAACCAGCGCCGGTGTAGCCACCGCCACCGCTTCGCTTGCCGCCTGCTGCAGCCAGTCATCATAGCCGCCGACAAATTCCCGCACCGCACCATTGCCGGTCAGCACCAGGGTGCTGGTCACCACGTTATTGAGAAACTCCCGATCATGGCTGACAATCAGCAGAGTGCCGGAGTAATCCAGCAGCAACTCCTCCAGCAGTTCCAGGGTTTCAGCATCCAGATCATTGGTCGGTTCATCCAGGACCAGCACGTTAGATGGCCGGGTAAACAGCTTGGCCAGCAGCAGCCGGTTCCGCTCGCCACCGGAGAGTATCCGCACCGGGGTACGCGCCCGATCCGGCGAAAAGAGAAAATCCTGCAGATACCCGATAATGTGGCGGGATTTGCCATTGATGACCAGGGTATCGTTGCCGTCCCCCACATTATCCTGCACCGTCTTATCCAGGTCGAGTTGCTCCCGCAATTGGTCAAAGTAGATGATTTCACGGCGACTCCCCAGCTTGACCTCGCCGGCCTGGGGCAGCAGTTCGCCCAACAGGAGCCGCAACAGCGTCGTCTTGCCCGAACCGTTCGGACCGATAATCCCGATCCGGTCACCCCGCACAATGGTCGTTGACAGCTGGTCGACGATGGTCTTACCGTCATAGGCAAAAGAGACCCCAACCGCCTCAGCCACCAGCGCGCCGGAACGATCCGCCTCCTGCAGCTGAATCTTGGCGGTCCCCAGCCGTTCCCGGCGCTGGCGATGTTCCTCACGCAGCTTCTTCAGCACCCGCACCCGCCCCTCATTCCGCGTGCGTCGGGCCTTGATCCCCTGACGAATCCAGGCCTCTTCCTCGGCCAGCTTCTTATCGAACAGCGCCTGCCGGGTAACTTCCGCCGCCAGCAACTCATCCCGCCGCTGCACAAATTCGTCATAGCCGCAGGCAAACGAATAGATCCGCCCCCGATCCAGCTCGGCCGTCCGATTGGCAACCCGCCGGGCAAAGGTGCGGTCATGGGTGACGAACAGCACGGTTTTCACCTGCTTCAGCAGAAACTCCTCCAGCCAGAGAATCGTATCCAGATCCAGGTGGTTTGTCGGCTCATCCAGCAGCAGAATATCCGGCCCGGATACCAACGCCTGCGCCAGCAGCACCCGCCGCTTGGTCCCGCCGGACAGGGTGGCAAAATCGGCATCCGCATCCAGCGACAAGCGTTTGAGAATCCGCTCCACCTCGTCATGCAATTGCCAGCCGCCAACCTCTTCCAGCCGGTGCTGCAGCACTTCCAGCCGTCCCAGTAACTGATCATCACCGGCAACGGCCAGCTGGTGAGCCACCTGATGATATTCAGCCAACAGCGCAGTGGTGTCCCCCAAGCCGGCCGCCACCAGATCAAACACGGTCCCGGCCAGGTCAGCGGCTAAATCCTGGGAAACCAACGCCACCCGCAACCCCTGTTGCCGGTGCAGTTCACCCCCTTCCGGGGCAATCTGGCCGGCAATCAGCTTCAGCAGGGTCGACTTGCCGGTACCGTTGCGGCCCAACAGACAAAGCCGATCGCCGGCCTCTACCTGCAGGGTGAGATCATCGAACAGCGGCGGACCACCAAAAGCAAGGGAGAGATGACGCAGGGAAAGCAGAGCCACAGGCAGATGTCCTTACAAAGGGAATTGAAAGCTGGATGCAGATAATCCGCTATTTGCGCCACGCCGTCAAGCAGGGTGCAGAGCCACCAACCAGACCGCAGGGATCATCCCGTAGTTCCAGGCGAGACAAAGACGGCGGTAACCGGCAAAAAGAAGTGCTTCATTACCTGCCTGCAAAATGATCGGTGCCGGCAGGGTCAGGCGACCCGCACGCTGCAACGCCTCTTCCAACCGGTTGTAGTTCAGGCGATAGCCCCGTTTGGCCTTGGCCAGATAACGGCTGTAGTCATCATAAGTGTGGTAGGCCCCCTGCACCGGCAGACCAGCCAGCTCGCCAGAACGGGGATAGGACACCAGGTGGCCGTTGGCAAAGGCCGCTGCAAGCTGCTCCCAGGTCAGACCGTGACGCTGATAAAATGCCTGCTTGGCCGGATGGTGGGCAAATTCCCACTCCTCAGTCGCCAGGTCCGGCATGGTCCAGGTAATACTGAGGCTGGAGCTGGAGCGCACCGGTCAGCTGCCCTTGATCGCCAGCAGATACTTGAGATAACGCCCCTCGGGAAAGGTCACCGGGTAGGGGAAATCACCGGGTTGTCCCTGCAGACCGATCACCCGCAGGTCACTCCCCGCCTGCAGTGCGCCGCGCCGCAGCTCTTTGAGGTAGTCGGCAACGTCCACCTTCTGGTGATTGGAAGAAGCGATCAGCAGCCGACCTGCCGGCAGCAGGGGGAGCGCAGCCGCCACCAGGTCGGCGGTGCCGCCACGGGTGGTAAAACGGCTCTTGGCGGTGGTGGAAAAAGACGGGGGATCCATCAGGACAATGTCGTAGCGTTTCCCCTGACGGCCCAGTTCAGCCATGACCGCCAGGCAGTCGCCGACGATGAATTCGTGCCGTTTCGGGTTGAGCCGGTTGGCGCCGAAATTGGCCCGGTTCCAGTCGGTATAGCCAGGCGAGGCGTCCACGCTGGTCACCAGGGTAGCGCCACTGGCAGCGGCGGCCACGGAAAAGGCACCGGTGTAGGCAAACAGATTCAGTACCCGCTTGCCCGCTGTCCGCGTCATCAGATCGCGACGATTGGCCCGCTGGTCCAAGAACAGGCCACTGTTCAGCCCCTGTTCCAGACTGACGATAAAGTTCAGGCCGTTCTCCGTAACGAGGAGCCGGTCCGGCGCAGCCGCGCCAGCCAACAGCTTGCCATAGCGCTTACTGTCGCTGACCGCTTCCAGTTCACGGGTCTGCTGTGGGCGGAGTTTTTCGTAAATCCCAACCGGCTGCAGCAGCTCCTGCAGAGCCCGGGTCACCAACGGCAAATGGGGCCGCCAGGCCGGCGCATACAGCTGCACCATCAGGTACTCGCCATAGCAATCGACGGTCAGGCCGGGCAGACTATCCCCCTCACCGTTCACCAGCCGGTAGGCGGTGGTATCAGCCAGGTCCAAGTGGTCGCGCCGTAGTTGCATCGCCGCGGCTAACCGTTTTTTCAGCCAAGCCAGGTCAAGGCGAATTTTTTCGCGCCCCAGTACCCGGGCCACAATCCGTTCCGCCGGGTCCAGCAGGGCCGTGGCAAGGAAGCGGCCGCTGCCGTCCGTCAGCTCAATCAGCTGACCAGACTTCCCAGCCGGCCATTTTTTCGTATAGCCATCGGCAATGATCCACGAATGCCCCAACTCCAGCATCCGCACGGTATCCGGGCCAACCGGCCAGGTTTGTTGAGACATCAAATTTCCTTTTCTTTATGGATTAGCAAGTTCATTTACCGGCGGATCAGCGATCAATACGCCATTGCGCCCCTGCTCCTTGACCCGGTAGAGCGCCTGGTCGGCGCGCTTCAGCAGCTCTTCGGCGGTTTCGTTCGGCATCACTTCGGCCACACCGATGGAGAGCGTGGTCGGCACGTTGGTGCCGTCCAGCAGGAAGCGGCTGTCCCGCACGCTGGTGCAGAGCTTCCAGGCAGTGTCAGCAGCCGCCTTGGCGCCGGCCTTGATCAGGATCACCGCGAACTCGTCGCCGCCGAAGCGGGCGACGAAGTCGCTTTCCCGCAAGGTTGACTTGATCTTGAAAGAGACCCCCTTGAGAATCCGGTCGCCACCCTGGTGGCCGTGGGTGTCGTTGACCTCCTTGAAGTTGTCGATGTCAATCATCAGCAACGAGAACGGGTCGTTGTAGCGCTGGCGCAGCGAGATCATTTCGGCAATCTTTTCATCGAAGTAAGCCCGATTGGCCAACTGGGTCATGCCGTCAATCCGCACCGCCGTTTTCAGGCTCTCGATCTGTTGCCGCTGGGTAGCCAGTATCTCTTGGGAAGAGGCCAGCTCCCGCTTGAGGGTCACGTTGCTGGAAATGACCCGGTCGATCTCTCGGAGCAGTTGGCTGTTCACATCCGACAGGTCCGGCGGCAGGTTCATCCGGTCGATGGTCGCCCGCACCTCCCCCAGCACCTGGGAGGAATCGCTCGCTACCTGGTCGGTCCGCTGGATGGCTGCCGCCAGGGTCATCAAGATGCTACGGATGGTCTGGGCCGAATCGCTGATCTGCTGCTCCCGCGGATCAACCGGCTTGGCAACCGCACTGGCAATCCCCTGTTCGGCCCGGGCGAAATCAGCCTTGCGGCGGAACAGACCGGCCACCAGATTGAACGGTAGCGCCACGGTGCAGGCAATGGCGTCCAGCATGGCATTGATTCCGGCTGAATTGCACTGGCGGGCCACCGGGTGCAGCACGACGCCAACAAAGATCCCGGCACTGAAGATGATTAACAGTTGCGACAGTGTCACGATAATTTCTCCTGGGCAAAGCAGATGGCAAACGGAACCATTGTAGCCGCATCCTGACAATGTTCAACCGGAACCCGCGAACGGTGAACCAGTTCTCGCCAATTCACTTCAATGCCGTTTGCGACAGCGGCGCCGGATATGCTATAGGTGGTGCATGACTGAGCAGCGGCGCGAGGCGAAAATTGAATATTATGAGATCGCCTGTCAGCAGGTGCTGGAGGAAGACTACTCCGTTTTCTCCATCCAGTGGGTGGTTATTCCGGGAGACCACGCTGCGGACCTGACCCCGGACAAATTGATGCGCTACTACCTTGCCTATATCCGCTATTTTACCTTCCCCTTCGTACGACCGATCGTTTGCGAGCTGGGGGTCGAGTTCCGGCTACTCAACAGCAGGGTCCCGCTGCTCAAGTTTTCCTCCCCGGTCCCCGGCGTCACCCCACGGGGCAGCCGTCTGACCCTGCGGATCGCCGGCGGCATTCTGGTCCAGCCGAAGCAGTGTGACCGGGGCGAACTCGATTTCATGGTCGAAACGGTCGACTCCGGAACGAAACTGACCCTGCAACTGTCCGACTACTGCCCGATTCTGTTGGGCAACCAGCAGCCTTCCCGCTGGCGTAAATGGCTCTACCGCCTGACCCAGGCCTATATCCACAAAGTCGTCACCATCCGCTTCCTGGCGCGGGTCCACCGCAGAATCGCCGGCTACACCCCCCAAACCAAAACCGTGAAAGTGACCCTGCGTCCGGGTGAAGAGACCTGACCCACTGAAGGATTCCTGCTCAGTCCATTGCAATGCCGCTAGCGAGTGTTACTCTTCTTTAATCGCAGGCTAAGTGTCGTGGAGGAAACAGACGTGGGAGATGCGGAGAAGAAGCAGCGTTCGTGCAAACGTAAACCGATTTCGGCAGCGTGTTGGGTGATCGTGGATGATGAAGTGGTCTGCTACCAGACCTTTGATATGTCGGATACCGGGATCTGCCTGACCACCGGCAGCCCACTGGAAGTCGGCAAGATCGTTGAACTGCAGTTTTTCCTGCCCGACTCGGCCCGCCCCTTAAGCGTCACCGCCGAGGTCGTCTGGAGCGATTGCGACGGCGAAGGAAACATGGGGCTGCAGTTTCTGGAACGGGGAGAAAAGGCCCTGACCGCCCTGCGCGACCTGGCGCGACACTGCTGCCGGACTAATCTTTAGAAAACAGCACCGCTACGGCCATGGCCCGCTCTTCACCCCGCGACACATACCCGTGCCGTTCGGAAGAATCGTAGTAGATACTGTCGCCCGCAGTAAGAGTCATCACCTCATCACCGTAGTGAAACTCCAGCTCGCCGGACAGGATATAGAGAAACTCTTCGCCATCGTGGCGGAAGAAGCGGTTATCGTCCCAGTCGGTTGACTCAAATTCCACCAGAAACGGCTCGATGTTCTTGTGCCGAATACCCGGCGCCAGGGACCGGTACAGGTAGCCGTCGGTAATTTCCCCCTTGGGCCGGCGGCGGCTGGCCGGTACTTCTTCGCCCCGCATCAGGACAAATTTCTGCCGATTCCCTTCGGACTCGAAGAAGTAGTGAATCTCCACCTTCAACCCCTTGGAAATTTTCAGCAGGGTAGCAATGGGGGGCGTGACCTGATCGTTCTCAATCTGGGAAAGCAACGGCTTGGACAGCCCGGTCAGATCTGCCAGGTCCTGCAGGGTGAGCCGCCGTTCTTGCCGTAGCGCCCGCACCTTCTGCCCGATCCGTAGTTCCTTGAGTTCACTCTTGATATCGCTCATCGCCCGCCTCCTTATTCGTCCATGATGCTTTATAAGCGGTGAGCCGCCGCGCGTCAAGCGGCCTGTTTCGTTTGACAAAACCGGGCCGGACTCCCTACAATGCGCGGCTATGCTGCAGCTCATCAATTTAAATAAAGACTTTGCCGGTAAACCGCTGTTGACCGACGTTTCCTGGCACCTGAAAAAAGGGGAACGGGTCGGCCTGGTTGGGGAAAACGGCGCCGGCAAATCGACCCTGATGCGGATCGTCGCCGGACAGGTGGAACCATCCAGCGGCACGGTGCAACTGGCCCGGGGCGGCACCGTCGGCTATCTGCCGCAGGACGGCATCGTCACCCGTGGGGTCCCGTTGTTTCAGGAGGCGCTGAGTGCCCTCGGCAACCTGCAGGCCATCGAAGAGGAGCTGCAGACCCTCACCGCCGACCTGGCAACCGTTCCCCACGACGACCCGCGCTACGCCGATCTGCTGGATCGCTATGGCCACCTGCAGGAAGAATTTCGCCTCCATGGCGGCTACGCCAAAGAGGCTACCGTCGGCAACGTGCTGTCCGGTCTCGGCTTTTTGCCGGCAGATTGGGAAAAGGACTGCGGCGATTTTTCCGGCGGCTGGCAGATGCGGATTGCCCTGGCGCGACTGCTGCTGCAGAAACCATCGGTCCTGCTGCTGGACGAACCGACCAACCACCTGGATATCGAAGCCCGCAACTGGCTGGAGGAATACCTCTGCGGCTATCCCGGCTCGGTGATGCTGGTCTCCCACGACCGCTTCTTTCTCGACACGGTCTGCAGCCGGATCGTTGAGGTCTGGAACTGCACGGTCAGCGATTACCACTGCAATTACAGCCGCTACCTGATCCAGCGGGACGAACGGGTCAGTGCCCTGCGCGAAGCCAAGCGCCGGCAGGACGAAGAGGTCGCTGGGCTGGAGGACTTCATCCGCCGCTTCCGCTACAACGCCAACAAGGCCTCCCTGGTGCAGTCACGGATCAAGCAGTTGGACAAGATCGAACGGATCGTCCTGCCACCGGAACGAAAGCGCATCCGTTTCCACTTCCCCGAGCCCCCCAAAAGCGGCCGCATTGTCATGGAGCTGAAGCAGTTGACCAAGGCCTACGGGGCCAATACCGTCCTGAACACGATCGACCTGACCGTGGAAAAGGGGGAGAAGATTGCCCTGGTCGGCCATAACGGCGCCGGCAAATCGACCCTGATGAAGGTGCTGGCAGGTTGTGACATCCAGCACGGCGAGCGCACCCCCGGCCATAACGTGGTCATGGACTATTTCGCCCAGGATCAGGCCGAGGCGCTCGACAGCAGTAAAACCACCTATGACGAACTGTACGCCGACTGCCCCTTTGACCTGGTCCCCCGGCTGCGGGATTTGCTCGGCGCCTTTCTTTTCACCGGCGACGACATTCACAAGCCGGTCGGCGTCCTCTCCGGCGGCGAGCGGAATCGCCTCGCCCTGGCCAAGATGCTGCTCAAAGCCAGCAACCTGCTACTGATGGACGAGCCGACCAACCACCTGGACCTGTACAGCAAGGAAGTGCTGCTGGATGCCCTGCGGGAGTTTCCCGGCACCGTGGTCTTCGTGTCGCACGACCGCCACTTCATCGATGGCCTGGCCACCCGGGTGGTGGAGGTGGAAGGTGGCGACCTCACCTCGCACCTGGGCGACTACGAATACTACCTGGCCAAGAAGACCGGTATGCCGGGAGCAGGCCCCGAACCCCGGACCTCGAACCTCGAATCTCAAGCATTAAACCTCGAACCATCCGCTAAAGATGACCGGCTGCGCAGCCGTGAAGCCGACAAACAGCGGCAGAAGGAAGATCGGCAGCGCCAGAAGCGGCTGAGCGACCTGGAAGCGGTCATTGAGCAGATAGAGTCGGAACTGGCCGGTCTGGAAGAGCAGATGAATGCAACCGGTTTTTTTGATCAGCCGGAGCGGGCCGCGCAAGCGGGCCGGGATCACCAGCAGCTGACTGACCGGATCGCCGCGCTGTATGCCGACTGGGAAGCAGTCCAGACCGCCTGACCCTGCCTTGACAGAGCTGCTGGCAGCGATTACGCTTAATTGAAGCAATAATTACTCGATTTCCCATAGGAACTACCATGACCGACAGTATCAATTTCAATATTCCGGAAGCCGTCCCTGTTCATCCACTGAAGGACATGGTGGCATTCCCTTATATGGTAGTTGCGTTATTCCTCAAGGAGAGTGAGATCGCAACCTTCGAGGAGAGCATCAGCTACAACAATCTGGTGGCCCTGGTTAAAACCCGTCCCGGGGGTGGTGAGGGGTTGGAAGGGCTTTGTATCATCGGCACTCTGTGCAAGGTGAACAAACTGATCCGCCTGGCCGAAGGCGGCGCCAAGGCCACGGTTGAAGGACTTTGCCGTATCAGTCTGGAGCGGATAACCGCCGAAAAACCGTTGCTGCTGGCGGCGGTGGAGCCGATCCGGGAATTCACTGAAAAGAGCATGGTGACAGAAGCTCTCGTTTCCAGCCTCAATGCCCTGCTGAAGATCGCCCTTTCCTATGGTCGCCCTCTGCCCGACGATGTGATGAAGCTGCTGGATTATATCGACAATCCGGCGCGCCTGGCCGATCTGGTGACCCTCTACATCAATCTGCCGATTGACGAGCAGCAGAACCTGCTGGAAACCATCGACCCGATGGAGCGGCTGAAAAAGGTCTACATGCACCTGACCAGCGAGGTGCAACGCCTGCAGGTGAAGAACGAAGTACAGGCCGAGGTGACACGCAAGGTGGGCAAGACCCAGAAAGAATACCTGCTGCGGGAACAGATGAAACATATTCAGGATGAACTGGGTGAGGAAGACCCCCGTTCCGCTGACCTGAACGAGCTGCGGAAGAAAATCGATGGCGCCGGCCTGCCGGAAGAGGTACGCAAAGTCGCTGACCGGGAGCTGAAGAGGCTCGAGCGGATCAATCAGTCGTCGCCCGACTACAACGTTACCCGCACCTACCTTGATTACATGGCCGGCATGCCCTGGAAGACCAGCACCGCCGACAACCTGGACATCGTCCAGGCAGAAGCAGTGCTCAATGAAGATCACTACAACCTGGAAAAGGTCAAGGAACGGATTCTTGAATTTTTGGCGGTCCGCTCCCTGAAGGAGTCGATGAAGGGGCCGATCCTCTGCTTTGTCGGCCCACCAGGCGTCGGCAAGACCAGCCTCGGCAAGTCCATCGCCCGGGCTCTGGGGCGAAAGTTCATCCGCCAGTCCCTCGGGGGGATGCGGGACGAAGCGGAAATTCGCGGCCACCGCCGTACCTATATCGGTGCCCTGCCTGGCCGGGTCATTCTGGAGATTTTCCGCTGCGGCGCCAACAATCCGGTCTTCATGCTGGATGAAGTGGACAAGATCGGCCTCGATTTCCGTGGCGATCCAGCCAGCGCGCTGCTGGAAGTGCTCGATCCGGAACAGAACAGCACTTTTACCGACCATTATCTGGACGTGCCGTTTGATCTGTCCAAGGTCATGTTCATCACCACTGCCAATCAGCTCGACACGATCCCGCCGGCCCTCAAGGACCGGATGGAAGTCATCCGCCTTTCCGGCTATACCACCGAAGAGAAGCTGGCCATTGCCCGCAAATATCTGGTGCCGCGTGAGATCGAAGAAAACGGTCTGACTGGTCGGGCCCCGGAATTCCTCGATGCGGCATTGTTGTCCATTTGCAGCGAATATACCCGCGAAGCCGGGGTGCGAAATCTGCAAAGAAACATCGGCTCGATCTGCCGCAAGGTGGCCAAGGAGATCACCCAGGGCAAACCCGCCCGGGAAATGATCACCCCAGAGGTGATCCACTCATTCCTCGGACCGGGCAAATTTTACAACGAAGTAACCGCTGAACAGGACCGGGTTGGCGTCGTGACCGGCCTGGCCTGGACCGAAGTTGGTGGTGATATCATTTTTATCGAAGTCACCAAGATGAAAGGAAAAGGCGACCTGATCCTGACCGGCTCCCTAGGTGACGTGATGAAGGAATCGGCCCGCGCCGCCCTCTCCTATGTCCTCGCTAATCTCGAATCGCTGGGCATTCCGGCCGATGCCCTGGATGAGCAGACCGTGCATGTGCATGTGCCAGCCGGCAGCATCCCCAAGGATGGCCCCTCCGCCGGCATCACTCTGGTCACGGCCCTGGTGTCGCTGTTGACCAATCGGCCAGCCAAACGCGACGTGGCCATGACCGGCGAAATCAGCCTGACCGGCCGGGTCCTCCCCATTGGCGGGATCAAGGAGAAGGCACTGGCCGCGCGACGGGCCGGGGTACACAAACTGATCATGCCGGAACTTAACCGCAAGGATCTGGAGGAAATTCCGCAACAGGTGAAGGACGAACTGGCGATTGTTTTTGTCTCCGACGTCCGTGAAGTGCTGACCGCTGCACTGGTAGGATAAATTGCGAAAGACACGCATCGAACGCCGCATCCTCACCGGCCTGGCCGATATCCAGGGGATCTCCACCCTGGCAGTGCGCGCGTTGGTGCGGATTTTCCAGCGCCCCTACTACTACCGCGAATTCATCACCCACCTGGACAAGATCGGCGTCGGCTCCATCTTCATCATCAGCCTGACCGGACTCTTCACCGGCATGGTCATGGCACTGCAAGCAATCATCCAGCTCAAGCCCTTTGCTGCGACCAGCTATGTGGGCGGCATGGTGGCGGTTACCATGGTCAAGGAGTTGGGGCCGGTGCTGTCGTCACTGATGGTGACCGGCCGCTGCTGTTCGGCCATCACTGCCGAGCTTGGCACCATGGTGGTTACCGAGCAGGTGGACGCCATGCGGGTCGAGGGGACCGACATCATCACCCGTCTGGTCACCCCGCGCCTAAAAGCAACTCTGCTGGCCATGCCGCTGCTGGCGCTGATCACCGACGCCATTTCCATTGTCGGCGGCTACATTATTGCTGCCGGCTACGGCATCAGCCCGCTGATGTACTGGAAATCCCTGCCCCAGTTCATGCGTCCCCTGGATCTGCTGGAAGCCGTGGCCAAACCGGCAGTTTTTGGTTTTATCCTCTGCATGACCGGCTGCTATGTGGGACTTAACACCCGCGGCGGCGCCGAAGGGGTCGGCGAAGGAGCCAAGAAGGCCGTGGTCATCGCATCCGTGCTGATTCTGGTGGTCGACTTTTTCATCACCAAGATCATGGTAGTGTTCCGATGAGCAACCAGACCTTACCCCACGGCCTCTGTATGCGCCAGGTCAGCTACTCAATCGGCGGCCGGCAGATTTTGGTGGATTTCGACTTGCAGCTGACGCCAGGGGAAAACCGGACCATTCTTGGGGTTTCCGGGGTGGGCAAGACCACAATTCTCAAGCTGCTGCTGGGGCTGTTGGTGCCGGATCGCGGCGACATCCTGCTAAACGGTCGATCAATCACTGGTCTGAAAGAATCGATTCTGCGGGAAGTACGGCGCAATATTGCCATTGTCTTTCAGGGGGGAGCGCTGTTCGACTCCCTGACCGTGGGGGAAAATGTTGGCTATCGCCTGCTGGAAGCCGGCCAACCGGAAGCGGAAGTGGAAGCGGTCGCCCTGGAAAAGCTCAGCTTTGTCGGGCTGGAAAAAGCGATTGATCTCTACCCGGCCGAACTCTCCGGCGGCATGAAGAAACGGGTGGCCATTGCCCGGGCGCTGGCTGCCGATCCGGACTACATCTTTTTCGATGAACCGACCACCGGCCTCGACCCGATCGGCGTCTACAACATCCAGCAGTTGATGCTCCGCCTGCAGCGGGAGGGAAAAACCACCCTGATGGTTACCCACGACATCACCACCGCCTTTGCCGTGTCGAACCGGTTTTCCTTTATCCATGAAGGGCGGCTGGTTTATGATGGCGACCGACCGGGTCTGGAAGCCTGCGAGCACCCGGCGGTACAGGAGTTTTTCGCTCCGAGCGAAGAATCACTTTTTGTGTACGAAAAGGCCCTGACATGAAACGAAGCGATACCTTAACCTGGTCCCACGTCCGCACCGGCATCTTCATCGTCGCCGCCCTGCTCTGCGCTGCAGCCGGCGTGGTGATCATGGGCGACAAGACCAAGTATTTCGTCCCCAAAGAAGCACTGTCGGTAATCATCAGCGATGTGGCCGGTCTCAAGGAAGGGGCACCGGTCTGGTTGGCCGGCGTTGATATTGGGGTGGTAACTGACATCCGTTTTAACCAGCCCCGCAAGACCAACGACATTGAAATCCGCATCGAGGTCGAACGGCAAGCGCTGAAGAAAATCGGTCAGGATTCATTTGTCACCATCAAAACCCGGGGTCTGATGGGCGAAAAGTATGTCGATATCACCCCCAGTTCCACGTTCCACGACACCCCGGAACGCTTGGTCCAAGGGACCCCGGCAGCAAAGCTCGACGACGTCCTGCAAAAGGCCGGCGCCTCTTTTGATCGGCTCAACAAGGTGGTAGAAAAAATTGACCGGGGCGAAGGCTCCCTGGGGCGGTTCATGAAGGATGAGCAACTCTACAATAACGTGAACCGACTCACCCTTGAACTGCACACCCTGACCAGCAGCATTAACCGTGGTGAAGGGACTATCGGCAAGCTGACCAAAAGCTCCGAACCCTATGACCGGATGATTGCCATTCTGGACCGCACGGAGACCACCCTCAAGGATATCCAGTCGGCGGACGGCACCATGGGTCGCCTGGTGCGTGATCGGCAACTGTACGACAAACTGGTGGCCCTGGCAGACAAAAGCACGCAAGCAGCCGAAGATGTGCGCGAGTTGAACAAAAAACTGACCTCCAGCGACAGCACCATCGGCCTGCTGCTCACTGACCGCACTCTGCACGACAAGGGGATCGACCTGCTGGAGCGGAGTGAGTCCTCGCTGACCGCCCTGGATGAAATCGTCAATCGGATCAATAGCGGTGAAGGAACTGCCGGCAAACTGGTGAGCGATCAGGACGCCTATAATCGGCTCTCCAAGGCGCTGGACAGCCTGGATTCCCTGCTCAAAGATGTGAAGGAAAACCCGAAGCGCTACGTAAAGTTTTCGCTGTTCTGAAAGGCGTACCATCCATGACGAAAAAAGCCGTAGTCCTGTATAGTGGCGGGCTCGATTCCACCACCTGTCTGGCCATTGCCCGGGCCGAGGGGTTCACCCCCTATGCCATGAGTTTTGCCTATGGCCAGCGGCATAGCGTCGAACTGGAACTGGCGCGCCAGAATGCCCGGCCCATGGGGGCGGCGGATCACCTGGTGGTTGCGTTCGACTACCGGCAGGTGGGCGGCAGCGCCCTGACCGCCGATATCGACGTGCCCAAGGATGGGGTGGGGAGCGACATTCCCGTTACCTACGTGCCGGCCCGCAATACCATTTTTCTCTCCTTTGCCCTGGGTTGGGCCGAAGTGTTGGGGGCCTATGACATCTACATCGGGGTCAATGCCCTGGATTACTCCGGCTATCCCGATTGCCGCCCCGAGTATATCGCCGCCTATGAGGTCATGGCTAATCTGGCCACCCGCGCCGGCGTCGAGGGGAGTGGCCGTTTTACCATTCACACGCCATTGCTCCATCTCTCCAAGGCCGAGATCATCACCAAGGGATTGACGTTGGGTGTCGACTATGGCCGCACCCACTCCTGCTATGACCCGACCGCCGACGGCATCGCCTGTGGCAGCTGCGATTCCTGCCGCCTGCGGCTGAAGGGGTTTGCCGAAGTCGGGAAAGTGGACCCGGTCCACTACCTGCCGGCCCAACCGTAAGGACCTCGCATGAACAATAAAGACTCGCTACCTGTCACCCGTCACCCGTCACCGCCGATCAACGACGTGCAGACCCGCCACGACTCGCGCAATATTCCCATCGACAAGGTCGGGGTCAAGGACATCTCATATCCGGTTACGGTGATGGATAAGAACAAGAAGTTTCAGCAGACCGTGGCCCGCATCAATCTCTACGTGGACCTGCCCCATCACTTCAAGGGGACCCACATGAGCCGCTTCATTGAAGTGCTGAACACCCACCGTGAGCAGATCGCCTTGGACAAACTGGAGCCGATGCTGCAGGAGATGAAAAAGAAGCTCGGGGCATCAAGTGC
>JANOEC010000056.1:0-27955 GCA_031412995.1 Geobacteraceae bacterium
CGAGTTTCCAGAGTTGATAGGCGATGTCTTTACCGGTATAGGTGACGGTTCCGTTTGAACGGACCAGGATTTTGTTAGCTTCGTGTTCGTCATTACCGGAATGCGTATCAAAAGGCATGACCCAACAATTTGCGTTTTTTCCATCGGTTTCAAGCCGGATCACCCCGAGTTCCTTCATTTTTTCAAAGGCTTTGGCCCAAAACTGAAGGTGCAAAATTTCGGATTCACGGGGCAGCAAATCGTATCGAATATTGAGGCGTTCCATCGTTTTGATGATACATTCGACGTTTCTGGTGGCCACATAATCGGCTAGTTTGGCGGTTTCGTTCTCGCCTTCTTCAATAAAATGCAGGACCTCGGAGCGTTTGGCTTTAAGTTCTTCGTTGACGGCGTATTCCTGCCCGACTTTGGCATACAGATCCCAACAATAATAGTCAAAGGAGATACCTTTCTCAGCGAGTTCGGCATCGAGACGTTTAATATCTTCGAGATTCATTTTTTCGAGATATATAAACCCGACCACCACGTCGGCCACTTGAACGCCGGTGTTATCAATATAATTTTGCACCTCGACCCGATCACCGTTGGCCTGCAAAATTCTGACAAAGGTATCGCCCAAGACTGAATTTCTGACGTGTCCGATGTGGGCGGCTTTATTCGGATTAACCGCCGTATGTTCGACAATTCGTTTTGGAGAATCCGGGTTTGCAGTCTTGAGCGACTGAAGGGAATTAGTTTCGGCTAAAAACATTGCCCGGTTATAAAAAACGTTGAGATAACCTGCTCCGGCTACTTCAACGTGGTCAACGCTTTGATTTGATTCGAGCGCGAGCTTTAGTTGTTCGGCGATTTCACGCGGATTCCGTTTTTCGCCAGTTTCCTGCTTGATTCGTTTGGCCAGTTCAAAAGCCACCGGAAACGCGAGATCGCCAAGTTCGGTTTTTGGAGGAACTTCACAGGCCACCTGACTAAACTCAATGTTGAAAACGCTTTTGGCCGTTTCCAAAACTTTTTCACGCAATGTTTGTTGTAAATCTACTAAACTCATAAAAACTCAAAGTATAGCAAACACACTGCGAAAGTAAAAAGTAGAAAGGCAAAAGACCAAATTGCGGGCGAAGTTTAATTGATTGGAAAAGTATCAGCACCGATTCACATTGTCCATTGTTAATTGTGCACTGGTGCTGATTTAAATTATTTTTCAGGTTGATTGAAGATTTGTCCAAACCGGTCGGGTTTTTTCAAACGCCGAAATTTTATCAGCATCTTGCAAGGTTAATCCAATATCATCTAAACCATTGATTAAACAATATTTGCGAAAATCATCAACCGCAAAACTTGCTTCAAACGTGATTGAATCCGTGACCTTTTGATTTTCCAAATCGATCGTGATCTGATAATTTTCGAGAGTTTCTGCGTTTTTGACCAATTCAGCTACTTTTTCTTCTGTTAAGACAATTGGCAAAAGGCCGACTTTGAAACAATTGTTGTAAAAAATATCGGCAAAAGCAGAGGCGATAATGACCCGAAAACCGTAATCGTCCAACGCCCACGGAGCGTGTTCGCGTGAACTTCCGCAACCGAAGTTCTTTCCGCCCAATAAAATAGAACCGCCCTGATATTTCGGATTGTTCAAGACGAAATCACTTTTGAGGGTTCCGTCCGTATTAAACCGCCAATCGTAAAATAGCGCTTCACCGAAACCGGCGCGGGCGACGCGCAAAAGAAATTTCTTGGGCACGATTTGATCGGTATCAATATTGGCTTGATAAAGTGGAACGGCTAAACCTGTGTGTGTTTTAAATTGATTCATCTTTATTAATTACGAATTTCAAATTACGAATTACGAAATAATCGTAATTGTTTATTTGAATTACGAATTTCAAATTTTGGAATTTCAAATTATGGTAATGCTTTATTCGCGTAATTCGTAATTCGTAATTCGTAATTCGTAATTCGTAATTCGTAATTCGTAATTCGTAATTCGTAATTCGTAATTCGTAATTCGTAATTCGCTACTTAAATTTCCATCCCCGAACGTCAACAAAATGTCCGGCGATCGCGGCGGCGGCGGCCATCGAAGGCGAAACGAGATGCGTTCGACCGCCACGTCCTTGACGGCCTTCAAAATTTCGGTTGCTGGTTGATGCGCATCGTTCGCCTTCGCTCAAAATGTCTTCGTTCATTCCGAGACACATCGAGCAACCGGCATCACGCCAATCAAATCCGGCTTCGACAAAAATCTCGGCTAAACCTTCAGCTTCGGCTTGTTTTTTGATCATCATTGAACCGGGGACGATCATTGCGCGGACTTTTTCATTGACTTTGTAGCCTTTGGCGATCTTGGCTGCTTCGCGCAGGTCTTCGATCCGGGAATTGGTGCAGCTGCCGATAAAAACACGGTCAAGTTTAATCTGCTCAATCTTTTGCGAAGGTTCCAGATTCATATAATGCAAAGCCTTTTCAAATGCTTTGCGCTCGCTTTCATCTTTGGCGGATGATAGTTCCGGGACGGCTTCGGTAACTTTGACCGACATGCCGGGCGACGTTCCCCAGGTCACAAAAGGAGCCAAATCAGCGGCCGAAATCTCAACCGTTTTTTCAAATTGGGCCTCTTTTTCGGTCGGCAATGTTTGCCAATATTCTACTGCTCTTTCCCAATTCTCATCTTTCGGGGCAAACGGTTTGCCTTTTAAATAAGCAAAGGTTTTGTCATCCGGGGCAATCAAACCGGCCCGCGCACCGCCTTCGATAGTCATATTGCAGACCGTCATGCGGCCTTCCATTGACAGATTAGTAATAGTATCTCCTGCAAATTCAACTACATAGCCGGTTCCGCCATCGGTTCCGATGCGGTTGATGATTCCGAGAATGACATCTTTGGCCGTGACTCCAGAGGGGAGCGCTCCATCAACTTTGATGAGCAGATTCCTGGATTTCTGTTGATACAGACATTGGGTCGCCAAAACATGTTCGACTTCTGAAGTGCCGATCCCGAAAGCCAGCGCGCCAAAGGCACCGTGAGTTGCTGTATGAGAATCACCGCAGACAATCGTCATCGCCGGCTGAGTCAATCCCTGTTCAGGACCGAAAACGTGAATAATTCCTTGCTCAATTCGGTCTAAATCGTAAATTTTGACCCCAAAGTCTTTAGCGTTTTGGCGAAGCGTCTCAACTTGAATCGCGGCTACTTTGTCCTTAAAAGGAAGATGCCGATTAATAGTCGGAATGGCGTGGTCAATGGTGCCGATGGTCAAATCCGGACGACGCACCCGGTGTGGCCCTCACCGGCCAGCCCGACTTCGCCAAAATCATCATCGACTACCAGCCGGATCAGCTCTGTGTCGAGAGCAAGAGCCTGAAACTCTACCTGGGCTCCTTCCGCATGCATGGCGAGTTCCACGAGTCCTGTGTCAACCGAATCTGCAACGACCTGGTGCAAATGCTGGCGCCAGCCTGGCTGACCGTGCGCGGCGAATTCACCCCCCGGGGCGGCATCCCGTTCTGGCCAACGGCAGAGTACCGTAAATAATGATGGGCTGTGCCGAAAATGAATCGCAAAAGTCTCTATCTGTAGATACAAACGACAAGTAACAGATTGATGCATACATATAGATGCAGATGCTTCTACCTATGTCCACAAACATGTCCGGAGATAAACGAGTTATTCACAACACAAAAATCCAACTGAGTAAACAGAATTACCCTGCCACTTGTGTGCCTCCTTTCATAAATTGAGCCTGTTATCTAAACTGGTGTATAGTCGCCACACATTTTGAAAATATAAATCCGGGAAACGATAAGGAAGTAACAGAGAAATATGAAAAGTATTGATTTATTTGCCGGTGCTGGCGGCCTTTCCTGCGGCCTTAAACAGGCCGGTTTCATACCGTTGCTGGCGAATGAGCTTGTTCCGCAATATGCGGAAACTTATAAGCTAAACCATCCTGATACCGAGATGCTTGTGGGAGATGTTCGTCAAGTATGTGAAATCAACATTAAAACCAGATTGGGCGTAAACGAGGGCGAAATAGATCTTGTTGCAGGTGGTCCGCCATGTCAGGGTTTTTCAATCAATGCCCCAATACGCAGCCTTGACGATGACCGGAACCATTTATTCAAGGACTTCCTGAGAGTCGTCTCCGCAATCAAACCGAAAGCGATATTGATCGAAAATGTTCCCGGAATTATTTCGATGAATATTCGGGGGACAAATATTCGGGGGACAAAATATTCGGGGGACATAATATCTATTATAAAATATTTGGGGGACATAATATCTATTATAAAATATTCGGGGGACATAATATCTATTATACATTGACTTTCTAAGCATGCTCCAATACTATCCCGCCATGGCTCGTATCTCACGCATTGTAGTCCCTGGTTATCCTCATCATCTGACCCAGCGCGGCGTCCGCTCCATGGATGTCTTTCACTCCGATGATGATCGCCACGCCTACCTTTCGTTCCTGGCGGAGGAAGCTGCCCGTTTCGGCCTGGAGATCCTCTCCTGGTGCCTCATGACAAATCACGTCCATTTTATTGTCGTGCCCCACAGTGAGGCATCCCTTGCACGGGGTTTCGGTGAAGCACATAGGCGGTACACGCGTATGAAGAACTTTTCCCAAGGAGTTCGCGGCTACCTTTTCCAGGGGCGATTCGGCTCCTGCGTGCTCGACCAGGCCCACCTGCTGGCGGCTGCCCGTTACGTAGCTTGGAACCCTGTTGTTGCCGGTATGGTCAAGAGTCCATGGGAATATTACTGGTCGAGCGCCCGTTTTCAGTGCGGCATTGTCGACCAAGACCCACTGGTAAAAGACCGCACACTTCTTGGGCTTATTACCGATTGGCGGGAGTTTTTGAGCACGGATGAGCTGGGGGGAGTGGAACAAATTAAAAAGGCAACGCGCACCGGTCGACCATCGGGAGATGAACAGTTTATCGGGCAGGTTGAAAGTCTAACCGGGCGTGTACTGAAAATTAAACCTGCAGGGAGACCCGCCAAGTTGAAATAATAGGTATTGTGTCCCCAAAATCCCCAAAATCCCGGCAAATGATTCTGCAGTTAAAACTGCTGTGGGCGTAGCTGAAAAGGCGACTTCTATTTTTACGACTCTGACGTTTTGTTTGTATTTTCTGGCTTGATCCGATGTGTCAATCGAGATACACTTTAGAAAATAATACGGCGGAGGTAGCGATATGCCACGAGCTGCAATGATTCATGCGCGGATGGAACCGGAATTAAAGCAAAATGTTGAGAACATCTTCAGGGCGCTTGGAATGACCACAACTGAAGCCGTAACGCTTTTTTACAAGCAAGTTATGATGCGACACGGATTGCCGTTTACCGTTGAAGTACCGGATGATGAACTGGACACTTGGCAAAGAGAAGAGATCAAAAAAGGTCTTGAGGAAATGAGAGCCGGAAAGCTGATTGACCACTCCGATGTTGTCAAACGCTGGGCGGCTAGGCAATGAGAATTCGCTGGACTGAAGGAGCGAATGGCAACCTAGACAAAGTCGAGGAATATATTTCTCAGGACAATCCACCTGCTGCGGTTGCTACGGTAAATAAGATCATCGATTCTGCTCAGATGCTGGCTGACTATCCGACCATCGGGAAACGCGGACGCGAGCGCGGCACACGGGAACTTGTTGTTGCCGGCCTCCCGTACATCGTCATTTATGCTGCACAGCGTGAGGAGCTAATTATTCTCCGAGTGCTGCATGCATCCATGAAATATCCGTAGCCAATCTCGCATGTTATCCCGCCCAGCCTACAATCTTGAAAAACCACCACGGCAAATCATCAACCCCGATACTGAGAAAAACCCGTATGTCCAACCAATAACGGCTGCACCGGTCTGCGGGGAAAAATCTCCGCCGCCGGTGTGCGCTTAGCCATTATGAAAACATACCTGGAGGCTTAAATGAAAGTAGTCGCATTCAGCGGCAGTGCCCGCAAGGATGGTAACACCGCGCTGTTGATCAAGCATACCTTCAGCGAATTGGAAAAAGAGGGAATCGAGACCGAACTGGTGCAGTTGGCCGGTGAGGTGATCCGCGGCTGCACCGCCTGCTATAAGTGCTTTGCCAACAAGGATCACCGTTGCGCCGTGGCCGGCGACGTAGTCAACAGCTGCATCGCCAAGATGGTGGCCGCCGACGGCATCATCATCGGCTCGCCCACCTACTTTGCCGACATCTCGTCCGAGACCAAGGCACTGATCGACCGGGCCGGCATGGTGGCCCGAGCCAACGGCAATTGTTACCGGCGCAAGGTCGGGGCCGCAGTCATTGCTGTCCGGCGTGGCGGGGCTATTCATGCCTTTGACTCGATCAACCACTTCTTCCTGATCAGCGAGATGATCATCCCAGGTTCGTCCTACTGGAATATCGGCGTCGGCCGGAACATCGGCGATGTAGAGGGGGATGAGGAAGGGATGAAAACCATGGCCGACCTGGGCACGAATATGGCCTGGCTGCTGAAGCGGATCAAGGAATAAGACCATTGCGAGCGGAAGGACTGGCCTTCCGCTCTTTACTTCAGAATAAAACGCACCGCAGTAAGTACGACATCAAGCAGATCGGGATCGCCATGATGTCTGGGGTCGCCAAAAAGACCGCCACCGCCATAACCGATTTGGTCTCCTCCCAGCGGGGTCTGAGATTGGGCCCGCCGTAGTTCGCGGGCCTGCTCGGTTTCAGCCATTTTTTTCTCTTCCTGCTCCAGGAGCTTACCGCCGGCCTTCATCCATTCGCACAGGTGGCGCAGTTCGCCGCCATCCAGCCAGACGCCATGCTCCTTGCAACGATCAACAATGATCCCGCTCCGGGCACCATAGTTTGCTCGATTCATCAATTGGGCGCAGACCGGACACTTGATGTAGGAAATGGAATAGTCTTGCGCCCGCAGCTGGTTGAGGTTGTTGATCTCGGTCCGCTTGATGGTGAACACATTGGTTACCGAGTTTTCCAGCAACGCCTCCAACTCCCCCGGATCAAAGAACAGCCCCAGGCACTGATCGCAGCGCTCGATCAGAAACTTGCCATCCAGTTTCAGGTCAATGGACTTGAGGCTAATGGCGCAGCGCGGACAGCTGCGGGGTGATGCCGTCTCGTGGGTGGTGTAGTAATGCACCCCCTTGAGATCAACGTCGTTACGGCTGTTGCAATACTCGCATTTAATCGAATTTGCCGGCAAGGGCGCCGAACAGTTGGTGCAGTTGGCCATGGTTCCTCTCGATTATTTCGGCAGTGGTGGCGGCAGGAGCAGGGCAAAGTCAGGGTATTCCCCGGCCGGCAGCCAAGTGGCCATCCCTTCGCGCCATAGCAAGGTTTCGCGGGTAATGGCTCCGGTGCTAATCTGCTCGGCAACGGTCTGCGGCGTGAACGGACCGGTCTGCTTGCCGTCTGCTCCCACAAAGTAGGCAGCCGCCTGTGGCAAAGGCGGAGGCGAACTCCCAGTGGGCGACGCAGCACCGGCCACCAGGGTTTTACCAAGTTGGTTGGCCATGGCAAAGCCCATCCCCATACCAATCCCGGCCGAGGCGTCGCCACCCGGATTGGCCGCGGCGGCTTCCATGGCGTTGGCACTCTGGAACTTCAAGTAATTGTCCAGGTTGCCGATGATCCCCATGCTGCTCCGCTTGTCCAGCGCCGCCTCTACTTCCGTTGGCAGGGAAATATTTTCGATCAACAGCTTGGTGATCTCCAGGCCGTATTCCTGGAACTCCGGGGCAATCTTCTGGCCCAGGAACGCCGACAGTTCATTGTAGTTGCCGGCCAGATCCAGCACCGGAATCTTGCTCTCCCCCAGCAGATCGGCAAAACGGGTGACGATAAGGTTCCGCAGCTGTTCGGCCACCCCATCCACAGTAAAGTGACTGTTGGTGCCGACAATTTCGTTGATGAAGCGGGGCGCATCGCTCACCCGCACCACGTAGCTGCCGTAGGAGCGGAGCCGCACCGCCCCGAACTCCTGATCGCGCAGCATGATCGGGTTCTGGGTCCCCCACTTGAGGTTGGTGAAGTTGCGGGTATTGACGAAATATACTTCCGCCTTGAACGGGCTGTGAAAGCCGTATTTCCAGCCCAGCAGGGTCGACAGCACCGGCAGGTTCTCGGTCATCAGCTTGTGGCGACCGGGGGCAAAAACATCGGCGATCGTCCCCTGATTGACCAGCACTGCCTCCTGGGCCTGACGGACAATCAGCTGCGCCCCCTGCTTGATTTCGTTCTCATAGCGGGGAAACCGCCAGACCAGGGTATCGCTCGATTCGTCGGTCCATTCGATGATATCGATCAGTTCAGCAACCGCTTTATCCCACAACGACATGGCATCACTCCTTTCGGTGCAAACGTCGATGAAACAATATTAAATCTAGAAGCGTCAGTTCGAATAACACAGAGCAACGGAGCAACAGAGAAATCACGGATTTGAATTAGAAACGGCATTCACCAATAAGGTCCGTCTCAAAAAGGTTTTTTCAAGAGGATTTTTTTGATTTTACTCCGTTGCTCCGTTGCTCCGTGTTATTAAGTCTCTGTATTTGAGGTTTATTTCCCTGGCACAAACTTCAATGCCGCCGAGTTCATGCAGTAGCGCAAGCCGGTCGGCTTGGGACCGTCGTTGAACACATGCCCCAGATGGGCATCGCAGCGGGCGCAGAGCACCTCGGTCCGGCGGGAAAAGAGCGAGTTGTCCGCCGCCTCCCGCACGTTGGCCGAATCAAGCGGCTGCCAGAAGCTGGGCCAGCCGGTGCCCGAATCATATTTAGCCGTAGAATTGAACAAGTCAAGTCCGCAGCAGATGCACTGATAGATCCCGGCAGCATGATTATCGTGATAGGCATTGGCAAAGGGGCGTTCGGTCCCCTTTTTACGGGCCACCGCAAACTGTTCCGACGTCAGCTGTTTCTGCCATTCGGCATCACTCTTGACCACTTTTTCCGTCATGACATACCCCCTGGTTGCAGCAACATAGACCTTCAGCTTGGTTGCCACCGGTGCCGCAACAATCACGGCGGCCAACAACATACTGGCGATGATTTTCATGGCGCACCTCCTGGGAACAATTATCCTAAAAACGGCAGTCAATTAACACAGAGGCGCAGAGACGCAGAGAAATCAAGAACTTATCCAAGATTTGATGCTCACCAAAAAGGTGAAGGCCGTATTTTGCTTAAAAGACCGTTTTTACTCTGCGCCTCAGCGTCTCTGCGTTTCAACTGCTTTTTCTAGGATTATAGCAGAATTCAGCTGGTCGGCGCGTGGTAGCGGGTGACCAATCGCCGTTCCTGCAGCAACCTGAAGATGAGCGGCACCAGGGCGGCCAGAAAAATCATCCCACAGCCGAACCACTCCCGACCATTTAAACGCTCCCCCAGCACCAGATAGCCCGCCAGCAGGCTCCAGACCGGGTCCAGGGTATAGATCAGCCCGGCCCGGGTGGCGGTGGTGTAGCGTTGGAAGGCATTCTGCAGGGTAAAACAGAGGACCGTCGGGAAGATGGCACAATAGATGATTGAACCCACGGCCCCGCTCGTCAAAACATATGCCGGGGCCGGTACGATCAGGCAGAGGGTACTGGCCATAACTGCCACCACGGCAAACTGCACCAGCGATACCAGGTAAACGTCATCTTCAGCCTGCAACACTTTGGAGACGGTCAGGATGTGGATGGCAATGCAAAAGGCGCATATCGTGGAGAGCAGATCGCCGGTATTGAAACCAGCCCCACCACCGGCCAGCAACCCGATGCCGACCGCCGCCAGGGCCACCCCTACCAGATTAACGGTACCGATTCGATCACGCCAGACCAGCTTGGCCAAAATTGGAATAAACAGGATGAACAGGTTATTGAGGATGCCGGCACGGGAAATACTGGTCCCTTTGATCCCCATGACAAAGGTGAGGTTGGTGATGCCTAAGGCCAGGCCAACCGTGGCCCCCCGGCAGAGGACCGAACGGGTGAATCCCTGCCAGCGACGGGCGGAAACCAGCAGCATGATCAGCGTGGCCAGGATAAAGCGAATCGCCACAAAGTGGACCGGCGGCACGGTCGCCAGACCGATTTTGGTAAAGAGGAAGCTACCGCCCCAGAACAGGGTGGTTAGGATCAGGAAACCGTACACCCGGCGGGGTGAGGGGGGGGCACTGGTCATGGTGATTGAGGGCGAGGTGAGGCTTTGAGGGTGGTCGCCCCGACCGCGCCCAGCAGCGCGACCCCGGCCGCCAGCAGAAAGGCGGAGGTAAAGCTGCCCGTGGCGTCAGCCATGATGCCGGCCACGCTCGGCCCTAATGCCTGGCCGATCCCGAACAGCAGGGTGACAAAACCGAGCGCGGCCGGGGCCAATCGTTGACCGAAAAGATCACCGCAGGCTGCCGCCATGATTGCCGGGATACTGAAGGCGCTGGAACCGTAGAGCAAAGCGGCCAACAAGAAAGCCGTTGGCGTGGTGGCCAGACCGAAGAGCGTGAAAGCCCCCGCATGGACCAGATAAATCAGCATCATGGCCCACTTGCGGCCAATCCGATCCGATAGCCACCCCCAAAGAAAGCTGCAAGCCAGATTGGCCCAGCCCATAGTCATGAACAGGCTGCCAGCCGCGACCTTGCTGTAGCCACCCGCAACCATCAGGTGCTTGACGAAGAAGGTCATGAAGATGATATAGGAAAAGCCAAAGGCGACATAAACCAGCCCCAGGTGCCAGGCGGCACCTGAACGAAAGACATCATGCCAGGAACCCTGCCGCTCGGCCGTGCGTGGGTCAGCGCCTCCGTAGGGTGAGGAAAGATCGATAGTGGTCCCAGGCGGCCCGCTGCGGATGATCAAGAGGCAGAGCAGCGCAATAGCCAGGGAGGCCCCACCGAACAGCTGCCAGCAGTGACGCCAGCCATCTGCTCCACCCCGGGCCAGCAGCCAGGGGACCAGTGGGCCAATGGTGATAAAGGAAAGCGAGGAACCGGTGACCGCAATGCCAGCGGCCAGACCGCGACGATTGGCCGGGAACCAGGCGGCCCACATCCCCATCACCGCCACGTTGGCCGCGCCGCTGCCGATGCCGGTGACGGCGCGCCAGACCGCCGCCCCGGCCAGACCATCGACCATACTGGTCAGCAGCATGCCGATACTGGCAACCAGCAAACCGGCAACAATCACCGAGCGGGCACCACAATGGGCGGCCAGCGCGCCACCCAGCAACGCCATCACCAAATAGCCGGCCAGGTTGGCACTGGCCAGTGCTCCGGCCTGGGCATTATCCAGCCCCAGCCCACTCTGCATGGCCGGCAGCACCACTGAATAGCCGAAACGGGCCAAGCCAAGGGCGCTGAACACCGCCATGGTGCCGGCGGCCAATACCAGCCAGCGGTAGCCTGAACGGCTAGATACGTTCATGACGGCTCACGGAACAGATAGTTATCGCCATGACAGGCAGCTGTAAGGCCGCCAATATTTGGGGTAACAATCATGACAACGGCACCTTGTTTCAGGATCTGACGGGAATCGTTCAGACCATTCTGTCAGTTCACGGCATCAAGCCATGAGTGTTCATCAGGGGGTGCAAATCACGGCATCGTACACGACTTGGTGGTCGTTAGGCAAATTTATCGGCTCAGGAACTGGTCCCTGCAGTACCTGGAATCCTGTCAATTTCGCTTACCAGTATGGCGGCCATGATGGCACCCCTGCGTTCCAGCCCTGAATGGCAAGTTCTTCGATGATATCAAGTTCAATAAGGCAACCAGCAAGAGTACGGGGCGGATCAAATATGAGACAGCAGTCTCATTTTGATACAGAAATGCCGCACCTGCTGGCCAAGCTAGTTTAATCAGTTAGGCAGTGGCGATTGCCGCCAGTTAATTAATTTCGCATTTTCAGCGTGATAGCTACTACCAGGTGCTAATGCGAATTTAATCGCGCAAAATATCTAAATTTGGAACAACATGTGCTCCTGACAAACTTCAAACGTGCGCTATAGTTTATGCTCGTCTTGAAGCGGATCCCGAGACTTGGCGATACCGACCAGAATTAACGAGGAGGAATGTCTATGCGAAGAATGATGAAGGTTTTTTTCTTGGCCGCGGCTCTGGCATTGGCTAGCCAGTCTGTGCTGGCCGCCGTCTTTACCCCTGGTCCACAGGACACGCCGTCGCCGCCGGGGCACAATTTCCCCCGCTGGTATACTGACCCGGTCCGGGGCACCCCGCCGCCTACGGGCGGTCTGCCGCTGGAGCTCTGCCTGTCCCAGACACCATCCCCCAGCGGCCCACCCATGTGCATCCTGTTGACCGATGGGCCGCCGGATACGTTCGTCCCGACCAACCCGATCGCATTCACGACCAATGGACTGGGGCAGTTCAACGGCAATTTTCCAGGGGAGTCGTTCTACTTCATTGCCGATGCCATCATCTTGGACATCGGTGGTGGTAATCGCGCCCGCTACCGCGCTGCCCTGGAAGCCGCCTTCGGCTCGGCAAGCGGCTTGCCGGAACCCGGCCAGCAGATCACCTTTGCTCGAGTCCGCTGGGATGTGGCTGCCCCGGTCAACGGCACCTACCGGATCACCCATCCCTTCGGCCAACGGGTCTTTCCCAATGTCGTCGCCGGCCCGGCAGCGATCAATATCCAGGAAGACATCGGTGTCGGCCTTGCCGGCGGACCATTCAGCCCGATTACCACCACTAACCAGCCAGACGGCAACCTCGGCCAGTTTCTGGTCCGTTCCGCCACCCCGGGGGGCCAGCCTTCCCTAATCACCGTTGGCAACGAGGTCTTCATCGGCGATCCGAACATCGACCAGAACGTAACCGGCGCCACCTTCCCCGACCCGGACACTCCGGGTCAATTCTTCAACCGCTTCCGGGTGGAAATCGACGCCAATAACGATGGCATATTCGAACAGAGCTTTACCACCGCCAACTTCGCCCTGGCCGGCAAGGTGATCGGCTTTACCATCACCCCCGCTGCCGGTACCGATTTCGCGGTGCAGCAGCTGGGGGTAGCCTCGGCGCCGAAGAGCTTCACCGTGACCAATCTTAGTGCAGCGCCGGTGACGCCGACGGTCGCCTCCTCCAACCCCGAGTTTGCGGTTAGCGTTGGCAACTGCGGCGCGGCGGTGGCTGGCGGTGGCAGCTGTACCTTTGCCGTCACCTTTACCCCGCTGACCACCGACGGTCCCCGCACGGCAAACCTGACGGTGAGCGGAGCCGCATTGCCGACCGCCACCCTGCCGGTCAGCGGCATCGGCGACAGCACCGTCCCGGTGGTGATTCTCACCGCCCCGGCCAATAACAACTTTACCAACGACACGACACCGTTGCTCACCTATGCCGTCACCGACGCGAATCCAAATTCCGCGGCCACGGTCGTCACCGTTGATGGCGGCGTGCTCAACCCCACCCCGGCTTCCGGGACAAGCCTGGCCACACTTGCCGACGGCCCGCATACGGTGCGGGTTGATGCCACTGACCTGGCCGGCAACACCGCCTTTGCCCAGAACAGCTTTACCGTTGACACGGTACCGCCGACGGCAAGCATCGCTGCTCCGACCAACAACAGCCTGATCAACACCCGCACCCCGGTCCTCACCTACACCGTGGCTGATGATCGCAGCCTGGCCACCACCGTAGTCAAGGTGGATGGCGTCATCGTCTCGCCAACCCCGGCCAGTGGCCAGAACCTGGCCAGCCTGGCCGACGGTCTCCATACGGTCCGGATCGAGGTCACCGATTCGGCCGGCAACTCATTCTTTGCCCAGAACAGCTTCACGGTCGATGCCTCGGCGCCGGTGATTGCCATTGCGGCCCCGGTCACGGGCAGCTTCACCGCGGACAATACACCGCTGATCACCTTCAGCGTTAGCGACGCCAATCCGAATCCCGCGGCCACCGTCGTCAAGGTTGACGGAGTCGTGGTCGCCAAGCTGACCGGCAGCAGCCTGGAGCAACTGGCTGACGGGTCGCACACCCTCCGGATCGAGGCAACCGACAACGCCGGCAATGGCGCCTTTCTCGAGTCGAGCTTTACCGTCGACATCGTCGCGCCGATCCCGGTGATCACCTCACCGGCCAATAGCGGCTTCACCACCGATCCCGGTCCACTGCTCGCCTTCAGCATCACCGACGCCAACCCCGGCAGCAGCGTCGTTCGACTGGACGGGGTAATTGTCAACATCGTTGCCGGCCAGCACCTGACTAATCTGACCGATGGCCAGCACCGGGTGGGGGTCGATCACAGCGATGCAGCCGGCAACACCGGCTTTAGCGAAGCGGTGTTTGTCGTCGACACCATTGCCCCGACCGTGGCGATTAACAGCCCTGCCGTCGGTACGCTTACCGGTGACACGACGCCGCTGCTGGTTTTTACCGCCACCGATACCAACACGTTGACCATTGTGGTCAAGGTGGACGGTACTCCTGTTAATGGCGTCATTTCCGGTCAGAGCCTGCCAACGCTCGCCGATGGTCCCCATGTCGTCCGGGTTGAGGCAACTGACGCTGCCGGCAACCTGAGCTTTGCCGAAGCCGCGTTCAACGTCGACTCCGCCTTCCCGATCATCGAACTGACCTCGCCGCTCAATGGCAGCCTCTCCAAAAACACCGCTCCGCTGCTGGCTTTTACCGCCACTGATGCCCATGGCATTGCCACAACTGTCGTAAAAATAGATGGCGCCGTGGTGCAGAAAGGCAGCGGTGATCCACTCGGTCCGCTCAGCGATGGGGTGCATACGATTCGGGTCGAAGTGACCGACGCCGCCAATAACACGGCAGTCGCTCTCGCCACGATTACCATTGATACCGTGCCACCGGCCCTGGGTGCCACGGCTGCTGCCACTAATCGCAAGATGCTGCTCGTGAGCGGCACCGTGGAAAGCGGTCTCACGGTAACCGGTGCGGTTACCTCCGGCAGTGCCACCCTCGGCCAGATCATCACCACCGGCACCTCCTGGAGCGCGACCATCTCCGGTCTCGTCCCCGGGGCCAACACCATTTCGGTCAGCGCCACCGATGCTGCCGGCAATATTGCCACCCAGAACGCCACCATCACCTATGTGGTACCGGATGGCGATAACAACGGCGCTGGCGGGGTTACCATTGTCGATGTCCTGCGGGTGCTGCGGCATGTGGCCAATCTGGCCCCCCTGAGCGGCACCGATTTGTTGCGGGCCGACGTGGCGCCACTGAACAACGGCGTGCCGGACCCGGATAATACCATTGATATCGGCGATGCGGCCATTACCCTGCGCAAGGCCGTTGGCCTGATTACCAGCTTCTAGATTGTTGAGGGAGGAATACTGCCATGAAAATAAGAAACCTGATTACTTCATTTCTGCTGCTAACCTGCGCGGCGCTGACCGGCTGCGGCGGTGGTGGCGACACCCCGGCGACAGTGGTCACCGGCACGGTGATGGCCGGCCCAGTCGCTTTGGCCAACGTTACCGCCTTTGCCGTCACCGCCAGTGGGGTGAAAGGCGCACAACTCGGCCTCACCACCTCAACCAGCATCCAGGGGGTGTACAGCATTAATGTCGGTGGCTACACCGGGCCGCTGCTGCTGGAAGTAACCGGTGGCACTTATACCGACGAAGCAACCGGGGCACTCAAAGTGCCGACCACCCTACGGGCGGCGGTGACTGCCGGGAGCGGCAACAACGCAGTCAACATTACCCCGCTGACCGAACTGGCGGTTAAAAAAATGCCCGCCCTGAACACCACGGTCATCAGCAGCGTCAACAAGGATATTGGCGACCTCTTCAAGGTAACCAACATTACCGGCACCACCCCGGTGGTAGCCACCGGCAGCAGTGCCGCCACCACCCCAGGTGACCCGAAGGTGGTGTATGGCTTGGTCCTGGCCGCCCTGTCGCAACTGCTTGACAATCAGGGGCCTGGCGCCACCCTTGACACCATGCTCGTCGGGCTCGCCACGGACGTCACTCTGGCCGTCGGCCAAACCCCGGCCAGTCTGGGTGCCGCCGCCAACAGCAGCTACAAGGCGGCCATGGCCGACTTTATTGTCAACCCGCGGAACACAACCGGTGTGACCACTCTGGCAACCGCGCCGCTGAACACCGCTGCGGCCAAGGTGGCGATCCTCAAGATCAGTACTGCCGGCACCCAGCCCGAGAATATCATCGGCGCCGACTTCTCCTTTACCCTCCCGCTCGGCGCCAGCGTTGCCACCACCGGCAGCGCCAGCCCGGCGGAGGCCGCGGCCGGCACGGTGGTGGCCTCCGGGGTGGCTGCCAACGGGATCACGATCGGCAGCACCTATGCGGCCGCCAACCGCACGGTGCGGGTGCTGTTGATCGAAGGAAGCGTGTTAGGTTTCGGCGTCGGCGAACTGGTGACCGTGGTCTGCAGTCTCCCGGCCGGCAGCACCCTGACCGAGGCCGATTTCCTGGCCGCTGCCGCCTTTGCCGTCACCAATTTTTCCGACCTCAACGGTGTTGCTCTCCCTGCACCTCTTCCCACACTGAGTCTGACGGCAACCATTTTCTAGGGCACCGCCACCAGACAACAAAAAGCCCGGCCAATCGGCCGGGCTTTGGACTATTAAAAAGGTCCCCGCCAGTGGCGGGGACCTTTTTAATGTTCATACCTGTTACGGGTGGAATTACATCATGCCGCCCATACCACCCATGCCGCCCATGCCACCAGGCATACCGCCGCCCATGCCGCCGCCGTCGTCCTTCGGCTTCTCGGCGATCAGCGCTTCGGTGGTCAGCATCAGGCCAGCAACGGAAGCTGCGTTCTGCAGCGCGCAACGGGCAACCTTGGTCGGGTCGATGATGCCGGCAGCCAGCATGTCGACATACTCGTCATCTGCTGCATTGTAGCCATAGGCATCCTTGCCGCGCTTCACCTTGTCGACCACGATGGAAGCATCAATGCCGGCGTTTTCGGCAATCTGACGGATCGGCGACTCGAGTGCGGCTCTGATCACGTTGACCCCGAACTGCTGCTCAGCAGCAAGCTTCAGTTTGTCGAGTGCCTTGAGCGCGCGGATGTACGCAACGCCGCCGCCAGGGACGATCCCTTCGTCAACAGCAGCGCGGGTGGCGTGGAGAGCATCTTCTACACGGGCCTTCTTCTCTTTCATTTCAGTTTCAGTCGCTGCACCAACCTTGATCACGGCAACGCCGCCAACCAATTTCGCCAGACGCTCCTGGAGCTTCTCACGATCGTAATCGCTGGTGGTCTCTTCGATCTGCGCACGGATCTGCTTGACGCGACCAGCAATATCAGCTTCCTTGCCATTGCCATCGATGATGGTGGTGTTGTCTTTGTTAATGGTAATCCGCTTGGCAGTACCGAGTTGGTCAAACGTGGTCTGCTCAAGTTTGAAGCCAAGCTCTTCAGAAATGACAGTACCACCGGTAAGGGTCGCGATGTCTTCCAGCATGGCTTTACGGCGATCGCCGAAACCAGGAGCCTTGACCGCACAGATGTTCAGTACGCCACGCAGCTTGTTGACTACCAGCGTAGCCAGCGCTTCGCCTTCGATGTCCTCAGCAATGATCAACAGCGGACGACCCGACTTGGCGGTCTGCTCCAGAACTGGAAGCAGGTCCTTCATGCTGGAGATTTTCTTGTCGTGAATCAGGATGTTGGCGTTCTCGATGTTGACTTCCATCCGCTCCGGATCAGTTACAAAGTAAGGAGAGAGGTAACCGCGATCGAACTGCATCCCTTCGACGGTCTCCAGGGTGGTTTCCATCGCCTTGGCTTCCTCAACAGTGATGACGCCTTCCTTGCCGACTTTCTCCATGGCCTCGGCAATGATATCGCCGATGGTCTTGTCGTTGTTGGCCGAGATGGTACCAACCTGAGCAATTTCCTTATGGTCCTGGATCGGCTTGGAGATGGCATTCAGTTCAGCAACGATGCACTCAACCGCCTTGTCGATGCCGCGCTTGATTTCCATCGGGTTGTGGCCGGCAGCAACCAGCTTGGAACCCTGACGATAGATCGCCTGAGCCAATACGGTTGCCGTAGTGGTACCGTCGCCGGCAACGTCGGAAGTCTTGGAAGCAACTTCTTTAACCAGCTGAGCGCCCATGTTCTCGAACTTGTCGTCCAGTTCGATTTCCTTGGCCACGGTGACGCCGTCCTTGGTGATCAGCGGTGAACCGAAAGACTTGTCGATAACCACGTTACGGCCCTTGGGACCGAGGGTTACTTTAACGCAATCAGCCAGCGTATTCACGCCCTTCAGGATGGCGTTACGCCCTTCCTGGTCAAACTTGATAATCTTTGCAGACATTGGTGAATCCTCCTTCTTATCTATTTATGGGTTTATTGGAAATTTATCAGCGACACAGCCAAAGGCTCCATATGCAAGGCGTCTGAGAAGCGGGTCGCGAGGCGTACCATGGGTACGTTGAGCGTCCCGCGCCGAAGGCAACGCCGCAGATGGACGTTTGGCGAAGTCGCCTTACTCGACAACGCCGAGGATGTCGTCTTCCCGCATGATCAAATACTCGTCACCGTCGATTTTAACTTCAGTACCGGCATACTTGCCAAACAGAATTTGGTCGCCCTTTTTAACATCAAGCGGCAATACTTTGCCTTCTTCAGTCACTTTGCCCTTGCCAACGGCAACTACTTCGCCACGCATCGGCTTCTCTTTAGCGGTCTCCGGGATAAAGATGCCGCCAGCAGTCTTGCCCTCTTCCTCGAGGCGCTTGACAATAATACGGTCGTGCATTGGTCTGAGATTCATCTGTTGCTCTCCTTTCGCTACTCGTCTGTTGATTGATAAGTTATGGGAAAAAAATTAGCACTCATCGAGACTGAGTGCTAACACGGAAACAATATAGTCGCCCGGGTGATAAAAATCAACCCCTGGCACAATTTTTTTTCTAATCTACGGGAAACAATCAGGGGCGCAGCTGTTTTAACTCAAATACCAGCTGGTAATACATCTCACGCGCCAGATTGCGGGCCATGATTTCACGCTCTTTTTCCAACGTGGCAAGATCATGTTCGAAAAAGCGCTCCTGGGGGAGGGTGATGGTAATGACGGGGCTTTTCGACCCGCTTTGGAAAAGATTCAGCCGGGCCTTGATTTTGATTTCTGTCGAGCAACAGCCGGAGTTTTCCTGATAACTCCAGATGTCGCCGGTGAGATAAACCTGGCGGGACAACCAATCCTGGCTCATGGTAGCCAGATCGTCCTTCAGGATGACATAGGATTTAATACCGGAAATCGGCCGGGAATCGTTCAGGGTATCGATCAAATCATTGAACACCGACTCGCTGATGGTCGACGGTACCAGGGTGTTATTGAATGGGACCACATACAGCGCTTCATTTTCCGGCATGATCGGCAGTGACGTCTGGCGCTGCACCACCACCCCGGAGCAGCCGCACTGCACCAGCAGCATGGCCAACCCGAACAGGATCATCAGCAGTCGCTGCATAGACCGAATCACCATTTGCGTTTCGCCATCTCTTCCTGCAGGTATTTTTGATACAGGACTTCATATTCCCGACTGCCCGGCATCTTGGCCATCGTAGCCAGCTTTTTCCGGACTGCCCCCTCAATCTCCTCAGCCACGGAAAAATACGCGGCAATGGAGTTTTTCACCATGGCCAGTGCCCGGGATTCGTCGGCTAAATCCGCCACATCAGCGCGCCAGACAGCATCAATAACTTTATGGGCCAGATGGGAGACACGGTCTTCGGAGATCACACCCTACTCCAATCACGAATTCGATAAAAGCTTCAGCTGGCAGGCGCTTGAGGAGACAGGCACGAGGCGTACTTGCGTACGTTGAGTGTCTGGCGACGAATGCAACGAACCAGATGGACTTTTAGCGAATTCGTCATAAAACTATTTTTCGGTCTTTGGCCAGCTTCACCTTAATCATCTGCAACATCTTATGACGATCAATATCCTGGCCGCCACCGACTGACTTGAGCGTTTGCTCCAACAGCGCCTCGGCATCGCGCTCCAGCGCCTGTTCGCCCCGCATATCAGCGGCAATGGCTTCCCGCATGACCGTCAACACCGCGCCTCGATCCTTTTTCAAGGTAATGAGCTCTGCCACTGACAAGTCGTTGAATATCTTTTCCGCGAGACGGAGTATTTGGTCATCTTTGAGCCGCATCTAATTGATCCTTGCCAAGAGTTGCCCCATTCTACCGGAAGAAAGCAAAAAAGCAACCTTCACGTCATTCACAGTCACGGGGCATTATTAAACCTATAAATGGCAGTTAGCCGCAGATAAAGGCGGATAACTACGGATAAAATCAATCTTTCAGAAAAAAGGCCTTCACCTTCAGGGATAGATCCAATTTGATTGAATATCTTTGGTTTATCTGCGTTTATCTGCGTGCATCTGCGGCTAAATGCTTTTTTCAGGTTAAAATTTCGTGGTTACCGCACATTGCAGCGCCACATCCGCAGCGCTGCCGACGTTCAAGTCCTCGCTGACCCCAATATCAAGCGAAACAGTCGGAGAAACATGCAGCGAGCCGCCCATCACCAGGAGCACCCCATAGCCACTCAATGGCACCAGCTCACTGTCGGCATACAACGGGGTATTGACGTTCATCTGCAGCTTGAAATCAATCACTTCCCATGGTGCCCAGCCCCCGCCAACAGTGCCCAGGCCGACAACATGCCGCTGTTGATCCGCCAGGATAGCGCCCGTCCCCAGCACCATCCCGCCCAATGACCCCCAAGCCGCCAGCCGACCCAGCGCCACCGGGCGTTCAAGGCCGCCACTCAGCCAGAGGGCGCCGCTGGTCGTGCCGCTGCCGCGCAGTTCACTACTATTGCCGGTCGGCAGCGCAATCATTCCCCGCAGGGCAACGCCACCAGCATCTGTTTGCAGCAGTTGCCAGCCGCCGGTCAAGCGCAGATCGCCAAACCCTGACGATGGTTGGGACAGATCCAGCCTGGTGACCCCATCACGACGGTAGCGATAACGCAATTGCCTCTTGGCCGTAGTCTCTCTGCCCCCTTGCGGCAGCCCGAAGAAATCGTGCCAACCCACAATAAAGCTGTCAAACGTCCCGCCGCCGATCCCCAGGTAGGGCAGTTCAATGCCGACTTCAGCTGCAGAGCCGATCCCCCGGCGGACAGTCAGGGTGGTGCGCCAACTCTCGCCATCCAGCAGCAGCTCTTCCCGCGCCGTTTTTTCAACCGTATAGGTATTGGCCAGGTCGACCAACAGATTAGCAGACGTGCTGCCCGGGGGGCTGAGCCGCCAATCGCCCGGCGCGGGCAGCCCCAGTGGCAGCGCCAACGACCCCTGATTGCTAACGGCAAATGGCCTGATCGTGGCAGCAGCAGCCGGCAAACAGCCGCAGATCAGGAACGGACACCCGAGGATGCAGCTGATGATCGACAACCGGAAGTTCAGCCAACGATCGCTCATGGCAAAGCAATTTCCTTTTTATCCACTGTTGGCGCGCTCCATTCCACCAGAATGGTATAGAAAACCGCCAAAAGCGTAGAGCCGACAAAAAGGCCAAGAAAACCACCGGTAGCCACCCCGCCCAATACCCCGATGAATACGACGATGAAGGGGAGATTGGCTCCCCTGCTAATGAAAAAAGGTCGGATATAGTTATCGACATTACTGACGAGCAGGGTCCAGACCACCATGAACACGCCCCAACCAATAGCTCCAGACACAAACAGCCAGACCGCGACCGGGAGCATGACCAAGGCAGTCAAGCCAACCGGAATAAGCCCCATGCAAAAGACCAGTGCGCCGAGCAGTAGTGACCCTGGCACTGCTGCCAGCCAGAAACCGAAAGCCGCCAACACCCCCTGGGCAATGGCCGCACCCAAGGTACCATAGACCACTGAACTCATGGTTGCGCCGGCCAGCAGCAGCAGCCGTTTCCCGGTTTCTCCGCCGACCCGTTCGACCATCCGTTCTAGTCGTGCCGCAATCGCGCTACCCTCTTTAAGCAGATAGAACAGCAAAAACAGACTCATCGCCACCAGCAGCAGGTTCTTGCCCAGGCTGGCCCCGGCGCTTAGCAACAAACTGCCCAGCTGACTGAGGTACGGCTCAATCATGGCGCGAAAATCAGGCTGCACGCTGGCCAGCTTTGCCCATTGTGCGGCCAGCTGCTCGCCGACGAGGGGCAACTTGCCGATCCAGCCGGGTAAAGGCGGTAAACCATTCTGCACCAGACCCCGTAACAGCCCCAGCAACTGGGAAGATTCCTCGGCGATCTTGATCCCGACATAGGCAAACGGCAGCAGAAAAAGACAAAGAAAAATGAGGGTGACCAGCGCCGCTGCGGTTGTGGGACGGTCCCCAAGCCGGGCATTGAGGCGGACATACAGCGGCCAACTGGAAACCGCGAAAATGGTGGCCCAGAGGAGCGCTGGTAGAAATGGCAGGGTGAGATAAATACTGCCGCCAGCCAGGAGCAGCAGCAGGATGCCGGCAACAATGCTTTCAAATTGTCTGTTGGTATTCATCGCGTTCTCCTTAGCGCTTGGATTTTCTGATATCCCGTTTTCCAATGTAGGGGCGCGGTCCCAGACCCGCCCTTGCCAAAAATGGCAACAACGGTGTCCCTTGCCGAAAATGGCAACAACGTTGAATATTGCAGCAGGGCGGGTCACGGACCACGCCCCTACGAATTGTTCTGACCTCGCTGATGCCATCTGACGGTATTTCAGTATCTGCCAAATCCCTTAGCTTTTGGATTGTGCCGGAAATATTGAAATTGGTAATGGTGAAATCTACTTGAAGATTGAGCCTCTTGCAAAAGTATTCCGTCCATGGTTCGACAAGCTCACCACGAACGGAATATCAACCGGTTACAACACTATAAGACCGTTCGCCCTGAGCTTGTCGAAGGGTGATAAGCACTATTGCAAGAGGCTCGATTTATACATGATAAGCCGTGTGCCAGCAACTACAGCAACAAGCGGTCGATGGCGGCGATAATTTCAGCACGTTGCCCATTAGCAGAGACAACCGGGCGACCGAGAATACTGCGGAGGACCGCCGTTATTTCTGCAGTTGACAGCAGGTACTCGACACCATTAACCGGAATGACCGGATTAAGCACCGTTGCCCCGGAGAAATATTCTTTCCCCACCAGAGGAATCACTACGCAGGTGGTCAGTGATTCGACAAAACGTCCCTGCACCTCGACCAGGTACGGCGCCTGTTTGCTGGTACGGGAACCAGGGTTATTGTAGACGTCGAATTGGGCCATCAGAGGAGAAGTCCGATATCTCCCGACAGGGGACCACGTTCCATTACCATATTATTATATGATTCAAAAGAACCCTTATTTTCCGCCTGCCAGCGCACTAATTCACGCTCGGCAAGAAACACTTTCATTGCCTCTTCAAATAGGGCCGAAAGGTTGCCCTTCTCGCTGCGCACCCGGTCAACCAGATCGCTGTTAGCCGTCAGATTCACATGCTTGCGTGGTGCGGTTGTATTGTAGTCAAGTCGCATAGTTGCCTCCTTGAAGTATCTGTATGTACTTTAAGGCGCATTCTGATACGTGTCAAGATGGCATTACTAAGGGCATTTACTTAGGGAATTGGCAGATACTAAATTACTATCAGATTACATCAGCCAGGTCCGAACAATTCGTAGGGGCGCGGTCCGTGACCCGCCCTGATGCAATATTCACCGTTGACGCCATTTTCAGCAAGGGCGGGTCTGGGACTACGCCCCTACATTGGAAAATGGTATATCAGAAATTCTAAGTCCCTTATTAGAGTGTCCGTCAGACTTAATAACTGGGCAGTGACAAAAAAACTCCGAGATCGCGACGACCTCGGAGTTTTTTGTCTGATTACTTTTGCGATGAAACTAGGCGCATCTTACGCCTAGAACTGCACCGTCAACTGCGTCTGGACCCGCGCCTCTTTTGGGTAATCTTTATCCTTATAACGTGCCTTGTCCAGGCCATAGGCACCATCTACCTCCAGCAGTACCCAAGGAATGCCAATTGTAATACCTGCCGTTGCTACCGGCCCAATTTCGGTATTGGCTAAGTTCTTGTAGATACCGACTCGTCCTTTTATCCACGAGGTGTGAAATTCTACCCCACCACCAAAATGACGGCTTTTAAAATCAAGCCCGGCGAGCACCGCCTCGTTTTCAGTCAGGTCAAGGTCAGCAGCAATCGTCAGCCAGCTGTACGGATCAAAGGCCACGCCAAGGCGGGCCTGGGGCTTGAGCTGAACATCTTCGTCACGGTGACGGCCAGCAAACCCGGGCTGACCTTCCACAACGCCATTCACATCAACAACCCGGTCCTTTTGATCCTTAAGTTCCGGAGACTTAAAAGCTGGCGAGGTCAGGTTCTTTGCTACGATACCAGCAGTCAGCCAGTCGGAATATTTATACTGGGCACCCAGGTCAAAGGTAACATTGGTACTTTCTTCATGGTTGTCCTTGAGGGCGTTGGTGATATCGCTCGATGTAACGCTTTCGCCATTTTCCGTCAGACGTATCCGCGACTGATAAACCCGGCCACGCACCACCTTAAGTGCCCCGCCAATCCCCATCTTACCGAGCTTGCCAAAATCAAAAGCATGGCCATAAGCGATCGGCACCTCGGCAAAGGCAACGTTTTTCACCATTACAGCAGTATTATTATTATCGATGGTTCCCCCGCTATTGAAAGCACCCACCAGGGTATTGGTGAGAGTATTCGCAGCCTGATTTGCTGAAATGGGGGTAACATTGCTGGTAGCGGCAAGGTTAGTTTCCACCGCATTGATAATATTATTCGCTTCACCCTGGCTAATGCCCAGTGAAGTAGCCATTTGATCTCGTTGTGTTGCAGACATGATCGTAGGACTATACCCGCCAGGTGCTGCTCCGGACAATATTGCCAATTGCGCCGGTGTAGCGGCAACACCACTGATTAACGGAAGCACATTACGAAGTGCTTGAGTTGCTGGATTTATGTCTGGAAGCGTTTGACCGAATCCTTCCGTAAGTACGAATAAACCAAAACCAAACTGTTTGACCTGGAATCCAGCTGCAGCATCTATATTGAGCGATAATGTTCCCTTTTCAGTCTTCAAATCGTTCAAGACCGTCAATAGATTCACTGTGTCAGCAACCGCTTTAGGCCCGCTTATCGTGGGAGGTGGTGGTATAGCTAGATTTTCCAAATTATTAATGACGTTATTATCGGAAAATTTCGCCAACCGGTCCACGTTATCCGCCAAGCCCTCGCTCACCCGCAACCCAACTCCGCCACCAACGGTGGTGCTGTATGCCTTATCGGCAAAGGCCAGACCAGCCGGGTTCCAGTAGGAGGCATAAGCCCCCATGTTGCGGGCCACGCCGGCGCCACCCATGCCGAGGGTGCCGATTGGTTGAAATTCTGCGGCGGTTGCCGTGCCGGCCGCCAAGCCCACTAGGCCGGCAGCGATAATCAGTTTGCGCATATGGTTGATACCTCCCTGAACTATGTTTGTTGTTTTTTCGGTTCCCCCGCAGAAAACTTAAATCACGTAAGTTCAGCATAGCCACTTTTGACAGCATTTCAAGAATCGCGACTCGTATCCGATAAGCTGACAACAACCGGCAACTGCCAAAAATATCTTTTTACCCAGGAGGATCCAGAAATGAAGCGCACCATTTTGGTTTTGGCTACATTGTCACTTTTCGCCGGCACCACTTTCGCCGCCGAACCAACCGCAGGTAAAATGTCGAATCTCGAAGCGGTCATCGTCAATAACGATAAGCTGCTGCAATATGACAGCTACGATATGGGAATCGCGGATGGCAGTCTGGACGTAAACTTCAAGGCCATGATCATTACCGATCCGGAAAAAGGCGAGGTAGTGGTCAAGGGGATGAAAGTAACGATTCTTGGCGAAAAAGAAGCGACGTCGACGGTCTACCTGGATCTGGAAGAGACCCAGGCACTGGCAAAATCTATCGGCATCCTGAAAGCGACGTCAGTCAAATTCGCCGAGCTGAAGCGGGAGCCGTACACCGAAATCACCTACTCTTCAAAGGGCGGCTTCAAATTTGGCTATTTGAATAAAGGCGCCGGCGCCGGCATGTTCAGCAGCAGTTCAGTTTTATTCATCAAATCACCTGACCTGGAAAGCGAGTTTAAAGATGATGAAAAGAGATTCAGCCAGTTCCAATCAATCATTAACAATGTGCTCTTGAAAATCACCAAGTAGGACAACTTGCAGCATGGCAGCCCTTGCTGGAGAATCCCCTTGAATTTACCCGGCCTTCCCCGGATAATGACGCGGTTTTCATGATTCTCCCAAGGAGCTGCCATGCCCCTCTATCAAGGACAACAACCGGTACGGCCCCACAGCCGTCGCCAGGGCAGCAATACCGCCAAGATTATCACTATTACCGCCATCTGCCTGGTGACCCTGCTGTTTTTCGCCGTGGCCGGTTTTTTCTTCTACCAGCTGGCCACCCTCCCCAAGATCGACAAACTGGCCGACTACAAACCACCCATCGTTTCCCAGGTTTTCGGTGATGGTGGGGTGCTGGTGGGTGAGTTTTACCTGGAACGGCGCACCGTGGTACCGGTGGACAAGATTCCCAAGCGGCTGATTCAGGCCTTTGTGGCGGCCGAAGACGCCAACTTTTTCAAGCACAAAGGGCTCGATTATCTCGGCATCCTGCGGGCGATGTTTAAAAATATTATCACCATGCGCAAAAAAGAAGGGGCTTCCACCATCACCCAGCAGGTGGCGAAGTCCATGCTGCTGACCCCGGAGAAAAAGTTTTCCCGCAAGATCAAGGAGGCGATTCTCGCCACCCGCATGGAAAAGATGCTCTCCAAGGATGACATCCTCTATATTTATCTCAACCAGATTTACATGGGGGCCGGCTCCTACGGCGTCCAACTGGCAGCGGAAACCTACTTCGGCAAGAACGTCGACCAGCTGAATCTGGCCGAATGCGCCATGCTGGCCGGTCTGCCCAAGGCGCCCAACACCTATTCGCCCATCAAGCATTTTGAAAAAGCCAAAGAACGTCAGTCCTACGTGCTGGAGCGGATGGTCAAGGAAGGCTATGTGGACCAGGTGGAGGCCGACCATGCCAAGAACTCGCCCTTGGCAATCAAACCGTTAAAGAAAGTCAACAGTGAGCAGTCCGCCTATTTTCTTGAGCACCTGCGGATGCAGCTGGAGGAAAAGTATGGCGAAGAGCGGCTATACAAGCAGGGGTTGAAGGTCTACACCACCATGAACGCCGACATGCAGCGGGGCGCCTTTGAGGCCATCGTCAACGGTTTGAAGGCGGTGGACAAGCGGCAAGGGTTTCGTGGAGCGCTGCAACATCTGAATGAAAACCAGGTGGAGGAGTTCTGCAAAAAGGTGGAGGACGGCATTGATACTGCGGCCCTTAAACCAGGTCTGACTCTGCCCGGGGTGGTGACGGCGGTAAATCCAAAAACCGGCGATATTTCGCTGCGCGTCGGCGAGCGCACCGGGATCATGGCCCGAAAGAACTACGCCTGGGCCGGCAAGCTGGAGCTGGTTGAGCAGTATGGCAAGCCGAACAGCAAAGGAAAAGCGCTGGGCCTGGGAAGCGTGATCGAAGTCCTGGTGGTAATCCCGGACAACAATAAGTCCGGAGCGACCTTTGCCCTGGACCAGACCCCGGAAGCCCAGTCGGCGCTGGTGGCGGTCGATCCCCGTACCGGCGCAGTCAAGGCGATGGTCGGCGGCTATGATTTCAAGAAAAGCCAGTTCAACCGGGCCATCCAGGCCAAACGTAATCCCGGCTCAGCCTTCAAACCGATTATCTACGGCGCAGCGCTGGACAAGGGGATCTCTCCGGCCACGGTGTTCGATGACGCCCCGGTGGAATATGACAGCGGCCGCGACAAGGCCTGGAAACCGAAGAATTACGACAATATCTACCGCGGTCCGGTCACCATGCGTGAAGCGCTGACCAACTCCATCAACGTGGTGAGTGTCAAGATCCTGGAAACCGTCGGG
>JANOEC010000057.1:0-32385 GCA_031412995.1 Geobacteraceae bacterium
AAACTCCCCTGTTGCTTCAGGTGCTCGGCCAGATCTTTCAAATTCGACCGGCACCCGGGATACTTCGCTCCCATCATCTTCTCGATACGGATGTCTTCAAGAATGTTTGTCAGGCACTTGAGCATGGAGGTACTACTTTTAACGCTGAAATCCGTGAACCGGATGTGGGCGCTCTCGTGGTCGATATAGCCACGGGCAAGCAGTGCCGCCTCTTTGCTGTCCGGCAGGGACGGAAGATTGATAATTCGTCCGTTGGTGTACGCCTGGTCGCCGGAGATCTGTACCTGAATGTCGTATTTTTCCCCGAGTGCCTTGGCAACCAGGGGCAGTGTGGTGTGTTTCATGGCGGCCTCCTAGAAGAACCATTCGCTGGGCAGGCTTACCGGCTCAGCGGGTCTGGATTCGAGAAGGATGGTTTCGGCAACCTCGTCTTCTTCATCTGCCGGGACTTCATCCAGCGGCAAATCGCCGAGGACATGCAATATCCCGATAAGTGAGGTGAGATTTCGTCCTTCAATGGGACCGCTCTTTGGCAATGAGGCCAGTACTTCTTCAACCTGGACAGCCAGAGTGAGCAGGTAGGGGGAGAGGAACTCAAGGCCACGCAGTTTGTCGAGCATGGACTTGATCGGGCGTAGCGCTTTCCGGGTTACGGAAGGGCGTCCCTTGTACGACTCCTCCCAGGCTTGCCTGGCTTGTTGATTGATTTCATAGATCAGTCGCTCTGAAAGGGTACTGGCATGTTCGTTCAGCCCCTTGTCCAGTCCGTCAATGTTCTTGACCTTGAACGCCTGAACCGCGAAACCAAGACGACGTGCCGCTGTCGATGCTGGTTCTACTCCCTTTTCGATGATGGACGCCCATTCGGGGTTCGCATCAATCCACTCGCTCAGACTGCGGTCGTACTCCGACAGAAATTCCTGCTTCTCCTTCTCAAACTCATCCCGGACACCGTCGAGGATTTTCATCACTTCGTCGGCCTTATCCTCTGGTATGGCATAGCCACCGAGGAATCTGACACCTACCGCTTCACACTGCCGTTCGGCACGACGCTTCAGGGCGCTGAATACGGCAAGTTTCTCCGGGTCGCAGATCTTCTTGCTACCAAGAGTGGCCAGTTTTTCGGGAGGGAGTTTGGAAAAGTCGAGTCCAAGGTCTTCCGGCGAGAGTTTCTTCCGGCCAGTCCAGAGTGAAATGGACAGGGACACAACTACCAGCTTTGAAAGTATTTCGTTCATGTTCATTCTCCTTTGATCAGGTTGATAGTGTGATCAAGGGAGGCCCCCCAAAAGGGAGTTGGCCTCCCCCGAAGGGCTTAGAAGAACCAGTCCTTGGTATCTGCACCGGACATAAGATCCTTCATGATTGTTTTGTCAGTCTGTTTCCGGGGTGTTGGCTGAACAGGTTCACGAGGCGGCGATGAAGCGACTTCGTGGTACCCTTTGGCCAGCTTTTCCTTCTTCTTCTTGGAAACGAACGTGAATGCCTCGGACATTGAGTTGACGTCATAAGACTTCGTCTGCCCCTGGCTGCGCGTAGGCCCCCAATTGACCGTAACCCGCGGCGGATCGTCATGAATCTGGGCGATCCAGAACTTGCCGCCAGCCGTAGTGTTGCATTGGAGATGGAGATGCTGTCGTAATGCCATGTAGCACCCCCTATCCGCCGAAGACGCGTTGCGCCAGTTCGTGCATCGCCTCGCGGCTTTCCGGCTCTGCTCGATACCCGAGAGCACGATCAAGAGCATGGATGATCGGGTTTTTCCCTTCAGCAGATGCCGGGCGGAAGAGATACACAAGCTTCGCCCATCTGACGAGGGTTCTGGTGGAGAAAGTGACTTCTATTTCCCCTTTGATGAAGAGTTTGCGGATTTCGTTGGCGTAGGATACCAGTGCTTCCCTGACCGTATCAGCCAGGCTGGGCATGGCTTTGGCCAGAATCTGTCTTTCCTGGACTTCGTCAGGATAGTCGACTTCAACCATCCAGAAGCGATCCAGAAATGCGCCGTTCTGCCGTAAAGTCCCTTGATAGAGACCTGAGCGATCACCGCTGCCGGCGGTGTTGGCTGTCGCAATGAAGCGAAAGCCCGGTGCCGGCTTGATGACTTCACCACCCTTTTCCGGAATGGTGAGGGGTCTTCCTTCTACGATGCCGTTCAAACCTGCTGCAGTGGCGGGATCGAGCAAGTCGATCTCGTCCAGCAGGAACCAGTGACCTTCTTTCATGGCCATGGCGAGCGGTCCGTAGACGTACTCCATCGAGTTGTTGACGATTACGTGATGCCCCACAAGTTCCGGGGTTTCGAGTCTGCTGTGCCCTGTGACGACCATGACCGGAATATTGAGCCGGGCAGCGGTCTGCAAGACAATCGAAGACTTGCCGCTGCCGGTAGGACCGGTCAGGTACAGGCCGTCGTTGGCGCCCATCATGTACCAGGAAAGTACATCCGACAGGATTTCCTTCCTGAACACATAGTCGCTGTCAACTTCAGGGATAAATGGGTTGTCGGACTGAGGCCGACCTTCCACGCAGAGACTCTCTTTCACAGGAATATTGAATATGTCCTTGATGCTATATTTCATGGTGATCAGCTCCTTGTCCGATTTGGTTAATTGCCGCGAAGTCAGCTTCCTCGATGAGGTCGTTGAGATCACGCCCTGTTTTCAGATGCTCCAAAACGATGCCTATGGATTCGGCAACGCAATTGAGGCAGGTATTGGCCCCGAGATGACAACCTATGCCGGTGAGAGCCTTGAACGCATCGGTTGGCTCCAGTCCCGAACGGAGACCGTAGGAGACCAGGCGAGCGATACCATCGGCCATGGCAGAACCACAACCTCCGGCCTTGCCGAAGCGTATGAAGACTTCCATTGGTGCAGCTGTTGTCGGGGACAGGGTGACGGTAGTGTAAATTTTCCCGCAGGCAGACCGGCGTTCGATGGTGAAGCCGGGAACAGCCTTGGGTCGTGGAATTTTAGGACTCATGAATGTCTCCTTGTAATGACGGCGGGATACCTCTCCTTTGCGGAGATGACATGCATCCCGCCAAGGGTGATGGTTAATTTCGCTGTCCTACTAAGACATCTACGAAGGGGGAAGTAGCCGCCAGGCGGTGATGATTCTTGGTGAACCATTTACCAGACGGGCCACGACGAAAACCCCTTTGTACCTGAATTTGAGTGGTTTCGTGTTGAGGAGAGGCAGAAGATGACGAACACCTTCGAGAGCTTCCAGAGGGATGTCACGTTCCAGAACCCGATTGGCTCCGTGCAAGGAGAGGTTGACCTCATTCACAACAACATCAGACGGGCCAGTCTCCTCTTCCGTATAGATGGCAATGGTTGGCTCAGTCATCCTCGCACCTCCTCCCACCCCACAGGATGAACCTGAGGTTCAGGTGCTGCTGCGGCAATCATGAACATGAAAAGCATGGCCACGATAAGCAACAGTGAGGCGATGGCATGCAGGGCCTCTTTCAGGTCTTCATGCTTTTTCTCACTGGAGAAGGATTTAAGGTCGGGAGGCAACGTGCCGGTACGATAGATTTTCATTGGGACTCTCCTTTCAATGGGGGCGCACGCCTCCATGAATGGAGATTTCCCATGGGGAGCGTAACGCCCCCTTGTGGGGTTGGATCAGGCCGCCTGTGCTGCGAGCGGCATGAATGGTTTGATTTCAAGCTTCAGAAAACCAGACTTCGGTTTCGTGACTTGATCATAGATATCCGGATACGAGTTCTTTAGCTTCTTGCTGTCGACGATCACCGAGTCGGCCACCGAGGTGACGTTGACCAGGATTCCGTCTGAAGCCCCCTTGAATGTTCCATCCGCAAACGTGAGGATGTTGTTCTTCAGGACTTCCAGTCGAGCTTCGATCCCTTTTTTCTGTTCATTCAGATCCAGGTATGCCCTGCCAGCGTGATGGATTTCCGGAGGAAGCTCCATGTCAATCGCATGAGCGGGACATCCTTGGCGAAACGAACAGTATCCACAGAGAAAGCCAGGTTCCGTTTTAGGTGCGCACTCGCCTCGTGTTGCAGCAAGGATGTGCTGACCTTTTGCCATAAGCTGATTAAACACCAGCCTGTTGGGTGCATAGTTATTGAATTCCCGGTATGTTCCCGCATTGAGGTCAACCACCAGAATTGATCCGCCGATTTCCACTTCAGGATCGAGAGTGAGATGCAGCAGGCCCATCTGGACATGCAGTTGATCCACCCATGATGCGTAGGGTTCGTCGGGGATGCCGTCGGTCGATTTCATCTCCACAATGTGCAACCGTTTGGTTTGCCGGTTTGCATAGAACAGAAAGTCAATGTGACACCTGATTTCAGGGATGTCCGGGTGACGCACTTCAACTTCTTCTTCGAAGAGAGCACCACCAGTCCTGAAAAACTCGGCATACATGGCTTGAGCAGCATGGCCACGGGAAAAGCGCAGGAGTGTCGTGATGTCGTGACTAGACGGGCATTGTTTGCCGAGAGCCGCTTTGCGCGGGCAACCGGCAATGTCTGAGGCTCCGACGTATCCAGTACGGTCACCAAGATGTGATGATTGTTTCTGCTGATGGGTCGGAATAGCACGTCCCAGAAATGCAGCGAGTTTGCTCATGGCTGTCTCCTTTCAAATCAGAAACGGCAGGGTTCCGACTGCGGTGAGCAGGGAACCGAAAATAACGCCGGCAATGATTCTGGTGACATCGATGCTGATCTGTCGCTCCTTAACGGGCGCATAGACCGGTATCTGACAGCCTTTGATTGTTACGAGTTTGATGATGTGGGTAGTCATGATCTTGTCTCCTTTTCTGTGGGTTGTACCCGGCAGAGGAGACAAGACACCCCCGGTAGGGAGAAAGTCGTTGTCTCCCTGCTGAGGTTGGTTGTGAGTGAGGTTCAGTCTGGAATGTCAGGCGCTACCGGTGCTGCCAGCATTTGCCCTTGCCGTCCCATTTGAAGCCTTGGTCTTTCAGCCATTGGCGGGCTGAGGTGTCGTTGAAGTCCGGAAAAGCGGAGATCTCCGATTCATCTGCGGAGAGTTCCATCCTGATCCCTTTGGCGGTCAGATACCCGATGATCTCTGAAGTCGAAACTGGTTCGGCTCCGTGGGATGATGGGGCGCTGTCCGGTCTGGCAGACTGCGAATTACCGGAAGTAGTGCTGGTGTTGCCGGCACTGTTTCCTCCGTTGTGTTCCGTCTGTCCGTAAAGGTCAGGATCTTCCTCGATGTCCTGGGTGAAGATGTCCGAGGCAGCGGTTGAGGTAAGTACTGCATCCACCAAGCCGCGTTTTTTGGCCATTTTCAGGCAGGTGTTGTAGAAATCGGCAGGATTTTCGTGTTCAACTTTTTCTCCCTGCCTGGCAATTTTCCAGTTGCCGCTGTCATCCTTTTTTGCGCTGAAACCACGTCCTCCAATGATCTCCTGTGCCAACGCCGGGTTCTCCTTGCGAAGATCCCAGTATTCCCTCGGTACCGGCTTATTTGTCAGTTCAACTGGCCCGACACGGAAACGATACTTGCTTTCCATGGTCGAACACGAACCGACACCTGTACCAAGTCGCTGGCCTGCTGGTGAGTAGAGCGTCACCTTGATGCGATACTCACGATGGCCGAGATGCAGGTCGATGGTTTCCACATCCACGTCGTTTGCCAGTCTGAAGGTAAGCATGAGTTTTTCGGCGCCCGGTTTGAGAAGAACTGCTTTGTCTCCGCAGCCGGGAATGGTGCCGTAGTGCTCGCCTGATTTCATGACGTCACGCATAACGTACTGGATCAGGTTTACCTGGGCCTTCAGTTCACTGATGTTGACGGCGTGGTGAGTGAGGGATGATGCGGTGGGACTGATGGGAATGATTTGAGCTGATGCGTTCATCTGTCTGTCTCCTTTTCTGTGGGTTGTGTCCGACAGAGAAGACAGACCAATCCCTTTGGGGATTTGGTAATGTCTCCCCGTAGGACTGTTGAGTTGTGATTGCTAGATGTTACCTAGAACGGATCGGTGTCATCGTGCGGAATGTCCTCATGTGCCTGGCTGTTTGATGGCTGGTCGTCACTCCCGTCAGGAATGCTGCCATGTTTACTACCAAGCATGAGAAGCTTGTCGCCAATGATCTCGGTTGTGTAGCGATCTTTACCGTCCCGATCTTGCCATTTGCGGGTCTTGAGTTTACCGTCGAGGTAGACATTTTTTCCTTTCGACAAATACTCGCCAGCTACTTCTGCGAGACGTGCGTAGAGGACGATGTTGTGCCACTCGGTCCGGATCTCCCATTCGCCACTTTTGGTTTTTACCTTTTCACTGGTCGCGAGTGAAAAACTTGCGACAGCGGTACCTCCTGGTGTGTACCTGATTTCAGGATCACGACCCAGGTTGCCGATGAGTTCTACACGGTTCAAACTTGCCATACTGCCTCCTTGTTGGTTTTCCCGAAGCAAAGAGACAGATGTCTGTCCCGTAGGGAGAGAACAAAATGTCTCCCGGTCGGGATGTGGTGAAAATATCCGCCGCTTACAAGGCTTGTCGCGGATTTTGAACAACAAAAAACCCACTCCGGCCATTGCCAGAACAGGTCACTGTTCATCGTGATTATTGGTTATCTGAGGCACGCGCTACATTGATGGGCGCACCTACAGGTTGGATTCAAGTCGTATTTCCCATACGACTGATCGAGGAAGACATAAGTCATTCCTGATGTCATCCGGAAAGGGGCAACTGCGGCCTTGTCTTTCCAGGTAGTTCATCCCTGCCGGGGTAATTTCTTCTTCGGGCTATCCGAAAAAGTCTGTCCGGGGCTCTAAGGCCGCACGGAGTCTCTTGAAAGAGTCTATAATACTGAAACGCTATCGATATTCCTCTTACAAGTCAAGAGGATTTACCCGGGACGACCCATTTGGTATCGTCCCGGTTCGACTGAAACAGAGTAATCATTTCTTACCGGTTTCTACCCCAGGGACTGCCTGCTTCTCCTGCTTTTTGAGAGGGTGATCGAATCCCCGGGGCGGCTTGTACGTGTAGTCGAGCAACTGGCACATTTCGGCATTCATAAGGTTGAGTTCTTCCTTGATCCGCCGGCTCCGGTCGATGTAATTCTTCACTACCTCAAAAGTCAGGGACTCCCTCCTCCCCATGTTCATCCGCATCTGGTAGACGAGATTATCATTTGAGTTGAGAATGTTGATGAAGTCGCCGGTATCACGAGCGCGACAGAAAACAACACTTGTATCGTCCCGTTTCGCATTCTCCAGCTTTCTCGCCTGCCAGTCGATTTTCTTGGAAGCCGGAGGGGTGCTGTTACCCTTATCCGCCTTGGTATTCTTGTCTGCCATAATTCCTCCCTTTCATTGTTGTTAGATTCTGCCGGTAGCCCTCATAGCGATTCCTTTGCCGAACCGGTCTGATAATTCCGAAAACACCGTGTCGTCGAATTTCTTCATATTCTGAACAATCATTTCCACTGCGTTGATCTCTGATGCCGCATTGGCGTAACTTTGCTGAGCAACGCTCAGAAGTTGCAGTGTCTTCTCCTCCAGAGTCTGGATATGCTGCATGCCTTCGCCGAGTAGCGCCAACTGGCAGGTCTCCGGCGAAGCCCCTGCTTTATTCCCCTTCTGGGTAGACATGATGTTGCGGGCCATCTCCTGCAACTGGACTGCACGGCCAAAGAGGTCGAGCAGCATGTAGTAGCCGTAGGCCCGGGCAGTCAGTTCTGCGAGTTTACCGATCACTTCTCCCTCGGTATTGGTGGCTGTGGCATTCTTGAGGATCAGGCCGACTGACAGCGGCGTGCTTTTGAGAAACGCTTCTTCGTCGGCGGTGAGCGCTGTTTTCGATTTGATCTTGGTGGCGATGGACTGCATCTTGCCGGCCACGTAGACCATCAGGTTCTTGTTGGCGTCGGTGATGTCGGCACAGGCCCCGGCAGTATCCCGTCCCTGGGCAGAACCGCTGATGAAGGAGTCGAAGCTGTTGTTCTTGTCGCACGGAGGAATATATTGGGCCTGATATGTCGTGCCGGTCGTCGCCGGGTTCTGGATTATCACATCGCCAATGAAACCGCGCACCAGCTTGACGTATTCGCTGCTCATCCCTTTCTTGCCGGCCAGGTTCTCCAGGACCGACCCGTCCCCGAATACCTGCAGGACTTCGGTCGGGCACCCAGCAGTGGCGCTGGTGGCTGAGGACTGGGTCGTACCGGGAACGCCAGGTTTGTTGCCGGCATTGGTCTTCTGCTCGCTCTCGAACAGCTTGCTGACATCCTGATAAAGATCCTTGGCACCACTCGACACCATGAAGTCGGTCTGGGCCGTCTTCATCTCCGCCTTCAGGCTGTCGGACATGACTGACGAAAACGGACTGGCAGCAGTGGCCACCAACGCCTTGGCCGCCTTGCAGTCGTTCAACTGCAGCGAGTTCAGCCGGTCGGTGATTGCTTCGAGACTCTTGATGGTATCGGCAACCTGGGGTGCCAGGGTCTTCAGGGCAATGTCAAAGGCTGCCGCCGGAGCTGCCGACAGGATGTTCTGGAGTTTCTGCACCAGGTAATCCACGTTCAGAAACGAGAAGCCGCCGAGGAACATGTCGATACCACCGCAGCCGGACTTCAGTTTGGGCAGCGAGGCAGTAAACAGATGGTCATCGGTGTTCGCCCATCTGGCAGAAAAACTGCCGCCAGTGTAGTAGCCACGCTTTGACCCTTCATAATAGCTGGGAGAAGTGGAGCTTTTCTGCTGCACCCAGTCATCGACCCAGCCGGACCAGGAAAGCACCGGGTTCAAGGCAATGGTTGCCGCCAGGCAGGCAGCGACGGTTCTGGTAATAACGGTTCGTTTCACACTGACACCTCTTTTCTGTTGCAGTGGTACCGGCAGACTCATGGCCGCTCCTCCTGAAGACGGCGTTTCTTCACGTCGAAACTGCCTCCCTTCTGGAATTCGTAGAGCGAATATTCCTCCGGGGAGATGTCACCCTTGAGGAGGCGCACGGCCCGGTATGCCTTGTCTTCGATCTCGTCGGCGGAAATGACGCCTGCCGAGACCGGTAGATAATCCTGGTTCCCTTTCTGGATCAGGATCAGGGTCGGCGTGATCTCCACGCTGAATTTGGCGGCGAGTCCCGGGTTCTCACTGATGTTGACCTTCTTCACGGTCCAGCCGGTCTCGTTGGTGAACCAGTCAAGGATGCGGGATTGCTCATCGCAGTAGCTGCAGTCAGGTCTCTGGAAATAAATCAGGGCAAAGTCATCCCGGTTGTCCCGCAGGATGCGCTGCCGCTCCTCATTGATCTGGGAGATCCGGGCCAGGTTGCCGGGAGTCGTGATCGGGTAGTCCTTCTTGGTGGTCAGCTCCGGGTACTTCTGCCAGACAAACTGAGCCACGTTGGAAAAAGCAAGCGCCTTCTTACGGGCGATTTCCTGTACCTCGAAGTACTCCTTCACGTTTTCTTCGCTCGGCTTCTGGACAGCCTTCTTTTTCAATACTTCGGCAAACTCCTGGAACTGGTCCGGATGCATCTCCCAAACCTGTTCATAAGAATAATCCTTGAGCGATGGCGTGCTCTTGGGCGGTTTCTTCTTCTTTTCCTGCTTTTCGGCCTGCTTCTCTGGTTCTTTCTGGTACCACCACCAGCCCTTGGCCGAGTCGGCATAGTAGCCGGCAGAAGCGGTGGTCACGGAGAGTTGGAGAATAGAGGCCAGTATCAGTCTCCTCATTCTTTGTCCTCCGCATGCTTCGGTCTGATGTCTTTGACTATTTTTCTCAAGACCGGGGGTTTGGTGCTTTCCAGTTCAGAGGTGAGCACACCAAAGGCATCGACCCGGAACGGGATCAGGAGTTTGTTGAATGACTTATCGTTATTCGACACGATGGATGCATTCGTTGTGTAGTAAGCATTGGTCATGAGTTCCGTGGCAATGGCATCTCTGGAGGCACTCAGTTCCCAGACGACAGTATGGAGAAGATTACGTTTGGTTTCTTCATCAGCATCAGCCACCAAGATCATGGGATCACCATCGCTAACTTGATGGATCACCTGCCAAAGTGCTTCTGGTTTCACATAGACCAACCCGTTCGGCAGTGAAACTGCCAGCCACTTGACTCCGGACGAAGTTTTCTCCACCTGGTTGATCAATCCGTGGATGCCACCAAGGATCGCATCGGCATTGAACCATGCAGGAAGCTTTATCTTCTGGGGAACGTACTTTCCCGATTCTGGAGATCCGAGCGGGTGATCCCATTCCTGCGAAATTTTTTCCTTAGCGACAGGCACATCCGGTTGTGGCAGTGACTCAACTATTGGCAGCGAACTTTCTTCGGAAGCCCTCACCTGCGCCATCTGCCCAAGAAAAGATCCCATCTCGTCATTACGAGACTCCTGGTCACACCGTTTCAAACAGGCCGTGAGAGGGTTGTTCGGCGTTATCTGGTGATGGTTGCGGATGATGCTGTCGAGTTCATCCCTGTTCGACAGCGCAACGTATTCCGGAATGCTCGCAAGTATGATGAGCGCTATTTGCGGATGATCTGCAGTCGAATAATACTGGCTGTGGAAAGAGGGAATTTTCCCGATGTCATGCGCCAGTGACACGATGAGGATCGTAGGTAGCATGATTCTTTCAGAGTTCTTTTCTACGAACTTGCGGGCAACCCCCAGGGAATGCCGATAGAGCGGTATGGTAGCCAGTTGGGCAAGAGCTGCAGCTCCGTACGCCGAATCCGGATCAGATATCTGCTTGCCGACAGCTGCATATTTCTTGATTCCGACAACCGAGGGGCATGTACCTTCCGCGTCGAGGATCTTAAGCAGATAGACGATCACAGTCTTACGCTTCCCATTGATAAGCGGTTCCGGTTCCACAATGTCCCTGTAGAACTCTTCAATCTCCGAATGCCGGAATGTCGGTCTTGGAAATGCGGCTTCCTCCTCCTGTTTTGGTGTGGGTTCACGCCAGAGTCGAGACAGATCAGTGAAGTGAACAACACGGCCTGTCCATACTGAAGATACCGTGGCGAGGTCGGTGCATGGCAGGTCATCATCCGGTTCCAGTTCCGAAATTGACAGTGGAACCCACGGTTCTTGCTCTACTTCAGCCGGACGCCTGGTTAAAATTCGCCACAGGTTGTAAGTGACCATCAGGAAACCGATAACGCCACAGCAGTAGAGCAGGATTATCATGCGGCCCCTCTGCTCATGGTTATGGAAGATGGCGCCGACGGGAAGACTATCTTCAACTGCGGGTCTCTGGCATCACGAGTCACACCCTTGTACCTACCGGAGTAGGTCAGCATGTAGAATTCCCTTGGTTGCAGCCCCAGAATATCCTGCACTTTCAAAATGTCCTGTTCCACCTCACGGGTAGTAACCTGGTTGGACCCGAAAATGCCGGTCAGCACGTTGCGCACGCCGAAATGCCGTACGACGTACTCGGATGTTTCAGCATCAGAACAGCGCATGAAGATCTTGGTGTTGGTGTTGTCGAGGATCGATTTGCCGTATTCCTCACCAATAGCGGCATATATTTGGTTCACGGACTGGGCAAAGGCATGCACCATTACGTCTGCTGATCCAGCCTTGGCGAAAAGGTCCTCAATACCTTGGTAGAACAGGCTCTGGGCCTCATCGATGTAGATGGACAGCGGTGGGAATACTTTCTGCTTGTCTGAAAGATAGACCCTGCCGATAAAGGACTGGATCATCGACAAGAGGACTTTGCCAAGTGTTGTGGCTGCCTCCCTGGTAATCATGGTACCGGTGTGCACGACCATGATTACCCCTTTCTTTCGTTCAAGTCGGCTGATGAAGCGGTTGCTGTCGGCTTGGCCGATAATCTTGCCGATGTTCCCGGAGGAAAGCTCCATCAAGCAGGTGCGTAATGTTGACGACACCTTCGAATAATACTCCTGGGGAGATTCAAGGATGTCCTGGATCATGCCGGCGTTTAGCAGCGCCTCGGGTGTCTTGATTTCCTGCAGTAGCCCCATTGTGCTGCTCAATGATGAGCGGCGAATGCTTTGTCTGATAGCATCCATATTTTGCTTGGGAAGACGTTTTTCCCAATCGGCGATGATGATGTTGGCTGAGATGATGGCAGTAGTGATTTCCTTTGCAATGTTGCGGTAGAATGGCTCACGTCCGCCCTGGATGCCTGAAACGATATGGCCGACGAGTTCGTCCGGCATGAAGTAATAGGCCATAGGATCGATGACCGCTGAGTATTCCGGGAAAATCGGCGTTACCAGCATCAAATCCTTGAGTCTCTCCGCCCTACGGGCAACCTCGAAGATCTTGGTGAAGATCTGCTGGTCACCTTTGGGGTCGAAGTAGACCACGCTGTTGCCTTTCATGATGTCCTGCTCGATAAGGTTCTCGCAGAGTCGAGTTTTGCCGACCCCGGTAGTGCCAAATACGAACATGTGCCGTTTTCGGTATTCATCAGGGATCGAAATCGGAACGATCCGGGTCGGTCGTTCCATCTGGACTCCGTTACCGATGGAGGTCATGAATTCCGGGTTGGTGGTTCTATGGGGTGATGAGGACTTGAACATGTTCCCTCAACTCCTTTCCGACTGTATTAATCGATTTTTTTGGTATCCGAACCGGCGTAACAACTTCACTGAACCCTCCGGCGATACGCCGTCGGCATTTGATCCCTGCAATACCGGTCAGGTCCTGAAGCAGCAGAGCCGGCAAAACACGAGATGTCCGGTTCAGGATGAGTCGAACCTTTGCAATGTCGCCTCCCACCATGACGGGGCGCACACTTGTCACCAGGAAGCTGCGCTGCTCACCTATGCGATAACGGGAACGTTCATGTGGCGGCTGATAGCGTAATGGGCATTCCCCGAACAGGATCAGAGGCTTAAGTAAATCATCAATTTCCAGAGTTACGTGTAATGTACCTCGGGAACCGATACGCCCAACGGCCCCACAAAAAACCCTCCCCTGAAGTTCCTGCAGTTTTTTTGCTTCCAGCAGGATCTGGCGTTTTTGCAGTTCCGCTTCGACACTGTGAATGATATGCCGGCGGAGCTTCTTGGGAATGTCCTTCAACTGCATTTCGACCGGGTGTCCCAGCTTGGGATAGGCAATTATTTCCAGTTCACCCTCTGCCCTGACAGTAACCGTCCTCTGAAAAGCTGCCATCAGTGTCCTTGCCACAGCGCATTCAACAGCATCGACAATCTCGTCCTCCGGCAATCCGTATTTGTGGAGAAGATCAGCGGACAGCATTGCCGAACACCTCATCCCAGGGTGAATCGATTCTGGGCGTGCTGATAGCTGCGATGAGCGTCGTCGCCTGTGGTTTCGTATGCTCAGCGAGGATGCGATACACTTTTCCGGCGTAACGGTCCCCCTTCGACGGGGTGCGCGAGTTGTAACAACCGACAGCCCGCCAAGTGTAGCCATAATCCTGAATACATTGGGCCAGCACCCAGGCTCCCACCTTTACATTCGTGCATGGCTCTCCCAGTTCATTCCATGTTTTGCCAAGTCTCTTGGCCCAACTTGAATTGATCTGCATCAGACCGTAATCGTAGGTTCCGTTACTGTTGCGATTGATCGCACGGGGGTTGAAGTTGCTCTCCGTCTTGGCAATACTCCAGAGCAGTTGTGGCGATATGCCGTATTGACTCCCGGCCTCCTCGAAGCAGAAAGCACGGGCCTGGATCGGCACGCAGACAAGACTGATCATAAGCAGGCAGATGCCTGGTAATCGACACATTCGTTCCTCCTGACTGATAATCTTGTAGGGGGGAAGGTGGCACCGTCTTGACAAGAAGATATGATCGAGAGTATATAGTGAACAGGTGTACACTATTTTGAGGAGAGTGCTTTGATCGCCCTTACTGACCGGCAGCAAAAGGTATTGGACTTCATTACCCGTTTTACGCAGACGCATGGATACTCACCGACAGTGCGTGACATCGCGGCTCACCTTGGTGTTAGCAGCCCTTCCGGGGTGAATCGGCATCTTGAAGTGCTCGAAAAAAAAGGATGGCTCAAAAAAACAGGGGCATCCCGCGGGATAGTGCTTACGTCACACGGAGGGCAGTCAATTTCCCTACCAATCGTTGGCACGGTTCGCGCCGGCCACTTACAACCGGCGGTCGAAGATATCCAGGGATTCTTTTCCGTTGATCAGGGGCAGGTTAAAGGGGATGGCTGCTTTTTTTTGCGGGTGAAGGGTGACTCAATGATCGGTGCAGGGATTTTTGATGGTGACCTCGCGCTGGTTCGTCCTCAACCGGTGGCGGAGAACCGCGATACTGTGGTCGTAATGGTGGATGGGGAGGCGACCCTCAAGTGGTTTCACCGCGAACCGAATCGCATCCGTTTGCAACCCGCCAACCCCAATATGGAACCGATATATGTGGGCCCAGAGAAAACCGTGTCGATAGTTGGCAAAGTAGTCGGAATTTATCGTCAGTTGGAGTAGATCGTGGAGAGAATCAAGGAACAAATACGGATAGCCACGATCTTTACCCCTGGCAGGCTGATCAAGCCGGTCTGGTTCGACTGGCATAACCGCAAGCATACCATCCTGGAGACAACGTATCATTGGAAGGAGCAGACTGGTGCCGCAACGCTCCTGCATTTTTCTGTTACGGACGGTGAAGCCCTCTACGATCTGGTCTATAACACGCTCAACCAAAGCTGGCTCTTGAACGGGATAGAGGTGAAGTGATGGACAACCGGGTTGTCATGCATCTCGATATGAATAGCTTTTTTGCCTCCGTTGAACAGTCATACAACCCCGACCTCAAAGGGAAGCCTATCGTGGTCACAGGTTCGCAGCAGCGAACAGTAATCCTCACGGCAAGCTATGAGGCCAGGAAATTCGGGGTCAAGACCGGCATGATGCTGTACGAGGCCAAACGACTCTGCCCGGAAGTTATCATGGTACCGGCTGACAACCGGAAATATACCCACACCTCTGCTCAAATCATGAAGATGATGCTGGACTACACTCCCTTGGTAGAAGTTTTCAGCATAGACGAAGCATTCTTGGACGTGACCCATTCTCTGTCGATCTTCAACAGTGCTGAAAACATCTCCTATCTGCTCAAGGCACGGATCAAGCACCAGTTCGATATTACCTGTTCAATTGGCATTGCTCCGAACAAGCTGCTGGCAAAGCTTGCCTCGGAAATGATGAAACCTGACGGGCTTACCATCATCACGCCCGATAAAGTCAGTTCAACTCTGGAACATATGCCGATAAAGGAACTGTGCGGCATCGGTAAAAAAATGGAGCGACATCTCAATATGATGAGCATCTATACCTGCGGGGATCTGGGGCGTTGCGATGAGGGACGGTTGAAGAGAAAATTCGGTATCATCGGTAGCCGGTTGAAGCAGATGGGCCAAGGGATTGACGATTCCCCGGTAATCCCGGCAGAAGATGCCGAGGAAGTTAAATCCGTCGGGCATTCAATGACCCTCAAAAGGGATATCAGCAGCCGAAACGAGATCCTGCGTTACCTGCTGCAGCTCTCAGAAATGGTTGGGCGTCGGGCTCGGCGCTACGGGGTGGCCGGCAAGACGGTTCATCTGACCATTCGTTATGCCGACTTCAGCACCTTCGGAAAACAGGAAACCCTTTCCTGTCATGTCAACCAGAGTGATGATATTTACCAGGGCGCCATTAAGATCCTGGATAGCATTGAATTGGAACAGCCCGTTCGCCTGCTGGGGGTAAGAATCACCAACCTCTGTTACCAGCGCGAACAGTTGCCCCTGTTTGAGGAGGAACGCCGGAAGGCCTTCATGATCAACGCAATGGATACGGTTAATGATCGGTTCGGCGATTTTACCGTGACGTATGGCAGTCTTTTGGGTAACAATGAGGAGAAAGGTTCGCATGTGATCTCGCCGGCATGGAAACCGGAGGGGATAAGAAATGTTCAATGCGTCTGAAAATTGTGAAAAATGAATCTGGCTCCGCACGTTAATAATTGTTCAATGCCCCGGAAATTTATGTTTGCGTAAAACTTTGAATAAAAAATGGATTGTAAATGAAGTACACAATTTGCGAACAATTATACAAGAATCCATCCATTCACTGCGCCTCTCTGGTAGTTACTCAAAATTTCGCAACAACCAATGATGGTAGGTTCGATTTTGCCAAGCCAAGCGATGACCTTCGGAACGGAACTCTCACATTCGTCAAATCTGACGGAAAAGTTTTTGGAATTACTTGCTGGCATGTAATCGAGCACTATAGAAGTCAGATTGATAAATCAGGGAATCTTGATAGCCATTCTATGCGAACCATGGTGAACGGTTTTTATTTTGTTCTTGATAGATTTGTTCGACCAAAACCTCAGATGGGAATGCCAAATCTTGATATAGCAATAAGAGAACTGAGGCCAGATTTCCCACTAGCTATAGGCAAGATACCAATTGACCTTGATCAAAACAATAATTTACCTCAAAGAATATCATATGGTTATGCCATAGGATTTCCGGAGACAATGAAATACAGAATACAAGAAAATACAGGTTTCAGAGTTTCTATGCCACAAGTTGAAATTTTGGCTGAATTACAAGCGGTTCCGACAGGCCGTTTCACCATGTTCAGCGAAATTGACAATATTCCAGAAAATATTGACTACAGCGGCATGAGTGGTGGTCCTATTTTCTGGAGTACATCCGAACACTATGGGATGCTTGGTATTGTTTACGAAGGCGGCAAAGGCGCTGAACTTTCAAACAAATCCATCTATGTTTTTGGCGAGCTTGCAACGGCTGAAGTAATCAAAGAATGGATAGCTCAAGTCCCGTTGAGGTAACTCATGTGCGGTCGTCTAGTTATTGATCTGTCCCCAGAAATGATCACCGAAATCTATGGGATCGTCAGAAAGATAGAGCGGGAACTCCACCCTAGATACAATGTTACTCCCTCCCAGACAATACCCATTGTCAGGGAGGATGTGGAAGGTAGTAGAGAGCTGACCTTCGTTCGGTGGGGACTCATCCCTTCCTGGGCAAAAGACATCTCTATCGGTAACAGTCTTATCAATGCACGGTCGGAAACCGCTGCAGAGAAGCCGTCATTCCGGTCGGCCTTCAAGCGCCGTCGATGCGTCATTCCTTCAGGAGGATTTTACGAATGGCAACGGCAGGATGGGAAAAGAAAACAGCCGTGGTATTTTCGGATGGCCGATGAAAGTCCAGTATCGATTGCTGGGTTATGGGAACATTGGCAAGGAAGCGATGGCCATGTAATAGAGTCCTGTTCCATCCTGACAACAAGCGCGAATGAGCTGATGGCACCCATACATGACAGGATGCCGGTTATTCTGAGCCATGAAGACCATGCGATGTGGCTCAACCCCAAGCTGACAGATGGCGCACCATTGAAGGCGCTTTGCCAACCTTGTCCTTCCGACCTCTTGAGTGCATATCCAGTCTCCCCAAGGGTCAACAGCCCGAAAAACGATACCGCTGATTGTATTGAACCGATCAGACTTTTTGGTATAGCAAAGGGTCAGATCAAAATTGCTGATGATTTTGACCTTTTACCGGATGATGTTATCGATGAATTCTACAAGTGATGAAGTTTCGACTACTTAACTCACCGCCATTTTGACTACTTCTTTTTGGCTGGTACCTTTGATGCTTTGGCAGGCTTGGCAGTCAGATCCTTCAGCGCTTTGCCTGGTGAGAACTTGCCATTCGTCTTGGCAGTAATTTTCAGGGCTTTGCCGGTCTGGGGATTTCTGCCGGTACGTGCGGCACGAGTGACGGCACTGAATGTACCGAAACCGACGAGAGTAATTTTGTCGCCGGCTTTAAGAGCGGCTATGGTTTCAGCGATGAAGCTGTTGAGTGCCTTTTCGGCCTGAACCTTAGTAAGCTCCGCACCTTCAGCAATCTTTGCTACGAGATCCGATTTGTTCATATGTCCTCCGTGGAGTGAATTTTGACTTTTATATATGCTAACCTGCTGAAAGTCCTATCATTCATAAACACAAACTGCTCCGGACATTCTTGCATCAACGCAGCAAGGATTGAAGGTTGACTTGAATAGTCTTAGCCATATCATATGCAGACACGTTTCTAACGCGGGCGACTAATTCATTTGTCACACGCATGTCGATTGGTTCGGCTGGATGTCCATCTATATGGGTAAAAGGGCCATCCGACTCCGTGAGGATGCGATCCATCGGCAGGTCGGCGACAAGGACTCGGCCTCGATCAGCGCGTGTCATTTCGGAATTGACAGAGAAATAGCAGCCGAGTGCGGTTGCTCGCCTTACATCACTTTTGCTTCCGGTGAACCAGTGAAGCACTACAACGCCACGATCTTGTGGGAGATACTGCTCGATCATATCGAGGACAGTGGGAACGCTCCTCACGCTATGAACGGAGAGGATTTTTCTACCAGCTTCTGCACATCTCTCAAGGACGGTGCGGAACACGAGTCTCTGCACTTCCATCGATTTATAGAAGCGTGGGCCAGCATCAAGGCCAACCTCGCCGACATAGCGGGTCTCGGGCAGATAACGCTCCCATAGCGACAGCTCGCTGGCACGCTCGGCGACAAGTTGCGGATGAAGGCCGAGCGCGGCACGAACATACTGGGTGTTGCGAGTGAGTTCGTGATTGCGCGGCCATGCTTTCGGCGTCGTGGTAACGGTAAGAGTGTAAATTCGCGCTGCTTCGGCCCTAGCGATCGCAGCCTCATGGTCAGGATATAGATCCAGATGACTATGGAAATCCACTCCAACAGATTGAAGATCATTTGTCATCTCGGCTGTGTCCTCACGCCCGCCAGCAGCGCACCGACTTCTTCAAGCCCACGTCGATAGACTCCAGCAATAGCTTCCTGACGTACCGGAGATTCATCGAAGAGTGGACCCGGTTTGTGAATGAGTATTGGCGCTAACCCCGGTCTAGCTCGAAGCCGTTCAATTGCAAGCTGGAAGGAGCGAATCTGAACACCCTCCGATTGCCGCGTATCGAGAACGCGGGTTGTCAGATCATCGACAGTGTAGATGGTCGGGTCGGAATCGGGGCGCAACCCCGCGACAAGCGCTGCTCGCCTGATAAGACACGGCAGACAATATCCGCAATGCTGAGTGCCAAGACCTTGCCAGCGACCTTTTGTTGGGGAGGCGCAGGATAGCGACGAGGGGACTAGCCGACGTAGCAAGGTGCCATTGGCGCATGCGGTTACCATCTCACCCTTCGTCATGTCCCAATATGGGTTCTCAATGCGGCTATTCAGACCCAGTCCTTGAAGTACTTCGTTCCAACGGGCAATATAGAAAGGATGGGTCGTGCGCGTGCTCAGCGCGCCGAGGCGTAACGGATCGAGCGGAACATTGACGGCAATTAGACCATTTTCTGGTACCTTGAGAGTAAACGGTGTATCAAGGCCGCTGCCGGCGAAAACGCCCAGAGCGAAGAAAAGGAAGGATCTGCCGCGCGTAGTGTTCTCTCCGGTCGACCCGCGGACAAAACCGTCCGGGAACGCCATCCAGAGACGTAAGCGATCGAAAGCGCGACCTTGATAGTGCGTCTTTAACGCGTCAAAGATCGTAGTTTGCGCGTCGCTCGTTGCACCATCCCCAGCATGGCTGATTAGGAGCGGCGTACGACCTCCCTCCAGGGCGTCGAGAGCTCCAATGAGACTGTCCAGTCCACCGGAAAAGAGAGCGAGATCATCGAACGGAGGTCCAAAGAGCCGTGGAGGACTTGTTCGCGCAACTCTAGCGAAGCGACGCGGTCGGGCTCTAAACGCGAGCGACCAGCGGTCACCTGTGAGGAAGTTCAGCATCCGGACTAAGATTGGCTCGACGGCTGTCCAGCGTTCGGGATCGGAGACCGGAACGATTAGTCGGATTTCGCGGGTCCATCCATCTTGGGACTCGCTAGTGCGTGAAATTCGGGTATCTGCTGCATGAACATGTGCAGCTAGGACCAGAACATCCACACCGATCTCTGAGGGGTAAACGCCAATCCGGGAAAGATCGTTGAGCGCACGGCCGATACCATGATCGAGTGATTGCTCACCGGCAACTAAATCAAGTCGGGTTTCAACTTCACCCTCTCCGAGAGGGAATCTGCTACGGTCGCCACTACCATACCGACCTATAATGACGTGTCGCCTCATGCGCCCTCCGCTTCTGCATCGCCCATGATCTGCAAGATCGCGAATGCCTGCTCGTAGACACTCCCAACGAATTGGAATACCCGATCCGGCGTGAGCGCGGCTGCAGCGGCACGCGCTGTGGTGAGCGCATCAGCAACTCCCCGACGTATAAAATCTTTCAATTGCTCCTGTACGCGTGCAACTACTCGGCTGTTTGAAGGCAGCGTAATCGTCTTCATACCGATGTCGTTACAAAGTCGCGCTTCTATGGCATTTGTTGCGTAAAGCTCAAAAACGGTTTGCATCTGATCGGCGGTGAGCCCATCAAAATCTGTTATACCCGCGCCTGCAAGGTCCGTGATCGTTTCGATGAACGCTTCGCGCGCGATACCTTCGTCGATCGAACCGCCGTCAGGGCATACATAGTCCGATAGACCAAGAAATATCTCTTCGATTGGACGACCGGCGAGTGCCCCGAGATTAAGAGCACGAAGGGCTTCGGTTGCACCTCGTGTAACAGCGTCGGATAGAAAACCGAGGAGGCGACTACTGGCTCCTCGCGCCGATCCCATCCTTGCAGCTGCGGTTCTCGCTCCGCCTGAGGACGTGCCCACATAGTGCGATACAGCTCGACCAAGATTTCTGCGGTCATTCCCACCAGAACCAACGAAACGCGAGAAGTTGTTGCGTGCTACCGAAAAGCGGGTGGGATCGGCCATGGGTGGTATTGGTGGCTGCGCTGGTGGTGTAGTTGGTGTGTCGGGCGTTGGAGCAACAGGCGGTGGACCGCCGTCAGGGGGTGCCCCATCCGGGGCAACCGGCGGCGCTCCACCATCGTCAAGCCAACTTGGAATTAGAGGCGTCCTACCACCCTGACCACCGAACGCGCTAGATGTACCCATTAGCGGCCCCCCTGACGTGTCCGAAACACGCCCGCAGCCGCGACCTTTAGTATTGCATTGCCATCCTTACCCCACGTCTGGAGGAGAAGATTGAATCGTTGAGACGCGTCGGCGTCCTTGAGCACCCCTTCCCATCCACTACAGACCCATGGACCCAGTCGGTCTCGGGGCAATGCCTCTAGAAAATCAATGAGGCTTCCTTGAAGCGTAGGATGGGCCTTGACGAGTACCGCCAATCCTTCCACGCCCGTAGGCTCAGTATCGAAACTGTCTCCACCAACGATACGGCCGCGGACGGCTTCGAATACTTGCGCAGCTTCGGGAAGAGCGAGGCGCTTCAGGTCGGCTTCAAGGCCCTGTACCGCAAATTTTCCGCCGAAGAGCTGATCGACGACGGCAGCCAAGTGGCCTAGCACCGAAGCTGCGCCGAAGTAATCCTTTCGGTCCTTTGCGACAAAAAGGTAGGGGCGAAGATCCTCACTACCGATCATGGGTAGTACGGCCGCCCAGGCTTTGATAGCGGGTGAGGAAAGCCATTCACTGAGAAGCGCGCTCTCGATGGATTTAACGGGTTCCTGCTTGGTTATGTCTTTGGCGGTATCAGTCCCCTTGCCAGCGATCTTTTCAGGTTTGGCCGCATCCTTCACATCTTCCTTTGCTGTAGCCGCTGCTTCGAGTGTCGCCAGGTCCGGACATTTGCCATCTGGTGCTGCGGCTGCGGCCGCCGCAATCTGATCGAAGAGTCGCGAGAGGAAGCGCTCAGCTAACATGAACTTGGCAAGAACAGGCAGCTTTACATCGTCCCCGAACCCTCGCGCTTCGGCAGTACGTTGCCGCAAGAAAAGTGTATTAAGAAATCGCTTGATCTGACGGGGATTACCCTTCGTTCCATTGGCCAATATCGGTCCGATCTGATCGCTGAGCGCTAAAGCGTTGTTAGCGTGTGATGCCTTGTCACCAAGAGCAGTCCGAACTGTTGCCGCATCAAGAGCCCCCGACATCCACGGTCGTTTCAATCGTTCGCGGGCGGCGCTAATCAAGTCATTGAATGCCACATCTTTTTCACCAAGCTCGGCACCCACTAACAGAAGCGTGACATAGATGCGCGTTTCGGTATCACCTAGCGCTGGGATTCGAAAGGGCACCTGAATGAGTTTCTCTAGATAGCTTCGAGCGTAGGTTTGTGGACCTGTGGAGTCTGGAAGATCTGGAAAGTGTTTACGGACGGCATACTCAATCATCGCCTCATCTGCAGCAACGACGAAAGCGGTGCGTGACGTAAAAACGAAGAGACGCACGGCTTCGAGTGTCTCTATCGCCGTATCGGGGAGACAGCGATCGAGGTCATCGATGAGAACGACGAGTTGCTCGACGCCAGCTTTTACGAGGAGTTCATCGAAAGCTTTTCGGAATGCGCTAATCTCCTCCGGCACATTGTTCGAATTGCTGTCGTCCTTCGGCTTCAACAAGCCTTTTACCCCCCCAATGGCAGCCTCGATATTTTCTTTCGAGGCGAGTCTTGTCGGATCGGAGAGAAAGCCCTCCAATGTTCCGATAATTGTATGAATCTGATCCGGCGACGGGATTCCGGTGAAGGCTGTAAAGGCAAGCCCGCCTGACTTCTTGGCCACCTTGAGCCAATCGATACGGCGAAAGATATCCTTGACCGCTTCACATGCCTTGGTGAGGGCAGGCCGTTTCTCTATGAGGCCCGTAACGATACCCTCTATGAGCGCGATCTTGGCATCTTCAAATCCCTGAAAGCGCCAGCTATTAAATTTGAGGCACAGAACCTTCGCTTCCCCTTCGAAGCCTGCCTCTATCATCTCCAGTACACTCGATTTGCCAGCACCCCAATCGCCATGTACACCGACAGTTATTGGCTCGTCGGGACGATCACGGAGAAGGTTGATGATAGTTGCTGCAATCGCTTCGTTATTGAGGAGATCGACTTTGGTCTCGTTGTCAGTAAGGATCATCTGTTGCCTCCGTATTCTGCGGATTGAATCCATTGATATAAATCATGGCGATTCCTATCTGGAATTCAGGGGTCGCATATAATCCACTCGCCTGTTTGAATAACTTGCAAACAATATCGAACTAAGTTAAAAATCTCTAACTGAGAACCGATCGAGGGCATTGATACTGGTAATCTCAACGCTATCCGTAACACCACGAGGATAAACTTCGTTGGCAAGCCAGGCGAGTTCCTCTCTCTCCATATACCCGGGAACACATATCCACCATGCCTTGCACCCTCCTTGGTTGCCGTCGTTCCAGCGGTATCCTCTCTGTTTCAGTACGTCTTTCTTGTCAAAGGGGGCTCCTACAGCACAGATTTTCGCGGTGATCTCCTCATATTTGTCAATCAGTGCTTTGAAAACAGGAGCGCCACTAACTGGCAATGTTTCCAGGAGAAGACCAAGCAAACCTTCGGCATCATCAAAGGCACGGTGGGCATTAATGAACCAGCCAAATTTGAAAAGCAGATATTCCAAGACTCGGGTGGTTATCCTCTCTGCATGCCAGTCAATCTGTGTAATAGAACAGGCCCAAGGCATTCCGGAGAAGACAGGGTAGCGGGCTTCCACGAACTTGCGATCAAACGCAGCATTGTGAGCAATTACCAGACTTGCCTGTTCGGCGAGTCGGCATACTTGGGTGTCATCGAAGGACTTACCAGACACCATGTCGTCGGTGATGCCGGTAATTGCAGTCGTTTCTGCCGAAAGTGGAAATCCTGGGTCTTCAAATCCGGCATACCTGTCGACAACTTTTATGATTTCTGCCGTCAACGGATCATACTGGAAGGCCACTATCCCCAATTCGATGATCTTATCGCACGCATGGTTCAACCCGGTCGTTTCCGTGTCAAGGCAGAGGCCGATCCTGGGATTGGCTATATTCTTACCGGCGAAACGGTTATCCTGGCTCAGGTTCATTCTGCGCAACACCTTGTAATCGCCAGTCGCATGGAGGCCTGTTACAGCGATCTCCGCTTCAATCGGATTCATCGGTTCGTTATTGGCTGTCTTTTCCAACGTAATCCTTTTTTATCGAATCTTCGCCAAAGCGAATACCGCAAGGGAAATAATTACGAAAATTACTGTCAACGGAATCAAGCAACCAACAGACGTCCGATTGTAGACTCTGTTATAGGCTGCCTTCTTGGGATTCGTCAGCCAACCCCATCCTCTCGGAGCTTTGAGCCCCAACGACTGCCGGACGTATCTCTTCAATGATGTCCGTGCGGCAATCCGTTTCGTCAGAGACGGGGTACGAATTCCAAACTTCATGAGGTTACTTCCTCGTCGTGGCAGTAATTTCTACTTGTTGATTGCATCGCGCAGCACAGTGCTTGGCTTAAAGGTTAATATGCGCCGCGCCTCAATGGTGATAGCTTCGCCAGTCTGTGGATTACGGCCCCGCCGGTCATTTTTCTGTTTCACCACAAAACTGCCGAAACCAGAGATTTTCAAAGTCTCCCCGGTTTCGAGCGTCGCTTTCATGATGGAAAAGACCGCCTCCACCATTTCCATTGACTCCTTCTGGGTCATTCCTGTGTTGGTATGGATTTTTTCAACAATGTCTGCCTTGGTCATTTGCCGTGTCCTCTATTGATATCAGTCGCTTTCCAGTTCCTTAAAGGCATCAAGCACTTCAGTCTCAACCTGTTTGAGCTTTTTGTCCAGTTCCCTGATTAACCGGGTTCCTTCCTTGACATCTTCTGCAAGTTTGTCGATGGGGGTCTCTGAATTGTCAAGCTTGGTCAGAATCTCGTCCAGCTTTTCAACTTTCTGCTCATAAGTAGGTTCAGTAGGGTCACTCATGGTTTATCTCCTTTGCAGTAACTTCGCTGATCAGAGAACCATCAGCTAAGCGGGTTTGAATTATCTGCTTTTCAGCGACATCAGTAATGGATCGGACAAGAGTGCCCTGTTGGCTGTAGACAAGGGCAAAGCCACGCTTCAGAACTGTCTGCGGGTCGATAGCTTTCATGGTGGCCATTTTGTCATTCAGACTGGTACGAGCCAAAGCAATCCTCTGCAGAACCCGCTCTTGCTTGAGCCGCCCCTTGATATTCGTGAGAATCATCGATTTCATTTTGAATGCCAAAAAGAACCGGGCTTTTAATTGCTGCCGGTTTTTCTCGTTACGCTCACGTTCAACTGCCAGGCGCCGCAGAAAACGCTCCTTTTCAAAGCGTTGCTTCAGTCTGGACAGAGTCTCTCCTGTTCGGGTAAGACAGTGAGTCACTCCTGATGAGAGTTCTTGCCGTTTTGCTGCCAGGCGTTCCAAGTGATTTTTGGTCAGTGTCAGCGGGAGAGATCGTAATTTTTCCCTTCGTCTTCCTATTCCAATCTGCTCAGTTGACAACCGCCGCTGTACCCGAGCACGCAGTTCTTGTGCCTGCTCCCTCAAGCAGCTTGCTGTCACATCAAGCAGTTTTCTCGGCCCTTGCTGAATGCCGGTCACCGCTCTTGTCAGATAGTCCTGGTCTATCTTCAACCTGTAGGCCCAGACGGTTTTCAAGGTGTTGGTTGCCTCGTCTAGTTGTCGTCGCATCTGGACAAAGCGGGCCACCAATTCCTCTGCTGCCGCCGTCGGAGTCTTGAAAGAGCGATTGGCGATATAGTCCAGGATACTCGTATCGATTTCGTGGCCGATACCGGTCCACACCGGCTTGGGGTATCCGGCAATTTTCCTGGCAATGGCCTCATTGTCCAGGAAGTAGAGATCAGTCTTGCTGCCACCGCCTCGAATGATAAACACAAGGTCGACATCGAGTCTGGCAAGGGCATCCAAGGCCCGAAGGATCGATTTCTCTGTCTGATCCCCCTGAACCATAGCATCGGCCAGGTAAATCTTGAAGCCGTAGCCTGACGCCGTGAGGGTCTGGATGAAGTCATTGTATGCCGCGCTTCCGGCACTGGTAATCAGGCCGAGCCTCATCGGGAGGATCGGTACGAAGCGTTCCTTATTCGTCTCGAACAGCCCTTCCTTTTGCAGGCGCTCGATGATCTCCCTCTTTTTCAGTTCCATTTCGCCCAAAGCAATCGATGGGTCGGCATCGATGACTCTGAGGGACAAGCCATACTGGGGGCTAAACTGAAGAGAACAGAGAAAGCCAACCACCGTGCCATTTGTCAGCACAAGATCCATGTTCCTGGTCTTGAACAGCTCCTTTATGGTGGCTAGTTCTCTCTGCCAGATGGTGCAGGCTATCTTTGCGACGATTTTTCCGCCGGCATCCGTTTCAACCAGGTCGCAATAAAACGCTCCCCCACGTTCTCGGCCAGTGGATATCTCGGCCTTGACCCAGAACTGCTTGCTGATGGCAGGTTCAAGCAGCTCATTGATCCGCTTTGTGATAGCGGAGAGGGGGAAAAATCGTTTCTCCATCGATGCGGTCACCTGCTCGGAATGATGTTACAGGTCTTGGATACCAGGTCGAAGACTATTTTCGCCTGCCCAATGCGGAGTTGCTTCTGCACTTGATCAATTTTGGTATCGAGTGAGTATTCCGTGTCTGGCCACTCCCGTGTGACGAATTCGGAAACCAGGTTGCGAAGTGTTTCCTGGTTGATGCTGTCCCAAGGTACATCGACCCCATCCTCGTCATGGTCGGGTTGATTTTGTTGGGGGTAGTAGTTATCATCAGGTTCGATCGTCACTTCAATGGATTTAGACAATTCCATGCTCCATGCTGTGATCAGCCTACTCAAAGGGGTTCTTAACGGTCTTGGCCGGTTTCAGTGTCACCTTGTCAGGAAGCTCCGCACTTTCCAGTTCTGCCAGGGTCAAATCTAGGACACTTTTCAGTTCCCGTGCGACAGCCAGACCTTCCTTGTCACGGGTAATATCTATGCTGCCAAAGATGGACACCCGGTCTACACGATTCTCAACAGTAAGTGAGCCTATCTGAAGGCATTCACTTTCGTTCTTGAATGGGCTGATGATTTTTTTCGACATCATCGACCTCCCTTACGTTTTCGCTCTTTATATGATCTTGGGTCTGGTAAACGCATGAGGCGGGATTTCACACTGTCTTCCACGGAGGGAAACATGCTGATACCTGCTATTTTTTCCAGTTCCTCAATCGTGACTTTCCGAGGTTGGGCATCAGCTGTGTTGTCAATCAGATACGCCCCGGCTTCCTTTCTTTGTGGATCATATATTGCCTTGAACAATTTAGTTGGGACCATAACGGCATCACCGATTTGTTGAACATCACCGCCCTGGAAAATTGGGCCTGTTACAACATACAGATCACCTTTGCTCTTCGCCATCATCCGCACAGCAGATTCTATTCCTGCCCATGGTCCACGGTTGTTTTCAGGTACCTGAGGGACCATGTTCGCCAAGGAAAAACATTCATACTGTGATTGCATGTCGAACATGTCAGCCGATGGGGCTACATGGCCACGGTCGTAACCAGATCTGGCATAGTGATGCAGTTCAGCCCGTTCCGATCCTGGGATGTTCTCGTCTGGATGGAACTTGCTTTGCCGCTTCAGACCTTTTCCTTGCATAAGGCGGTCACGGGTTAAATGTTCAGCGGCATACAGCGGAGTTCGGGTCACCCCGGAATGTTTAATTGCATATCCGGAATAGCAAACTTCACGAGTTTTTGCTGTGAGTTTTTGATTGATCAGTTCCGGTGCATGTCCGTCGGCAAAATGTTCAGGGCAGGCGGTTTGACCAGCGAATACAGGGTACGCGGAGAGTGAACAGACGGTGGAAATCACTGCCAGCAGATTAAAGATTAATTTCATGTTGTTTTCTCCCGTATTGTGGGGTGCAACGTATCAATTTTAGGGCAAAATGTCCATAAAACCAGTAATGCATCGTTCAAAAGTGACAATTGAACGATAAATATTGTGAAAAACTTGTCAGTTGTAAACGAATACACAATATGATATTAGGATATGCGAATGTACTAAAGGAGCCTCTATGGATTCAAATTCTGCCAATGAATGGTCTGAGCTGCTCAAAGCCCTCGCCCACCCGACGCGTCTGCAGATTGTGGCCGAACTGCTCAAAGGCACCAAATGCGTAACCGACATCCAAGACATTCTGCCGGCCTCCCAGTCAAACATCTCCCAACACTTGACGGTACTACGCAACGCCCGTCTGGTAGATTTCGCCCAGGACGGCGCACAGCGATGCTATTATGTTAGCCGTCCGAAGTTGACTTCATCTGTCATTGAACTGCTTGCAGAAGGTGAGCCACCCATTCGTAAATCAAAGAAGGAACTCGACCGGGAAAAGCACTCGTCAGGAGGTGCTTGCTGTGTCCGTTAACTCTAACTCCCCTCTCTTTGAACACAACCATACTGACGAACCTGTATTCCTTGCCGGCAACATGCTTGAGTCAGCCAGAATACAAAAGAACCTGCCATCTCTGACTGTACCGGAAGGGTGTCTTCTGGACTTTGACGGTGAACTAGTGGACTACCTGGTGGCAAGTTGCAGAGCCACGTTGGAACCGTCATGGCCCTGTTTCCATACCCGCCTCTACCTGTGGCACGTGAACGACACAGAATATGGCATTATCGGCGGCACTGTTGGTGCATCATTCGCGGTACTCGTTGCCGAAGAACTCTTTGCCCTGGGCTGTAAGGCCCTCGTCACGATCTCATCGGCTGGCCTGATCGCTGAAAACCTCCAACCTCCCCTGTTTCTGCTAATTGATAAGGCATTGCGCGACGAAGGAACAAGCTACCATTATCTACCCCAGCAGCGATTTGCCTTTGCATCGCCTCCTCTGGTAGATGCCGTTGCTCACCGGTTGACCGAAGTTGGCGTACTATTCCGTCAGGGAAGCTCCTGGACAACTGACGCACCGTTCCGTGAGACCTCTGAACTCATTACCGCAAGGCGAGAAGAAGGGATCACTGCCGTTGAAATGGAAGCCGCCGCCTTGTTGGCGATGGGCACAGCCCTCAACAAACCAGTCATCTGCTTCGCCCATATTACAAATTCCATGGCCACCCGTGACGATGATTTTGAAAAGGGTGGCGACGATGGTCATGAAACAGCATTGCGGGTCTGTGCCCTGGCACTGTCCGCATTATTGGAGCACAACTGAATCTATACCTTGGAGGTTCCCATGTTGAAAATGGTCGTATTTCACACCGGAAGTGTTGGTTGAACGAGTTGTGCTATGGCTACAGGTGTAGCCAATAAAATGAAGGCTCACTTCGGTGATGCGATTGACGTATCGATACATCTGATTGATTCACCGGAAGCCGCCAACTATGTGCTGAGAGCTGCTACAACCGTCTTTCTTAACGATGCATGGGTTCCCCTGGATATCGCCACATCGGCAAGCAGGATGCAGGAGTATCTTGAACAGGCGCTGGCCAGTGAGAGTGCAAATGAAGGTTCGTGACAGCGGTATGCCGCACGAGGAGATGTGGGACGGTTTTTTTGAGCCCGCCAAGGTGCTGGCCACGTTTGGTCTCGACCGCGGCGTTCAAGACCTGGTTGAATTTGGTTGCGGCTATGGGACTTTTACCCTGGCCGCCGCCGTGATAGCATCTGGAACCGTGCATGCCTTGGACATTGAACCGGAGATGACGACCGTCGTCCAGCAGAAATGCCAAGATGCCGTGGTGCACAATGTGGAGGTAACGCTACGAGACTTTGTCGCCACCGGCACCGGACTCGCCGACAACTCCATGGATGCGGCGCTGCTATTCAATATCCTGCACCACGAAGAGCCGGTGGCCTTGATGAAGGAGGCCCTTCGTGTTCTCAAACCGAATGGCATGCTGGCGGTGATTCACTGGAACTATGACCCGACAACACCGCGTGGCCCAGCGATGGACATTCGTCCTCGACCGGAGCAGTGTATCGAGTGGGGGAAGGCAGCCGGATTCCGTTTCAACGAGCGGAACCGTTTCGCCCTGCCGCCCTACCATTACGGTTTGCTCTTCAGAAAACCCTTCACCTGATAATGAATTGATACCCGCCCGTGAGGCGGCAGAGAAAGATGATGACCAAAATCACAGTATTCGATCAACAACCTGCCGACTACGATGCCTGGTTTGAACGGCATCATGACCTCTATCAAGCGGAACTTGCGGCTGTACGGGCCGCCATCCCTGCCAGCGGTCATGGATTGGAAATTGGTATCGGGACAGGTCGCTTTGCGGTGCCATTGGGTATCTCCATAGGGGTAGATCCGTCGCCTCACATGGCTGAACTGGCTCGACAACGAGGAGTAAAAGTGCTGGAAGGTGAGGCGGAAGCTCTGCCGCTTGCCGACAGCAGCTTTGATTATGCGCTCATGGTCACGGTTGTCTGCTTTCTTGATGATGTGCTCAAAGCGTTCCGGGAAGCGTGGCGAATCCTCAAGCCAGGAGGAACTCTTGTTATAGGGTTCATCGACCGTGAGAGTGAGTTGGGTCGAAGCTATGAGCAGAAGAAAGAACAGAGTGCCTTCTATCGTGACGCAACCTTCTATACGGTGAGTGACATGGTGGTTATACTGAATCAAGCAGGCTTTGGAGACTTCTCATACCGACAGACACTGTTAGCAGGAGAACCGCCTGACGTGACGGTTCGTGACGGGTATGGTGCTGGAGGTTTCGTCGTTATCAAAGCGCATAAATATGACGAGGAGGGAGTATGAAGGTAGGCATCATTCGCTGTCAGCTAACCGAGGACATGTGCCCCGGCAGCACTGATTTCAAAGTGGCCAGGGAAGGGACAATGGCCTTCGAGGAAACCGGTCCGGTGGAGATTGTCGGTTTTCTCTCGTGCGGTGGCTGCTCCGGCAAGAAGGCGGTCACCCGGGCCAGGATGATGGTTGACCGTGGAGCGGAGGCAATCGTCTTCGCTTCCTGTATGAAGAACGGCAACCCCATCGGGTATCCCTGTCCGCACTTCGCTGCCATCAAAGGGGCAGTTGAAAAAAAGCTAGGAGCAGATACGATGATCATTGACTGGAGCCACTGAGATTCGGCTATGACCTATGCCAATTTACAGAAGGCGCTCAGATCACTTGGATTGGGAGATCGGGCCTCACAGAGAGAGATAAAGGCCCGGCATCGGGAACTGGTAAAACGCCACCACCCGGATACCGGCTTTGATGGTGATCCAGAGACGATCCGGAAAATTAACGACGCCTACCGGGTCGTGTGCGACTACATTTCAGCGTACCGTTTCTCCTTTGCCGAAGATGAGTTCTACGAGCAGAATCCTGAAGAGCGAATATGGCAGCAATTCGCTGACGATCCGCTGTGGGGGAAGAAATAACATGGATGGGGAACAAACTATCCGTCTAGTTTTCTTCTTCGGCATACTTGCGATAGTTGCAGTCGGGGAATCCCCTGCAGATATTTTCCAATAACGATTTACTTCCCGGATATTTCCTGACGTTCCAGAAACAGCTCTATCTTCTCTCGGTTCTTTCTAAACGGGTTATGCCTCCCACTCAACCAATCTGAAAGTTGTTCGGGATCTCTACCCATAGCCTCACCCAGGTTATCCAAGTTCATCCCCATAGCTCGCTTGTACCATGCAAGCCGCCCCACAGTGTCATCCGGACAGTCGAACGGAATATAACCTAGAAATTTGATAATACTTGGATTATATTGCAGTTCTGGTTCGGTGCCATGTTCCCAGTTCCAGACAGAGGATTCGGTGACTCCGATGATCTCGGCGACTTCTCTCTGGAGGAGACCAAGATCCATTCGTTTCTTGCGGATGTGTTCGCCGATTGTGATGGGGAATTCGGGATAACCGGGAAGATGCTGTTTTTCGAGGGGAATTTGAATTGAGAACGAGTGCCGTTTTAAGTGGGTATAGTAGAGAAAGGTTAACACACCCCTGAATTTGCACGTAAACCTCGAAATAACAGGCTGTTACACTCGGACAGAGTGTGAAGCTTTCCAAGTACATTTTGAACGTTTACTCCAATGCAACTCTCTCACACGACCGTCACTAAATTGTTTAGCACAATTGATTATTTCCTTATTTGTTCAGGTTAATGGTATTAGTATCAGTATTCTCAGACCACCGCCTGTACGATTTTCGGCACTTATTCTCCCGTTGTGAGCTTCTACGATCCCCTTACAAATTGACAGACCCAATCCGGTTCCACCAGCTCCTTCGGGGACCGGAATACGATAGAACTTGTCAAATACACGTTTCAGTATAGTGGACCCCAGATTTCGGACAATAGTTTAAGATGGTAGCCTGCAGTAAAAAGGAGCAGGCAATGAGCGAAAAAGGCCGTAAAAGTTTCAGCAGCATGGACGGTCCCTCCTGTCCGCCCCCGGCTAATTCCACGTCGGCGGCGCGCGCGCTCGGTTGGGTAAAAGGGAGGGCGAGCAGCACCGCGGCGCTCGCTCCGGCAAGGGAGGAAAGACGTTTCATGGC